>JACQZN010000108.1 GCA_016213845.1 Candidatus Wallbacteria bacterium
AGGGCCAGCGCTGCAGAACTAGATCTCCTGGATCGCCAGCGATTTGAGATAGCGGTAAGTGTCATCGTAGAACGCCGGCGCGCGTGTCGGGTCGCCGGGATCACCCTCCGGGACCACGATGACCATCCCCTGGCGCGCCCGCGTGAGCAGAACGCGGTAGGCGTTCTTGAGGTACCTCTGCCGATCCGGCGAGTGGATGCGTTGCCAGCGGCTACCGCGGAAGGACCAGTGCTCCCAGCCGTCGCTCGAGCGCCTCAGATCGGCATCCCATACCACGCAGGTCCAGTCTAGCTCCAGCCCCTGGATATGGAACTCCGTCGCGACGTCCTCCAGGTAGTAGGACGATCGCACATCGTCTGGACTGCCGAGGAACCAGTGGATCGGGTTGACCGGCGTCTTGACGTCCAGGGCGTGGGGCTTCAATCGCTCGGCCTGCGAAGAGACAACGATACCGAAACGCTCGGAGCCGCGGGCGTGCTCGCGGACCCATCGGCGAGCCGCCTGCAGATTGCGACTCAGTGTGATGGGGTAGCGCCCCTGCACAGCTCGGAGCGTCGACCGGGCGGACTCTTCGTCGAGATCCAGGACCTCCCTGACCAGCCGGGACACCTTCTCGCTGCGAAAGGAGCGCACAGAGACTCCAAGGTGCAGATCATCGTTCAGGTGCACGACACCACGCTGTCCGAGCGAGGCCAACTGTTCTCGAGTTTCGGCGTCTCCTTCCCCCAGTCGCCTCGACGCGTGGACCGTCCACAGGGGATACGAACGAGCCATTGCCTCCAACCACTCCCGAATTCCGGCCTCTCCTCGGTTGATCTCCTGACCCTCCCCCACCAGGCAGACGATGGCGGCCCAGTCGCGATGACGGTCCAGACAGGAAATCAGAAACTCCGGCTCGGACTGACTGAAGGAGGAAACGCCCTTCTTCCTCTTCATGAAGTCGACCGTCATCTCGAGGTTCCAGGCTCGCTGGGCTTCGTCGAAGATGGCGACGTGCTCGACGGGCGGCTTGTCGGGGACAGCGAGGCAGTCGTCCCTGAAGTGATGGACGTTCTGGATGAACGCCTTGACCTCGCTTAGCGCGTGACCTTTCGGGCACGGCTTACCCGATTCTCTGGTGCGCTGAACCTTGTCTCGTGCCAGCGCTTCCTGAAGAACGGTTACGAGGGGGCCGTTTCCCGAAAGAAAAACGCTGTAGAGTTCGTCCCGCGTGCTGATGTGCCGGGTCGCAGCATCCAGTCCGACAAGCGTCTTGCCGGCGCCGGGGACACCGGTGACGAAGCAGATCGATTTCTGCGATTGTTTGCGCGCCGTCGCGATGATGTCTCCGACCACGGTGGCGGTCCGGCTGAGGTTCGTAGTGTCGGCGTCACTGCGTGTGATTTCGGCCACAGAGTGTCCTCGATACAAAGCCAGCGTGGCTTCGACGATCGTCGGCGTCGGCTTGTATCTGGATTCGCTCCAGCGATCGATGGCGATGTGTGCGCCCGTCACAAGTCGGAGGACGTCCCCAAGGATTCCCTTCAGGCCAATGGCATCTGTTAGCGCGACGTCCAGGACCCGCCCCTCCGGAACAGTCTTGGGGCACTTCACCTGGCCGGCCCGGGCCTCGGTGCAAATGAGGACGGGCGCAATGCAAACCTGATGACTCTCCTCGTGAAAGTGGTGCAGGTCCAAGGCATAGTCGGTCACCTGGTGAATGGCGTCCCGGGTGAACGCGTTCTCTCCGACCTTGAACTCCAGGACAAAAACGGCAGGACCGACGAGGACGACCGCGTCGACTCGCCTGCCCATTCGCGGGATGGCAAACTCGAGGAAGACGGCGCCCTCATACTCTCGGAGCGCCGCTTGGAGTATCTCGGCCTGCGTCAACCACGCGTCACGTTGATGTTGAGTGAGGTCAAAATCGTTGCGAGCCGCCATCTGGCCGAGAACGCTTTCGGGCGCGGTTCGACAAAAGGCGTCGATCGGGCTCCAGAAGTAGGAGCGCTTCACGGCGGAACTCAGCGGATGGCCTATCACCAGCGACATTCTAGCCTGTCCTCCAGTATTCGAGCTCCAAACCTCGAGTCTGCGGCCATCGAGGAGCGGTGTTGCGCGAGCCGCACGCAGGCTCTCCGGACTCGAGCGTCGCACCTCTCCCGTTCTCCCCACTGGACCCCACCGGGCCGCGGCCGATAACATCGAAAGCGTGGACCGGGACGGGTGCAGGGAAACCCGCCGGAGCTGTCTGGAGCACGATCGGACCGAGGAGGCGTGAAGATGGGCTCGATGACGTGGGCTGCGGTGGGGCTGTTGTTACTGGTTCCGGCGAGCGCGTGTGCGGCGGACGGAGCGCTGCCGAGCGGGTGGGACCGGACGCTGAAGCGAGCGGCGGCGCTGCCCATCCACGTGATGCGAAGCGGGATCTTCGAATCGTTGCCGTGGCAGCAGGTGGGGCCGGGCGTGCGGCGGCAGGTGGCCTTCAGCGACCGGCTGACGCTCGTCAGGCTGGAGATCCGGGGGGCGAAGGGCAGGACTCACGACCTCTCCCACTGGCACCCGCACGACCAGATCACGCATCTGCTCGAGGGCGAGGCCGAGGTCGTGGTCGGAACGAAGGCGCGCCGGATCGGCGCGGGCGCGACCTATGTCTGCCAGTCCGGGGTGCCGCACAGCCTGCGGCCCATTTCGGACACGATCGAGCTGGTGGAGGCGTTCACTCCTGTTCGCGACGACTTCCGCGGCGGACCCGCGGTCGAGCCGGGCCCATCGGCGGCCGCACGGCCGCTCGGACCCAACGAAGTCCGGGCCTTCGTTTACGAGTGGTTCAGTCTCTTCGACAGGAACGCCTCGGTCGGCGAGTTCCTCCCCCACCTGGCCGAGAGAGGCCTCTGGGTCCAGTTCCCCGAGCGCACGCTCCGGAGCAAGGCCGACTTCACCGACTGGTACGCCGGCGTGCTGGCGAACATCGAGTCGGCCACCCATGAGCTCAGCTCCTGCGACGTGGAGCCGAACGGCACTCGCGCCCGCGTCACCGTGCGGGTCCTCTGGCGCGCCCGCACACGTACGGGCCAGTCGATCGCGCTGCGAGTCCGCCAGAACTGGCTGGTCTCACGCTCCAGCGCCACCGGCCGCCTCGTCATCCACAGCTACCGGGTCACCGTGCTCTGAGCGCCCGGGTCCTCCATCGGCCTCCCTCCCGATGGCTACCGTATGAGCGCGTGCCATGCGGCGCAGCGTCGCTTCGCAGCAGCTCGCGCGCCGAGAGCCTCACGCCAGCGGGTGCCAGGTGGGGAGCACGATGGGCGGCAGCGAGAGCTTGGCGCGGAGCTCGCGCGGAATCTGCTTCTCGTGGACGATGATGCCGTAGACGTTCTCGAGGAACCAGCGGTCGGTCATCACGAAGACGCCGCCCTGGCCCACGTCCGGCCCCCAGCTGTTCTCCACCTTCCACTTCGCCGCCTTGCCGCCGACCATGTCGACGCCCAGGAACACCATCGCGTGCGTGTGCTTCATCTGGAACGTGGCCATGCGGGTCGCCCGGTCCATCTCGAAGGTGGTGCCGAAGAACTCCTCGAAGTCGAAGAGCTCCGTGTCGAGGATTCCCTTCGGCCGGTGCGCGGACTGCAGCACGTCACAGCCGAAGAGCAGGGCCCCCTTCTGCGTGACGGCCACGGCGATGCGGTGGAGCGTCTCCATCGGCACGTTCAGGAAGACTCCGTCGGGTCCCTCCACGTCGTTCTTGTTGTGCTCGATTACGAACGTGCGTCCGAAGGGCGTGTCGGGGAGCGGGCTGGACAGCAGCGAGACGTAGCGGTCGAGTTCCACGCCCACGTACTTCTCGTAGAACGTGTGCGGCGTGAGGCCGACCGCGCGATGGAACCGCTTCTTCTTGTCGCGATAGCCGAAGTCGAATCTTGCCGGTGGCTCGCCCAGGAACACGACCAGCATCCGGTAGAGCGTCTCGAGAACCTCGATCTTGGCCTTACGCAGCTCGTGCTCACCTTTGCCTTTGCGATGGAGCTCCCGGATGCGCATGGCGCCCTCTCTGAGCTTGAAGAAGAGGAGCGGATTCATCACGTCGGTGAGCCCCCCGTGGAAGGTGTCCGCCATCGCCGCCTTGGGCAACAGCCCATACTTGCGCACGAGCGCCGTGAGCATGTGCCACTCGCCGCCGTCGGGCAGCGGCGAATTGAGGAGCGCGTGCACGCGCCGGTCGTCGAGCTCGCGGTCCCGGTACTCGATCATGTCCTCGAGGAAGCGGTTCGCCTTTTCGAGCTTGTCCCAGAAGATGCAGTAGTTCTGGGAGAATTCGAAGTTCTCCAGGTTCAGCTTCTTCATGGGGGCCTTGCGCAGCCAGTTGAGTGCGGCGAACAGCCAGCAGGTGCCGGCCTGCCGCTGGGCGGTGATCTGCCCGTGCGGGACCTCGTGCGAGAACTCCCAGTCGAGCGCGTTGAGCGCCTGGCGGTTGAGTGCCAGGTCCTTGATGTTGCCGTTGGTGCACGCGTTCATCGCCACGCGGCACTCGGGGCGGGCCTCGACGCTCTTGCGAAACCCCGCAAGCATCTGTCTGGTGATCGTGGTCTCCGGTCTGGTCACAGGCATCTCCTGGCTCCTCCCGGCCTGAGCCGGCGGCAAACTCCGGACAGCAGGGTACAGGGACGGACCGGTCCGAAGCCAGCCCTGAGCCACTCGTGCGCGGGCAAAGGCGCGTCAATAAACGCAGCCGCCGGGTGCCGACGAGCCTGCCCGGGTATGCGCGTCCGGCCTCGCCTGGCTGCCCGCTCGCTACTGGAGCTTCAGGCTGAAATCGCCGCTCACCGACTTCACGCGGACGGAGGGCTCTCCTGCTCCCAGCTTCCACGAGCGGCCCTTCGGCTCCGCGGTCGCCTTGGCCGGCAGGGTCGGTTTGCCGCTCACCGAGCGGAACTCGACGCCGGCGCTGCTCTCCGCGGGAAGCACGAGCACCATGTCGCCGCTGACGGTCTCCAGCTCGCCGCCCTGCCAGCCGCCCGGCGTCACGTGCAGCTCGAGGTCGCCGCTGACGGAGGTGGCCTCGAGCTCTCCGCCGCCGACCCGCCGCGCCACGACGTCGCCGCTGACCGTCTTGAACTCGATGCTCCCCACGACCCCGGTGGCGTGAATCGCCCCACTGACGCTCTCGAGTCCCAGCTTGCCCTGCAGTTCGGAGACCCGGATGGGGCCCGACACCGTTCGCGCCACGAGGCCGCCCTTCAAGCCGTTGGCCTCCAGTTCCCCCGACACGGTCTTCACTTTCAGCCCGGCCGTCGGCGGCACCTGAACGTCGAAATCGACCGCCACGCGAGTCATGCCTTGGCCGGAGAACAGCTTCTTGAGCCTCTCCCAGACCGACTCCTGGCCGTAGCGGGTCGAAATGCGGACCTGCGAATCCGTGGCGTCGAACTCGATCGTCACGTCCTTGAGCTCCCTTGCGGCCTCGGACTCGGATTCGGCCTCGACCCGCTTGACCGCCTTCACCACGACCTTGTCGCCGCCGGATGGGGACAGCCTCAGCTTGCCCGTCACGTGAGAGATCCGCACTTCTCCGCTGGGCTTCAGCGGTAGTTCGCGCTCGAGCTTCTCTTCGAACTCCTTTGCCATCGTGACCTCCGTGCTTAGCAGGACCACGGACGCGACCGCCGCGAGGCGGGGCCCCCATACGGTTCGTTGCATCGTACCTTTCTCCTTTCCGGCGCCGTGCTCCGTCCCGGGCTCGGCGTCTGTCGCCGGAGCCTGGCGCCGGCGATCCCCCTCGATTGCGGGGAGGGTCTGCAGCTTACAACGAAATGGCCGGGTCGACATCCAGTCGAGGTTGTCGGTGCGGTTCGAATCCGAGCCTCCGACGCTCGACGTCTGTACACGCATCGGCAGCGACTCCGACAGGGTTCCGGTGTCCAGGCGCGGGACTACACGAGTCACGCCTGGGGACAAGTCGGGGACGGTGGGAGCGGCTAGAGTACTTCCTGCCGGTACAGCTTCCAGATCCGCTCGCAAGGGTCCGGGGACGCTATCATTGTCGGCAGCTTGCAGGCTACAGCCCGCGCAGGCCGATGACCGCCAATGGGACACCGCCTCGAGTTAATGACCTGGATGGAAGCCGAAGCCGTTCTGACCGCGTCGGCTACAGTGGTGATCCCGCTCGGGGCGGCGGCCAAGGAGCACGGCCCACACCTGAAGCTCTCCAACGACCTCGTGATGGCGCGCTACCTGGCCGAGCGCATCCTGGGGCGTTGCGACGTGGTGCTGGCGCCGGCGATTCCCTACCACTACTTTCCCGCATTCGTGGAGTATCCGGGCTCCGTGTCACTCCGACTCGAGACCGCGCGCGACCTGATCGTCGATGTCTGCCGCAGCCTCGCCCGGTTCGGGCCTCGACGCTTCTACGTCCTCAACACCGGCATCTCGACCGTGCGGGCGTTGGAGCCGGCCTCGCGGCTGCTGGCCGCCGAAGGGCTGACGCTAGCCTGGACGGACCTCGCGGCGATTCTCGAGCCGGTCGAGCGCTTGCTCTGCGAGCAGGCCGGCGGCTCCCACGCCGACGAGAGCGAAACCTCGATGATGCTCTGCATCGCTCCCGAGCTGGTCGACATGACGCGCGCCGTCGAAGATTATGACGCGGTAGGCACGGGCGCTCTGACGCGCGTCAAAGGCGCTTCCGGGACCTACTCGCCGTCGGGCGTCTGGGGGAATCCAACGCTGGCCTCCCGCGAGAAGGGGCAGAAGTTGCTCGAGGCGCTGGTCGACGGGATCGTCAGCGACCTCGAGGTGCTGGGACGCGATTGACCCGTCCCGGCGGCGTCCGCGAAGCTATCGCGCGCGCCCCTTTGCCGTCGTATGCTGCTCGCATGAAGTTCAAGACCGAGTATCTGACCCTGAACGTTCCCGCGCGGCGGGCCTTCGTCAATCTCACGCGGGAGGTCGACCGCGTCGTGCGGGAGAGCGGCGTTCGCGAAGGCATGGTCCTGGTCAACGCGATGCACATCAGTGCCAGCGTGTTCATCAACGACGACGAGAAGGGCCTGCACCACGATTTCGAGGTCTTCCTGGAAAGGCTGGCGCCGCACCAGCCCATCGGACAGTACCGGCATAACGATACGGGCGAAGACAACGCCGACGCGCACATCAAGCGGCAAATCATGGGCCGGGAGGTCGTCGTGGCGATCACCGAGGGCAAGCTCGACTTCGGCCCGTGGGAGCAGATCTTCTACGGCGAGTTCGACGGCCTGCGCCCCAAGCGCGTCCTGGTGAAGGTGATGGGAGAGTGAGGCGCTGCCTCGAGGAGACGACGAAGTGAAACCAGTCTTCGGCGTGATGGGCTCCTCCCGGGCCGATTCCTCGGAAGTTCTGGCGAAGGCCACGGAGCTGGGGCGCCAGCTCGCACGGCGCGGGGCCGTGGTGTTGACCGGCGCTACCACCGGCTACTCTCTCGCCGCCGCTTTGGGCGCCGCGGAGGCCGGCGGCCTCGTGCTAGGCGTATCGCCCTACGTCGACCGCGCCGAACACGCGCGGATGAACGGGCCGCTCGAGCCCTTCGCAGCCATCCTCTACTCCGGTTTCGGATGCAAGGGCCGCAACGTGCTCAACATCCGCGGGTGCGACGCCGTGCTGTTCGTTTCAGGCTCGATGGGAACCTTGAACGAGTTCACCATCGCCTACGACGAAGGCAAGACAATCGGCGTCCTGACCGGCACGGGCGGCTACTCCGACACCTACGCCGGCTTGGCCGCCAACGCCGGAAAGCAGACGGGCGCCCGCGTCGCCTACGAATCCGATCCGGCAGCTCTGGTCGCGATGACCTGGGCGCTGCTAGACCCCGCAGTCCGGGACGCGTGAGCGAAGTCCTCGCGGCCAGCTTCCCCGCGACGCCGCCTCGCAAGATCTCCGTATGACCGTCGATCGCCGGCATCCGCTCCTAGAGCTCGAGCCCGAACGGATCGCCGCGATGGTCGACGAGGTCTGTCCGGGAGCCGACGTCGTCTCGAGCGAGCGCGTCACGGGCGGACGTTGCAACACGAATCTCCGCGTGCGGCTCCGCGGACGGCGAGGGTCCGTACTGCTGCGCGTCTACGCGCGCGGGGCGGACGTGGCTGCCAAGGAGCTGGCGCTCTGCCGCAGGCTGCTCGGAGTCGTACCTGTGCCTGAAGCGCGCTCGGACCGCGTCGTGACGGACGACCTGGGCCGGCCGTTCGCACTGTTCGAGTGGGTTGAACTGCCGCCGCTGGAAGCAGCGCTCGCCGGTGCCGACGACGTCACTGCCGGCGCGTTCGGCAGGAGCGCGGGAAGCCACCTGGCGCGCATCGCGTCCGTTCGGTTCGATCGGCAAGGCGACCTCGACGGCGGGTTGAACGTCCGCCCCTGGCACATGCCGGGCGACGGTTCGCTGGCCGGTTACGTGACGGCGTGCCTGGCGCTGGAGCCCGTAACGCGCCGGCTGGGTGCTCGCCGTTGCGATTCACTGGCTTCGCTGGTCGCTCGCGAAGGCTGGAGGCTGCAGGAGGCATCAGGTCTGCCCGCCCTCGTCCACGCCGACTTCAACCCGACCAACATGCTGGCCGGCGGCGCCGGGTCCGGCGCGCACATCGGTTGCGTCCTCGACTGGGAGTTCGCGCACGCCGGCACGACGATGATGGACTTCGGCAACCTGCTCCGCGTGCATCGCAAGCTTCCGGGTGCATTCGTCGACGGGTTCCTCTCCGGTTACCAGTCGCTCGCAGGACCTCTGCCAGGCGACTGGCGCGCCCGGAGCCTGCTGATCGACCTGACGGCCCACCTGGAGTTCCTGACCTCCGAAGCCGACCGAGGCGAAATTCACCGTACCGCGCTCGCGACGATCGACGACACGCTCGACCGCTGGGCGGACTGCTTGCCGGCCTGCTGAGGGGCGTTCAGCGTGCGCTTGCCGAGAGCGCTGCCAGGAAAGCCCGGATGCGCGCGGCGTTGGCGCCGAAGTCTCCCTGGCCGACGCGCGATCGGGACCGCATGTCCACTCGGGTTCCGCCGGTTTCGGCACGGACGCGCAGGCCGACGTCGTCGCGAAAGCGGAAGAGCCCGGTGATCGTGGTGGCGTGTAGCACTCCCGCCTGGCGGTCCACCTTTCGCACTTCCCACCCCATCCCCAGGGCGAGAGCTTGGGCGCGCTCGAGGACCGCTTCGGGTGTTCCGGGCGCGATCGCGGGCCTGAGATCGGGATACGCCGCCTCGATGATCGGCCGAAACCGATCCGGCAGCGACGGCTCGCTCTCCAGTCCCAGCGCGGGGGGCTCTCTCAAGTCCGTCGCGACGTCGTTGATGCGCGGCGCCGTGCGCGCCGCGAAGGCGACACCGAACAGCACCAGTCCGGGGATCGCCGCGGCGACCGTGAGCAGGGTCTGGAGTGGCGCCGGGGCAACGCTGGCCGCCCCCGTGGCGCTCACCACCCATGCCAGCGCCGCCATCCCCAGGCAGAGCAGCCCGAGCGCGGCCCCCGACACGCATGCCACAAAACCACCCAGAGGAGAAAGCCACTCCAAATGAGCCAGCGCCGGCCCGGCGCACGCCAAGGCCATCGCGCCGATCGAAAGGCGCCCCAGCCACCAGCCGAGGTTCGTGATCATAGTTGCCGCTGAGGTCATTGTCGCACGGAGGGATTGATCTCGGTTGGGGGCCTGCGGCCTTCCCTACGTTGCCGAGTCTTTTCGGCGGTGCAGCATCCCGCGCAGCGAGCTCGCCGTCGCCGCGAGGTCGGAGTAGATGCCGCCCCGGAGCAGCACGAGTATGTAGGCGACGAAACCCGCGGCGCCGGCCGGCCAGTCGCCGAGGGGGGAGAGGGCCCAGAACGCGAGGACGGCAGCGCAGCCCGCGGGAGCGCACGCCGAGAACGGCGCCAGGATGCGGACCGGGAACAGCCGCTTATCGGTGTAGATCATGAACCAGAGATGAGCGCACCAGCCCATCATCAGGCAGGAGAGGGCCGCGCCTTTGGAGCCCAGTGCCGGGATCAACACCGCCGAGGACGCGGCCATCGCCGCCAGTCCGCCTGCCCAGCCGGCCGCGTAGGCGCGCGATGAGGCGCGATCGCCGCTGATGAGGATGGACGCATAGGTACCGTTGACGATGTTCGAGGCCAGGCTCAGTCCGAGGAAGAGCAGCGCCGGTCCGGCCGCCACGAAGGGGTGGCCGTAGAGGAGTGCGACCGCTGGTCCCGCCAGGCCCGCAGCGCCGAGCGCCAGCGGAACCGCCACCATCGAAGCGACGGCCGCGGTCTGCTCGGAGACGCGCTCGAGCCCCTGGCGATCATGTGCGAACCTGTGGGCCATCACCGGCATCACGGCCCCGTAGTACCCCTCGAGGAAGTTCTGGGCGTAGTTGTGGACGCGCAGGCACGCGTTGTAGAGGCCGACCTCGAGCTCCGTGCTCCAGGCAGCGAGTAGAAGCGTGTCGAGTCGCATCGCGAGAATGCGGAACATCTCGCCGGCGCCGAGCGGCAGCGCGTGCCGCAGGAGCTCCATTGCGAGCGGCGCAGAAAGCTTCGAACGCTCCGGAGACGCAAGTGACTCCGATTTCAGGCGGCGCATCGCGACCTCGAGATAGAGGATCTTGCCGAGAGCGCCGAAGCCCGGGACTAAGAGGAGCGCCGCGAGACCCCACTTCGCCCAGATGAGCCCCAGGCCGATACCGGCCGAAAGAAGACCCGAACCCACGGCGGCCACCGTGATGGGCAGCGCGAGCTCGAGCGCCTTGAAGTGCGCCACGTAGAGCATCGCGAAGCTGGCAGCCGCCGATGCGGCCGTGGCGGCGAGCGCCGCCTGGGCGTCCAATCCGGCGCCGAACCACACCCGCAGAACTCCGAGCGCCAGTGCCGCCGCGACGAGGTTGAGCCCGAACTTCAAGGCGAGCGCCGTGCGAAAGATCCGGAGCGCCTCCGAAGGCTTCTGGGCTTCCATCCGCATTGCTGCCTGGCTGACGCCCGCGTCGAAGACCATGAAGATGAGGTCAGTCCAGATGGCGAAGATCGTGAACCGGCCGAGGGTCTTCGGTCCCAGGAATCGCACCAGGCAGATCGTGTAGACGGCGACGATCGCAGCGGCGAGGAAGTGCGCTGCCGACAGGATCACCGCGTTGGCGGCGACGCGGCTCCTGTCCGGGAGAGCGCTAGGATCGGGCATGGCTGCCCATCTTACACAATGCCCATGAGGCAATCGCAGATGAGTTGTACGCGCTCTCTCTGAGGGCGGAGCCCCTGAGTGGATTCTGTACAACCCTACGCACCTTTGCAGCCGGGCGAAGACCCGCATGACGCCCATGATTTCCAGGTCGCGCTCCACGCCAAGGGCCCGCGGCCGTGCTATTCTTCGGGCTTCGACGGACGGTCGGACAGAGGAGAGCGGGTCGTGCAGAGGATGTGGGCTTCACCCGGTTTCTGGCTCCTCCTGCAGGCTACGCTGTTCCTGGCGCTCCACGGATTCCTGCAAGGTCTGTCGCCGAGGATGACCGAAGACTCGCCGA
This sequence comes from Candidatus Wallbacteria bacterium, assembly GCA_016213845.1. Taxonomy (GTDB): domain Bacteria; phylum Muiribacteriota; class UBA6191; order JACPRK01; family JACPRK01; genus JACPRK01. The sequence continues at coordinate 11,488 of JACQZN010000108.1, forward strand.
GCTATCTGGAACTGGCCCGCGGCGAGCTCTTCAGCAGGGAGGCGCTGGCCCAGAAGCGCACGCTCGGCTACCCGCTCTTCCTGCGGCTTCTGGACGCGACAGGCGCCGGCATCGCCGCTGTTCCCGTCGCGCAGGCAACGCTCTACCTCGCGTCCATCGCAGCGCTCCACGCGGCCCTATCGGGAGTCGGAGTCCACCCGGGAGCGGCCGCGGCGGCGGTCAGCACGCTCTTCTGGGCCGACGCGACCTTCTCGCCGCATTGCGCGCACGTGATGACCGATTGTCTGGCCGAAACGCTCGCGATTCTGAGCATCGCCCTGTTGCTCTGGACCGCCGGTAAGCGGAGCTCGAAAGCGCGCTGGATCGCGCTAGGCCTGAGCACGTTTGCCTGCTACCAGATCCGGCCGGCCTACCAGTTCATGCTGGGCTTCGTCCCGCTTGCGGGGCTCGGCTTCCTGGCCATCCTGGCCGAGCCCGACGAGCTTCGGACCCGCTGGAAGCGGCACCTGGCAACGCTGGTCGTTCTCGCAGTGGCGCCGTGGTTTCTCTTCTGTGCCGCAAGGTGGGCGCTCGTTGGCCATTTCGGCGTCGTGTCGTTCGGCGGTTCGAACATCATCGGAATCGCGGCGCAGTTCCTCGAGCCGCAGATGATCGAGCGCCTGCCGCACGGCCAGCAAGACGAGGCGCGCGAGATTCACCACAAACTCCTGTCCAAGCCGGGTTATCGGGTGCCAATCTCCGGCTCCTACGACGTGGACGTCGACCTGCTGGACGAGGGGTACAACATTGCCGTCTGGGAGGTGGCCTATCCGACCGTGCGGAGCCGGCGCGTTACGCACCGGGCGACCGACGAGGCGCTCCTCGAGCTCTCCTGGTCCATCCTGCGCCAGTGCCCGGCGCGTTACCTGGTCTGGATGGTAAAGGGCGTCCGCCGTGCTTTCGCGAAAGGTCTCTCGGGCCAGTTTGCAGTCGCGCTCCTTCTCCTCATTGCGTGCCTGGGCATCTTGCTGGCGTGCAAGCTGTCGGGCAGGCGCTTCCCGCTCTCGCACGACTTCGGGGACGCGCCCGGCCTGTGGCAACTGCTTTGGCTCTCGAGCCTGGCGGCCGTGCTTTTCGCTGCGATGAAGGTTCCGCTCGTCGTCGCAGTCGAGCCGCCACTCGAGCGGTACGTGGCTGCGGCGTTCCTCTTCGCGCCGATGGTGCCGGTGGCCGCCCTGCTGCTGTTGATCGCCCGCGGGCGATCAGCTCTTCTTGCTGATCACTTCAGCCAGCAGGCCGAAGAAGAAGGCCTGGAATCCGAGAAAGAAGATCACCAGGCATAGCCCGCCCAGGTGGTGCGTGACCACCATGTCGCGGACGCCCCGCAAGGTCGCCGCCACCAGCAGCGCCAGCGAGAGCGGCACGAAGACTCGCAGCGGCCTGTAGTGGATGGCGAGCATCGTCACGATCGAGAAGAACCTCACCGTGTCCTGGATCGGCTTGATGGAGGACGTGCCCGTCCGGGTGAAGTAGTCGATCGGCACGTGCTTGACCTCGAAGCCGCGCGTCAGGCAGATCATCGTCAGCGTGCTCGAGAAGCTGAACCCCTTCGGGAACATCCGCGCGTACTCCGTGTAGATCGACTTGCGGAAGATACGCATTCCGCTGTTCAAGTCCGGGATCTCCGATTCAGCGAGGAAGCTCGCGAAGCGCGTCAGCAGCATCTTGGGAAAGCGCCGGGCGAGCGAGATATCCTGCCAGCGCCGCGCGCCGACGACCATGTCGAATTCGGGGACGTGGGTCAGGAATTCGGCCATCCGTTCGGCCGGGTAGGTCGAATCGGCGTCGATGATGCCGATCCAGGGATGGGTGGCTCTCTGGACGCCGCTCCGCAATGCGGCGCCGTATCCGTAGTTGGTGTGGTGGCGGACGAGCTTCACGGTCGCCGGCAGCCGCCCCTCGTACGAGTGCCGGGTGGAGCCGTCATCCACCACGATGATCTCGGATTGGAGCCCTTCGATCGCCGAGAAGCTCCTTTCGAGGCGTTGGATCGTGTCGAGGAGCACTTCGGGGGCTTCGTTGTAGCAGGGGATGATCGTCGTGCACTGCATTGCGAAAATTCACCTCTGGGGCGACAGGAGGAACTCGGCGACATCGGCGTCAGCTCCGCCCGACTCCTGAGGCCGAGCGGCGTGTGTAAACGCGCACCTTCCCGAAATCGGCGAACGTGAACTCGGCGGCCAGCTTTCGCTCCAGCCGCTCGATCTGATCCGGCGCCAGCTCTGGAAGGAACCAGCGGCCGCTCTCGTGATCGCGCACGAGGATGCGCGCGTCGTCGACCAGCTTTGCGGCCGACTCGAAGTCCTCGCGCGTGAACAGGACGCTGTAGGGCCGCCGTGCCAGGTAGCCGATCCGCGGGCCGTTCCAGTTGACCAGGACGCGCTCTCCGGGCGGGAGCGCGCGCGCCACTTCTTGCGCCGCCAGCCGGACGTCCTCCGCATACTTCAGGACGGTGGCCGTGTACTGGGGCCGCACGAGCGGTGGCAGCCGGGACGCCCCCGGCATCGGGATGAAGAGCCCGGCCACCGAGACGAGCGCCAGCGCTGCCGCGCGCGCCTGCCGCGTCAGCCCTCGCAGGAGACCCGCGCCCAGGATGGCGAGCAGCGGCAAGGCCTCCACCATGTAACGCTCCGATCGGAGCGCGAAGGGGCCGAGGAGAGTTGCGATGTACGCAACGGCGGTGAGGGTCACCGTGCGCATCGGCCAGTCGAACTTGCGAAGGTTGGTCAGGGCCCAGGCGATGGCGAGGAGCAGCAAGAGCGTGTGCGGCAGCGTGAGCCGATCGACGATGCTCTTGACGTAGGGCCCCATCTCCGCGACGGGATGGTGCTTGATCGCCGTCGTCGACTCCATCGTCAAGAAGGTCTTCCAGTAGCCAATCTTGCCGAGGAATCCGGCCGAGTCGAGCCAGAGCCCGGTCACCGGCCAGAGCAGTGCGAGGCTGCCGAAAACGGCCAGGTGCCGGGCCGCCTGCCGGGGGCCGCGCTCCGGCGCCGCGGCCTGGTAGAGCGCGAGGGCGCCGGCAAATCCCGCGGCGAAGTACTTCACCAGGAAGGCGGCGCCCGTCAGCAGCCCGCAGGCGATCGCGCGGCCCTCGAAGGCGGCCAGGAACGCGAGCATCGTCGGCAGCATGAACGGCACGTCCTGGTAGCCGCTGTTGGCGTAGAAGACGAACATCGGGTTGAACCCGAGCAAAGCCGCCGCCGGCACTGCCGCGTCGGCCCCCAGGTGCCGGCTCGCCAGGAGCGCGGTCGCCACGAGCAATGCGAGCGACATCAGCGAAACCACGAAGCGGAATCCGGCGATGTCGTCGGTGAAGAAGAAGGAGGGAGACGCGAGATAGAGGAAGAGAGGTGGATGGTCGAAGAAGAGATGCCCCTGGTTCTGGGAGCGGATGAAGAGGCCGCGCTCGTGGCAGTTGTGGGAGACGTCCCAGTAGATCGCCTCGTCGTAGTCGGGCAGCAGCTTCACGTTGGCGCTGGCGAGGAGCTGGACCGCGAGCGAGCCCGCCACGATCAACAGAAGCCATCGCCACGGCAGCTTGCCGGTGCCCGGCTGCGGCTTCCCGGCAGCTGAATGACCTTCCACGCGCGCAGTTTATCAGGCTCGACGAGCGACCTTCATCTGTGTTCGGTCGCCGTCATGGCGCTTCGCCTGTTTGTGTCGGGAGAGCTCGATGGCCAAGCGTAGAAGGCCACGCGAATCCGTGTGCTCCCCTCGTCTTAGAAAGCCCTTCAGACCATCGGCCGCAGGAAGGAGAACGAGCCGATCAGCTTGAGCAGCCAGAGCACCGTGCGCGAGCAGTGGTCGGAGGGGCCGACGACCTGGGAGACGGTGCCGTCGGAGTGGCGCCGGATCTCGTACTCGATCGCCGAGAACTTCACGAGCGCAAGCCAGGCCTCGAGGCGCCACGAGAAGACCCTCGAGCGGATGACGGCGACCTGCTCGCCGTTGATCTGCTCGCTCATCGGGTCCATGTTGTAGGAGCCGACCACGCTCACCTTGTGGTCGAACACGAAGACCTTGCCGTGGAGCTTGCGCTTCTCGGCGATGGCGAAAAGCCGCATCGTCGGCAGCTCCCGCATGTAGTCCTTCCACTCCTTGACGAACCAGGCCTGCGTCAGCAGACTGCCCGTGGATTCGGGGCTGTTGGTGAGGACTCGAATCCGCACGCCGCGGGCGCTCGCGGCCTTCAGCGCAGCGCGGGCGCGATCGGTCAGCACCATGTAGGCCGAGCCGATCTCGATCTCCGACTCGGCCGCGTCGATGAATCGCACGAGCGTGTCCGTGATCGGGTTCTGGCCCGGGTTGGCCGCGGAGCCCTTCCCGAGCACGACCATTCGCGGGCGCTCCTGCAACACCGGGAACAGCCGGAAGCGCTCATAGCTCCGCATGCTGCGGAAGGGCTCCAGCTCCTTCTCGATTCCGGCAAGCGTGTCGTCGGCGGTCTCGACCACTGTCACGTTCTGGCGGGTCATGTGCGCGTGCAGCGCGGCGCGCGCGGTCTCCAGGCGGGCCAGGACCTTCGCGGCCTCGGCCGGCGGCAGCGGGCGAATCTGGAGGTTTCGCATGCCGGCGAACTCGGTCAGGAAGACTCGCGTCGCCTGCGCCGCCACGCCCGCGCCGCCGCAGACGACGTCGGCGTCGGTGATGGCGTGCGAGTCGTCGGACGGCGAGGTGAACCAGGGGACCTTCAGGTTGCGCCCTCCGGCGACGACCAGGCTGCCGTCGGCGATCAGCATCTTGCTGTGGTTGGAGGCGATGCCGGAGAGGAGCGCCGCCGGCACCAGGCTGAGCCCCCGCTGGTAGGCGTTGTAGACCTTCACCTGCACCCCGGGCAGGCTGGCCAGGGCGGGGAGATAGTCCTGGTGGAAGATCGGGTTGAAGAGCGGCAGCGACCCCCGCAGGTCGACCATCAGGCGCACCTTCACCCCGGCGGCGGCCTTGCGCGCGAGCATCCCCAGGAAGGCGCGGCCGATGATGTCGGTGGTGGCGCTGAAGTAGGTGCAGTCGAGCGTGGTCTGGGCGCGCTCCATCAGGTTCCAGCGCGCGTACCACGCCTCGTGGTTGTCGGTCAGCAGCCGAATGTCGCCGCGCTCCGAGGAGTCGGGCAGGGCGTCGAAGACCTCCTCGACGCCGGCGACGGCGGGCTGTGCAGCGAGCGAGAGGGCGAGGACAAGGACGGCGGGGGCCAGGAAGTGGGTTCTCATCGTGAAATCTCTCCGGCCGCGGGGTCCGAACGATCGCGGCCCGGGCCAGGATAACACCCACGAGATGGCCTGTCGCGGCAGCAACGCGTGGTTCGTCACCTCGACGGTCGACAGGGCCACTCTCCAGCGCGGATGCGGTAGAGGACATGGCGGCGCAACGGGTGGCCGGGCGGCAGGCGGGGGTGATCGAAATCCTCGCCGGGATCGTGACGTAGGCCGAGCTTCTCCATGACGCGGCGTGACGCGGCATTGGCGGGTACCGTGAAGGAGACCACCTCCTGCAGGCCGATGGGCCCGAACGCCTGATCGAGCGTCGCCCGGGCGGCTTCGGTGGCGTAGCCCCGATTCCAGTGAGCCGCCGCCAGGCGCCAGCCGATCTCGACCCAGTCCGGAAACGGCGCCGGAAAACCGGCGCGCTTGAGCCCCACGAAGCCGGCGAACTCCGCCCCGCCCCGCACTTCCACCGCCCAGAGCCCCCAGCCGTTGGCGTCCAGGTCGGCGCGAATGCGCTGTGCCAGCGCGTCGGACTCCGGGAGCGAGAGCGTTGCCGGGAAATGCCGCATCACGGCCGGGTCAGCGTTCATCGCCGCAAACGAGGGCAAGTCCGAATCCCGCCATCCGCGCAGCAGCAGTCGCGGCGTCTCGATTGGCGTCAGGTCCGGCCGCGTCATCGGTCCTCCACTGTCGCGAGCGCTGCCCGCGCGCGCGCGTTGGCTGGCTCCATCCCGAGCGCCGTGCGGAAGTCGGCGCGCGCCTCGTCACGCAGGCCCATCTGACGGTACATGTAGCCGCGCTCCAGCCACCATGCAGCCTTCGTGTCCCGCACTGGATCGAGCGCTGCCCTCGCGGCGGCCAGGGCCAGCGGTGTCAGCGGATGCGTCGACTCCTGACCCTTCGGGATGTCGGGCGAGGTGACCCGCACCAGGTCCCACCAGTACCGGAAGGGGCGCTGGTTGAGCGTGGCCGCGAAGGCGAGCACCCGGCGGGCGTCTTCGATCCGCCGGTCGTTCCGGTAGCAGAGCCCCAGGTCGTGCCAGAGGATGTCGGCCCTCGGATTCAGCGCCAGCGCGCGCCCCAGGTGCTGGTACGCCTCCTGCCGTGTCTTCTCGGGATCGTCCTCGGTCACCGCGATCAGATCCAGGGCGCCGCCGATCTGTCTGAGCCCGCTCGAGACGTTGTTGGCCAGGTGCAGCGCAAAGCCGCGCCGCCAGAGGGCCTCCCAGTGATTGGGCGCCAGGCGCACGGCGCGCTCTGTCCCCTCGAGCGCCTCGCGGTGCCGGCCCTCCTCGAAGTCCCGCTGGCAGGACTGCATCAAGGCGCCAAGTGGCGTTCCCGCGGGCGCCGTGGTGGGGGTCGTGCCTCCGAGCGGCGGCGGCAGCGCCAGGCGCGCGCCGGCCCGTCGCCGGATGCGCAAGCTCGCGCCTGCCTCGCGCCGCCGGGCAAGGGTCTGGAGCTCCAGCCGGTTGTTCCCGTCGACCAGGAGCGCCGCCAACCCGACGGGGGTTGCGCTGCCGGCCGGCTGCCCGTTGACCCGCGCCAGGCGCCCTGCCGTTCCCTTCGGCATCCACTCGGCCTCGACTATCTCGGAGGCGCCTGCGATCCCGACCTCCAGCGCCTCGATCCGATCGTCCGTTCCGCAGGGCGACAACGTGAGCGAAGACTCGGCCAGCAAGTAGTCCGTCGCGAGCTTCACCGCGAGGCTGCGCCGCTCGCCCAGCGTTGCCGCGGGCCCCCCCTGCGGGCTCTTGGGAGCGGCCGGAACCACCGGGGACACGGGCTGCGCCGGAGCGGCCGGCCCCTTCCAGCTGAGCCCGACCGCCACCAGCGCGATCAGCGCGAAAGCCACGCCGGCCAGCGCCTGCCACCCGTGCGTGGGCGAGGGCGGCGCCGCAGCCGCAAGCGAGCTTGCCGACGACGCGCCCGGCCGAACACCCGAGCGTTGACCTGAGCCTCTCGGCCGCGAGACCCGCTGCGTCGTTGCGACCGGCGCCGCACGAGTGCCCGCGACCTCGCCGAGCGCCGCTCGCAACTCGGCGGCGCTGCCGAACCGCCGCGCCGGGTCCGGGTCCATCGCCTTGCGCACGGTGCCCAGCAGCGCGTCCGGCACGCTTCCTTGGAGCCGCGCGATTGCCGCATCCGCGTCCACCGGCGTGCCCTTCATCATTCCGAGCACCTCGGCGCCAGAGTAGGGTGCGGTGCCGGCGAGCAGCTCGTAGAGCAGTACGGCGACCTGGTAAAGGTCCGATCTCTCGTCGGATTCCGCTTCGCCGAAGAGCTCCGGGGGCAGGTACGGCAGCGTGCCGATCAGGCTGCCGGCCCGGGTCATGCGCGTGGCGTCGGACTCGCGGGCGAGACCGAAGTCGGAGAGCAGTGCCGTCCCGTCCGGCCGGACGAGGACATTGGCGGGCTTGATGTCCCGGTGAAGCACGCCGACCGCGTGGACTGCTTCGAGGGCCCCGAGGACTTGCGAGGTGATCGCGACGGCCTCGGAGACGCCCAGCCGCTTGCCCTCGCCCACGCGACGGTCGAGCGACGAACCGGGCGCGAACTCCATGCTGTAGTAGAGGCAATCTCCGTCGTCGCCGAAATCGTAGAGCGGGATGACGTGCGCGTGGCGTATGCGCGCCAGCGAGCGTGCCTCGCGCGTGAAGCGCGCGCGATCCTTCTCCGCGCTCGGGCCGCCGACCTTCACGACCTTCAGCGCCACCTCCCGGTCGAGCCCGTCCTGCCGCGCTCGATAGACCGCTCCCGAGCCGCCCGACCCGACGAGCTCGACGATCCGGTAGGACTTGAAGGTGTCGCCCGCTTTCAGCATGCGTGGATCAGTCTACTCGCTCATCCCGGGTTCGCTCGGGCCGGCATGCGCTACAGTGGCGCGCGGAAAGGAGCCGCGGTGGTCTACGACGTAACGCTGGCTGGGCTGCTCGAGGACGCGCTCGCAGGTCTTGGCGCGGTCACGAGCCGCAAGATGTTCGGAGGAGTCGGCTACTTCGTCGACGGGGAGATGTTCGCGTGCGTCTGGCAGTCAAACGTCATCCTCAAGCTCTCGGAACCCGATCGCGCCGAGGCGCTGGCGATGCCTGGCGGGTCGACGTTCGATCCCGCCGGCGGCCGCCCGATGAAGCAACTGGTGGTGCTATCCGAGGATCTCCTCGATGACGCAACCCGGCTCCGGGAGTGGGCGCGACGAAGCCACGGTTACGCGCGGACTCTCGCAGGAAAGCCGAAAATGAAGAAGAAGTAGGGCCAGGCGCAACGCCAGTGGAGCGATAGCACAAGAGTCGTACGGTCTCTCTCTCCGGGCTTCGCCCTGGAGTGGAATCAGTGGCGCGCACTTGGGAGTGCCGCCCGTCCGCCGCCGTCAGACCGTGAGGATGACCTTGCCGATCGTGCGGCGGCTGCGCAGCGCTTCCTGCGCCTCACCCGCGCGGTCGAACGGGTAGACGCTGCCGACGACGGGTTTGAGCCGCCCTTCGTTCCAGAGACGGGTCAGCTCGCCGAATGAGCGGTCGGCCAGGTCCCGGTCCTCGAAGAGGTAGACCAGGTTGAACCCCGAGACGGTCTTGTTCTCGCCGATCATCTGGAGCGGATCGACCTTCGGGCGGCGCAGCCACTGCCAGGCGAGCTTCGCCCAGTTCGCCCGAGGCCCTGCCGGCATCATCGTGGCCGCGCCGAAGGCGATGATTCGGCCCTTGGGCGCGAGCAGCCGGTAGCTCTTCTCGAAAACTTCGCCCAGGACGGAGTCGAGAACCAGATCGACTCCGCGGCCTTCCGTGCTCGAGCGGACGATCGGCTCGAAGTCCTGCGTCACGTAGTCGATGACGTGATGGGCGCCGTGCTGACGCGCGACCTGGAGCTTCTCGGCAGAGCCGGCAGTGGCGAAGATTTCGACGGCGTGGCGGCTGGCCAGCTGGAGCGCCGCGATACCCACGCCGCCGGCCGCTGCGTGGATCAGCACCTTCATCCCGTCGCGCAGGTGCCCGAGCTCGTAGAGCGCGTAGTGCGCCGTGACACTGACGCAGGGGAATCCGGCGGCCTCCTCGAATGACGCATCCGGCGGCATCTCGAAGCAGAAGGTCTCGGGCACGTTGACGACAGTCGCGTACGCGCCGAACCTGGTCGCGCCCGCGACGCGCTGGCCGGGCTGGAAGCCAGTGACCTGCGCCCCGACGGCCCGCACGATGCCCGAGACCTCGAAGCCCGGCACGAAAGGCGGTGGAGGGGCCGCCTCGTAGAGGCCGAGCCGCTGGTACACGTCAGCGAAGTTGAGTCCGATGGCGCGCGTCTGGATCTGCACCTGGTGGGCTTCGGGCGGGGGCAGCGGGAGCTGGCGCCTCTGGAGGACTTCCGGCCCTCCGTGGCGCGTCACGACCATCGCTTCGCAGTGCGTCATTGTCCGGTGCGGCTCCTTTTGTCGCGCGACGCCGACAGTGTAGCGTGCACGACGGCCGCTACGTCTAGCGCAGCCGGCGAATTCCCAGGGCGCTGGCGAAATCCGGAGGCGGCCGCGCAGCGGCGATGGCGGCCGCCGACGGCATCTGCACCTTCGTGACGAGCCGCAGACGCTCGAGGATGCGGATCAGGAGCCAAGTGATGTCGAGCTGCCACCACTCGAGGCCGTGGCGCGCGCTGAACGGGTAGGCGTGGTGATTGTTGTGCCACCCCTCTCCGAAGGTGAGGACGGCCGTCCAGAGGCAGTTCGTGGAGCGGTCCGGGTTGGCGAATGCCTGGTACCCCAGGGTGTGCGCGGCGGAGTTCACGAGCCAGGTGGAGTGGTTGGTCAATACCGCGCGCACGAAGACGCCCCAGAGCAGGCCGTCGAGGCCGCCCACGAGCCAGCAAAGAATCGCCCAGCCTGCGCCGAGCTGCCAGTAGGCGCGCTTGAGCTTCACGTAGAAGGGATCGCGCAGCAGGTCGGGCGCGTGGCGCAGCAGGTTGCCGGGCGTGACCCATTCGAAGTACGAGGTGGCGATCCAACCCAGGTGGCTGTGGAGCAGTCCGCGCGTGGCGTCGTGCGGGTCCTTGTTGCCGTCGGAGTAACGATGGTGGCGCCGGTGGATGGCGACCCACTCGATGGGGTCGCCCTGGAAGGCGAGGCAACCGATGACTGCCGTGGTGCGCTCCAGCCAGAGCGGTGCCACAAACGAGCGATGGGCCAGCAGCCTATGGAAGCAGAAGGTGATGCCCAGACAGCCGCAAAGCGCGCTGGCCGTCAGGACGCACACCCAGGCAAACACCGACGAGCGCGTCACGATCGTCCAGGCGGCAAGCAGATGAGCGAGCGCCAGGAAGAACACCAACGTCCGGCCCGACGCGCGTTGAAAGGGGAGCAGCCGGGTGAGCCGGCCCTGGGCGCCGGTTACTCGCGCAGGCACCGCCAGAGCGTCGAGCTCGGCGTCGAAGGCCGAGGCCCCGCGCGCGTCGGACGCTTCCCCGCGCGCGCCGACTCCTCCCCTGTCGGATGGATTCTCTAGGTCGGCTTGCATCGATCCGGGCGAGTGCCATCCCGAAGCTACCGGGTCTTGCGCGCCGAAGAGTGACGTCACGATGACGTGCTCGTGACGATTGTTCATGCGGGTCGACGGCGCGTCGGTTGACCTGCTTCGACAGGCTCGGCCGCACCGGATACCATGAGGTGCACGCGTTGCCCGTGTGGCGCGTCGAACATCGCGGGGACCGCAGAGCCTGTCGAATGACCTCCAATCCCATCCTCTACCTTGCCGGCCGGGCGTGGGCGTTCGCCGGAACGCACCGCTGGCTGATGCTGGTTTACCTGGCGCTCTTCGCGTGCGCCCAGGCGATCAGCCTTGCCGAGCCGTTCGTCATCGGGCAGATGCTGAACGCCATTCAGCAGGCGTCGGGCACGGGCGGTCTACTGCGGGACGTGGCGAAGGGCGCAGGTCTCTACCTGTTTCTGCAGCTCGCGTTCTGGCTTTTCCACGGTCCCGCGCGGGTTCTGGAACGATTCGTGGCGTTCCGCATCCGCGTGCAGTTCCGCTCGACCCTCTTCCGAATTGCCACCGAGCTGCCGCTGCAGTGGCACAGAGACAATCACTCCGGCGACTCCATCGACCGGATGAATCGCGCGGCCACGGCGCTCTTCGAGTTCTCCCAGACCTCCTTCATGCTCATCTACATGTTCCTTCGTCTGGGCGGTGCGCTGGCAATCCTGCTCTGGTTTTCGCCGGCGGCGGGTGTGGCGACGCTCGTGACGACGGCGGCGACCTTCGGGCTGGTGTTCGCTTTCGACAAGGTGCTCTACGGCCACTACCGCTCGATCAACGCTTTCGAGCGCCGGGTCGCATCCGCGGTCCACGACTACGTCACGAACATGGCGACAGTGCTGACGCTGCGGCTGGAGTCGCGCGTGCTCCGGGAGACCGTGCGGAGGATCGAGGGCTCGTTTGCCACGTTCCGCGCCAACGTCACGCTGAACGAGGTGAAGTGGTTCCTCACCAACATGCTGATCGGGTTGATGATCGCGGTGGTGCTGGCCTGGTACGCGCACTCGACGCTCGCGGGCGGGCAGGCGCTCCTGGGCGGCACGCTTTTCGCCCTCTTCGAGTACCTGCGACGGATCGGCGATTCTTTCTTCGAGTTCGCCAATCTCTACGGGATGACCGTGAGGCAGTCGGCCGACGTCCGGGGTGCCGAGACTCTCGAAGAGGCGCACCGGCAGGTGGCGGCCAACGTGCACGCCGCGCCGTTGCCCGAGGGCTGGAGCGCGCTCGGCATCCGAGGCCTCTCGTTCACCTACCAGGACGAGAAGCTCCGCGCCCACCACCTGGAGGACGTGTCGATCGAGCTCCGGAAGGGCAAATCGATCGCGCTCGTCGGCGCCAGCGGCAGCGGCAAGTCGACGCTCCTGACGCTCCTGCGCGGGCTGCATCCGGTCGATCGCGCCGCGATGAGCTGCGACGGCGCGCCGGTCGAAGGCGGTCTGAAACCCCTGGCCGCGTGCACGACTCTGCTGCCGCAGAACCCCGAGATTTTCGCCGACACGATCCGGTTCAACATCACGTTCGGTGTGGAGGCCGACGACCAGGAGGTCCTCTCGGCCATCCGGCTGGCGCGGTTCGACGGAGTTCTGGAGCGGCTGCCGCGCGGGCTCGACACCGACGTCTCGGAGAAGGGCGTGAACCTGAGCGGCGGCGAGCGGCAGCGGCTGGCGCTGGCGCGCGGGATCTTCTTTTCGCGCGAGAGCGACGTGGTGCTGCTGGACGAGCCGACCTCCAGCGTCGACGCGCACAGCGAGAAGCTGATCTACCTCAACCTGCTGGAGCTCTACCGGGACCGGGCGCTGGTCTCGTCGGTGCACAAGCTGCACCTCTTGCCGCTCTTCGACCGCATCTACGTGCTCTCGGACGGCCGCGTGATCGAGCAGGGCGATTTCTACACGCTGCTCGATTCCGGCGGCGCGCTCACCGCGCTCTGGGGAAGCTATCAGGCCGCCGAGCGTGCTCCCGACGGTCCGCGAGACACCGCCCCTTCCGAGCTGGCGTCCGCGCCGGTGAATTGAGCCCGGCCGGCTTCCCGGCGTACTCCGCGAAAGCAAGAACCCCGGACCTTGCGATCCGGGGCTCCTGGTGGTGATTGCGTTCTCGCGGGGTCTTCTTCGGGCGGGCTCGCGGCCAACCTTGCGGCCGACTGCTCACTCACCCGTGCCTTTCGGCACCCTCTTGGGTCCAACCACTCGATCCTTTGCGACGAGGCCTTGCGGCTCCATCACTCCAGACAACCTGCTGACGGCGTTGATCCCACTCGTTCTCCGGGCCCGGGAATTGATGCGATCGCTTCGGGGGTCCTGGCGCCACGTGGAACCTTGTTGCTCGGAGAGCCGGCGTCAGACTCTGAACTCTCCAGCCGGGGCAACTCGGGGGTCTTCGTTGCCTTCAGTACCGTTCGTCAAAGGGTCCTGCTTCGCGGCTTTCACCGCTAGGCTCCATGGACGACCCTTGTCCAACCACGTCCTCTGGTACTCGAGGACCCCGGGGCCACTACTGATTCAGGGCTTGCACCCTCGCCGTTCCCTCGGGCCTGACGGCGCTTGCGGCGGCTTTCACCGCCACTCCCCGAGTGGCTCTGCAGAGCTGCTCCGGGACCTCCATCCGTTACTGATTGCCTCTGGGCGACCCCGCCCGTTTCGCGGCAACCTCTCCGTTTGGAGGAGGGGGAGTGTACCACCGAGCAGGATCGAAGTCAACGACTTTCTCGAAAATTCTTTCGAGTCGACTCCGGGTGCAGCGCAGCCGCGCCGCGCGGCCTCAGGCTGCGACGGGCAGGGCCTGCTTCTCGAGGACGAACTCGATCGCGTCGCGCACCGTCCGGAGCCGCTTGCTCTCCGTCTCCTCGATCTCGATGCCAAAGCACTCCTCGAGCGACATCGCCAGCTCAACGGTGTCGAGGGAGTCGGCTCCCAGGTCCGTCACGAACGAGGCCTGGTCCGTCACCATCTGGCTGGGAACGTCCAGCTGTTTGCACACGAGGGCTCTGACTTTCGCTGCGATCTCGATTTCGGTCATCTTGAAGCTGCCTCCAGCTCTCGAAGTCTTTCGTCGGTCCTTGGGCCTGTCCCGGTGGTCGCCACCGGCACGCCGTCTCCGAACTGGGCAATCGGTGTGCCATGGGGACCCGATTTTGGCAGGATCGTGTCGGGAATCGGCTCTACGACAGGGGCGAGATTTTCGCTGTCCGGCCCGCGCGCTGCATGGTCACCGCAGCGCGGAGGCTGCACCTGCATGCCGGACGCTGCATGCAGTCCATGGGAAAATGGGGCGGGCAGCGGGCTGCCTTCCATGAACCTCGATCGCCTTCGCGAGCAGATCCAGAACGACACCTTTGCGCCGTGGAGCGCCCAGGCGTGGGCCAAGGCGCACTTGTTGACGCTGCTGACACGAGGCGCCTACGACCACGTCCACGCCGATTCGCGCGGGATCGTGCGGGACATCTCCATCGTCGGCTGCGACTCGATCGTGCTCAACTCGGTCGGCAATGTCTTCCTCACCGCCGCGCGAGAGATCTCGGTGGAGCTTCGGTTCTCGGCGTCCGTGCAGTGGTCCGGGCGGGTCGACCGCAGCGACCTGCAGGCGGCTCTGGCCCTGAAGTGGAAACTCTCGCCGCGGCCGGATGTCGGCCCGAGGAAGACCGTCCTGCACACGCTCAGACTTCCGGTACCGGTGCAGGCCACCCTCGATGGCCACGGCCGGCTGCGCTCCTCCGAGATCCGCAACCTGGGCTATGGGCGGGGTATCATGGGGCGCAACCGGTTCTAGGGGGAGACTTCCCTGCCCCGGAGCCCGGCTCCAGAGGTTGGCGGAGGACTCGACTCGCATGCCGCACCGAAACGCCCTGCTCGGGACAGCTCTCTACATCATGATGATGGCCTTCGCGAGCAGCGCGATGGCGTTCGACCGGGACACGGGCCGGCCGCAGCCGCTCGACACTCGCACCGCACAGCCCAGGCCGGCGGCGGCGGTGTCGGCCTTCTCGCGCGCCTGGACCTCCGAGGAGATTGTCTGGGACCCAGCCTCGGGCGCGCCGGTTGCCATCGCCGGCGACAGGGCCGGCACGGATGAGCTCGACCGGCTCCGGAGCTCCATGGCCAGAGGCGTCGAGCTCTCGGCTGACGCCGAACGGCCCGAGCGCGTCGAGCTCCAGGCTGCTTTCGAAGGCCGCCCCATCTACCCGGGGCGGCTCACGCTGACGAGGGGACGGACGCGCTTTCTGATCGCGGGCAGCTTCGTGCTGGACGCTCGGGTGCTTGCGGCCAGAAGGCAAATCGACCTCGGCGCGGCCCGGGATCGGGCGCTGGCGCACCTGGGAGTTACGCGCACCGCGCGGCCGCCCGCCGTCCGGCCGGTCTGGTTCGACACGCGTCAGGGGCTGGCCGACGCCTACCTGGTCTCGGTGGCGACGCGCTCCCCGCCCGGCGACTTCCGCGTCGTCGTCGACGCTGCGAGCGGCCGGGTCCTCCACGTCGCCGATCTTGCGTGTGCGCTGGACGGCGTGGCCGGAGTCTACCGCGTCAATCCGCTGCGCTCGGGCGTCACCGTCGAGCCGATCGACCACCTGCGGCGCCAGGGCCGACTCGAGGGCGAGCACGTCGAGGTCGAGAACGAGGACACGCCGATGCAGGCCTCCGACTCGAACAACCGCTTCGTCTACCCGCCCCAGAACAAGCACCTGGACGAGGCCAACGCCTACTACCACGTCGACCGCGCGCACGACTTCTTCAAGGCACGGTTCGGTTTCGACGGGCTCGACACGCCGATGGCGGTCGGCGTCTACTATGGCGAGAACCTGGACAACGCCTACTATGTCCCGTGGGGCAACTACATCGTCCTGGGTGACGGCGGCCGCTACAACGTGATGTCGCGCGATGCGAGCGTGATGCTCCACGAGTACACGCACGCCGTGACGCACAAGCTCGCAGGCTTCGGAGTCGGTGGCGAGGCCGCGGCGCTCTCCGAGGGCACTTCCGACTACTTCGCGGCCTCCATCGGTGACGACCCGCGCGTCGGCGAGTGGATCGTCGCCAAGATCGGAAAGCCCTACCTGCGCTCCTGCGAGAGCCCGAAGCGGTACCCGGACGACCTGGCCGGCGAGAGCCACCAGGACGGCACGATCTGGGCCGCAACACTCTGGGACCTTCGGACGGCGCTCGGCGCCTTGGTGGCCGACGAGCTGGCGTTCCACGCGGTCGCCGCGCTCGGAAGCGAGGCCACAATGCCCGCGGCCGGCAAGGCGCTGCTACAGGCCGACGCCGATCGCTTCGCAGGCGCCCACCGTGAAGTCGTCGAGGCCGTCCTCACCCGGCGCGGCCTGGGCGGCAACGACCGGGCGATGCGACGCGCGGTGCGCATCCGCGAGGCGTTCCGGGCACTGGGCGAGCGGTGAATGCCTCGCTCGGGCCGGGCGCGCCACGCGTGAGCTGCCGGCGCCGTCACGACGCGCGCGGCCGTTGCACGCGCGACCAGAGCCAGAGCACGGCCAGCAGCGCGACGGTCAGGACGGCGGACAGGACCAGGTAGTCGCCCAGGCGCCCCGCGGCGAGGTAGCCGCCGATCAGCGCGGCCAGCCAGGCGTTCACGGCGCGGTCGACGATCGACTCGAGCGACATGATCGTCGCCCGGTGCTTCGAGTCGGGGATGACGTCGTTCATCAGCTGGCGCTGAATCGGATACAAAAGACCCGTCAGGTAGGCGAACACCGAGAGCAAGAGGAGCGTGGCGGCGCCGCCGGCCGGCGCGAGAAGCCCCACGCACACGGCGGCCAGCGCGGTCAGGGCGAAGACCGCGGCGAAATCGTCCAGCCAGCGCCGCACCCAGCCGGAGCGCGCCGAGCCGATCGCCTCGAAGACCGTCATCAGCGCCATCACGCCGCCGTAGGTTCCGACGGAGAACCCCTTTTCCCCCAGCACCGGTTGGAAGAGGTTGACCTGGACTATCCGCGCCAGCACGAACGCCGCCACGCCCTGCGCGATCACCAGCCCCAGCACCGGGACCCGCGCAAACGAACGTCCGACCTCCGCCAGCCGCTTCATCGCGCTTCCCAGCCCCAGCCCGCCCGGCCGCTCGACCTCCACCGGGGGCAACGCCAGCGAGAACCCTAGGGCGACGACCGCTGCGCCCAGCGTCAGCCAGTACGGCAGCGTCAGCTTCCAGTCCATCAGAAGGCCGATCCCGGACCAGCAGACGACCTTCCCGTAGAGCGAGTAGGCTCGCGAGCGGCCCTCGATGTCCTTGAATCCCTGCGCGTCGCCCGCGCGCGCGAGCAGGTCGTAGAGATACGCGCTCGACGCCCCCGAGATGAACGACCGCGCCAGCGCGATCAAAAGAAAGTGCGCCAGAAACCCGCCGTAGCTCTGCCAGTAGATGGGCAGCACGCTCGCCGCCACCAGTGCCGCCGCACCCGCCCGCATGCACCGGCGCCGCCCGATCTGGTCTGCCACCATGCCGGTCGGGATCTCGAGCAGACAAAAGGCGATGTAATAGATGCTTTGAATCCGGAAGATCTGCTCGTCCGTCAGACCGATCCGCTTCTGGTACTCGTAGTAGACCGGCAGCCAGAAGAGCAGCCCGAAGAAGAACTGGAATCCGAAGTAGCACCGGATGACGCGCGTCATCGCCACTACCGCGCGTACGGGCGAAGCTGCAGGAGGTGCAGGCCGTCCGCGGCGGCCAGCCACTCGATGTCGAGCGGGCTCGAGAAGGTGTAATCGGCGGAGAAGTGCGACTGCAGCAGCCGCCCCGCCACGGCCAGGTCCTGGAGCTGTTCCTTGCGCTCCTCGGGGAGGTCGGCCTCGGCGTTGCCGATGGAGAGCGTGCGGCCGCCGCCCTCGACGGTGTTGTACAGGTACTGGTATGGCAGCTCCGCGCCCTGTACGACCTGGTTGACCGAGTGGGTCGACGCGTTGATGTAGACGTTGCGGAAGTCGTCCTTGCTGGTCGGGTTGCTGGTGACCAGCACGCCGCCCATGAGCGAGCCGACCTCCTCTTGAACGATGACGCCCATGTAGCTGTCGTCGAGCGAGATGCCGACCTCCTGGCGCAGCCGCACGCTGCGCGGCGAGAGCAGTGACGCCCAGACCTGCTTGATGCTCTCGAAGAGCGTGTCGGCCCGCGTCACGTGGTTGATCGACTCGTAGATCCCCGCGGCGGAGAATCGCTCCAGATCCTCGGCGTTGGAGGAGCTGCGGACGACGAAGCTGGAGCAGCCGCCCAGGACGTTGGCGACCTGGGTGTCGATGTAGCCTCGGATGCGCTCGGGGATGCGTGCGTCACGGATCAGCCGCTGGACGTTGACGCAGAGGGCGTCGGTTTGACGCGCGTTGAGCTCGAGGGCCATCTTGAGCTTGCCGATGGCCTGCTGGATCTTCGGCGAGGACTCCAGGAACTCCTGTTGAAGCGAGAAGGGGATGGCGATGCCGCCCGGGATCTGCACGCGCTTGCGCAGGAAGTCGAGCGCGGCCCGGGCGAGGTCCGCGTCCTCGCTGACGCCGAGGAGCTTGGCCAGGTAGGGCAAGAGGTTGGGGCGCGGGGGGCGGCGGATGCGGTAGAAGCCGAGCAGCCGATCGGAGCCGTGACGCAGCACGTGCGAGAGCTCGCCCAGGTTCGCTGCCTTGGTGCCGTAGCGGTGGCGCGCGTCCATCCTGAGCTGATCGAGCTGCACGATCGGCGTCCGGCCGGTCTCGGGCTCCTCGATGCGGATCTTCTGGGCGCGCCAGGCGGGGGGACGATCCGCCGAGGCCGGACGCTCGATCGGCGTGAGCTGGACCTCGGTGGACTGCAGCCGCACCTCGTAGTCGACCCACTGGCCGTCGAGGCGATCCTGCGCGACGCGCTCGAGCAGGCCGACCTGGACGCTGTTGGGAATGTCCCAGCCGGAGGCGAGGACGTTGGTGTGGGACAGCGGCGTGGTGGGCTGGGCGTTGATGATGCCCGAGAGGCGCGGGATGTCGTCGGGCACTCGCGCCATCACGATGATGTCGTGCCAGTCGAGCGTCGAGCGCGCGGCCCGGTAATCGGCCTCGGAGGCGAACGCGCGCAGCCGGCCAGAGGCGCGTCCGGGGTTCAGGGGGATGTAGGTGGCCGACGCGAAGAGCTCGTGCGAGTAGATGCGGGGTAGCTCGGCCGAATCGATGGCGGCGACGGCCGCCTCCTGGAGGTGATTGGCCGGCTTCAGCAGGAGCGGCAGCGAGGGGTCGATCCAGTCGCGCACGAAGCGATAGAGGTAGAGCAGCATTGGCCCGTCCATCGTGTCGACCTCGACGGTTTCGAGCGTGAAGAACGCGTCCGTCTCGCGGCGGTGGAGCGCCAGGATGGCCAGGTAGTGCCTGCGGTCGGGTGCCTTGTAGAAGCTGGCGTTGTACGTGTCGACGTTGGCCTCGAACTCGCCCGGCGGCAGGCCCAGGAGCGGGCCGGCGATGTAGTCGCCGTGGAAGGGGTAGACCGCGCTGTTCAAGAAGTGAATGACCCCGGCGGGGCGATCGACGACCAGCTTGACGAAGGGGTAACCCGCGAGGTTGCCCGCGATCTGGTGGAAGGCGGTCAGCGTGAGTCGCTCGCCGATGATGGCGGCGATGGGTGGCTCGTGGGCGGCGCCCTCGTCGGGCTCCGGGAGCTGCAAGTCCTTGCGCGAGACCATGGTGGGGGGCTGGGCGAGGTTCGGGGCGGTTACGTCGATGGCGGTTCCAGTGTACCCGCTGGGTGGCCGTCGTGGCCAATTGGGCAGCGGCCTGGAGTCTCGAGCTGGGTCTTGACTTCCCCGTCCATACTCGAATAATTATTCGAGTATGATCGAAGGCGACTACAGGCTCTCGTACCAGGAGTGTCTCGAAACACTTGGGGAGCGGCTGAAGGAACCCGGGACGGACAGGATCCAGCTGCTGTGCGGGCCCCGGCAAGTCGGCAAGACCACGCTATTGCTGGAGCTGGCGGACAGAATGGCTGACTCGGCCGTGTATGTCGCCGCGGACAGCCCGGAAGCGACCGTACCCGGGTTCTGGGAGCGGCTGTGGAGACGGATCGAAGCGATGGCCGACCGAGGAGATGGCCCCATTCTCCTGCTGGACGAGGTGCACATGCTCGACGGTTGGGCAAGTCGCCTGAAGGGCGAGTGGGACCGCCAGCGGCGCCGCAAGCGGACCGTGAAGATCGTGGCGACGGGCTCATCCGCCTTGAGGCTGGCGACCGGCTCACGGGAGAGTCTGGCTGGCAGGTTCGAGCGGCTCACGCTTGCGCACTGGTCGGCTTCGTCGCTTGCCGCAGCCTTTCACCTCAGCCCTCATGACTCTGCCGAGGCATTGGTGAGGATGGGTAGCTATCCTGGCGCGTTTTCACTCGGCGGAGATTTGCGACGCTGGAGCGCCTATGTCCGCGACTCGATTCTGGAGCCTGCCGTCGGGAGGGACATACTCGCGCTGGCACCGGTGCGGCGGCCTGCGCTCCTGAGGCAGGTCTTTGGCGTGGCGGCCTCGTCCCCGGCTCAGATCGTCTCTCTTCAAAAGATCCAGGGACAACTGCACGACAAGGGGGCCCTGGAGACAATCGCGCATTACCTGGCCCTTCTGGAAGACGCCTTCCTGGTCGCCGCCCTTCCGAAACACTCGCGTCGCGGAGCCCGGAGCCGGGCAGCGCCTCCCAAGCTGGTAACCCTCGACAATGCACTGCTTGCCGTGACCGATCCGCAAGGCGCACCCGATCGCAGTCGCGACCCGGCCAGGTACGGCGCCTGGGTGGAAAACGCCTGTCTGTCCCACGCCTGGAACCGGGGACAGAAGGTGACTTACTGGCGGGAGGAGCCCTTCGAGATCGATGCAGTGCTCGACGGCAGCTGGGGCCGGTGGGCGGTGGAGGTGAAGACGGGCAATACGGACTCTGCTTCTCTTCGCGGCCTGCTCGAGTTCACGCGCTGCAATCCGGAGTATCGCCCGCTCGTACTGGCCGAGGCCTCCGAACGCAAGAGCGCTGACAGGTCGGGAATCGCGTGGATGGATTGGCGGGACTTCCTGTGCGGAGCGCCAGGGCCCCGAGCTTGAGTGTGGTGGGAGGACAGGGAGCCTCGAGGCACTGCCCCCCAGGCCTCGAGCCCCCCAGGCCTCGAGCTCGATTCGCGGCCGTGACTAGTGCTTGCGCCGCCTGCGCGGCAGCCGGTCGGCTGAGTCGATGGTGGCGACGGCCGCCTCCTGGAGATGGTTGGCGGGCTCGAGCAGCAGCGGCAGCGAGGGGTCGACGGTCGGGTGCCTGGTAGAAGCTGGCGCTGTACGTGTCGACGTTGGCCTCGAACTCGCCTGGCGGCAGGCCCAGGAGCGGGCCGGCGATCTAGTCGCCGTGAAAGGCGTAGACCGCTCTGGCCCGGAGCTAGATTCCGGCGGAGGGCGGCGCCTATGCTAGCAGCAGAAAAGGCGGTGGCGAGTGGCAGAGAATGCGGACCGGATCGCGGCCCTGGAAGAGAAGATCGACGCGCTGGGGCGGCAGCTCGAACGGATGGAGGCCCAGCAGAGCGAGCTGAGGCAGTGGCTGGGCCGATGGCTCTGCGCGCCCGAGAACTGCAGCAAGGCCGGCGATGGGCAAGGGTGAGGGGACAGGCGCAGCGGGCCCGGTTCCCTGGGTTCCGACGCGCGAGCAAGTGGCGAGGGCCGGCTCT
>JACQZN010000114.1 GCA_016213845.1 Candidatus Wallbacteria bacterium
GCAGCAGATGCTCCGCCAAGCGGTCCAAATCACAGGAACCCGAGCAGGGAACTCAAACGGAAGCCAATGACCTCACAGGCGCGCGAGGCCACCGCTCCCGGGAAACCACAAGTCCACTCCCGATTACTTCACAGCCTCTCACTCCTCAAGCCTCAAGCCTCCCATCATGAGGATCATGTTCATAGTCGAATACGACGGCAGCCGCTTCCAGGGCTACGAGGTCCAGCCGGGCTGCACGACCGTCCAGGGCGAGTTCGAGAAGGCGCTGGCCCGTTGCTTCGGCCAGCCCCTGCGGGCACTGGCGGCGGGAAGGACCGACCGGGGCGTCCATGCGCTGGGGCAAGTCATGGCGTGCACCGTGGATACGAAGATGCCGATGCGCGCCATCGAGGCGGCGGTCCAGGCGCAGCTGCCGCTCGGAATCCGGGTCCGTACGACGCGGCGGGTCCACGACGACTTTCACCCCAGGTACGACGCGGTGCGACGGGCCTACCGCTACGTCATGACGGAGACGCTCCCGCGCTCGGTCCTGCTCGAGCCGTACGTGACTTTCCTGCGCCGGCCGCTCGACTGGACGCGCGTGGAAGCCGCCGCCGCGCAGCTGGTCGGCGACCACAACTTCGTCAGCTTCGCCAAGCGGCCGATCGAGGCCGTGCGGCTGGAACGCTCCATCGAAGAGATCTGCCTTTCTCGACAGGGCCCGTTCATCCACGCCGATTTCACGGCCCGCAGCTTTCTGCGCGGCATGATCCGAAACATCATGGGCTGGCTCATCGCCGTGGGCGAGGGTCGCGTCCCCCCCGAAACGATGCAGGAGCTGCTGGCGGCGCGAGTAAAGGGCCGAGGCATCGAGCCCGCTCCCCCGGAAGGCCTCTACCTGGTCCGCGTCTGGTACCCGGACGATTCGCCCGCCAAAGCTGTTGACTCGGCAGCGATGTCATGCTAGATTGCCGCTTCCCGAAATCGATCTGGGGGGGACCAGCTTTTTGTTTCCGGAGTTTCCCCTCACCTCAGGAGAAGTCTCGAGATGAAGACGTATTTGCCCAAGATTGAAGAGATCCAGCCTCGCTGGTTGCTCATCGACTGCGACGGCCAGATCCTCGGCAAGGTCGCAGCCCGTGTGGCCACGATCCTGCGAGGTAAGCACAAGCCGACTTTTACGCCGCACATGAACACGGGCGACCACGTCGTCGTGATCAACGCGGAGAAGATCGCCGTCACCGGCTCGAAGATGTCGGACAAGTTCTACTTTGAATACTCCGGCTACAAGGGCGGCATGAAGAGCAAGAGCTTGAAGGAGCTGCTCGCGTCTCACCCCGAGCGCGTCATCGAGCACGCCGTCAAGTGCATGCTGCCCAAGAACAAGCTCGCTGACCGCATCTTCCTCAAGATGCACGTCTACAAGGGGACCCAGCACCCTCACTCGGCGCAGAAGCCGGAGGCAGTCCCGGTCGATCCGCGCAAGAAGTAACTCCACTGGCACTCTTTCGTAACGCACTCGCAGGACAAGACTTATGACTTCCATGTCGTTTTTCTGGGGCGTCGGCCGCCGCAAGACCTCCACGGCCCGCGTTCGCCTCTTCCCCGGCACCACCGGTTTCACCGTCAACGGCAAGACGCTCAAGGAGTACATCCACAACCCCGACTGGGAGATGTACGCGAGCGAACCGCTGAAGGCGACCGAGACGGCTGACAAGGTCAGCATCGTCACCCGGGTCGATGGCGGCGGTCTCTCAGGCCAGGCCGGCGCACTGCGCATGGGCGTGGCTCGCGCGCTGGTGGCTTGCGATCCGAACCTCCGCCCGGTGCTCCGCAAGGCGGGCATGCTCTCGCGCGACGACCGCATGGTCGAGCGCAAGAAGCCCGGCCTCAAGGGCGCCCGCAAGCGGCCCCAGTACAGCAAGCGCTGATTTCCCAATCCGGACCCGGGGCCGAGCCGGCCCGAACCGATCGCGGTTGACCCCGCGCGGACCTCGAGGCCCTCGGCCCCGGCGTAGTCCCTTCGGCTGGAGCTCCCTCCCCATGGCGATCACAGCACTCGACGAAGCCACGCTCGCAAAGCTGGAGACCTCAGCCCTCGCGGCCATGAAGATGGCCTACAACCCCTACTCCAAGTTCGGAGTGGGAGCTGCCCTTCTCACCGAGGAGGGCTTGATCTTTTCCGGCTGCAACGTGGAGAACGCCGCCTACGGCCACTCCATCTGCGCCGAACGCACAGCCCTCCTCAAGGCCGTCAGCGAGGGCCACCGGAAGTTCGCCGCCATCGTCATCGTCTGCAGCTCAGGAAAGCCCGTGGCGCCCTGCGGCGCCTGCCGCCAGACTCTCAACGAGTTCGCCCCCGACCTCCCCGTCGTCATGGCCGGCAGCCAGAAGAAGATCACCCAGTCCCTCCGCGAACTGCTCCCCCGCTCCTTCGGCCCCGAAGACCTGCCCGACAGCCCGGAGTAGCCTGCGCCGCCGGGCGAGGCCACCTAGGGTCGCTGTGCACGGGCCTGGAATTCCAGCCCCTTTCCCCCCCCGCGCCTCAGCGTGACGGCGCCGGTTCCGGCTGCACCCGGGTCACCCGGTCGATCAGCGCCCCGAGCCCGCCCTCCGACTCCGCCCAGACCCTCGCCACGGCCGCCGCTCCCTCGACCTCCAGCTCGAAGTCGCGGACCGAGGCTTCGCGCATCAGCATCGCCTCCACGGCAGCCGCCCTTCCCTTCCCGCCGCCGTTCGGCAAGGGTATCCTCACCAGCCGGGTGGGCCGAGCGAGCACGCCCGCCAACCGAGCCGACTCCACCAGCGCCTCCACGGGCACCGGCCGCTCGCGGAACCCCACTCGCGCAAGCCCGCGCGCCGGATCGACCTCCACCCGACCGACCCCGGGCAACATTGCCAGTGCAGACCGCAGGCTCGTGGCCCAATCCCTCGAGCCGTCCAGGGGCGCCAGCACCAGCACCTCCACCGGCCCGCCTGCGGGCCCACGCTCCATCAGCGGCGTCGCTGGCCTGGGGCCCACGATGGGCCCGTTGCCGCAACAGGCCGCCGCTACCGGCCCGCACGCCAGCCGCGCCACGACCGCCGCCGAGGCGGTTGCCAGCGCCACGCTTCTCGCGGTCCTCCGCACGCATTTCACTAGCATCCGTCCTCCCCTTCGGTCAGCCGGCTGCCTGCGTTTAGACACCGCCTTCGAACCCACTCGAGCGCCTCGGCCGGTGCGCCTCCAAGGTGTTAGAGTGTGGCCGCGGGCGCCTCACGAGCGCTCCGACGAGTCAGGGAGAGACCGCGATGCCTCACAGATGGATTCGAGTAGTAGCTGCACTGGTGCTGGGGTTCAGCTTGGCCGCAGGGGCGTCGGCCCAGGAGAACGTGCTGCGAACGCTGTTTCCCGCCGACGTGAAGGGTCTAGACCCTTGCACTGCAGACGACGTCTACACCAGCCGCGCAGTCTCGGAGGTCTACGAGGGGCTGATGGAGTATGCCTACCTCGAACGCCCGAGCAAGGCGGTGCCGAATCTCGCTGACGGCATGCCGCAGGTGAGCCCGGACGGCTTGACCTATACGTTCAAGCTGAAGAAGGGCATCCTCTTTGCCGACGATCCCTGCTTCAAGGCGACGGGCGGCAAGGGGCGCGAGGTGACGACGGAGGACTTCGTCTACTCCTGGAAGCGGGTCGCCGATTTCAAGAACCGCGCCTACAACTGGGCCATCTTCGACAAGAAGATCGCCGGCTTCAACGCCTTCCGGGAAGCCTCCAAGGCCGAGGGCGCGACGGACTACTCGATGAAGGTCGATGGGCTCCAGACGCCCGATCCCCACACGCTCGTCATCAAGCTCCTGGAGCCCTATCCCCAGCTGCTAGTGAACCTCTGCCACCCCGCGACCTTCGTACACCCCCGCGAGGCCGTCGAGATGTACGGCAAGGAGTTCCTCAACAAGCCGGTCGGCACGGGTCCCTTCAAGGTCACGAGCTGGATTCGCAACAGCAAGATCGTCTTCGAGCGCAATCCGACCTACCACGGCGCCGTCTATCCGAGCGCCGGTGAGCCCGAGGATCAGGCTGCCGGCTTCCTGGCCGACGCGGGCAAGCCGATCCCCTTCGTCGACAAGGTCGAGGCGCACATCATCGTCGAGGATCAGCCGTCCTGGCTGCGCCTGATCAAGGGCGAGCTCGACTACGGTGGCATTCCCAAGGACAACTACGCGACGGTCGTCGATCCCAAGACGAAGGAGATCCGCGCCTCCTTCGGCGAGAAGGGCATCCGGCTGCACAAGATGCAGGAGATCGACGTCACGATGACCGGCTTCAACATGGAGGACTCGTTTCTCGGCAAGCACAAGCTGGTCCGCCAGGCCATGTCGCTGGCCTACGACATGCCGCGCCGCATGGAGCTCTTCTACAACAACCGCTGCGTGCACGCGCAATCGCCTCTGCCGCCCGGGATGTTCGGCTACGACGCGGCGTGCAAGAACCCGTACGGTCAGAAGGACGTCGAGAAGGCCAAGAAGCTGCTCGTCGAGGCCGGCTTCCCGGACGGGAAGGGAATCCCGACGCTGGTTTACGAGAACATGGCCGACACCACATCCCGGCAGTTCGGCGAGATGTTCCAGCGCGAGATGGCGAAGATCGGCATCACGATCACTCTGAACGGCAACACGTGGCCCGAATTCAGCGCCAAGATGCGCTCCAAGCGGGCGCAGATCTTCGGCTACGGGAGCCACGCCTCCATCCCCGACCCCGAGGACTTCCTGGCCATCTTCTACGGACCCAACGAGGCGCCCGGGCCCAACCCCACGAACTTCAAGAACAAGCGCTACGACGAGCTCTACGAGAAGATGAAGATCATGAACGACTCGCCCGAGCGCAAGAAGGTCATCGACGAGATGATCCAGATCCTGCACGACGAGACCCCCGTCATCTGGGGCGTCCATCGCATCGGATTCCGCCTCGTGCACCAGTGGCTGGCCAACTACAAGCCACACCCCTTCGGCTACGGCTTCAGCAAGTTTTACCGCATCGACCCGAAGCTGCGCGAGGAAGCGATGAAGAAGCTCTAAGCCCCGGCGATCAGCCCTCGGCCGTCTGGCCCAGCTCTTCGCGCACGGTCTCGCGCAGCTTGGCGACCGTGGCCTCGGTGACGCCCATCTGCTTGCGCAAGAGGTCGAGGTAGCGCTCCTCGGCCTCGGAGGCGTGATTGTCCACCAGCATCATGGCCACGGCCTGCTTGAAGATGTACTGGCGGTCTTCCTGCGATAGCGCCCGCACCTCGTCGACGGTCAGCGGGTTGGCGGCCTCGAGGTTCCAGAGCTCCGCCAGGTAGCTGTCCTTCTCTTCCTTCGTGTAGCCGAACATCATCAGCGAGTCCTTCAGCAGTTCCTCCTCCTCGGGCGGGACCTTGCGGTCCACCTTGGCCATGTTGAGCATCACCTTCAGGAAGCACTTCTGAAAGTGCTGGATGCGCACGAGGACGTCATCGACCTCGGGGGCGCCGACCTGCTGCTTGCGGTAGTAGACCTTGGCGTATTCGCCCAGTGCCTTCGTGGAGTAGTAATTCACGCCGCCCGAGAGGAGGATGCCGAGGCCGGGGATGAGCGCGACCAGCTTCTTCTGGAAGAATCTCCGCCCGATTTCGACGATGAGACGCGTCGACGCGTGCTTGGCTCCCATCACCGCCATCAGCTTCGTGACCTCGGCCGTGGCGTTGCCCTTGGGCGAGCCCTCAGAGGCGCGGACGGCCGCCAGCAGGCCGATCGCCTCGCGTTTGCGGACGGCGCGGTCGGCCTCCATGCCGTAGAGATAGGCAAGCTTGTTGAGCAGCACCAGCTCTTCGCGCAGCGTGAGCGTGAAGTCAGTGCCGATGCTGGCGATCATCATCGGCCAGCCTCCGACGATGAGGAGATCCGGCAGGGCCGCGCCGCCGCCGATGAGCGCTGTCTTGCGGGCTGACTCCGAGATCATCTCGTCGGCCAGGACGTCGCGGCCGCGTGCCAGTCCCGCGTCGATGCGCGAGCGGACCTCGCCCTCCTGCTCGTCCATGGTCGAGAAGATGGTGTCGAACGTCTTGCCGACGGACTTCTCGAGGTACTCGTCGACCTGCTTCCAGGGGATTTTGCCGAAGGCCATGAGATCCTCCTCCTGCCGGGAGGATACACGAAAGCTGCCGGAAGCGGCGCGACGACCGGGTCAGCGGCCGAAGAACTCGTGGGCCCGGGCGACGACGGCGGCCAGGTCGGGCGGCGGCTGGGGCACGGCGGCAGGACGCGCCAGGTAAAGGAAGAATTCGATGTTGCCCTCGGGGCCCTGAAGGGCGGAGAACGTGGCGCCCCGCACCTGCAGCCCCTGCTCTGCGGCGTGGGCTGCGCACCGGGAGAGGACGCTCTCGTGAACGGCGGCGTCGCGCACGACACCCTTTTTGCCGACGGCGTCGGGCCCGGCCTCGAACTGAGGCTTCACCAGCGCGACCAGCTCTGCCGTCGGCGCCAGGCAGGCGAGCACGGCGGGGAGCACCTTCTCGAGCGAGATGAAGCTGACGTCGAGGGCCGCCAGCGCCGCGGGCACTGGGAGCAGCTCCGGCTCCATGTGACGGGCGTTGACGCGCTCCAGGACCACCACCCGCGGGTCGTTGCGCAGCGACCAGGCCAGCTGCCCGTAGCCGACATCGACCGCATAGACCCTGAGCGCGCCCTTCTGGAGCAGAAAATCGGTGAAGCCACCGGTCGATGCTCCGACGTCCAGGCAAACCTTCCCGGCGACCTCGAAGCCGAACGCCTCCCACGCCGATTGGAGCTTCTCGCCGCC
This sequence comes from Candidatus Wallbacteria bacterium, assembly GCA_016213845.1. Lineage (GTDB taxonomy): Bacteria > Muiribacteriota > UBA6191 > JACPRK01 > JACPRK01 > JACPRK01. The sequence goes on from JACQZN010000114.1 coordinate 6,782, forward strand.
GCGGCTGACGTAGCGGTGAGTAGCCCTGACCTCCAACGCCGCCGTCGCGGCAATCTGCAGGCCCGGCTTGTCCGCGCGCTGGCCGTCGACCGTCACCTCGCCGGCCAAGATGAGGGCGCGCGCCTTCTCACGCGACGGCGCCAGTCCGCGCTCGACGAGCGCCAGGTCCAGACGCGATCGGCCGGCCATCACACAACTGGCTCAGCCCAGCAGGAAGAGCTTGAAGAGCATCGCGAACTGGACGAAGCCGACCCAGTTGGCACCGCGGAAGAAGCCCTCGTACCGCTGCTTGCGTTCGCCGTCGTCCTTGCCCATTAGCTCCACGTGGGCCAGCATCGTGTTGTAGCAGACACCAGCCGGGACGGCGGTGATGGCCATGACGGCCAGTAGCAGGAGGTCGCGCTCGGTGACCGCCTTGACCCAGAAGATCGCGCAGGCACAGTTCAGGATGCCGTAGCCGTAGCCGAGACACGCCGAGGCGATCTCGTCCCGGTAGCGCTGGGTGAAGCTCGTCTCGCTCATCGCCGCCGCCTTTCGATCCGCGCCAGGGCGTTGCGCGCGTCGTTGGCCAAGGGACTCGTCGGATACGTTGCCACCAATCGGTTGTAGAACACGACGGCGCGGTTCAGGTCGCCGAGCTCGATCTCGCTGATCTGGGCCGCCTGGAAGAGGGCCGTCTGGGCGTTGGGGCCGAAGGGGAAGCGGCGCGCGATCTGGTCGAAGGCGTCGACCGCACCCTGGTGATTGGCGAAGTAGGTGCGCGAGAGGTACGCGATCCGCAGCAGCGCCTGCTCGTCGAAGCCTGAGCGGGGATAGGCGTTGGCGATGTTGCGGTAGACGTCGATGGCACCCTGGGCATTGTCGAGCGCGGCTTCCATCAGGCGGGCTCGCTCGAGCATCACCGCCACCTTCTTCGGGTGGGCGTAGAAGCGGGTCATCCAGTCATCGTAGAGCTGCATGGCGCGCTTGGGCTGCTTGAGCTTCTCGCTCAGGAGGGTGGCCCACTCGAGCGTGAGGAGGGCCGCCTCGTCGGACTTGCCTTGCAGCCCGACGGCCTGCTCGTAGGCGGCATCGGCCGCGGCGAAGTCCTTCAGGTCGACGGCCTGGACCCGCGCCAGCTCCGTGTAGAGCGCGGCCTTCTCCATCGGGTCGCGCGCGATCGCCAGTTGCGCCTGGAGCGCCTCGACGGCGCCCTCCGGGTCCTTGGTGCCCGTCAGGAACTTCTTCTTGATGGTCGCCAGCTCCTCGCTCGGCTTGCTCTCGGAGGCGCCGGTGCGCTCGGCCCGCTCTCGTGCCCTCGAAGCCTCGGAAAGCCGCTTCAGTCCGTCTGATGCGGCCTTGGCCTCCTCGCCTTCGGGGGCCAGGCGCTGGACTTCCTCATAGAAGCGGCCGGCCTCAGCCAGGTCGGCCACGTGCTGCTCCAGGATCTCCGCCATGCGCAGGAGCACCGCCACGGGCCGGCTCACGGATAACCTGCGGTCGAGCAGCCGGGCCAGGGTCTCGACCGCCTCGCGCGGGAGGTCGGCGCGCACCAGGACTTCGGCCAGCTCGCGGTGCGCGGCGTCGAGCAGCTTGCCATCGGTCGCGACGCGCAGGAATACCCGGTAGTTCTCCGCTGCCCGGTCGAGCTGGCCCTGGAGCTTGGCCTGTTTGCGGGCCGCCTCGAGGTAGGCCTGGGGGCGCTTGGCGGGCGGTTCGGCCCGCACCGCGGCCTCGGCCTCGTCGGACTCGCGGCGGGCCAGGACCAGCGGCAAGCGGGCCGCGGCAAGCTCCTGAAACGGTCCGCGGCCGCCCATCGACGCGGCGCGGTACGCCGCCGCGGCGGCGCCGGAATCCGCGAGCTCGCCTTCGAGCAGCATCCCGCGGCGCGCCGCTGCCGTCCGTGCTGTCTCGGAGTCGGCCGGCGCGGCCCTTTCGGCCCGGACGTACGTCTGGAGCGCCTCCTCGGGCTCGCCCCGCTCGCGGCGCCAGTCCGCCAGCGCCAGGAGCGCATCGGCGGCACGCTCGCCGGCGAGCCTGGCGGCCAGCTCGAGCCTGCCGGCCACATCCGGCCCAAGCGGCGTCACGGAGCGCAGTGGGTCGATCGAAACTGCCGACCGGAACGCCAGCTCGAAGGATTCGGGACCGGGTCGCGCCTTTTCCAGGGCCGTCTGAAGGAGCGCCGGGTCCTGGAGCGGGCCGGCCGCTGCGCGAGCTACCGCCAGCGGATCGGCAGCCAGCCGTGCGGCGAGGCCCGGCAGCTCGAGGCAAGCGCGCGCGGTCTGGAGGCGCCCGCGGAACCGGGAGGCCTCCGGCTGGGCGGCCGCGGCGTCGAGCGCACGGGTGGCTCGAGCCGTGTCGCCCATCCAGAGCGCGCAGATCCTGGCCAGATAGAGCCGGGCCAAGAGAGCCAACGGACCCTTTCCATCCAATTCTTCGATCGCGCGGGAGTAGTCGAGCGCCGCCCCACGGGGGTCGGCGCCGTCGCCTTCGCGGAGCATTCCCGCGATGACCAACCCCTCGCCGCCGCGACGCTCCTGTCGCGCGATGGCGCGCCCCAGGGCGATCGCCTGGCGTAGCGCGGCCACGCGCGGGCCGGACGAGCTCTCGGGGAAGAGCTCTTCGAGCTCGAGCAGGGTGGTGGCGGCCTCGTCCGGCGCGTTCAACATCCGCGTCTGGACCTCGGCCTTGGCCAGCAGCTTTTCGACGTTCGCTGGGTTGGCTGGGTCGTCCCGGTCGATCGTCGATTCGAGGGCGGTGGCCTGCTGGCGCCCGGCGGCGCGGGCCAGCAGCCGGCGGGCCTGCTCGGGGAAGTCGTCGGATGCGGCCAGTAGCCCTCGAGCGATCCGCGCGGCCTCTTCCGGCCTGGAGGCTTCGAGCCAGGCGCGGGAAGCGTCGAGCGCCAGGGACCAGGCGCGCCGGCCCGCCGGCAAGGCCCTGGCGGCTGCCTCCAGGCGCTGCGCGGCGCCCGCCTGGTCACCCTTGGCGGCCGCGAGCGTCGCCAGCCGTTCGAGCGCGTCGGCTGCGGCCGTGGAGCGCGGTTGGGCTGCGACGGAGGCCTCGAGGGCTTCCCGTTCGTCGGGCTGGCCGCGGCGCCAAGAGGCCAGCTGCGCGGCGGCGCGCCCGCGGACCTGGGTCGGTGCCGATTTCTCCTTCATCAAACGCTTCAATCGCTCCACCGCACGCGCCGGGTCTTTCAACTCCTCGTGAAGAATGAGCGCTTGCTCCAGGGCGGCCTCGGGGCCCTTCCCCTCGAGCACGTCATGGCCTTCACGGGCCCGGCCCGCCCGAACCATCGCGCGCGCCAGCGCCAGCGTGTCGCCGGCCGTCACTCGGCCGCTAGACATGCGAAGCCGGTAGAGATCTCCCAGCCTCCCGGACGGGGCCGCGAGCCCCTCGTAGGTGGCAATCAGGGCGTCGACCAGCGCGGCCTCTACACGGCCGCTGCCGGAGACGAGCGCGTCGCTCAGCGTGTCCAGCGCGGGAACCAGCCGGCCCGCCTCACCCGGGAGTAGCCGCGCCAGGAGTGCCGTCAGCTCGCGTTCGCCCGAGCCGCGCTTTCCCCCCAGGGTGCTCGAAGCCCGTTCGATCGCCCGGGCATCGAGCTCGGCCGCCAGCACCAGCGCCTGCTGAGCCTCCGCGGATTCCGGATACCGTTCAACGAGCTGCGAGAGCCGCTCCCGGCTCGCATCTTCCTGTTTCAGAACCGCCAGCGCACGCGCCTCCAGCAGGTCCCGTCGAGGACCGCGAGCGGACTTCGCCAGGCTCGTCAACGCCTCGCGCGCTTTCCCGGCAGCCAGCGACCGCTCGGCCAGCAGCGCGGACAGCGCGTCGACGTTCCAGCCGTGCTCCACCAGGTAGCGGTACAGGTCCAGCGCCTTCGCCTTCTCGACTTGCTCGTGCTCCAGGACCCTCGCCTTCCACTCGAGCAGCGCGAATCGATCCGCTTCGGCCAGGCCCTTCTCCTCGAGAAGCGCGTTGACCTTCCCCAGCGAGGCGAGCGTGAGCGGGCCCTCGGCGAGCTCCAGCGTCAGACGCCTCACGCGCGCTGGCAGTCCCCCCGGGTGCGTCGCGGCCCGCTCCAGAAGATCGATGGCGGACTGACGCTCGCCGGCGGCCAGCAGCGCTTCGGACACGGCAATCGCCTGCGAGACCACGCCGGAGCCGGCTGCCGAGCCAGTGGCGGTCTCGGAGCCTTCCGCGGACGCGAGGTGTTCGAGCCGCCCCATGGCGTGAAGCGCGGCCAGGCTGATCATGCGGTCCTGAAGGGACGGATCTTCTGGCAAGAGCCTTCGATAGATCTCCATGGCTGGCCGGTGGCGGCCCTCGGCGGCCAGGAAATCCCCGGCGTCCCGGAGCCGCCGGCGAGTCTCCTCGGCGCTGAAGTTGCCCGCGGCGACGGCGTCTTCCAGCCGCTTCAGGAGCCGGCCGCGCTCGACGGGCGACGTGCCGGCCCGGCGAGCCAGCTCGGCGACGGCGCGGGATTGCCAGACCTGGCCGTCTCTGGCCAGCGCCTCGAGCCTGGGGGCCGGCCGCACGCCTCGAGGCTCCGGCGCGCCGCCTTCGCGGGCCCGCCAGCGCGCTTCGAGCGCGCGTTCGGGCTCCGGGTGGGTGGCAGCAGCTTCGAGCAGCGCGTTGGCCCCCGCTACGGACCCTGCACCCTCGTCTTCCTGTAGCAGGCGGCCCAGCTCCAGCCGGGCCTCCGAGGCTTCTGGTCCGGCGCCATTTTGCTTCAAAAGAGCTTCCAGCTCCGATATCGCGCGTCTGCGGTGTCCTGCGTCGCGCCAGAAACGGGCGACGACCAGGCGGCGCTCGGAATCGCCCGAGGCCTGGTCGACGCGGTCCAGCGTGCGCAGCAACGCCTTCTTCCAGGTCTCGACCCGGGCCGTGCCCGGCCCCCCCGCGCCGCTCGCGGGCGTCCGCACGGCCTCGAGCCGGGCGCGGGCCGCGCGAGTGTCCGGACCGGCGGCAAAGGCTGCCAGCGCGAGGTGGTAGGAACCCAGCGACTTCCAGAACGGGTCGGAGCTTGCGGCCAGCACCTCGAAGTGCGGCCGGCCGGCCCCCATCTCGCCCAGCAGGTAAGCCCTGGCGAGCCCCGAAAAGAAGGCCGCGTAGAGGTGCAGCCCGGAAGAAGCCTCGACGGCGGCGAAGGCGCGCGCAGCATCGGGATGCCGGCCCTCGAGCAGAAGCAAGAAGCCCTCGAACAGCCGGCCGGCAGCCACCTCGGGGGCGCGGGCGTGGCGCCCGAACAGCAGCTCCAGATGCTCGAGCGCGGCCTTGCGCTGCGACGTGAGAAACCCCTCCAGCACGACCTGTCGCACGAGCGCCGCCGCAGCAAGCGGGCTCCGGGGGTACTTCGACCAGGTCTCCTCCAGCTGCTCCGTCGCCGGGCCGATGCGCTCCAGACGGTAGCCCTTCTCGACGCCGAGTAGATGGTGAATGGCGTCCGGGTCCAGCGAGAGCGGGTTGAACGTCGCCAAGCCGCGCATCGCCTCGAGCACGTCGTCGACCGACGGCAGGCCGGTCACCTCCATCAGCGCCTTCTCGTACTGGGCCGCGGCGGCCTCGGGGGCGGCAGCGTGGCGCTTCAGGATGGCATCGAATGCCTGGAGGGCGTAGGTCCGCTCCTTCTGCGCCGCGTAGGCTCGCCCCAGCTCGAGGAGCGCGCCAGCCTCCCGGCCCCCGGCGGCCGCCTTCTTCGCCTCGAGCAAGAGCGGCACGGCACGCGCCGGCTCGCCGCTCGCGATCAGCTTGCGGGCCCGCTCGACCACGGCGTCGGGCGGTTCGGCCCCAGCGAAGCCAAAGGAGCCGCCGGAGCAAGCCAGTAGCAAGGCGACCATCGCCGCCAGCTTGAACCGCGTGCGGAATCCTGGCGCCGGGAGAGCCGGATCGTCCCGGATCCGCTCAGGCTGAGCCTGTCGAAGCCTCCCGCTGGAAGTGCGTGCGGCTCGGGCAAGTCTCCCGCCCGGGACGAGGCGACGGGCGACGAGCGTGTCGAAGGGGCCCTCCGGGAAGTAGCTCGTCGAGAGGCATCCTCCCGCAACGCGGTCTGGCTCCCGGCCTGGGAGGGGTCGCCTCATCCGGCGGCCCGCTTCTTCTTTTCCGATTGGCTCACGACCTCGAACTCCAGGGTACCGTCCCGCGCGCCGACCCGGACGCGATCTCCGTTCTTGACGCGACCCTCGACGATGCGGGTGGCCAGCTCGTCTTCCACGTGCCGCTGGATGGCCCGCTTCAGGGGGCGCGCGCCGTAGACCGGATCATACCCCACGCGAGCCAGCTGGTCGACGGCCGCGTCGTTCTGGGTGCGTTTGCGCGACGCGGGGGTCTGCTTTGACACGGGGAAGCGGACTCAAGTCGGGGCTCCCAGTGGTCCCCTCGATGGATGGCGCTGGCGTGGTGCGTGCTCTGCCCATGGCAGTGACAGCAGGCAACCGGCAACCGGTAACGGGGAATGCTATGCGGCAGCAATCTCTACCTTGGCCGGCTGACTTCGCGGCCATTTGGCTGCAGCACCAGCAGCCACTGGCGCGGCAAGTCGAGGCGGGCGACCGCCTTCCAGCCGGCCTTGTCGGCTAGCTCGATCGCGGTCTCGGCGGCCATCCGGTGTTCGATCGACGGCCCCTGCTTCTCGCGGACCTTCTTGAACTCCACCAGGACCAGACGCCCGCCCGGAGCCAACGTCCGCCGCAGATTGACAAGGTAGGCGGCCCGGCTACGGATGTGGTGCAGCGTGTTGCAGATGAGCGCAGCATCGACGGACCCCTCGGGCAGCCGGGGCGACAGGTATCCTCCTTTCCCGACCTCGACCCAGCCGATCTTGCGCTTCGCCCTCTGGTGCTTCAAGTAGGCGATCGAGCGGCTATCGACGTCGACCGCGTAGACCTTGCCCGTGGGTCCGACCGCCCCTGCCAGCCGCCACGTGAAGTACCCGAGTCCTGCTCCAACGTCGGCTGCCGTATCTCCCGGCTTCAACGCGAGCGCCTCGAGGACTCGTTCTGGCTGCTGCCAGGCATCGCGCGACTTCTGCTCCGGAGGCGTGCCGAGGCGGCCGGGCAGGATGACCGGCCCGCGAGCGCGGGGTGCGGGCCATGCGAGACCCGAGAGGGCAACGAGGAAGACCAGTGAAAGGATGCAAAGCCGGGTCGACGTCATCGAATCGCCACCTCCGGACCTGAAGGCTACCACGGACCAGCAACGCGGAAGCTCAGGGAACCAGGACTACTCTCCCCAGCGTCCCGGCGTCGGCGAGACTGGGTAACTCGTCACGAGTGCTGCGGACGACCCACACCCCTCGGAAGCGAGGCGTGTGTCCCTGAGTTTCCCTGCGGCTCAGCGAAGGCCACGCGGGATCCGCTCGCGCCATTCGCGATCGCGCACGAGTCGCCCGTTCTCGAGAATCTGCCGGCGGACCGTGGCGTGGACGCTGGCTGCGTCGGTGACGACCTCCATCCGCGTGCGCAGGCGAATCGATCGGCCTGGCCACTCGACCCAGTGGCTCGCGTCGCCGTGGAAACTCGCCGCGGCCGGGGCGGTCGTGCGCGTGGAGTAAATCGACAGCTCTTCCTGGCGGTGGCGCCGGCCTCGAATTTCGTAGCGATCCGAGCCGTACCACTCGACGCTCACGGTGCCGGCTCTATCGTCCCGGACGGTCCTGTGCAGCGCGGGCCAGCCGGCCGAAGGCAACTCTCGCGCATCGGGACGGCGCTCTCGCGGTTCTGGCGGCAGGAAGGCCGGCGCCGGCCGCGGCTCGTAGGGAATCACCGGCAGCTCCAGCCGCGTGGCCGTCGTGCCCAGGCGCAGGGTCGAAGTGAGCGGCCCCTCGACGGGCCAGATCATCGGGAACTGGGCGTTGGCAATGGCCAGGCGTACGCGGTGACCCGGCCGGAAAGTCCACGTCGTGAAGTGGAGCTCGAGCAGGAGCTCCTGGAACCGGCCCGGCTGCCACGGTTCCGGAGCCGAGCGCCTGACGCGCTGGGAGCCGTTGAGTGCCCCGCCCGTCACGAGCGTGACCGTCCCGTCGGGGGCGACGTCCTCCAGTCGCGCGATCCAGTGCGCGTGACTCGCGTCCAGGGATGCCGCGAGCCACACCCTTGGAAAGCCAACGGTCTCCTCCGTCTGGGTCAGAGGTTCGGAGTCGTACACCAGGCTGCAGGCGTCGTCGGCCGCCATATCGGGCGTCGGATCACCCCACCACTGATCGGCTGCAGTGCCGCATCCGGGGACATAAGTCAGGGAGTGCGTGCCCGCCGGGCCCGGCGAATGGCCGAGCCGGTGAGCGGCTGTCGGAAAGAGCGTCACTCTTCGGGCGCGGGCGAGGGGCCACTGCTCCATCCGCCAGTGACCGGGCGTTGTCGCCAGCTTCGCGTCGGGTCGATGGTAGTCGCGCACAAAGAGCGTCAGATTCGGCGACTGGGGCCCCGAGGCCGGTTCGCCCCGTAACCAGCGATTCCACCAGGCCGTCAACTCGCGGCGCCACTCGAAGTTGGGGCCTGGCGTTCCGTTGTCCGGCCACGAGTGGTTCCAGGGCCCGAGGACAGCCGTCACCGGCGCCCGAACATGTTCGAGCATCCTCGGCACGCTGTCGCGGTAGAAATCGAGCAGGCCACCGATGAGATAGGCCGGCACGCGCAGCAGGCCGTAGTCGCGTCGCAGCGACCCCCGCTGCCAGTAGGGCCCGTCCCGCCACTGCTTCAGGACAGTAAGCAGCCATGGCGGCCGGTCGAAGCGCTCGCGAAAGTAATCAGCATCGAGCGCGTACTGGGGCCCGCGCGGCATCGACACGTCCTGCGCGACGGAGAGCGCGTAGCGGTCCATGTGAAAGCAGCCGTCCAGGTAGTGGATATCGTCGTGGTAGAGATCGTCGGAAGCGTCCACCGCCAGGATCGCCTTCAGCGCCGGCGGCTGCCTCATGGCCGTCTGGATGGCATTGAAGCCGCCCCACGAGATGCCCCACATTCCGACGTTGCCGTTGCACTCGGGCAGCCTCGAAAGACGGTCGATGCAGTCCACGGCGTCGTCGATCTCGGTTTCCGAGTACTCCCGGCCCGGCAAGATTCCGCGCGAGGAGCCGGTGCCGCGCACGTCCACCTTGGCCATCAGGAACCCGCATCGCGCGAAGTAGGTGTAGAGCGGATAGTCACGCAGATAGAAGGAGTCGTCCTTGCGATAGGGCAACATTTCGAGCAACGCCGGAAACCGCTCGCCTGGCTGGGCGGGTACGGGCGCGAAGGTTGTCACCGACAGCTCGACTCCGTCGCGCATACGCAGGAAGCCCGAGTCGATGCGGATCGGGTAGCGCGGCTCGGCGGCGGCCGCGGAAGCAGCGAAAATCAGGAGCAGCGGCGTAAACCGAGGGGCGCTGCGTTTCATGGGCTCGAGCCTGTTTGTTACTGAAGCGCTGGGGGCCGGAACCATGACTGCATCGCCGCGCCCTGGCCCCGGTTGCGCCGCGTCCTCTCCGCTCGCGGAAACAGTGTGCGTTCCGCCCGGATCACCTTGCGATGCAGAGCGTTGAACGCGACGCGGTGGATCCGCTCTGTCAATTCCCGGCAGGACACCTTCACGACGCGGCCGCCGCACTCAACGGACACGGGACCGGCGAGCGAGGCACCGCCCGTCAAGAGCGCCAGCTACAGCAGTATGCACTCTCACTTCACTTCCTGGCTGCTGGAGTCTCGGCGCCCCGCTTCTTCTTTTCCGATTGGCTCACGACCTCGAACTCCAGGGTACCGTCCCGCGCGTCGACCCGGACGCGATCTCCGTTCTTGACGCGACCCTCGACGATGCGGGTGGCCAGCTCGTCTTCCACGTGCTCCTGGATGGCCCGCTTCAGGGGGCGCGCGC
>JACQZN010000115.1 GCA_016213845.1 Candidatus Wallbacteria bacterium
CGCCCGGACGCGGCGACCCAGCGGCCCCTTCCACCTTCGGCGTCGCCGCCCCGGCCACGGCCGCGCGGGCCCACGGCGTGCCGCAGGCAGCGCAGCCGTCCCCCGCCCCCTCACCCTCGTGTCCGCACACCTCGCACCTGGCCATTGCCGCTCCCGTAGCCTCGCTCTGCCGGCGCGGGAAAGTGTAGCACGGCGGGCGGGGGCGGATCCGGCGGCGTCGGGCCGCGTCTGGGGCGACGGGACACTCTCTTCCTCGGACGGCCAGCAGGTGTGTCGGCGGGTCCTCGCATCGGAACGCGCGGCTTGCTCAAGCAGCCTTGGGCAAGGGGATGCTCAGGGTGACAGCCAATCCGAGAGCTCGGGTGACTGCGGCCAGCCGCTCGAGGCTGGCGGAAGCGTAGCCGGTGGCTTCGTAACGCTGAACCTGCTGCTCCTTCACCGCCAGGCGCTCCGCCAGTTCCTTCTGCGTCAGTCCGAGCGCGATGCGGGCCTGGATGAGAACGTCGGCCAGCTCCTCGATCGACTTGGCTTGCAAGTGTCGACGCCGACCCGACTTCAGTCGCTCGTAAGCCCGCACCTGGTTCTTCAGGTCCTCGAGCTGACTCAACACGGCCTCCCGGACCAGCTTCTGCTTCTCCGGGGTGAGCTTCGAGCTCGCGCGCTCACGCGCCATCAGCGCCAGAGTCTCCTCGAATCGCCTCGCTGCTCCTTTTGTGATGCGGTACTCCCGTTCGTTTCGAATCACGGCATCGCCTCCAGTCTCAGCTCCACGAGCCCCTTTGCCTCTCTCGTCTGTCTGTCCCTCTGGAAGAACTCCAGGAAGCTCTTTCCCGTAGCTCCTTCGGGCAGCTCGGCCGGGAAGAGCTCACCGAAGTACTTCGCCTTCTGGGCTGCGCGCCCGTTCGATAGGTCAAGCAGCACCGGGTCCAGCTTCGACAGGTCTGTCTCGGTGACACTCCAGCATCCATCGAAGTCCGCCGGGACCGTCTTCGCGGTCACGAAGCTGCCGTCCACGTAGACTCTCTGGCAACCGGCCCGCCGAAGCTCCCGGCAAGCCGCCTCCAGACCTGAAAGCAGTTTCAGCCTGTGCCGGGTGGTTCCATACCGCCGGGCCAGCTCTCCCCAACTGGCGGTGTGGATTCCGGGCGGGAGATTCCCCCGTCGATCGAAGGCCGGTATCATACCACAATTATAACGTTGTGTCGATGATAGACGCAACGAAACAGCCCGGGAGCGTTCGCGAAACCTGGGAAGCCGCACTTCTCGTCCCCGCTCGCCCTGCCATGGCGGGGCCCCGCCAACAAGACTGGGTGGCGGGGGCTGGTCCGGCTGGCGCCGGGCCAGAGCCGGCAGGGATGCGGCCTCACGCACGCAGACAATTCGAGAGAACCGTGCGGAGGTGTTGGTACGCGGGCCTCTGGCCCGCCTTCAGCGTGGCCTCCGACGATGGCGGGCCGGAGGCCCGCGCACCACCCCCTGATTCGAAATGCGCGCCCCGAAATCGCTTCCGCAAACGCAATGAGCGCAGTGGCGCTCGGGCTGGTCCGGCTGGCGCCGGGCCAGAGCCGGCATGGACGCCGGCCCTACTGCCCTCGCGTTCGGCTCGGGCTTCCCCCTCCGTTCGTCCTACTATGGCGGTACCCCGCCAACAAGACTGGATGGCGACGTCTTTCCCCTCCGTTCGTCCTGAGGAGCGCTCCGCGGAAGCTGACAGGCGCGCCTCAGTGTCAGGAGCGCGTCTCGAGGGACGGACGGAGGGGGAAGCCATACGGTTGAAGCCGCCGGCCTCGTCGGTCCACGGCACCGTGAACACCTTGACCTTCATTCGTTACACCTCGCGGTCGACGGTCTGCCCTTCGGAAGGCGAGGCCCCCAGCCCCGCGGAGCTCCGGCCTGCCTTGCGTGCAGCCGAGACGGGGACCGGTCAAACTGGGCCGTTCTCTCCGCACACTTCGAGCCCAACCCCCGGGTTGCACCAGCGTTGAGCCGACGCTCCTGGCCGGCTTGGACGACGGCCAATGGCCGTCGCGTTCGGCCGGCCCTACCGCATCTCATTACTCGCCTCCCAGTCTCGAATAGGTCGCGAGTCCAGGGCTCCCCCCTGGACCCGGCAAGGGGAGCTTGCCCCCCTTGCATCCCCCCTCCACTCACGACGGGCCACCCGACGCTCCTCCCGTCTCCACGCGTCGGAGGACCGGGGGCCGGCTTCGCTTCGTTCCCGAGCACCTCGAGTACTTCGAGGAGAGGTTGCTGGCCGCGGTGCTGCACGTGATCGTCCTGCGAGGAGGGATGACGGATCGGGAGAGGCGGAGCGTGATGGAGCGACTGGCAGCGATCCCGGATGGCGAGGAGCGGGTGTTGCTGGCAACGGGCCGCTA
>JACQZN010000126.1 GCA_016213845.1 Candidatus Wallbacteria bacterium
AGGGGGCCTTCGGCCCCTTGGCGGAGGTTCGGAGGCGGAGCCTCTGAGTGGAATGCCTTGAGTGAGCATTGATGCTGGCTCTCAACGATCTGTCAATGACTGAGGGACTGGCTCCGGAAGCCCGCTTGAAACCTGGCAGTCGTCCGGTCGGCCGGCCGGGCTTCCGGTGCCTGGACCCGATTTCCGACGACTTTGCCGTTGCCCTGGAAACTTCGGCCTGCGCTCTCGAATTGTCCGCGCCGACGCTGTAGGGTTGCAGGTCGTGAGCGAGGCACTGGCGTACCGATGGCAGCCCGAGCCCTTCCGGCCGGCGTGGTGGTTGCCTGGCCCGCACCTGCAATCGGCGTGGGTACTGGCGCGGCGCAAGAGGGCGCTGGTGAAGTTCCGCCGGGAGCGGCTCCAGACGCCGGACGGCGACGAGCTCGTGCTGGACCATGTCGACGGAGCGGCGGGTTCGCCGCGCGTGCTCCTCTTGCATGGACTGGAAGGCAGCTCCAGCTCCTGGCACATGCAGGAGATGGCCCGGGCGATGACGCGGCGCGGCTGGCGCGTCACGGCGCTCAACTTTCGATCGTGCGCCCGCGAGCTCGAGCCCGGCGGGCGAGGTCTGCCGAACCGGACGTCCCGGCTCTACCACTCGGGTGAGACGGAAGACCTGGGGCTGGCGATCCGCACGCTGGTCGATCGGGAGCCCGGAACGCTTCTGGCGGCTTATGGCATTTCGCTGGGCGGAAACGTGTTGCTCAAGTGGCTGGGCGAGACCGGGAGCGCGGGCGGCCTGGCGGGGGCGGTGGCGGTCTCTGTGCCGTTCGACCTGCACGCGGCGGCGCGTAACCTGGAATCGCCGATCGGTCTGCTCTACACGCACTACTACCTGTCGAGCCTGCGGCCCAAGTTCGCGTCGGTCGTGGCACGCCACCCCGAGAGCGGCGCGCGGGTCGACCTGGCCCGCGCCTGCCGGGCCAGGACCTTCTTCGAGTTCGACGACGCGGCGGTGGCGCCGCTGCACGGATTCGAGGGGGCGCTCGACTACTACACGCGTTCGAGCTCGCTCGGTTTCCTCGAGCGGATCGCAGTGCCGACGCTGGCCCTCAGCTCCTTCGACGATCCGTTCAGCCCGCCCGCGGTGCTGGCGCGCGTGCGCGAGCGGGCGCCGGCGGCCATGGAGCTCCACCTGACCCAGGCCGGCGGCCACGTCGGCTTCATCACCGGGGCCGCGCCCTGGCGAGCCGAAGGCTGGCATGTTTCGGCGGCCGCCGACTGGCTGGCCCGGCTGCTAAAGGCGAAAATGAGTCGTGTGTCCCCCATTTTCCCCGCGAGGCGGTGAGGGCGCATCGATGCTATAATCCGGGTTCCGCATGCAGATCGTCGTCCAGAAGTACGGAGGCTCCTCGCTCTCGACGCTCGAGAAGATCGACCTCCTGGCGGCCAAGCTGGCCGAGCGCGAGCGCGGCCATGACAAGCTGGTGCTGGTGGTCAGCGCCATGGGGGAGACGACCAACGAGCTGACCCGGATGGCCTACGAGCTGACGAGCGCGCCACCGGCCCGCGAGCTCGACATGCTCCTGGCGACGGGCGAGCAGCAGAGCATCGCGCTGATGGCGATGGCGCTGCACAAGTACGGCGTCGACGCCATCAGCTACACCGGTTCGCAGGTCGGCCTCAAGACCGACACCCTCCACACCCAGGCAAAGGTCATCGGTGTCAACTCCGAGAAGATCCTCAAGCAGGTGGAGAAGGGGAAGGTAGTCATCGTTGCCGGCTTCCAGGGCGTCACGGCCGAGGACGACGTGACGACGCTGGGCCGAGGAGGTTCCGACATCACGGCGATGGCGCTGGCCGTGGCGTTGAAGGCCGAGCGGCTCGAGAAGTGCACCGACGCCGACGGCGTCTACACGGCCGATCCGCGCCTCTACCCGGAGGCCAAGCGCATCGACCGGCTCTCCTACGAGGAGATGCTGGAGATGTCGTTCGCGGGGGCCAAGGTGCTGCACCCGCGCGCCGTCTTCTTCGCGTGGAAGTACCGCATCCCGATCCTGGTGAAGCATGCCCACATCGAGGGCAAGGGGACCTGGATCGAGGAGCTGGAGGAGTCCGTGGAACAGCCCATCATCTCCAATGTCACCCAGGACGCCACGATCGCCAAGCTGACTGTCTACGGCGTGCCGGACCGGCCGGGCATGGCCTGCAAGATCTTCGAGACGCTGGCCTCGCACGACGTGACGCCGGACATGATCGTCCAGAGCACGACGATGCGGGACGTCAACGACATCAGCTTCACCATCAAGCGCGGCGAGCTGGCGAAGGCCAAGGCGGCGCTCGAGTCGCTGGCGCAGGACTATCCCGGGATGGAGGTCCAGGCCGAGGAGAAGGTGGCCAAGATCAGCCTGATCGGGCTGGGAATCCGCTCCGATGCGCACGTGGCGACCGGGATGTTCCGGGCGCTGGCCGACGAGGGGATCAACATCCAGATGATCGCGACGAGCGACGTGAAGATCAGCTGCGTGATCGAGGAAGCGCAGCTCAAGGCTGGCGTGCGGGCGTTGTGCCGCAAGTTCTTCCTGTGAGCGCGAGCCGGCCACCGCAGCCGTCGAGGACACGATGGCTCCAGTGAGATTTGGGCGGGGAGGGGCCGAAGACCGGTCCGACAAGGCCAGCCGGCGGCGGACGGCGCGCCACGTCTGGCGGGAGAAGAAGCGCTCCCACACCACCGCACGCGAGCGGGTCGCGGGCGGGGACGTGCGGGAGCTCGGGCGGCAGATCACAGGGGTGGTGTCGGGTGTCCACAAGTCGCGTTGCACGGTGACGGACGAGCTCGGTGACGAGTTCTCCTGCGTCTGGACCCGCGCAGCGCTGGGTGAAGGGATCGAAACGCCGGTCGTGGGAGATCGAGTGTCGGCGGGAGTGGCCGCCGACGGCACCGGGGTGCTGGCACGGATCGAGCCCAGGTGCGGGCGGCTGGCGCGGATGCGGCTGGTCAACTCCGATCGCTTTGCGCCGGTCGGCGAGGAGCACGTGCTGGCCGCCAACGTCGACGTCGCGGTCATCGTGGTGGCTGCCGTGTCGCCGCCGTTCCATCCACGGCTGATCGATCGCTATCTGGTCCTGTGCCGCCACGGCGGGATCGAGCCGCTGCTCTGCCTCAACAAGGCCGACCTGGCCGACGAGCTTCCGGACCTGTCACCCTGGGAGCGGCTGGGCGTCGAAACGCTCACGACGTCTGCGACGACCGGGGCGGGCATCGAGGGGCTGCGCGGGCGGCTGCGGAGCAAGTGGGCCGTTCTCACGGGCGCCAGCGGCGTAGGCAAGTCGTCGCTCCTCAACGCGCTGACTGCCCGGTTCGAACCAGGGTCTGTTTCCGAGCCGGCTGCGACCGCCGAGGTGAGCGCGGCGACCGGGCGGGGGCGGCACCGTACCAGCGCCAGCTCGCTCATCCGGCTGGGCGAGGACACGGTGATCATCGATACGCCCGGGATCCGCTCGCTCTCCGTCTGGCAGATCGAGCGGGAGTCGCTCAGGCTCTACTTCCCGGAGTTCGACGCCGTCACGCTGGCGTGTCGATTCAACGACTGTCTGCACGTGTCGGAGCCCGACTGCGGGGTGCGGGCTGGGCTCGAGAACGGCGAGGTTTCGGGCGAGCGCTACGAGAGCTACCTGCGTATGCTGGAGTAGGAGGTCGCCGGCGCCTCGGCGCTGGTGCTCTCCGGTCAGTTCGTTGTAGCCGCGCCGTGCCGGAGGCAAGTCATGACAACGATGTTGAAGCTGGTGGTGGGGCTCTTCCTGGCGCTGATTGCATTCTCGGTCTTCAAGAAGCTGATCGGCTTGGCGATCACCCTGGCCGTCGTGCTCGTCGCGCTCTCCTTCGTCTTTCCAGAGAAGAAGAAGGCTTGAGGAGTGAGGCTTGAGGCTTGAGGCTTGAGGCTTGAGGCTTGAGGAGTGAGGAGTGAGGAGTGAGGAAACGCCGCCTACTCACTACTCACTACTCACTACTCGCTACTCACTACTCCCCCCCCCAACAGCTCAGCGATCTGGATGGCGTTGGTGGCGGCGCCTTTTCGGAGATTGTCGCTGACGATCCAGAGATTGAGGGCGCGGTCGCAGGAGGTGTCGCGGCGGATGCGGCCCACGAAGACGTGGTCGGCGCCGGTGGCGGAGCGGGCCAGGGGATAGACGCCATTGGCGGGGTCGTCCTGGACGACGACGCCGGGCGAGGCGGAGAGTATCCGGCGGGCTTCTTCCGGACTGAGCGGCTCCTCCAGCTCCACATTGACCGCCTCGGAGTGGGAGATCAGGACCGGGACGCGCACGCAGGTCGCGGTGACGGGCAGCCCGGGCAGCTCGAAGATCTTGCGTGTCTCGTTCACCATCTTCATCTCCTCCAGGCTGTTCCCGTCGGAGTCGAAGAGGTCGACCTGCGGGAGGCAGTTGAAGGCGATCGGGTGGGGGTAGACGCGCGGCGGGGGCTCGGGTTCGTCGGCGAGCCGGGCCCGCGACTGCGCCTGCATCTCGTCCATCGCCTCCAGGCCGGTGCCCGAGACGGACTGGTAGGTGCTCACCACGATGCGCCGGATGCGCGCTCGCTGGTGCAGCGGCCAGAGCGCGACGACCATCTGGATGGTTGAGCAGTTCGGGTTGGCGATGATCCCGCGGTGCTCGAAGGCGCGCCGGCCGTTCACCTCGGGGACTACCAGCGGGACCTGGGGGTCCATCCGGAAGCCGTTGGAGTTGTCGATGACGACGGCGCCGGCTCGCGCGGCGTGGGGTGAGAGCTGCCGGGAGATGTCGGCTCCTGCGCTGAAGAGCACGAAGTCGAGCCCGCCGAAACCGTCCGGCGTCGCCTCGCGCACGGTCAGCTCGGCGCCCTTCCACGGCAGCTTGCGCCCGGCGCTCTTGCCGGTGGCAAAGAGCGTGAGCTCTTCCACCGGGAAGCCGCGCTCTTCCAGAACTTCCCGCATCCTGGCGCCCACGGCGCCCGTGGCGCCGACGATGCCTACGCGGAACGAGCTCCTCTTCACGGGCGGCTAGTGGTCGATGGCTCGAGGCGTCAGAGCGCGCGTCAAGCTCGCGCCGAGCGCGTGCCGGCCCGGCGATCGGCTGCCGCCAGGAGCTCGGCCGCAGTTCTCGGCTCGGGTTTCTTTCGAGCCGTTTTCCCGGGCGCGGGCTTGGAGTCTTCGAATGAGAGCAGCAGCTCCGCGCGCAGGTGCGGCACGTCGCCTTTGATGGCGCGCAAGAGCAACGCGTCCTTCTCGGCTGCCGGGATTGCCTTGATGAACGCGGCCAGCTCGCGGGCCGTCGGCGCGGCCTCTTCGCGGGCGCCGGAGCGGCTGCCAGCCGCGGCGACCAGATCGGCGTCGATCCGGAAGAACTTGACGAAGCCCTCCAGCGCTGGCGTCAGCTCATCAAGACCCGAAGGCACCGGCGGCTCTTCCGACTCCGGTGACACATCGTCGAGCGACACGCCCATAAGCCAGCCCAGGTACGCCGCGCGCCGATCCCCGGCCATCAGTGCCGCTCTCAGTTCCACCAGCGAATCGAGCCAGCCCTCGCCCTCGGCGTCCTCGTCCTGCTCGAACTTGTGGCGGAACGACAGGATGGCGTGCAGCCGCGTTGTCCACAGCCGCACGGCGCCGCCCGTGTCGTAGCGCTTCAGCGCCTTGAGGTCGACCAGCTTCTTGGGAAACCGGAACTCCAGCCGCCGGCTGCCGCCGCTGGCGAGGTAGACGAACGCGTCGAAGTACTTCTCGACCATCGCCTTGGGATCGCCCCGGAAGTCGCTCCAGTCGTAGTGGATCTGGAAGCTGGTCGGAGTGATGCGTGCGCGCCTCGAGAAGCGTCGAAGCTCCCTCAGCTGTTTCTCGTCGAGCCGCCGGTCGATGGTCCGGAACTCGTAGTACTGATAATCGCTCACGGGTTTCGGCCCTCCAGTCTCCAGCCGACACGTTAGAAGATCGGGCCCCGCGGTGCAATCGGAATTCTCGGCCCGGCTCGCGCTCTGCGCCCGACCGCCAAGGCAGTGGAATTTCCCCCCCGGCCTGATTCAGAGTGGAACCGTCCCTGCCCCCCCGACAGCCGAGGTGCGAGCGCTATGGCCCGATCTTCCGTGAAGGTGCACAAGAATTGGATTGCCGGCGAGTCCGTCGCCAGCGCGAGCGGCAAGACCTACCCCGTCGTCAACCCGGCGACCGAGGAGGTCCTGGCCGAGGCCCAGCGCTCCGACGCCCGCGACGCGAGAGACGCGGCCCGGGCCGCGCGCGCCGCCCAGCGCGACTGGTGGCACACGCCGGGAGTCGACAAGGCCCACATGCTCCACCGCGTGGCCGCGGTCCTGCGCGAGCAGCGCGAGGAGCTGGCGAAGATCCTGACGCTCGAGGGCGGCAAACCGCTGATCGAGAACCGCGACGAGGTCGAGTGGGTCGCCGCCTGCTTCGACTACTACGCGGAGGTCGGCCGCGACGCCAAGGGGCGCGTGATCGCTCCGGTGGCGCACCACCAGCTGAACCTCGTCATCAAGGAGCCGTTCGGCGTCATCGCCTGCATCGTCCCGTGGAACTACCCGCTGCTGCTGATGTCGTGGAAGGTCGCGCCCGCCATCGCCGCCGGCAACACGGTCGTGATCAAGCCGTCCGAGATGACTCCGCTGTCCACCCTGGCGATGATCCGAGCTTTCCGGGAGCTGCCTGCGGGCGTCGTGAACATCGTCACCGGCTACGGCAAGGAGGCCGGTGAGCCGCTCTGTCTCGACGACGACGTCGATATGATCGCCTTCACGGGCAGCATCGCCACGGGCAAGCAGATCATGACCCTGGCCGCTCAGAACCTGAAGAAGGTCAACCTCGAGATGGGTGGAAACGACCCGTTCATCGTCTGCGACGACGTCGACATCGACACGGCCGTTCGCGGTGCGGCCTGGGCCGCCTACCTCAACATGGGGCAGGTTTGCACCTCGGCGGAGCGCTTCTACGTCTTCGACAGCGTGGCTGACAAGTTCATCGAGCGCTTTGCGAAGTTCACGCGCACGCTGCGCATCGGCAACCCGATGGGACCCGACGTCGACCTGGGGCCGATGATCAATGCCGTGCAGAGGGAGAAGGTCGAGAAGAAGCTGGACGAGGCGCGCGCCGCCGGCGCCCGGATCCTGGCGGGGGGCCGCCGGCCGAAGAAGCTGACGAAGGGGTTCTTCCTGGAGCCTGCTGTGGTCACCGACGTCAACCACAAGATGGCTCTGATGCGCGAGGAGACCTTCGGTCCCGTGGCTCCTATCATGCGGGTGAAGGGGATCGAAGAGGCGATCCGGCTGGCCAACGACAGCGAGTACGGCCTGGGCGCCAACATCTGCACGCGCAGCCTGGAGAACGCGATGATGGCGATGGAGAACATCAAGGCGGGCACTTTCTGGATCAACGACCCGCTGACCGACAACGACGCGGGCCCCTTCGGCGGCATGCGCAAGTCCGGCATGGGGCGCGAGCTCGGCGTCGAGGGGCTCGAGGCCTTCCGCGACACCAAGCACGCCCACATCGACTACAAGGGCGGCCGAAAGCCGTACTGGTTCCCCTACGACTGGAGCCACGGCCGCAAGACGGAGTGACGGCCGGTCCTCGCGCCTGGCCCACAAATCGTTCCAAAAAGTCAACATTATCAATTGACATTGTGCGGCCTGCCTCGTATGATTCGGTCGGTAGGGTATGGAAACGCGATTGAGAGCGAGCACGGGCCAGCCGGCCGAACTTGGAGGATTCCTCCCTGCCATCGTTCCGCAGGAGACGCGGGACGCCGAGGGGGAAGAGCCTCCAGAACGTTTCGCTCGCCGAACCGGCGAGCGGGTCCGGTGCCCGGGGGCGCCGAGCCGGTCGAGAACACGCCTCAGGCGCGCGCATAGCGAGCACCCTCCGTCCGCCACGGGGGGCGCCGTGGAGCGGCCGTCTTCGGACGCGCTGATTCTGCGGAGCGCTCCCCGCCTCAAACGGACTCGAAAGCTCCTTTGGCTGCTCTCTCTCTCGGTCACCCCGCCCGCCTCCGCTCTCCAACGACATAGCCTGTCTCCGGCCGCGCTCCGGCGCCTTCCTTCCCGAGCATTCCTCCGCCACCAGCGAGGAGGTCGTATGCCGGGTTCAATCACCCCCTGATTCCAGCGAGGTCCGAACCGATCATGCCTGGACTCCAGGTTCTCATTTTGTACAACTTGCCCACGGCCAAGCAGGTCAAGGGCAAGCCCCAGGACTCGATCTCCGAGGCCGGCGTGCTCCACGCCGTCGAGGCGGTCGCCTCCGCCCTGGCGGACCTGGGCGCCGAGCCGGACACCTTCGGCGTCGGCCTCCACACGCGCACGCTGCTGGCGCGTCTCTCCCGTCGACGGCCGGCCATCGTCTTCAACCTCTGCGAGGGGTTGGGCGGCGAAGCCTCCTTCGAGTACCTCATCCCGGGACTGCTCGAGGCAGAAGGCATCCCCTACACCGGGTCGGGCCCCGCGGCGCTCATCACCTGCCTCGACAAGGTCCGCACCAAGCAGATCCTCGCCCACCACGGAATCCCCACCCCGGCCTTCCGCGTCTTCGCCCAGGGCGAAGCGGTCGTCGCCGACGGCTCGCTCGAGTTCCCGCTCATCGTCAAGCCGGCCCACGAGGACGCCAGCCTCGGGATCGAGCCGGCCTCCGTGGTGACCAGCGAGCAGGCGCTGCGCGAGCGGATCGCTTTCGTCCACGGCCTCTACCGGCAACCGGCGCTGGTGGAGCGCTATGTCGACGGTCGCGAGTTCAACGTCAGCGTTCTCGGCAACTCGCCGCCCAGGTCGCTGCCGCTGGCCGAGATCGACTTCGGCGGACTGCCGCAAGAGCACCCGCGCATTTGCAGCTACGAGGCCAAGTGGATCGAGGATTCGCCCATCTACACCGGAACTCCGTCCGTCTGTCCGGCGCCAGGCGTGCCCGGAGAGCTCGCGCTGGAGATCGCCGCCATCGCCCGCCGCGCCTACGCGCTTCTGGGCTGTCGCGACTACGGCCGCGTCGACATCCGCGTCGGCGCCTCGGGCACCCCGCAGGTGCTCGAAGTCAACCCCAACCCCGACCTCACACCCGACGCCGGCCTCACCAAGGCCGCCGTGGCCGATGGGCTCGGCTACCGGGGGCTCGTGCAGTCGATCCTCGAATCGGCGCTCGAACGCCACCGGACCTTCGAAACACGGCATCACGCCCGGGGGGCCATGGGTCGCCAGCCCATCGCCGCCACACGGGCGGAGCCGTACGCACCCTGATCAATCACCACTACTTTCCAGACACCGACCACACCAGGAAGGAGTGTCGCATCTCAGTCATGGCCGAAGAATGGAAGGAATTGCTCCGTAAGAGCGTCGACTCGCCCGAGCAGCTCCGTCAGCTCTCCCCCAGCATCCCGGACGACATCGACAAGGTCACCAAGGCCTACCCCGCCCGGATCAACCCGTACTACCTCTCGCTCATCAAGCAGGAGGGCGACGCCATCTGGAAGATGTCCGTGCCCGAGATGATCGAGGTGGAGGACGACTCTGGGCTGGACGACCCCCTGTCGGAAGAGGCCAATAGCCCCGTCCCCGGCCTCACGCATCGCTACCCGGACCGCGTGCTGTTCTACGTGACCAGCGTCTGCGCCATGTACTGCCGCTTCTGCACGCGCAAGCGCAAGGTCGGCCACGAGCCGGTCAAGCGCCGCGAGATCGAGGCCGGCATCGAGTACATCCGCGCCCACCCGGAGATCCGCGATATCGTCATCAGCGGCGGCGACCCGCTGATGTTGACCGATCAGCCGCTCGAGTGGATCTTGAAGTCGCTGCGCGAGATCCCGCACATCGAGATCCTCCGCATCGGCACGCGCATGCCCGTCGTCTTGCCTCAGCGCGTCACCGAGAACCTCTGCAACATCCTCAAGAAGTACCACCCGCTCTTCGTCAACACGCACTTCAACCACCCGGCCGAGATCACTCCCGAAGCGCGCAAGGCCTGCGAGATGCTGGTCAACTCGGGCATCCCGGTGGGTAACCAGGCCGTGCTGCTCAAGGGTGTCAACGACAACCCGAAGGTGTTGAAGGACCTGTTCCAGAAGCTGCTGACGATGCGCGTCAGGCCGTACTACCTCTATCAGGCCGACATCGTCAACGGCGCCAACCATTTCCGCACCACCGTCGAAAAGGGCCTCGAGGTCATCGGCGCGCTCCGGGGACACACCTCGGGCCTGGCCGTGCCCCAGTACGTCATCGACGCCCCAGGCGGCGGCGGCAAGATTCCGATCCTTCCCGAGTACGTCGTCAAGCGCACCCGCGACGAGGTCACGCTTCGCAACTACGCTGGCAAGGAGTACAAGTACCCCAACCCGGACCCGAACCACCCGCTGGGAGTGAGGCTCCCCGTGGTGCAGACCCCGCAGATCCAGCCCACGCTGAATGCCTGCGGCGACGCGCCCGACGAGGACACCTCCAGTGTCATTGGCCTCGATGAGGCCATGATCGCCAGGCTGATGGAGGAAGCCGGACAGTCCTTCTTCGTGGACCAGGGGTGAGGCTTGAGGAGTGAGGCTTGAGGGGTCAGACCTCAGGTCTCAGGCTTCAGGCTTGAGGAGCCAGGCGGGTGTGAGTAGTGAGTAGATCTCCTTCTACTCGCTACTCGCTACTCGCTACTTCCTCACGCAAGCTCAACGGTCAGGGCGTGGCGGCGCTGGCGTTTGTGGAGGTCGCGGAGCGTCTGTTCGAGTTGCTTGAGCGCGTGGCGCTGGTGCTTGAGCGTGCGATAGACGGCGTTGTCGCCCCGCGCCAGCCGGCGGGCAAGCTCGAGGATCTGGTCCTTCAAGGCCGCCAGCTTCGACGCGAGATCTTCGGCGGTTCCTGGCGTATGATCGTCTGGCCGGCTCATGCGAGTAGCTCGTCCGGATCCCATCGGCAGGTTCGGGGCGAAACTGGATCGGCGCTTCATACGACTCTCTTCGATGCCGCTCTCCAAGGAAGGTTTCATGCGCACTCTCATGCTTGTGCTGCTGGTCACCGGGCTGCTCCTGCCTGCCGGGCTCAGGGCTGAAGGGCTGCTCGAGCTGCTGGGGCCGAACCCGAACAAGAAGCCGATCTCCGAGGAGTTCCACTCGGGCGATCCCCTCGCCAAGGAGAAGATCGCGCTGCTCAGCTTGAACGGGGTCATCATGAGCCAGAAGCTGCCCTTGGGTGGGACGATGGACGTGGTGGAGACGCTGCGCATGCAGCTCGCCTACGCCGAGAAGGACGCCGACCTGAAGGGCATCCTGCTGGAGATCGATAGCCCGGGCGGCGGCATCACCGCTAGCGACATCCTCCACCGCGCCCTGGCCCAGACGCGCGCCAAGGGCAAGAAGGTCGTGTGTCTTCTGGAGGATGTGGCGGCCTCGGGCGGCTACTTCGTCGCGGTCGCGGCCGAGCGCATCTACGCTCACCCGTCCACCATCACCGGCAGCATCGGCGTCATCGTCAAGTCGGTCAACGTCGAGGGGCTCTACGACAAGGTCGGGCTCCGGGACGTGACCATCAAGAGCTCCAACACCCCGCTCAAGGACATGCTCAGCTCGACGCGCGCGATGACGGATGAGGAGAAGAAGGTCATGCAGGGGCTTCTCGACCAGATGTACGACCTATTCGTCGAGACCGTCGCGACCGATCGCAAGATGCCTCTGGAGAAGGTGCGCAAGCTGGCCGACGGCAGGGTCTACAGCGCGCGCGAAGCCAAGGATGCGGGACTGATCGACGCCATCGGCTTCCGGGACGACGCGATGGCCGAGCTGACGCGACTCTGTGGCCTGGCGAAGACGCCCAAGATCGTGCGC
>JACQZN010000111.1 GCA_016213845.1 Candidatus Wallbacteria bacterium
GACTACTTCCACTGGGGCCCGAAGAACTGGTTCTAGGTGCAGAACCCCGACGGCACGCGCTTCCCGATGTCCACCGGTTCGCGCGTCACCCGCATCACGAAGCCGTAGCGGCGCTTACAAGCACCCAGAAGTCCCGGGGCGTGGAAATCCCGTGGCGTCTACCTGTACCGGGTTTTCTCGCAAACCCGGTACAGGTAGACGCCACGGGATTTCCCAGGTGGGCATCGCAGGACGTTCCGCCTTTCACCCCGCGGTCACGAACTTTCGTCCGCGAAGACGGGGAGCTCGATCTCGACGCAGGTGCCGCCATCCAGGGCGTCGATGATTTGCACCTGGCCGCCGTGCAGGTCGACGAGCTGCTTGACGATGCAAAGTCCGAGGCCGGCGCCCTTCTCGCCGTTGGTCGGGCGGTTGGAGCCCTGGAAAAAAGGCTGGAAGACCCGCTCGCGCTCTCCGGCCGGGATTCCGGGGCCGCGGTCGGCGACCCGGATGAAGGCGCGCCCGTTGTGGCGCTGGAGCGCAACTCGAACAGGCTGCTTGGGCGGTGAGTACTTGATGGCGTTGGCGATGACGTTGCTCAGCACCTGGACCATCCGGTTCCGGTCGGCGTTGATTGGCAGCTCCGCCCCCGGGAGGGCCTCCAGGGCGAGCGACACCTCCTTTTCATCGGCGGCGAGCCCGTGGAGCTCCATCGCCTCCGCGAGGATGCCCGCCAGGTCTTCGCGCTGCATGTACAGACGTAGGGCGCCCCGCTCGAGGGTTTCCAGATCGAGCAGGTTGGCGACGATGGAGCTCATGTAGCTCACGAGGATGCGGAACCGGCGGATTATCTGGACCTGCTTCGGAGAGACCGGGCCGTAGGCGCCGTCCATGAGGAGCCCGGAGTACCCGACCAGCGACATCAGCGGAGCCCTCAGGTCATGACTGGCCATCCCGAGGTACTCCTCGTGACGCGCAAGGAGCCGCTTGAGCTGGTCGTTCAACTCTTCGAGGTGGGCGTTCTTGAGGGACAGCTCGCTCTCGTAAAGCCGTATGCGCAGCGCGGCGCGGATCCGCGCGAGCAGCTCCGGCTTCTGGACCGGCTTCGTCACGTAGTCGTGACCGCCGCACTCGAGGCCCTGCGCAATCACTTCGGCGTTGCGGTGCTGAGCGGACAGAAAGATCACGGGGACGTCGCTCGTGGAGGCCCTCGCCTTGAGGCGCCTGCAGACCTCGAAGCCGTCGATGCCGGGCATGGCTACGTCCAGGAGGACGACGTCGGGTTTTTCGCCCTCTACCAGCGTCACAACCTCGCTCGAGAGCGCTGTGGTGACGACCACGAAGCCTTCGGCGACGAGCACCATCCGGAGGATTTCGAGGATGTCGGCATCGTCGTCTGCGACCAGGACCTTGTGCGTAACGGGAGGAGCACCTGGCCGTGCGATGGAGTCAGCTGCGCTCGCCAAGCTCGGCGATGCCGCCGGTGTGGCCGTTGGGTCCATGGCTGTCTCTCTTCGAGGCGCGCCTGCGTATGGTCGACTTGATCGTCTGTCCGTCCCGCGCTCCCTGCCAGCGAGGACGCAACGCTTCCCGGGCACCTCAACCATAGGACGTACCATGCCCCCCGAACTTGCTCCAGCCCCGGCTAGCGAAACCTGGCCGATTGGTAACCCATCTGCCAAAAGGTCCCCCAAAAAGCGCGCAAGTGTACTGCGCGTGCCTCGACCATCCTCCGGCACCTGGAGAACGATGCGCTCGAAGGCCGCCCCCTGGGGGCTAGCTGGAGCCGGCGGTCAGGATTGAACTGACGACCTGCTGATTACGAATCAGCGTGGGATCGGATCGCAAATGGTGTTCTGATGCCGCTATCGCGCGACAATGGCACATCCTGGGCACACGTGAGCGCTTCGAGAAGACACCCAAACGAGAGCGAGACGGACCCCGTCACGCTGGGGGAGGTCGTGCCGGGGCCCGCTGGCGACTGACGCCGCCGGCCGCAGAATAGCACGAGCCAGAACGCCGACGCGGACCCCTCTACCTCTGCGCGACAAGCATCCGCCGCACGCGGTCCTCCAACTCTTCGCCAACCCCATCGCCGTGTGTGAGCACGCCGATGATCGTCCCGCCCAGCGTCGCCCGCCGGACCACGTCCTCGCGCGCGGCGGGCACGACCAGCAGGGCCGGCACGCCGCTCTTCGATAGTTGCTCGGCGAGTTGTGCCGGATGCGGCAGACCGGCCTGCATGTCGATCACGGCGCCGACGGGACGACGCCCCGGGCCGGCTGCGAGCAGCACGCGGGCGAAGGCGCGGTCGTAGAAGGCTTTGGGCAGCGTCGCTCCCCGGCCGCCCAGGCGGTCGACCAGGCTGTTAACGCGCTCGAGCAGGGAACGCGACTCCGACACCACGACGACGACCGGTCGCGCCAGGGGGTTGCGATGCCAGAGGATGCCCTGAGTCATGGCTCAGAACCTCTTCTCGAAGCCAACGAGTGCCGCCCGGCGGCCGCGCGTCAGGTCGTCGCCGCGAAGCACGATGCCGACGTCATCGGCGATCGGCCAGCGCAGGGTAGCTCGCAGCACCGGACGGGGCAGCCGGTAGGCGTCGAAGGACAGCCAGCCGTCGCCGACGCCGACATCGAGACCGGCGCCGATCTCGCCTCTCAGAGTGCCGGTTCGCAGCTTGAGCGCGTCGTTCAGCCTGCGGCCGGCCTGAAACGTGATTCCTCCGCCGGGACCGCCCTCCCATCCTGCGTAGGCGAACAGCCGATCCTCGTACCTGCCCTGGATAACGAGGTCGGAGTAGATGCTTTGATCGGACGCGTTGAGAAGCAGTGTCGACGTGCCACCGACTCGCAGCTTCGACAGTGTGCGCCGGCCCCGCGCAATGACCTCGGCGGTGGCCCGGGCCTCGCGCGCCACGCCGTCAAGGACCGCGTGCAAGCCCGGGTCCTCCGCCACCGCTCGGACCCGCCCCGTCACGGCCGCCACGTCGGCGCTCGCGGACGCGATGCGCGAGGCTGTCGCGCTCAGGTCGCGGCCCATCGTGCCAGTCGGCCCGTAGGCCCGGGCGATCTGTCTGACCTCCGCAGCCACACAGCGAAGCTCTCCCGTGAGAGCCTCCGCCTGGACCGTGACGTGGGCGGCGCCGGACGTGGCCGCCCGCAAGTCAGCCAGGGCCCCGGCGATCTCAGGCGCCGTTAGCAGTCGGGCCGCCGCCTGACTGGCCTCACGCGCTGCCGCGGCTGCCGCCTGCAGGTCGCGTATGGTCCGCGCCAGCCCAGATGGTTCTTCTGGGGCGAGCGAGAGTACGCTTCCGGCCGGGAGAACTGCCTGCGGAATCGGCGCTTGCCAGATCCAGACCTCGCCGCCGCGTAGGATCACACGAGACCTCGGATCTATCCGGTGGCTCTCCCCGATCGCGAGGATGCACTTCAGGCCACCAACCCCACCGGGCTCAATTCGATCGACTTTGCCGACGGTGAGTGCATTCACCCGCACGCGGGCCCCAGGCTCCACCTCGCCGGCATCGGGCGCCATCAGCGCCAATTCGTAGCGCGCCTGCCACGGGCGATAGACCCACGCGTACCAGGAGCCGGCGATGGCGACGACCACCAAGACGAGCCAAGCCAGCGCTCGACGCATGGAGTGGTGCCAATCAGCGCATCCCCACGACAGCGCGCAGCACGGCCCCGAGAATTGCCGGCCCTTGCCCCGATAGGGCGGTCGGAAGGTCGGCCGCTACACGAAGTGCCGCCCGCTGCATCGCCAGCCGGAGTCGCCCGCGAACCTCCGCGGAGATGAGGCGCTGCGTCTTCTGCCGCGTCGTAACCGTGCCGAAGCGCCCCACGGCCACCAGCCAAGGATGCAGGCCTGCGCGACCCTCCGCCAGTTCGTCAGGATCCACGAGGTACAGATCACCTGTGGCCGTCTCCTCGACGACGAAGACCACCACGGGGCGACGCACCACGAAACCCGCTGGCCACGCCGTACCGGGATCATTCTGACGGCCGGTCGACGCCCGCTGCAGTCTCGCCAGGTCGAGCACGTCCGCGGGCGATGTCTCTGCCAGCGCAGGCGTGGCGAACGCCATCCCGAGACTGGCCACGATACAGAGGAGTGCAACTGGCGGTGCCGCCGGCGGCTTCTGCTCTTCAGGTGTTGGCACGGCAACCTTCGCGCCTGCATCCTCGACACCTATGGCCATGGCGATGACACTCCAGACGGCGGCGATCACCTCGCTCAGATGTAGGAGGAGTTCACCGCGCTTCTCCTCCGGTACCCACCCATTGGAAACGGCGAGACCTGAGAGTGCGGTAGCGATCATCGTGACGAGCCACCCGATGGTGGCCTTTCTGCTCTGAAATGGGTTCATCGTTGGACTCCTTTCTAGCGGGCGGCCAGTCAGCCGACCCATCGGTGGGTGTGGGGTGTCGCAGGTGGTCATCCGGGTCAGGGCCCTCGCGCGATCCACATCGCCACGCCGAACAGCATCCATGCGGAGGCGACGATCGGAAGCCCGCACGCGGCTCGCACGAGCCACAGCGTCCATCGATTCATGGATGCGGACCGGTGAGTTTCGAACAACGCGAGAATCAGGGTGGCCGTGATGAGGCTGACCGCGGCTATCAGAGCAACCAGTCCCATCTGTATCTCCTAGTCGAGGCTCGTCACCCACAGGACCCACGCGCAGCCGGCCAGCAGCATAGCGAGCACGCCCAGGGCGGAGAGGAGTCGCTTCAAAGGGCAGCCAACTCCCAGTGCATGCCGTCTCGCACTCGCGGATGCTCGTCGCTCTCCATCTCGTTGCCGTTCCAGTCGCCGCCCCACGCGAATCCGTGGCGGGCGAAGATTGGCACGAGCCTTCGTACGGAGCCGCGAGCACCGGCCTTGGCAGGCGGCCGACCGTAGCCGTTCCACGCCGCGTTGAGGTCGATGGCGATGCCCCACGAGTGGGACGAGAGCGGGCGCGCCGGGTTGTTTCCGATGTGACGCGGGTAAAACAGACCGTCGTAGGTGAGGATGTCGACGGCGACCCCGGCCGAGGCGATCTCTGCAAAGGCCGCGAGGAATGGTTCGCGGGCAAGTTTGTGGACCCGGGCCTTGCCACTCGAGGGAACACCGTTGCAACTGACGCCGCGCAGCTGCGGGATTGTGATGAGGACGGTGTTCTCTTCCTGCCACTTCGGATCGAGGGCAACGAGGCCCTTGCCCAGATCGCGATAGCGCGGGTTGCCGAAAATGCGAGCGCGTTCGGCGATGGCAAGCACGGATGGTCTCATGGCTTAACGACTCCGATCACTCCAACCTTCTGGAGATTGGCCCACAGCACGAGCCCCGCGTTGATGAGCCCGAAGAGCCCGAAGACGGCCCACACGATCCGCTTGAGCTGGTCGACATCCGCGCGCAGTTCCTTTCGTGCAGCCTTCTCCTCGTTCCACTCGTCCAGGAACTCGGAGCGCTCACGATGCCGTTCCGAGCAGTACAGATCGAATTCGCGCCGGAAACCTCGGATCTCACCGAGCACCTCCCTTGCGGTCCCGCCGTTCTCGTCCGCCATCGATCACCCCCGAGAAGGTGGAGGTACCAATCGAACCCGGCGCCGACTGGCGAAGCGCGCGGACCTCTCGGAGCGATTCGCTCCAGTAAGTTGCCTCATCAGTAGCCGACGGTTCGTTGGCTGATGTGCAGTCCGGCCCCAGCAGCCGGCGGAGGAGGTCGTTGTCGTTGGTCATGGGAGATGAGTGCGAGTCCCGGGTCATGGAGACGCCGGCTCAATGAAGATCACGCCGATCGTGCTGGCATCAGCTCCGCCGGCTGTTGATCGAACCGTGATGCCGCTACCACTCGTGACCGAATAGACGTAAGGGATGCCCGGAGTTCCGCCCGGGGTGAGGAGGAACGGGAGCCCGAGCGTGTTGGCTGACACGTTCGCGTTCGACACGAAGACTTCGCCGCTGTCGAAGGTGGCCACCGCCAGCGGGCAATTGGCACCCTTTGCCAGTCTCAGCGTCTGGAAGACGGAGAGGAAGCTCGCCCGAACGTGGGTCGCGATGCCGTCCTGGCTCCAGACGAAACCGTCCCACATCCATGTGTCGCCGAGGATGTTTCCAGAGATGCTGTCTGTGGTGCCGCCGAACAGGACGAGTTGCCGATTCAATTCGTCGTAGGCTGCCCTTGCGTACTCCCGTGCGATGGGTTGGACCGTTGGGTTTTTCTGGCTCCAATCGGTTCCGTTCCACTCCCAGGTATCATTGATCCGGCCGGAGACGCCCAAGCCGCCGAAGAGTGTGACGCGTTGCGTTGCCTGATCCCATGTCATCGTGCTGCGAGATCTGACGGGTGGGGAGTTGGCCGGGCTTCTCGCCGTCCAGTTCGTGCCATCCCAGGTCCATGTGTCTCCAAGAGTGCCCGTGGAGTTGCTGCCGCCGAACAGGACAATCTCGGACCGCACTGGATCGAACGAGAGCACGCTGTCGGTACGTCCTGGCGGAGAGTTGGCCGGGCTTCTCGCCGTCCAGTTGGTGCCGTCCCACTCCCATGTATCGTCGAGGTATCCGGGGCCAAGGCCCTCGCGACCACCGAAGAGCACGGTGCGCGACCTGGCGGTGTCGGTCGCCATCGCCCCAAACCGACGCGCCGATGGCGAGGCGGCCGGCGCGAGTTGCGTCCATCCACCGCCGCCCGGAGCGTACTTCCACGTTTGGTTCTGGTCGTTGACCCACCCCGAGTATCCGCCGAACAGGAGCGGCAGGCCGTCCGGTCCAGCCACCATCATCCCGCCGATCGTCGCCGGGGGGGCGTTCGCTGTGTTCGGCCTCGACCACGTCGAGCCAATCAACGCCCATGTGTCGTTCAGGCTGTTCCCGTCATATCCATAGCCACCGAAGACCAGCATCCGACCTACCGCTGGATCGTAATCGGCCATCGCTTCAGCTCGAGCTGGCGGTGACCCGGAGAGCGACAGGACCGTCCACACCCCGTCGTACGTGAGGACGGGATTGGTAGCGGTTCCGTCGGTGTTGACGAAGAAAACGAGCTTGTTTCGGGAGTCATCGAAGACGGCTTTGCCCGCGGTGAAGTTGACGTTCGGCATGTCCGGAGCTGAGGAGCCGACACAGACACTGGGGTTCAGTGGGTCCACGACGTAGCCCCAGCCGTTCGCCGTCGCACTGTTCTCTGCCGACGGATTCCATTCCCATGTGGCGAGGTTCGCCGTTCCTCCGTTAGTAGAGCCACCCATCGCTACCAGCCGGCCGCGCTGTGGCGACCACGCAAGAGCCCCTATGGACTGGCCGCCGGGCCCCACGTTCCAGCAGACCGGCTCCGGGGGTTGTCCTGTAACCGGGTCCTGAGGCCACGTCTTTGGCCAGAGCTTCGCCCAGACTCCCCCTGAGAGCTTCCAGAGTTCCGCCGTCTGGAAGTAGCCCATCGTCAACAGGTAGGTGCCGGACGGCGAGCCGGCCATGGCATAGGTGCGACTGAAGCCGTTCCAACTCGGTCGGAACGAGGCGTTTATCGGCTTCCAGTCGGAGCCGTCGTACTCCCACGTCCGGATCACCGGTCCTTCCGGCGGGTGCGGCGCCGGGGAGACTGCGATCGTGAGCGCCGTCTTGCGCACCGGATCGTAGGCGCCTGCGAGGATGCTCCCGGTGACAGGGGCCGGGTAGACCGGGCTCCTTCGCTTCCATCCACCGGCCGCGTCCAGTTCCCATGTGTCACTGAAGGAATTGGCGGCGGTGTCGCCGCCGGACCAGAGGACGTGCATGCCGCGCCGTGTGTCATAGACAAGGCCGGCGGAGATGCGATTACGCGGGAGATCGCCAAGGAACGTCCACTCGCGACCATCCCACTTCCATGTATCCTGCCGGTAGCCGGTGGCGCCGGCGGTAGTGCCAGGTCCGAACAGCGCGAGCGCGCTCGCGCCTCCGTAGAGGATGGTCCCGCTCAGCTGCGACGCGTAGGCCAGATGAGCCGCATAGCGAGCCGGCGGTGGGTTAACCGGCTGGCCGCCGATCTCCGAGACGACCTTGTCGAAAAGGCCCTTGTCATGCGCCGACTCCAATCCGGACGTCAATGCCGTCGATGGACCAATGGAATCCGATCCATCGATGCGGTGTGTCCCAGCGTGCGGCGTGACGTTGCCGCCAGATAGACGGCTGTCATTGGACGCGAGGGCCTTGGATGCGGACGCTTCACCGTCTGCGGCCAGCTTCAGCAGACCCGCAACGGATGTGTCACCGGCCGGCAGTTGGTCCGAGCCACCGATGCGGTGGCTCGACTGATGCGACATCGGGGTGCGGCTGTCCGACAGCCTTGGATCATCGGCCTCCACGGCGTAGGTCGGACTGACGGCGCCGGAGGGGGCGAGCTTGACCAGGCCCGCCGTCCCGCTGCTCGCCGCCGGCAGCGCGTCCGAGCCACCGATCTGGTGGCTCGACTGATGCGCCGTCGGCGTACGGCTGTTCGACAGGCGGCTATCCGTGGCCATCACGGCGCGTCCAACGGAAGCCTCTCCGTTGAGCGCAAACTGCGCGAGTCCGGCCGTGGTCACGCTGGTAGGGCTCAGCGCGTCTGGCCCGAGCAACATGTGTCGCGCCGCATGGGTTACGTAGCCCGCGCCAACAAGCCGCGTGTCGGTAGACATGACAGCGCGTCCAGCGCTGGCCACGCCGTTCTCGGCAAAACGGACGACACCGGTCTTTTGAGTCGTCGCGCGCTCGATAATCTCCACCGGCGCCCCAACGATCCTGGATGGCGTCGCTCCTGTGGCCTGCCCATCTGCCAACAGAAAGAAGGCCAGGAAGCAAACAAGCGCGGTCGGCACTCGGCCAATCATCGTGTCAGGCTTACCAAGTCCACCAGTGGTCGACGTTGTTGCCCGTGATGCGCATGGAGCCGTAGGTGGCCGAGATTTGCATACTCGTTCCGCTGTCGAGTTGAGTACCCCCCTGGCCCTGAATCGTCACCGGGTTGGCGCCCGCGTCTCCACCGATATGCTTGACAATGAACTGAGACCCTACAGGCAAGCTTGCCACCGGAGGTAGCGTGACCGTGACCGGGTTCGATGTGGTGTCAACCAGACAGAAGAGCTGGGTCGTCAGCGTAATGTCCGAGGTCGTCGAAGCCATGTTCTGTGGACGAGCCAACGCCGCTGCCTGAGTTCCGCTCATGAGGCCGGCCGCCCCCCCCGCTACCGCCAGGGGGATCGGGTCGCTGCCCGTGCCGATGTGCGAGCTGCCGTGAGTCGTCGGGGTTCGTGAGTCGGACAGCCGTGGATCGGTGGCCTCTACGGCATAGGTTGCCGACGCAGCACCTGAGTCCGCGAGAATTGCTAGTCCTCGGGTGGTCGTGCTGGCTGCCGGCAGCGCATCCGAGCCACCAACGCGATGGCTGGCTTCGTGTGCCGTAGGCGCCCGCGCGTTAGAGAGCCTACTGTCGTTCGACGCTGCCGCCTTGGCCGAGTTGCTTTCAGCGTCGGCCGCGAGTTGGAGCAGGCCGGCTTGCGCGGCCGAACCGCTCTGTACAGGATCGGAGCCGCCAGGCGCGTGCGTCGAGGCATGTGCTGTAGGCGTCCGTGCATCGGAGAGACGGGAATCGTTGGCGGCCGGCGCCTTCGTGCCGCTTGATTCTCCGTCGGTAGCCAACGCAACCAGGCCAGGAGTACTGGTGTCAGCCGCAGGTAGAGCGTCTCCACCTCCGATGCGATGGCTCAATTGATGAACAGTGGGAGCTCTGGAATCGCTCAGACGGCTGTCGTTGGCAGCCGGCACCTTCGCCGAATTGCTCTCTCCGTCGCCGGCCAGTTGCGCCAGTCCTGCTGTCGCTGTCGTGGCCGCAGGCAGGGGGTCGAGCCCGCCCAGTTGATGCGTGGCGCCATGCACAGTCGGCGTTCTCGAATCCGACAGTCGCGGGTCGTTGGCCTCTACGGCGTACGTCGGGGATGTCGCTCCTGCGGGTGAGAACTGCGCAAGACCGGCGGTGCTCGTGCTCGAGCGCGGCATCGCATCCGATCCGTTCAGACGGTGTGTCTCTTGGTGCGCCGTCGGCGTACGGGCGTTGTTGAGCCGCAAGTCGTCGGCGGCTACCGCATATGTCGGGCTCACCGCGCCTGAGGGAGCGAATCTGGCCAAGCCGGCCGTGCTCGTCGATGCCGCCCCGACGCTGTCGGTGCCACCGACTTTGTGCGTGTCAGAGTGCGCGATCGGGGAAGCCCCGATGAACTTCTTCCACACGCCCGCTTGCCACGTGCCAGGACCGTCGATCTTGTCCCAGATGAAAGCGCGGTCCTTCGGGGTGAGCAGGGACCTGTCCCGCTCCTGGAGGTACACGCCGGGCGAGGGCAATCCGCTGCCCGGTCCGAAGACGGGTGAGGCGGCTTGGCTCGGCCACGCTCCGACCACGAGGGCGAGGGCAATCAGCCCCCACATTGAACGACGATGCATCTGCCTCTCCTCCGCGCACGTGGCGCCTCACGTCCAAGTAGCGTTGACGCCGCTGAATACGAGCGAGGAGGGGGAGAACTACTTGATGTAGCCGAGTTGGATGACGCCGACGTACTGCGTGCCGCTGACGGACCAGAGATCAAATCGACCGCTCGAATCGCATGGCACGAACACCGTGTCGCTGTGGGACGAGTCGCCGGTGAAGACCAAGTAGGCCGTCCCACCGTAGGATGCGGCCTTGATGTTCACTGGATCACTGGTGGCGATCAACTTCAGCCAAGCGATCTTCGGTACGTCTCCTCCGGCCAGGTTGAGCGTCACCGTCTGAGCGCTGACACTGGTAACCGTCACGGACCCGTGATCGTAGTTGCGCCATACCCAGGACGCTCCTCCAGTGACTCCGAGCCTTGGATCGTCGGCCTCCACGGCGTAGGTCGGGCTTACGGCGCCGGCGGGGGCGAGCTTGACCAGGCCCGCCGTCCCGCTACTCGCTGCCGGCAGCGCGTCCGAGCCACCGATCTGGTGGCTCGACTGATGCGCCGTCGGGGTGCGGCTGTTCGACAGCCTCGAATCGTTGGCGGCCGCGGCCTTGCTCGAGCTGCTCTCGCCATCGGTGGCGAGTTGCAGCGTGCCCTGTCCAGATGTCGAACCTGACGCAACAGTGAACGTGGCTGTCACGCCATTCACGGTGGCCTCAACGCCTGGCCCTACGACGTTGATCACTTTGACATTCAGCGGTACGTCCTGGATCGTTCCCTCGTCCTGGATGGTGATCCCGCGCGTCAGCCGAGTATCGTTGCCTTGCACGCACGTGCCAGCCAAGGCGCCGCCGTCGGCGGCCAACTTGGCCAGGCCATAGGTGGAAGTTGAAGCGGTTGCGAGCGGATCGGTGCCGCCTTCCTGTAGGTGCGTGCTGGCATGCGCCGTCGGCGTGCGGCTGTTGGAGAGGCGGCTATCATTGGCCTGGACCGGCTTGAGCGCCGCACTCTGCCCATCGGTAGCGAAGGCCGGGCACAGCCCTGGCGTGATGGTGTTCGCCTCCGGGATCGGGTCCGATCCGGCTGACAAGTGGGTGTCGCTGTGGACGATCGGGGCTCGCGCGTTGGACAACCGGCTGTCGTTCGCCGCCACGGCCTTGCTCGAGCTGCTCTCGCCATCGGTGGCGAGCGTAGCCAGGCCCGCCGTCCCGGTACTGGCTGCTGGCAGTTGGTCCGAGCCACCGATGCGGTGGCTCGACTGATGCGCCGTCGGTGTGCGGCTGTTCGACAGCCTTGGATCATCGGCCTCGACGGCGTAGGTCGGGCTGACGGCGCCGGAGGGGGCAAGCTTGACCAGGCCTGCCGTCCCGCTGCTCGCCGCCGGCAGCGCGTCCGAGCCACCAATCTGGTGGCTCGACTGGTGAGGAGCCGGCTCGCCGCCACCACCGACACCGCCACTGATGGTCGCTGTCAGGTGACCCGATCCGTCGTCGGTCAGCGCCACGCCAGCGCCGGTGAAGGCGATGGTGTCTGCGTGCAGGAGTATGACGGCTCCCGTGCCGTCCTGGACTGTAACGCTGCCGAGACGCGCGTCGTTGCCCTCGCAGAAGGTGGCGGCAGCGGTCCCGAAGGTCGGCGAGATCGCGATGGTTCCACTGGCGCCAAAGCTGATGGCTGGACCGAACGTGAACGAAGAGCCGACGAGGCCGATAGTGTTAGCGCCTGCGGCAGCCATCCCCACGCCCGTCCCGAGGTTGACATCGAGCGCGAGGCCGTTGTAGCGGAGACCGAGACCGAGCGGTATAGGATCGTCGTTCGGGTCGCTGTGGGTCGAGCCGTGGGCCCAGTTCGAGATGGTGGAGCGAGGCTGGGTGCCGGTGTGGTTCGCGCGGTTCAGGAAGGTCGCGCTGATCGCGTCGGTGAGCAGATGGCCGTCCGACTGCGTCACGAACTTGTTACCCGAGCCGGGCGTCCCAGAGGAACCAACGAGCGCCGCTTTCTCGCCCGCCGTCGGCATGTACTGCTGGTTCATGTGCAGGGATTGACCAAAGGCCGCCGCGGTCACCAGGTGCCAGCAAAGCCAGAAGGGCGTCAGAGTCTTCATGTGGTGAGCCTCGCGAAACGCAGCCTTGCATCCCAGAGATGGACCGGCCCGGAGAAGCCGTCGCTGAACCGCTCGATCTTGAGCGCGACCATCGTTGAGAGTGCGGGCACCGTCAGCGGGATCGACACTTCCTGCTGGAGACCTTCCGCTACGACCGTCACGTCCTGGTTGACGACTACCGGTGTTGCCGCCGACGGCCGCTGGCCAGCTTGCACCGGGATCGCCGTCGCGCGCAGTGTCGCTGGTGTACCGCTCCCAGCGCCGAAGGACAGACGCAGCACGAGTTGCAGAGGGACGGCCAGATTGCCCCCCGTTCTCACCGGCCACTTTGCCCACAGCCGCGTCGTGAGGGTCGCTGGCAGCACTGTAGCGCCGACGAGCCCGTCGACCATGGTGTTCGGGTCGTCGACGGAGACCGTCGCCGGGTCGATGTAGAGCGTCAGCGGGTCGTCGTCGAGGGCGATTCCGGCCAGGACCGTGTCGAGCTTCGTCCAGTTGGCGTTGACGGGCACGTCCCACGGGTCCAGCCCGGGATCCGGCACGTTGAGGCCCAGGTTCGGCGTGACCATCTCACTTCAGGTAGCCGAGTCTGGCTACGGCAGTTTGCAAGTTCCCCGATCCTGACATGATGGCTTCGAGGTCGAACTTGCCGGAGCCGTCACACTCGATGATTGCTAGAACACTGCCACCCGTTGTTCCATCCAGCCCACCGCCGACGGAGTGGTTTCCGTACCAAGTTCGCACCCTCGCATCGCCCGTCTTCGCACCCTTCATCTCCCCGTAAATGGTTCCACCCGCCGCCGCGTACAGTGTCCAATCGATCCGGAGCACGGCGAACTTGGCCAGGGCATTCGCTTGGAAAGTGCGAGAAGCGACGCTCCCACTCTGAAGCGTCCACGCGGTCCCTCCGCCAAAGGGAACGATCGCCGCGAGATAGTCCCAGACGAAGATGTCCCCCAGAGAGGCGCTCGCGGGCATCACCTGCGCGTAGTCGACTCCTAGCTGTCCCGACACGTACGCAAGGCCGCCGCCGGGGATGATGTCGGTGGTGACCGTGACGGGACCCGACACGGGCGTCTTCCCGCCGTTGATGAGCGCACCGTTGCCGGCGCCAATGCTCGTGACGCGCTGGTCGAGTGGGGCACTCCGAACGTCGGTTGGCCACGGCGGCGTGAACGCCGGCTTTCCGGGCGGCTGGTACGGGCCCGCGGCGCCGGTGGGCGTCGACGTCACCGTGTCGAAGATGAGCACCCCCGCATCGGACAGGCTCGTGACGTTCGGAGGCAGGTACACGACCGCGATGGCAACGTAGCCGTCATACCCTGACGGATCCGGCAGTGTTGGAGACGCGGCTGCGGCCCCGTGGACTACCTTTCCATCGAAGGCGGCCAAGTTGTAGCGCGTGTTCGTGTTCTGGAGCGGGAAGGTCTTCGGCTGCACGGTGTCGTTGACGAACCGCTTCGACTTCGAAGTGCTCTGCGCCGACAAGTGCCGCACCGCCACCAGCACGTAGCGCGGGTTCGTCCCGTCGGCCGCCTGGCCGTTGCCGAATTCCAGGCTGTTGTTACCGCCGTGCGTGCCCGCGAGGATGTGCGCAAAGGCGTTGGACTCCAGATCGATCGGCAGGTTTGGCGTTCCGCCCTGGAAGGCGAATCCCGGTGCGGCAATCTGCAGATGCTGCGGCGTTGCCACGCGCACGGTCGCCGTGAACCCCTTCACGATCTTGTAGCCGGAGAAGAGCGCCTGATCGCTGATCCGGCAGATGGCTTCGATGGGCAGGCGTCCGGTCTCCTCGAGCCCCTCTTGGTCGCCCATCCGCTTGTTTTCCCAGCGCTCACTTTCGATGCTCATCTGCTAGACTTCTCCCTGTTCCTCCGGCCTGTCTCGAGGGGGCGGATTGAAACCAACAAACGCTGGTCATCCCAGCACAATTCCTTGGATCTCGGTGTTCATGGGCCGGAAGAGCGGCTGCGTGCCGGCGGCCTTGTTCTGACGCACGAGTTCCTTCACTTCCCGGCTCGCATTGGCCCTGCGCCAGCTCGCCAGGTCGTAGACGAAGGCGTTCTGATGCGCTTCGTCGAAGTACTCGGGATGGTCGGAATCGTCGAGTTGCACGAAGATCCCGACATCGAGTCGGGTCGTCGTATCCGAGTCCTCAAGTGGCAGCGCATACGCATCGCTGAATACGAACCCGGCCGCGAAGGTGTCGAACGCGGGCACGTAGACAGCGAACTGGTAGGGCCAGAGGCCGAGCTGCTCATTGAAGGCGTCGAAGCGGCCGTCGGTGATGTACGCATCGGCCAGGATCGCGAGCGGACACACTTCGGGCACGGCCGCGTGATCCACCGTGCCGTCGTCGGAGACGATCAGCACCACATCGGGACCGTCCGCGGGATCGGTCAGCACAACCCAGCCGCTGTCAGCAGTGAAGGGCCGCTCGTACTCGATGATGGTGACCTCGGCCTCGCGTTCCGGGTAGAAGGGCCGTATCCGCGCAAGAAGCGCGGCTTTCGTGACGCGCGGCGCGAAGGCTTCGTTGACAATCCGGAGCAGGAACAGGTCATCGTTCTCGCCATCCCGGCGCCAGACATTCAGGAAGCTGCCCCAGATGTCGAGGTAGGTCCCCTCGGCCGTCAGGAGCTGCGCCTGACGGGCACCGCGTTCGAGGATTTGAAGGAGCCCCTCCTTCCCCTGATACTTCGGACAGGCCGTGTTTCGGCAACCCGGCCCCTGATAGTTGCTGATCAGGTTGAGCGCGCAGCGGGCACCGTCGTCGCGCGGGCACTGGCCGCAGTGCTCCCGGTCGATGGCGCGTAGGAGCGCATGCAGGCCGCCCTCGCGAACGGGCTTGAAGACGTTTTGCGGGACGCGGCCGAGGAAGCGCTGGAAGCTGTTCTCGCTGCTCACGGAACCGGCGCCTCGGTGATGGTCACGTTGCCGGCCCGGAGAATCTGCCGCGGGGCGATCACGCGGTCGACAGTTGGAGTCGAGACCTTGGCATCGACGACAGCGCCGTCGC
Organism: Candidatus Wallbacteria bacterium; assembly: GCA_016213845.1. Classification (GTDB taxonomy): domain Bacteria; phylum Muiribacteriota; class UBA6191; order JACPRK01; family JACPRK01; genus JACPRK01. Next base: position 15,523 of record JACQZN010000111.1, read on the forward strand.
CGACGTTCATGAGGATCTGGACCAGCTTCGCGATCGGCACGTCCTGCCCGAGCCGGCAGGCTTGCAAGAAGTTGTAGATGGCGTCACGGCAGTCGGCGAGCGTTTGCGCCCGGTCGAATACCTTGACGGTGTCGAGCGTGACCTCGGCGACCACGTCCTGCACCGCCAGGATTGGAGCCTTCACTTCCGCCCGGATGCCGCACGCGCGCACGTCCTCCAGTCCAGCTACGATGTCGGTCTTCATCGTGTCGGGAAGCTGTCCGGTGCCGTCGTGCGCGATCAGATCGGCGTAGCCGCGGCCTGGCGGAAGCGACAGGAAGTTGACCTGGGGAATCACGGGGCTTGCCGTGGCGGTCACTCGATACCGCAGCCAGAAAAGCCGATGCCCGTTGACGGAAGGGATCTCGACCGTGCGCCAGTCAGCTGGCAGCGGGTAGGTGAGGTTCCCGTCGATCGTGAAGCCGTTCGAACCGTCGATCGTGCCTGCGAGCGTCGCCCACGCGGCACCGTTCCAGTATTCCCAGACGCCGGTGATGCCGGACGACGCGACGATCAGGTGGATGTTGACGCCATCGAAGAGATCGATGTTGCCAATGAAGATTGCCGTCTGCAGCCCCGAGGGCGAAACGAAGATCGGGAACGCCGCGTCATCGGGATCGCGCGCGGTTGCCGAGCGATCGGTGTAGGTGCCGGCCACCGACCCGGCGGAGAGGTTGAGGCTGTCGCCGACGAGGCAAGTGACTTCCGGGTCCTCGATGGCCAGTGCCTCGAAGACGAACGGGTTGGATCTGACCGCCGCCCACTCCAGCGCCCCCCGTGTGGCCTTGGAGAGACTGGCGATGTACTTCTGGAAGCGGAACTTGCGGTCGGAGTCCGTCTCCTCTGCACGCCCGGTGCCGAACGCGCCCGGGTTGGTGACGGCCTCGACGCCTTGGATCGTCGACGGGATCTCCGTGATGGCCGCTGCGTCGACATTGCCGGTCGTTCCCGGGATCAGCGCTTCGACGGACACATCGACGTAGGTCGCCCCAGTGGTGAGCGTGGCCGCCAGACGTGTTCTAAACTGCACCGCCGGCGAGGTTGCGCTTCGGGGGCGCTGCACGATGGCCCCCGCGGGAATCGAGTAGTTCTGTGGCGAGGCCGTCGCACGTGAGAAGCGCACGAGCCCGATCGCGGGTTGCGCCGGAAGCCGATAGAAATTGAAGGGCGTGAAGAGCGACTCCTGCTGCGCGCGGTCGAGGGCGAGCTTCCCGCGGAGCGTGATGTCCTCCATCTCGACGCCAAAGGCCTCGAAGATCGATCGCACGACGCCGCCGATGTTGTAGTCGCTGATCTTCGTGGTCGCGCCCGAGCAGTAGTCGACCATCGACTGCGTCAGTTCCTCGGCGGTTCTCTGAAGTTCCGGGACGGCCGGTTCAGCCACGGTTCACCACCATGTTCAAGGTCGCCGGCCCGCTCTCGCCGATGACGGTTGCGTCGAAGTCGATCGTATAGGCGTCGTCCTGGCCCTCGACCCTGACGTTGGCCACGCGCTGGATGCGAGGGTCGCTGGCCACGGCGCGAGCGGCGTCAAATCGCATCAGGTCCAGCGTGTCCTCAGTGGCGGCCATGCCCGTCAAGCGAAGGTGCTCGCTGCCATAGCCGGGATGCAGCACCAGCTCGCCGCGGAAGGTGTTGAGGCGGTTCTCCAGCGCCTGCTTGAGGTTCTGTGCGCCGGCGACGATCTCGATGTCGCCGGTTGGCCCCGTGACGAGCTCGCCGCCGACCAGTCGAGCATCGCGACCGAAGAGGCGATCGTAGTCCGTCTGCTGGGTGACCTGATTGGTGCTGGAGGGTGCGGTCGGGATACGGATGGTGTCGCCGGTTCGGAGCACGCGCAGCATGACGCCGTTCGTGAGCGCCTCGGCGTGGTCTACGGTGACGAGCCTCTGCAGAGAGGCCGAGCCGCCGTATGGGCCGCTGCCGTAGGGACCGAGACCGTAGCCCTGATCGCCAGGCACCAGTCCGACCTGGGTGATCTTGTGAGGGCCGATGTTCCCTGCGATGCCTGCCTCGATCGCCTCAATGAGGTAGAGCGTCATCCCGCTCGGATCAGAGAGCGATGCGAACTCCACCAGAACGCCGACCTCGGTCTGCGAGGCCGGAAGGAGTGTGGTCCCGGTCGTACGGTAGTTGAGGCGAATGCGCGAGATGGCGTCCGCGGGGGCAAAGAAGACCGAGCCCTTCGGTATCCGGATGTCACCCGTGATTCCGGCTCTCCTGGTGACGGTCAGTAGGCCGGTCGCCGGCCGGGCCGCCCGGAAGTTTCGATCGGAGACGAGGAAGGGTGAGTCGAGCCGATTGATCGCCACGAGCTCGCGCCAGCGCGTTACATCGCCCAGGTGGGCCTGCGCCAGCGATTGCAGCGTGTCGGAATCCCGGAGGGTGACCTCGCGGAATGAGAGGTTGGCCGCCGTCTGCCGGATGGGCGGCTTCGGGATGTAGGCGATCCGGAGTTCCTCGGTCGCCAGGCGATCCACGACAACGAACGAGTGGTAGAAGCTCCGAAGGTAGTTGTGGCCGACGCGGTGCGTGTCGCGCCGGAGCCATATTCCGACCGCGGCGGCGATCTCCTCGCCGATGTCGATGACAAGATCCGCTGGCGGAGGCACGACGCGTGTCGTCTCTGTCGCGCCTGCGAGCGTCACGCGATGCCTCCCTGAGCCGGGAACACGGCCGGCGTGGCTGCCAGTCGTTGGAGGGACCGCTGGATTTGGTGGAGGGCCACGATCGAGGCGAAGCTGACGAGCCCTCCCGGATACCACGCGCCGTAGACGGCGGCCAAGCCGCGGGTGTCGAGCGCACTCTGAACGACAGCCGCGCGCTCGATCGGGATCGTCGACGTGGCGCCGGCGACGAACTGCAGGCCCGCCAGGAAGACCTGGTCATGAGTGGCACCCACGTCCGCGCTCCTCTTGGCCAGTGCCCGGACTTGCTGCGGGCTGACCTCAGTTCGGGCGGACAGCGCGGCGACCTGTGGGCCGAAGACCGCCCGGGCCGATTGCATTTGGCTTAGCGCTCGCGCGATCGGCTGCGCGGCACTGGTCGGCAGGGTCTTCAGGAAGTCCGGAAGCTGCTCGCCATCCGTGAGGATAGACAGAATCGTCATCTGAATCGCGTAGGCGTAGGTGAGCGGGCGATCGACCGATCGCTGCAGCCGGAACTCGTTGATCTCGACTTCGAAGGCGTGGCCGCTGCCCAGATCGTAGTAGCGGGCAGCCTGCGGCATGGACCCGCCGGAGTCCTGCGCCTGGGTGAACTTGTCGTAGAACTCCAGGATCGCCTGCTCGAGGAGCTTGTAGTGGGAGACACCGGTGCGAGATGTTCCCGAGCCGTCCGGTGTCTCTCCGATGGGGAAGCTGCCCGAAATGGTCAGCGGCGAACCGCCGATGTGCATCCCGAAGTTCTCCTCGAAGCCGCCGCCCTTCGTCGGCACGTAGGTGGCCCGGGTCCGATACGGCAGGGCTTCCTGCTGCGGGTTCGCTGGAAACACGAACCGCACGCCGTCGAAGTCGAAGGCGAAGGACCGGAGATCCTTGTTCTCGGATGGCATCCGCCCCGGAATACGATCCGGGCAGGCTCAGTCCAGATAGACGACGGGACTGCCGCTCACAATGGTGGCCCCGCATGCGGTGGTATCACCCAGGCGAGCGCACGGAAGACCGTCGTTCGTCCAGACGCCGGAGCCCGACACAATCGGATTGTCCCCGTGGATCGGGCATGAGTGCGTGTCGCCCAGGCGGGCACCGGGCAGTCCGTCGATCGAGACGGTTGGCGATCCGGTCGTGATCGTGCCGCCATGGTCGGTGGCGTCCCCGAACCTTGCGCGCGGCACCATCAGTACTCGAAGTAGATGTCGCGCTGCACGATCAGCGCGAGCCAAGCCGTCAGGAGGTCGACAGCGCCAGTCATCCCGTCCAGCCGGCGCTTCGATCCGAACCCGGGCGTCCATCGAAGCTGGTGAAAGGTCGTTTCCTGATCCTCCCCATGCAAGATGAGTGGATTTGAGTCCCAGTTGACGGTGTGTGAATAGACGACGTCCCCGGGCGGCGGTGGGTTGGCCATTGGGTTTGGGCTCTTCTTCTGAATCTCCCAGGCTGTGCCGTCGTTGGAATCGCCCTCGCCCTGAGACGGGTGGGCCGCCAGATAGACGATGACGTGCGGGGCGAAGGCCGGGGAGCTAGTGTCGAGGGCGGCCTTCTTCAGCTCGAGCTGGTCGTTCAGCAGGTCGTAGCCGGCTTGCTCGTGGCGCAGGTAGATGTCGTCGACGAGTGCGGCGGCGTCCTTCGCAGTCTGGGTGGCGGCGAGTTGCGCGGTGAGGGCCGCCTGGTCGCCCTTCAGCGTCGTGGCCTTGATCTCTTGCTCGTCTGGGTTCAGGGGGACGAAGGTCACAGCAGGCCTCCCGAGGGGCGGCGGAAGCCCGCGATGGTGAGCGTCCGGTATCGGTTGTAGTAGCCAGTCGTGACACCCGTGCCGGGATTGCCGGCGTGCACCATCGTCATCGCCGCAGGGTCCTGCACTATGCCGACGTGCGAGATGCTGCCGGAGGGATTGCGGAAGAAGACGAAGTCGCCCGGTTGCTCCGAGCCTGCGGGTACCGACTGTGCCATGTCAGTGTAGAGGCCGGCGGCGGTGTTGCGGTAGCCAGCGGGGAACGCGCCGCCTTCACGGCCGGAGACGCTGGCGAGTCCTGAACAGTCGAACTGGTCGTTCTCGCCGGAGCCACCCCAGACATACTCGTCTCCGATCTTGGCCTGGGCGGCCTGCAGGGTCTTCTGATCGACGGTCCCGGGGCCTATCACGGGAGAGTCGGCCGCAGGGGTGCCGCTGAAGGGATAGGTCGTCCCCGGCGTGTCTGCTTGCGGCGTGATCTTGTTGTTCGATTGGTCGACTGTGGCCTCGTTCTGCTGGCCACTCGACTGCTGGTTGGCGCCCCCCATCTCGATGCGGGGCGCGAAGAACCGGATCGCCGTCTTCGCCAGTCGGACAATGTTGTCCGCCTGGAGTCCGTCGTCCTTCTTGACCTTCGTCAGGTTTCCGGAGTTGAACTCAGCGTAGGCGTCATCCTTGGTCTTGGTGTACCGCTTGCCGTCGCCGGCGTCGTGGATCTCCTCCTTGACTCGGCGCCGATGGTCCTTCGGAAAGCCCTCGATCCAATTGTGGTCCTTGTCTGACCGCCAGTCGGAGCCCTTCCAGTGACGGTGGAGCTGCGGCTCGGTGGCGACCTTTTCGGTCTCAACGGTGTTGACGCCCTCGTTCTGGGGCGGCGGCAGGTAGCCGACGATGATGGGCAGGTCGATGTTGCCGTGAAGAAAGACCAACATGACCCAGTCGCCCTTTTCTGGCGGGATATCCTCCCCCTCGGTCATGTTGAGCTTGTCGCGCAGGATGGGCACCCGAAACTGCGGCGGCATCCCGAAGTCGAGGAGGACTGTGCAGTGCGTGAAGCCCATCGGCTTCCCGTTCTTGTCCGGAGTGTTCTTGTCGAAGACCTCGAAGATCTTCCCCCGGAAGCCGCCCAGCAACGAGAAGGCCTCGTTTTGCTGGGGAGCTCGGGGATAGCCCATGCCCGCCTGCTGCCACTCACCGCGCCATGTGCGGCTCATGCGATGGCCTGCCCCCGGGTCAGCTGCAACGTGGTCGTGAACGACTGCGGATAGACGAACCTGTCCGAGACGCCCTCGACGTAGTACTCGAAGCCCATGTAGCGGACGCCCTCGCCGACGACGATGTTGTTGCGGCCGCGAAGGCGTAGCATCCCCGTCTTGTAAGTGTGGTTCTGGCTGAACCATTGCCAGAGTTGATTAGTCCGCTTCTCCACCTGGGACTGAGTGTCACCGCGAGACACAAAGGGTGTGCTGACGACCATGTTCCCGAAGCCGTTGCGCATGATCGAGCTCTCGTCAAAATGCCAGGCCCCGGCCGAGAGACGCAGCGTGCTCGTGTCGATCAGGTTCTTGACCGGCAGCACGGAGATGAAGTTGACCCGCTCGTGGTCAGAGACACCGAGGTCCTCGTCGAGTATCTCCGGTCCCGGCTGGATGTCGTGAATCGGGATGTCCGAGTTGAGACGACCGTCGGTACCGAACGGCGTCGGGCGCAGCCGGAGAACGAACCGTCCGTCGGCTTCCGTCACCGTGTAGAGCTCGTTCCACGGACAGTCCGCATTCCTGAGCAGGACGGACCACATTGAGCCGCTCTCTCCTAGTACGCTGAAGTCGTCCTTCTCTCCCTCCGTCGGGAGGAACTCGGTAGTAATGTCGCCCGTGAGGTCCTGAAAAGAGCTGTTGAGGTGCCTTGCGACTCCGGAGCGCTCGACGAGCCGGGCGATGTCGATACCCGTGGTGTCGCCCAGTAGTCCGCCGAAGCCACCTTCCGTGCGCTGGAGCATACGCCCCAGAGAGCCACCGACGACATTGTCGAGCTGCTGCTGGCTCCCGAAACGCATCATCTCTCTCGCGAAGGCCTTCTCCACAAAACCAACCTGATAGAGCTTCTGCACGACCTGCTGCGCTGTACCGCTGGCCTTGATTCCGAACCCCAGTGCCGTAAGGTTGGCGTCCAAGCTCTGGGCGATCAGCGGATCAAAGGCAATCGCATGCGTGACGAGAAGCTTGCCAAGGTCTCGCCCCTGAATCCGATAGGCTGCCGACGGCGTGCCCTTCTGCGACATTGAGAAGGTGTTTCCAGGGCGATCGCTGAGGCCCTGGCAGACGCATGCGAAGCCGTCCGAGGCTTCACCCTGCAACTCGATCTTGACGCGCGTGTTCGGCGGCAATCGCGTGTAGTCGTTCTTGCGGCTCGTGGTGACGGTCCAGGATCCGGCGGGCGCCCCGAACACCTTGTTCGTCGCGATGCTCGTCACGTCGGCGCTGATGTCCTGGCCTCCGAGCGTGACGCGGAAGTCTGGCTTCCTTCGGGCCGTGCGTCCGCGGGGCACTACTTCGTGCCTCCGTGGCCTGGCGCAAGGTCACCGCCGCGCTGCGATCGGTGGCTGGCGGTGACGTCGACCTGGTCGGGGTGGACTTGCACGTCGACGCCGATGTTCTGCATGCTCTGCGTCAGCCGTTCCATCGCGAATCGGTTCCGCTCGAGTTCGGCCTGGAGTTCCTGGAACCGGGTGAGATTTCCAAGTCCTCCACCCTCGACGTGAAGCTGATCCTCCAGCGAAGCGCGTTCCTCGTTGAGGCGATTCCAGATGTCTACGTAAGGCTGCCGGCGCTTCGGAGAGATCCCGCGCCTGGCCATCATGTCGCCAACACCGGGGGTCGCCATCTCCCGCGCTTCTACCGGAGCTCCGCCGAGGAACTCGTTGATGCCCTCGGCGAGTCTCGTCCTCCAGTCCAGAAAAGTCTCTCCGGCCATTGCTCCGGCAGCTTCACGGTAGGCCTTCGCCCAGTTCACGCGGGAAGAGAGATCCTTGCCATAGCCAGCCCACGCATCAGCCCGCATTGAACCCGGGATCTTCGTCTCCGTGCCCCGTAGCTTCTCGGCCGCCCAGAGCGCATCCTGCTGCTGGCCCGTCAGGCCGAAGTTCTCGCGCAGCAGTGCTTCGATCTGATCCTGCGGATAGCCAGCCTTTCGCAAGAAGGTCGAGAACATCTTGACCTTGGTGTCGGTGTCGGCCTCCTCCCAGCGCCTCTCGGCCTGGTTGATTCCGGGGAGACCTTCCCCCTGATAGCCGGCCGCACGTAGCCTCGCGAACCAGAGCGGAGAACCCCGGCCAGCGCTGTCGAGCGTACCGCCAATCTGGTTCATCACGTTGACGCCCTGCTCGCGGCCGATGACAGTCCCACTGGCAGCGAAGCGCCCGACGAACTTGACCATGTTCTCGATCTGCTCTCCGGTGAACTCGCCGCCGCCGGCCCGCTGTCGCGCGGACGCGATGGCTCCCGCCAAGGCCTCGACGGTCTGCGGCTTCAGCGTCCCGAACTCACCCTGCTTCAGCGTCTCGTGGATGCGCTCGAGGATGCGCTGCGTAGCCCTCGGGTCCGACTGCGTCGCGCCAGCGACTGTGCCGACGAGACCGGTGGCCTGTTGCGACGTCAGTCCCATCGCCCGGGCGGCCTCCGCCGAGATGTCCGACAGGTCGGCGATCCGGCCGCGCCCGCGCTCTCCCGTGTAGGCGCCAGAACCAGCCAGGCGCATGGCCATGTCCATCCGCTCCGTGGGCGTGAAGCCCATGTAGCTCGAGTAGAACATGTCCCGGACGCCGCGGAAGCCACCGCCAGCTTCCCCGCGCGGGAAGAGCTGAGCACCCAGTTGCGCGCCGGGCCCCATGAAACGCTCGGCGAGGTCCGCGTTCTCCTGGAACTTCCCGTAGGCCCAGTAGGCAAGCGCCGCCGGCGCAAGACGACGAAGAAGACCGGCCCCAAGGCCGCCGACCATTCCACCGAGCAGGCCGCCGTCCCCGCCCCCACCGCCATCCTCCCCCGGGGCAGCTTGGATGTGGCCGAGGCGCTCCTCCGCGTCGCCGATGGTGCCGCGCAGATTCCGGAGCTTCTCGCCCATCGAGCGCTGTCGCCGTCGAGCCGTTCGAAGCGCGTCAGCTATGTCCGATCGCTCGACGCCTTCGGGCGTGTCCCGCGAAGCCCCCCGGAGCTGCGCGAGTTGCTCGGTCAGTCGGTGGACCTCGCGACCGTTCTCGACGGCGATCCGCGCGAGGTCGGTGTAGGTCTCCTTGATCTTGCCTAGCCCGGACTGCGCCTTGGCCAGGTTCTCCTGCGACAGGAAGTTGTCGTGCGCCTGCGCGTTGGAGAGCACGTCGCGCAAGCCCTTCACGGAGCCGCGCGCTTCGTCGAACGTCTGCTTGAAGCCGGGAACACCCTCGGCCTTGACGGCGACAACTACTTCTTCGCGGATGCCGGCCATGCTCTACCTCTGGGCTTCACGTCGACAAACTTCGGTGGCGTTGCAGCTTCCCCGGCGGGCCTTCGCTCTCGATCGGGTTGCTTCCGTCGAGCAGTTGCTGGCAGCGCGCGCGGTTTCTTGTCCGCCCCAAGGCACCCCGCGGGGCAAACCTTCTGGAACGTCTCGGTGCCGCACTCCGGACATGTCTTGCGCGCCTCTCCCTGAACTGCGAAGTGCAGCTCGTACTCCGCCACCAGTTCCGGGTACGTGATCGCGCGAACACGCGGGTCGTTAGGCGGCAGGTGGTACTGAAGGCGGAACCACGTCAGAAGGCTGTCCGCCTCCCGCTCCGCCTGCGCCACTGCCAGCGGCCGGATTTTTTTTCCCCAGGGCCGCCCGGGCCTCCTGGTACCGATTCCAGAGCGCGAAGAGTGCCTCGCGAGCCTCACGCGTCATCGGCAAGTCGTCGATGCGTTCAAACCACGCGGGCTTCTTGGCCGACAGCACCTCGAAGGTGGCGACGATCTGGTTCAACAGCCGCGTGTCGGCGGGCATGTGCGACGGGTTCACGGCGTCGAAGCGCTGGAGCCGCTGCAGCGTCAGCGTGTCGATGCGGACTTCTTCGACCATGTTCTCGAACGGCTTTACCAGGAAGAGCCCGGCGAAGTCCGGGAACTCCTTGCCCAGGTCGATGGAGACGGGTTTGACGACGTCGAGCATGCGTTACTGCGCGGCCGCGAGCGCCGCGTCCTCGATCTTGCGCAGGGCCTTGAACGTCACGTTCTCGTTGGAAGGCTGGTTGGCGTTGTAGCCGCGGCCCTTCGAGGCTCGCTTGCAGCCGATGTAGTGCTCCAGCGCGATTCCCGTCTCGTGCAGCACGAGGATCTCCATCCGGCCCGTGGCGATGACCTCCGAGACGGACGCGAAGCCCGCGTCGGAGAGCTTGTCGTCGGGCATGAAGTACGAGGCGAGCGTGACCGAGTAGCGGTGCTGCGTGTCCTGGATCTCGATCGGATCGGCGGAGCCCAGCCCGTAGAGCTCGGTGGCCCCGAAGTCGTCGTTCGCGTTCACGGCGGTGACACCTTCGCCGACGACCTTGCCGTCGATCCGCAGTTGGACGTTGTTGCCGTTGACGAAGCGCGACATGGGCGGTCCTCTCGGGCGGCTAGACCGCCGCGGCCAGCGGGAGCTGGACCTGGGTCTGCACGGTCGAGCCGTAGCTGGGCTGCGCGTGGCCCGTGGAGAGCGCGAAGTTGATGACCTTGACGGGGTCGAAGGCGTAGTCGGTGTAGATCACGTCGTTGTCGAGCGTGACCACGACCTGGTTGGGGTCGAACTGGCGAACCCAGCCGGCTCGCAGAGCGTCAGCCAGCACGCCGATAGTGGCGCGCTTCATCGCCTGTTCGATCTTGTCGACGGCGGCCAGGCCCACGAAGTCGTTCTGACGCAGGCGCACTTGCTCGGCCAGGGCGTCGGCCACGCGGCCGATCGAGTACTCGATGTTGGCGAGATTGTCGTCGCCCGTCCACGTGCTGGTTTGCCGGCAGACGACGTAGCCACCGTTGTGGACCGGGTCCTGGAACGGCGGGCAGACGCCTCCGATGATGAGGTCGGCCAGCTCCGCCTCCTGCAAGTCCTTCACCTCGAGGCCAACGCATCGCAGCGCCTTGCGCGTCAGGGGCTTGGACGGTGCGCCTCCGGCGGCGATACCCGCGTAGAGCGCGGCCGTGTAGCGCGCGTCCACCAAGCGGGTCCGGTCGAGGTCCGGAGATCCCGTCACCTGCGAGATGTCCTCCCGCAGTAGGCGGATACCGATGCCTGGATTGAACGTTCTCGGGCTGTTCAGAGCACGGCTCGCGGCCTTGATCGCCGACAGCGCGGCCTCGCGCCCACCCTGCGACGACCAGTCCGCCTGCAGGCCGTTGCCGGTGAAGTGACGCCCCTTCACTTCCTTGGCGAACGAATCGCCCAGGATCTGGATCGACTGATCTGTCGAGAAGGTCAGGATCAGATCCGGCTTCGGGAAGCTCACCCGCGCTTCGTCGAGCGCGTCCGTCCACGTCGTGCTGTTGGCGGTGCCGTCGGCTCCGCCGGAAAGGAAGGTCACGGCCACATTGTCGGGAGCTCCCCTCGAGATCGTACCGGTGGGGGCGCCGGCCGAGAAGTACGGATTCTCCTTGTTGACGCGGTCGAGCAAGTCCTGCCAGTTCGCGGTCGCCATGTAGGCCGCGGTCTTGATGTCCTGCGCGGCTACCGGGTCGATGCTGATCGCGTCGGTGCTACGTCCAGACGTGTCGCTGGTGAAGGTCGCCGTGTAGATGGAGCCGCCCCCGAACTTGTTGATCGCTTCCGCCAGTGCCTCCACGCTCGTGTAGAGCGAGAAGCCCAGATCCAGGTTCTCGCCGGTCGTTCCGGTGACGGTCGTCGTGAGTTTGGCGTTCGATGGCGTTGCCGTGTCCTGCACAATCGTCATCGTGGCCGCGCTGCCGGCGCCGACGTAGCGGATCGACAGCACCTTGCGGCCGATGTTGTCCTGGACGAAGACCTCGCCGAGATACGTCGTTGTGAGCTTTTTCGTGCCACTCGCGGTACCCGCCTCGACCTTTACCGACACCTGCTTCGTCCACGCGCCCCAGCCGCGGCTGGTGAGCTTCACGGAATTGACGGCGCTTCGCTGGAGCGTGAACGTCGACTGCGTTGCCGGATTCGTCAGCACGAGGTAGAAGTAGGGCGCCCCGTTCTCCGTCGGCGACGGGTCCAGAACGAGCCGACCGGCGTCGAGCGCCTCGCTCGACGGATGCAGCAGCCGGCGCAATCGGTTCGAATCCGTGATCAGATGGACCTTGCCGGGCTCGAGCACGCCGACGCCGGTAGCGAACACGTAGAGGTTGTTCAGTCCGCCGATCCGGTTGACGTTCAGCGCAGAGATGTCGATCTCGGCGGCCGCCTGGGGAACAGTGAGAACTCGGCCGGCGAAGAATACGCTTCTGGACACTGTCAGTTCCTCCCGGCCCGCCAGGTTGCCCACGACACATCCGCGGGCTTGGCCTTGAAGTGGTCGAAGAGACCCCGCCAGAACGTGGGCGTCTCACGCACCGTCAGCAGTTCGGTGTTCGAGGTCTCGACGACGCGCCGGAAGGCCTCTGCCAGCCGCTGTTCTCGATGCCCAAGGCCCTTGGTGAAGTCGACGATAGAGACCGGAAACTCGTCCTGATCTGCGCGGCGCTTCTCTTCGTTCGTTGTCTCGCTCATCCTGGTTACGATCCCAGTGCTTCTGACGGCAATCCCGGCTCTATGACCGGGTCACCGATGATCGCCGTGCTTTGCGCCTTGGAGAGCATCTTCTGGACCTTCAGAGCCGTGGCGTCGTACTCGCCTGAAACCGTGATTCCGCGCCTGTATACGAACTCCGGGAAGTAGTCGGGCTTGGGCTCGAAGTCGCCGCCGGAGAGTTGGATGTTCGACAGACCGCTGCGACCGATGAGAGACCGGTTCAGGATCAGCGCATGCTTGGCGACGTGATAGAGGTAGAGCGTCTCGTTGCCGTTGTTGCCCGCCCACGCCTCGACGCGATAGGTGCCGCGCCAGACACCGCCGACCTCGCTCGTGACGGTCTTGGCGACCTGGTCGACGACGTCCTTCCCCATCCTTTCCCCGATGGGAACGATCGTCTCGGCGTCGGAGGCGAGCAGGATCGCGTAGCACGGCAGGTCCTTCGCTCCTCGGGGCCACCCTTGCGTGATCCCGATGGCCGTCTCGCCGAACCAGCCCTTGGCGTCCGAGAGCTCAGCATCGGGCAGGGCGAGGATCACGTCGAGGATGTCCGGGTTGGCCTGGATCTGATCGAGCGTGGCGCGCAGGATCGTCGAGAGCACGACCTCCATCACGGGGATCATGGGGCACCCACCTGGTGGTAGCCGGCGAGATCTCGCATCACGCCGTTGGCGACGATCTGCCGGATGCGCTCGACGTTCGCCGGCGAGAGCACGCGCTTGGTGTAGTGCTGGCCCTCGAGCGGAGGGATGTTCCAGTTCGGCGAGTTCTCCGTCAGCGTCCGGAACGTCAGGTAGGTCGACGAGTGGGATTTGGTCTCCGGGTTGCCCTGCGAAAAGCGCACCATGCCCTGGAAGCGATGCGAGGCCCAGTGATCGCGGTGGACCACGATCGGATGCCCCATCGGCGTCTTCAGCGTCGACGGGTTGAAGAGCTTCGGGCGGTCGGAGAGATCCAGACGGCCGCCCCAGCGATAGCCACTTCTCCGGACGCGCGGCTGCATCGGCCCCGAAAGGGAGGCCGACGCCGCGAGATCCTTGGCCAGCGCGTAGATCGTCCGCGGCATCATGTTCCGCTGAGCGCGCAGGCTCGGACCGCTGGCTGCTCTCTGTGGCGTGAAGTGACGAAAGGGAATCGTCAGGTAGCGGACGCCCGTTGTGCTGACCTTGACGCGCGGCGCCGCTCCCCAGTTGATCCGGCTGGGAAGGTGGAAGCCGCCGTGACCGAGCTCGACGACGGCCGCGTGCGGCGCCGTGTTGACGACCTGAACCCCGAAGCCATCCGCGAAGGGCTCCACGTCCTGAATCCCGTTGACGTAGCTTCCGCTGGAGGAGTGCTGGATCGCCAGATCAATCCACGTCGCGCGGACGAACTGGCCGGCCTCGAGGATCGCCTGGCGCGTGTTGGCCAGGTCCGAGAGCGCGTCCAGACGGCCAAGGAGGTCCCCGACTTCGATGTCGACTCGGATCACGCGGCGTCACGCTCCTGCTGACGGCCGACGCGGTCGATCCGGAGCAGCCGCACGTAGGTCGGCACATTCGTCTCGTTCTCGCGCCGGGTCCTCGGCTGGTTGGCCATCACCTGATAGGTCGGCCGCGTCACGTAGCGCACGACGTAGCGCTTCCCTTCCGCGGGTTTGGTCGACGTCGGCCACGTCAGGTAGTGCAGGTTCGAGACCACGACGTCGGTGCCGGGGATGTAGTCGACGCCGTCTTGGTCGATGACGCGGTCTAGCGTGAGGATCTCCGGGAACCGCACGCGCTCGAGGCTCTTCGCCTTGGGCGTCGCGGCCCCCCGCGTCAGGATCTCGTCGTTGATGACCGTGCGGTCGAACACGGGAGTTACGCGCGATCCGTCCGGGACGAGCACGCCGCTCTTGAACGTGGCGGAGCAACTCCCCGTCTCCCACGACCCGACCTCGATGAAGTTTTTCCGGTACTCGCGCGACGTCAGCAGCGCCTTCACTCTCACAGGCGTGTTGTAGATGGCGCCGTTGCCATCACAGAGTCGGCACATGGCCAGTGGCTGACCGGTTCGCGCCAGCGAGCACGGGCAGAGGGTAGCCAGTTCGACGTCGACGCTCACGCCGTGGTCGTCGATGAAGTTATCGAGCTCCGACGGCGTCAGGTGGGGGGTCGGCTGCGGGAGCGCCATCGGCTAGACCTCGAAGACCTTCAGCCCATGGAAATAGCGGCGCAGCTTCTTGATGTCGATCTTGTCGAGCTCCTTCTGGAAGCGGTCGATGCGGTCGCCGTAGCGACCCGCCTGGGCGCCAGAGAAGGACCGGCTGTCGCTGATGCCGTCGATGGAGATCGATCGGCTGTTCTGGCCGAGGAGCTGCGAGGAGCCCAGAATCGAGAGTACGGAGATCGCCGCCGTCTTCCCGATCCAGTCGGCCAGATCGATCGGCAGCGCCGTGTCGCCCGGTAGACCGTGCGTGTAGTCCACAGCCCAGAATCCGGGCAGGCTGGAGGCGCGCCTCATCGCCATCACCAGTAGAGGCACGTTTGGGTTGCCGCTGTTCAGGATCGGAATCATCGCGCCCGTCGTCGGCACGAAGGAGAACCAGCCCTCCCGCTTGCGCAGCACGATCCACTCCGTCGGGAAGTTGAAGCACTCCTGGTCGGCGACGAAGCCGCGCAGCCTCTGGATGGAGATGATGTTGTTGTGCGGCAGGCGGACTTCGACGAGGATAGTCCCGTTGCGGAAGTGCAGCGTCAGCGGCTGGCCATCCTCGTCGTAGTCGGTGCCGAGCACCTTCCCGGGATCAGGCCGCGTCAATACCCGCGTCGGCTTCAGGGCGAGCCCGAGCTCGCGGCCGAGGGTTGCCGTCGCCACATCGATCGCGTACTGCAGCGCCGGATCGCCCATCGTCGACCCATCCGCGGCCGTCAGGGGAATGCCGAAGATGTGGCTCCCCTTGAGCCACGCAGCATCGAGACTGGCCAGCGTGACCGTCAGGCCCATGGCCTACCGGCCGCGGCGCTTGCGGCTTCTCCCGGGCGTGTGTCCGGGCATGTAGTCCGCCTTCGTCGCCGGCGGCGGGTCTTCCACGACGTCGACGGCCGGGGGAAAGACCTCTGGCTCTGCCACGGAAGGAGGCAGGATCTCCTTGCCGGTCTCGTCCTCGAAGCGGAAGTCCGACGGGAACTGCGCCAGCACGTTGAGAACTTCGTCGCGCCGGTGGGGCTCGACGGTGGCCATGTCGCTCACGAGCCGGCCAGCGCCGTCTCTCACGAAGCTCAGCGTCTGATCGAGCACGACCTGGTCGAGCAGCACTTCCTGTCGCCGCACGACGAAGATCGGCGCGACCCGGGCCGGCGCGTGCTCGGGGTCCACTGGCGGCCTCGCGTCGCCGCCCTTCGTCTCGTCCTGCGGGGTCTGCTCGGGGTCCACTGGCGGCCTCCTGGCTGTCTGAGAGGTGAAAAGCCGGGATGGGCCTTCTCAGCCCACCCCGGCCTTTAGATACGAGCCCGCCAGACTAGGGAAGCGTCGAGCCGACGTTGATGAAGACCACGTTGCGCCGGGGCACCGTGATCTGCGGCGCGCAGGCGATGAAGTGCAGGTCGTTCTTCGTCGTCATCAGCACGTTGGCCAGGGGGAAGATGCCCATCGGCATCAGCTGCGCGAGACCCACGGTGTTGCCGTAGATCGGCTGGTTGCGTAGCTCGAGCGCCTTCGCGTCGTTCTTGGCGAAGTTGGAGCTCCGCAGGTCGAGCGCGTAGGCGTGGCCGGTGCCGGGGATCACCAGGTTCTTGTCGACGAACACGATCGGGTTCGCGTCGTTCGGGTTCTTGACCTCCGCGACGCAGTACTTGTCGGTCGAGCCGTGGACGTTACGGTAGATCTTGTAGCTGGTGGCCTCCGAGGCCGGGGTGATGGTGACCGTGAGACTGCCGTTGGCGGCCACGGTCGCCGCGGCCTTGACCGTGGCCGTCGACTCGCCCTTGAGGTTGCAGGCCGACACCGCGAACACGATGTCCGCGCCGGCATCGGCCGTGCCCCAGAGGCTGCCCGAAACCGTCGGCGCCTGCGTCGAGATGGCGATGTCGCCGCCGGCGGGGGCCGAGGGGCCCTCATCGGAGCCGACGGCGAGCGGCGTCCCCTGGAAGATCGCCGGGTTGAGCGCGTTGTCCACGCGGAAGAGCACGCGGCCGCTCATCGTGAACATGCCGTCGACGTTCTGGCCGATGATGATCCCCTGCTCGGTCTGCAGCGGGATGTTCAAGCGCTCGGCCGGGTCCATCGCCTTCTCCAGCGCGCGCTTGGCATCCGGGCCAAGGTAGACGCCGCCGATCTCGCCGTACTGCTTGGTCGAGGTCAGGGCCGCGCCGCGGATGTCGTCTGGGGTCAGGGCCGCGCCGCGCATGTCGATGATGTGCACGCCGCGGTCGAAGGCGTTGCCGCCGGAGAAGAACTCGTCCATCTGCTGGAAGAGGCCCTTGAAGCGCGCGGTGTGCCGGGTCGTCCGGGTGTCGGCCTTGTAGAGCGCCTGGTTCAGCTTGCTCTGGACCCAGAGGATGGTGCCGACGCCCTGCGCGTCGCCGACGGTGTTCTGGCCCAGCGTCCGGATGATCTCCTGAGCGTCCGCCAGGGCGAAGACGCTGTTGATCGCCCCGATGAGCTTGATGTCGGTCTGCGCGCGGAAAGGCGACATCTTGGCGCCGCCCGGCAGGCCGTCCTGCAGGTAGAACGCCTCGTTGCCATCGTTGGCGTAGCTGTCGATCCGGTCGAACTCGTGCTTGATCGACTTGGCCTGGATGGTCGGAATGTCCTTCAGCAGCGTCAGGTGGTTCTTGCTGCTCTGGGTGTAGAGCGCCAGGTGCGCGTCGAGCTCCAGGTTCTCCTTGACCAGAGCGGCGACGTCGCCGGTGCCGACGGCCTTCGCGAGCTGGTCGAGGATCTGGTCAGCGTAGCTGGTGCCGCCGCCGAGGTCGTAGAGATCCATCATGGTAGTCGTTCCTTCCCGGCCATCGCCGGCGTCTCAGGATGCGTTGGTTCTGGAAGCGCTGGATGCGGTGACGTTGACGGAGCCGTTCAGTCCAGGACGACTCCCGGGGGCAGCTTGCCGGTGGTCCGGTAGTAGTTGACGTGGCCCCTGTTGATCTTCCCGGACTGGATGCCCTTCAGGAGCTGCTCGTCCGTGTAGACGACCGCGCCTGCCTCGGGCAGAGCCTTGTTCAGGTTCAGTGAGAGCGCGCCGGGCACGCCGCGGACGGCCGTGGTCGGCACGCGAGCGAAGAATGCCTCCTGCTGCCTGGTGATGACCTCGAGGCTCTTCAGGAGCACGTCGTTGACGGCCGTCTGCTGGCGCACGAACTCGCCGATCGCAGTCGACAGATCCGACGACTTGCCGCCGACCGACTTCGTCAGCTTGTGGAGTGCGGCCATCCCCGCGCGCTGCTCGTTGATCACGCGGTCGAGGAAGTCCGTCACGTTGATGGCGTCCATGCCCTCGATCGACTTCGCGAGGTCGAGGTTGCGGAGCGACTTCATGGCCTCTTCGTCGAGGTCCATGTCGTCCTCGTCCTCGTTCTCACTGTCCTCGCTCTTATTGGCGCACGCGGCGTCCTTCTTGGCATCCTTGCGCTTGCCGAAGCCGAAGCCCTTGATCATGTCGAGGCAGCGCTCGACCAGACCGAGCGACTTCGTGACCGCCTCGGCGCTGCCGGCGTCCCCGAGCCCCTTGTCGAGCTCAGCCTCGAGAGCCTGGATGGCCTCGGCGCCGTTGATTTCGTTGTTGGTATCGGCCATGTGGATTGCCTCCTCAGCACGCATACTTGCGTTTCACGAATCCGAGTGCGGTACGGAGAGCCAGCGGACGCGACATGCGCCGCGTGGCCATGAGATGGTTGGCGAGCCTGTTGACGAGCCGTCGCAGCAGGGTGGCGCTGCTCTTTCTGGTGCCGCCCTCGAGGTCTTCCTTGACCGCGGGCGCGGCGTCGACCGTCGATAGCGCTTTGCCCAGCAGGTCGAGCGTGCAGCGCTTCGACGTGTTCACCGGGTTGTGCGTCACCGCAACGTTCACGATCGAGGCAGCGAGCGGCGTACCCGGCATCCTCTGCGATCGATAGAAGCCCTCGACGGAGAGCGCGAGCTTGCGGAAGCTGCCTGCCCTGCGAAGGGCCCGTCCGGTCTCGAGCCAGTAGTTGCCTCGCTCGGTGTCGAGGAACCGCCCCTTGACGAACCAGCCGACGCCTGGGTGGAACTCGGCCGGAGCGATCGGTGATGCGACCGCGACAACCGGCGTCCCCTTCTTCTGCCCGGCGTGGTTGTCTGTCCAGATCCCGTTCGTGTTGTAGTAGGACCAGTCGAGATCGTCCTGCTTCAGCCGCTCGCCCTGCTGGTCCTCGCTCTCGTCTGTGGCGTACCCTTGCGCGTCGCGGCTCGCAGGATCTTCCTCTTCCTCGCTCTTGGAGAGGTCGAGCGGCATGTAGAAAGCCAGGGGCGATAGTGCCCCCGCAGCGTCCTGGATGTGTCGTTCGACGGTGTCCATGAATGAGAGCGGATCAGCGGCTCGTGGCCGTTGATCCGTGCGATCCTGCGTGGTTTGCCCAGATGAGCCCCGCCACGGCGGGCTATGCGACTGTCGGCGGAGTAATACGAAGGACGCGGCGTAGACTACGCGGCATCCTTGCGCGACGGGCTCAGGGCCAGCACGAGAGCCTTCACGACGGGCCCGCGGGGCAGCGACTGCCACAGCTTGCACGCGCGACACTTCGTCCGCACCGTGCCCGATGCGGGGTTCACGCTCAGCCCATGAGTGTCGACGTAGAGCGTGCCATCAGACCGCGTGCTCACGACGGCCGCCCTGCAACCCGGACAACTCACGCTAAGGCTTGGCTTTTCCACGGTGGGCGAGCACCGCCTGCAGTTGCTGACACCGGGCGCGCCCCGCGAGGGCCGTGCGGTGCTTCATCTCGAGCGCGGGATTGCGGTCCGCCGAGGACTGCATGACCTTGGCTGCGGCGTCGGCGTGGTGCCCAAGTTGCTCTTCCCACTCCACTGCCTTTTGCTCGATGGCGTGCAACTGCTGCCGGACATGCTTCTGTGCGGCCGTCGCGTGCGCCAGCTTGGCGAGGAGCTTGGCCCTGAGTTCCTTGTGCGTCATGCGGCCAGCGACTCCTTCTGCGATGGCGTAACCTCGCGATTCTGGAAGAGCTTGACGCCCTCCCGGTGCAGGTAGGCGGCGATCCCCGAGTCGTCAAGGTGGCTCGCCGAGTCCTGGAAGACCTTGCCGATTTCCTGCTTGCGGCGGATGCGCTCGCTCTTCTTCGCCTCGTAGGGCGTGTCGGTCGTCAGATCGTGGATGCCAACATCGCCTGTCTGGCCCGTCCTGAAGATGCGGCCGTTGCGCTGCTCCCAAGACGCCGCCGTCTCCGGAAGATCGAAGTGGTAGAGCTCCTTGCCCCGCTGCAGGTTGATGCCCGTCTGGCCCGCGTCCGTCAGGATCAGCACGCTGACCTCTGCCTTCCCGCTCTCCGGCTGAAAGCGCCCGATCTGCCTGGCCTTCTCCGCGCCGTTCATCCTGCCGCTGACGACGCCAACGGGGATTCCCTTTGCCTCCAGCGCGCCCTTGAGCGCATCGAGGGAGGCGTAGCGGCTGGCGAAGATGACCGTCGGGCGGCCGGCGGCCACGTGCTTCGGGATCGCCTCGAGCAGGTGCTGCAGCTTCGCGCTGTGCTCGGCTGGAGCGGCGTTCACCACACGGCTGTAGGCCTGCGTCTTGAGGATGCCGAGCGACCGGGAGAGCCGCTGGGCGAGTGCCTCATGCTGCTCCGCCGGAACCGACTCGAAGCTAGACGGCGAGAGCGCGCGGACGGCATCGACGTTCACCTTGCCGTCCTCGCGGGCCCGTTGCGCGGCCTTGAAGTGCTCCTTGACCTTCTGATACTCGGCCTGTTGCCAGGGCGAGAGCTTGAGCGCGTACTTGTGATACGTGGCCGTGACGCCAACGGGCGGGATGCGGCCGGCGATCGTTCGCGGAGCCATCTCCCGCTGGAGTGCTGCCGCCGACCCGGGCGTGTTGACGCCGTAGCGGCGCATGAAGTCCTCGCGATCCGGGTAGCGATCGGGCGACAGCTTGCGGAGAAGGTCCCAGCCCTCGGAGGGGTCGTTCTTGACCGGAGTGCCGCTCATCAGCATCCCGTAGGGCGTCGCCGCCGGATGGAAGAGCGCATCGAGCACGGTCTGCATGCCGCTCTCCTCCTTGCCGGCGCGACCGCTCACGTACTGGCTCTCGTCGATGCCCATGTACTGCCAGTTGATGCCGTGAGCCTTGAGGGCCGACTTGACGATGTTGGCACGCCTCCGCGGCGTCACTGCTTCGAGCTCTGACAGCGCCTTCTCACGCGTGATGTGGTCCAGGTAGTTGCCGACCATGTCCAGCACGTCGTCGCGGAGCGCCTGGTGCGTGACGACCACCAAGTGGTTTCCAGAAGCATCGCGATAGGCCGCCATCCGCTCGTCCTTGTTCGCCTTGCCGTCGGCGAAGAAGTGATAGCCCTTACGCGGGTCCGTGAACCGAAGCATCTCGGAACCGAATTGCTGCTGGACTGCCGACGGCACCGCAAGGAGCCCGCGCTTCACCTTCCCCTGGCTGTGCAAGTGCGTG
This sequence comes from Candidatus Wallbacteria bacterium, assembly GCA_016213845.1. Classification (GTDB taxonomy): domain Bacteria; phylum Muiribacteriota; class UBA6191; order JACPRK01; family JACPRK01; genus JACPRK01. Next base: position 36,299 of record JACQZN010000111.1, read on the forward strand.
AAACCAGCGATGGAGATCAGGGACTTCCCGCTCCCGACGCCCTTGTGAACTCCGATCTTGCCCTGCGCGTCCAGCAGCTTCACGGCCCGTTGCTGGTCGCGAAAGTCTCCGTGGGTGGTCTTCGACATGGAGAGCCCGGCTCGCAGGTCGACAGGCTTCCTCGGGTCGAAGTTGCGGCCAATTTCTGGAACAATGCGCGCGAGCTGGCCCTCGACGGTCTGCCCCAGCGAGAGCCGTTCCCCACGGTCCAGTTCCGGCCGTCTTCCGGGTTGCACCCGCACGGGCTCTGCGGCGAACATCGTCATCTGGTGCTGGCTCATCACCGTCTCGTCGGCGAGCGCCCTGTCGAGCCGGTCCTTCACGCTGCCCTTGGAGTAGCGCCCCCCCTCGCGATGACGCACGGCGGAGAGCATCGACCGCTCACCGCGCAGCACAGCCGCTCGCTCCTCCGGCGTTTGCAGGAAGGCCAGATGGCGCTCCTCGTTCCGGACTCCGGTCTTCCCGACCTTCAGTTCCTTCCCCGTCAACTTGCCGTGCGCCTCATGAAAGTGCCCGAGGAACCGCCCCTTGAGCTCGTCCTGAAGGCTCTCGTAGGCGCCCTGTTCCCCGCGGTGCAGTTGCACGTATTCCTGCCACGCCGTCGGGGCCGTCGCCGCCTCCTCCTGGATGCGGGCCTTCTCCGCCGACCAACGAGACCACTCTGGATTCTCAGTGGTTCCAAAGAGGCCGGGGACCTCCCTGTCCGGCTCTGGCCCGAGCTCCTTGAGCCGCCGCTGAACGTCCTTGTCGTCGCGTCCCACCTTGGGGTCGATCTTCGCGATGTCGGAGTAGAAGAAGTCCCGGAGAGCGCGCCGGCCGTCGTGATCCAGGTCCGCTGGCGCCGTGAAGGCGGCCTTCGCCCTCGGTTCCTTGGCCAGCGCCCGGTAGGTTGACTCCAGCGTATCTGGCGCATCGAGATCGACAGCCTGGGAGTGAAAGGAACCTCCGGCGTTTCCGAATCGCGTGTCCGCCCACTCCTGCCCAAGTTGACGGAAATGCTCCTCGAAGCGCTCGAGCGGCACGGGAACAGAGCGCAGATCGCCGTCGTTTCCCTTCACCGTCTCGTGAGACGGGAAGAGCTCGGTCACGGCCCTGTCGAAGGCCTCATGATGGCTCGGATGGATCGTGCTCGCGCGGAACTCGCTATTCAGCAGGTCGGCGTAGATGTCCCGGGGCCGGTGGCCGTCGGCCAGGCGCGCGCCGACGTAGGCCTCGGTCTTGGCGCGCACATCATCGCTCGCTCCAATCTCGAGCGGATGCTCGTACCACTCGGGCGTCCCCGGCGGCGACATACTGTGAAGCGCGGGCCGGCTTACGATGCCCGCGGGCAGCCATCCGTCCTCGTCGTGCTTGCCGGCCAGGATGTCGAGCGCCTTCTGCGTACGGTGATATTCCTCGGGCTCGAACTTCTTGACGAGCTTGTCGAGCCCGGGGCCGAAGACGCGCAGCGCGTATCCACCCCCGTCGGCGCGATCGACCTTGTAGTCGGTGCCCTGTTCGAGCCCAAGCGCCTTCGCCTTCAGGATGGCCGGAGCGTCGCCGTCAAACTGCGCCACCACTTCATCGACGGGCCTGCGTCCCAGGGCAAAGTTGAGGCTCGCCACGGCCTCCATCTGCCCGAGCGCAGTGCCGAGATGACGCCGCGCCTCCTCGAGTGACTGTTCGGCCTGCATCCCAATCTCGGCAGCAGCCTCGAGGTCTGCCGGGCTGTCGGCCTGCTGCACGTGAAGCTGCCGTGCCTCATCCATGTGCTTCTCGGCCTCGGCCATCGCCGCCTCGGCCTTCTTCGCCGCGGTCTCCACGTGGTAGGCCGAGACCGCCTTCTTGATGGCCTTGACCTGATCGCCGTGATCCTGATGGAGACGGTGGGCGAGCAGTTCGGCCGCGCCCTTGATGCCGAAGGTGTCGAGCGTCTCACGGTCGATGACAGGCTGCAGACCGATCGCGAGCGCCATCTCGTTGATCCCGTCGTAGCCGCCGGAGGCGTAGTAGGCCGCCGTGCCGCCGCCGAGTTCCTTGTCCTCGATCGTCGACAGAAACGACTTGTGGATCTTCGCCCGCTCCTCCTCCACCAGATCCCGGATCACCTGCTCGTCAGTGACGGTGTCTTCCTCGGGCACGAACGCCTTCCAGTCGCCGCCGGCCTTCTTGGCCATCTGGTCCGCTCGCTCGATTCCGCCGACGACCCGCTTCATCCCCTTCTCGGCCTTGAGTGCCTCCAGGATTTCGACGGCCTGGCGTTCTTGCATCGGCGTCGCCGTGGTGTCGGAGATGCCCCCTGCCCGGGCCTCACGAATACCAGACCACATCTTCTTGGTCATCTCGCGGAACCGCTCGCTGGCAATCTGCTGCTCAGGTTCCATCTCCGAGAGCCTGTCGAGACGCCGCTCCAGTCGCTCGGCGCGGACCATGTGCTTGACCGCCCCCTTCTCGTCGCCTTGCTTCATCGCTCGTGCGGCTTCCAGGCGGGCCGAGTGCAGATCGAGTTCCGTGTCGCGGGTCGCAAGGTCAGGACCCGCCGCGAGCGCACTGTCGAGGCGGCGCTCCTCCTCCCGCTCGTCGATGGCCGCGACTTCCTTCTTGACCTGGGCGATCGCTTCGTCGGTGTCCTCCGGTCGGTAGCCCTTCGCGCTCTCTCGGGGTTTCGTTCGCTGCTTCTGAAAGTCTGAGAGTCCAACTTCGTCTGCGTCCCCGTGAACGGGAAGTTGACCCAGCTCTTCCTGCGTGCGCTGGCCCAGGTTGCGGACGAGTTCGCGCTTGGCGTCCTTCAGGAGGCCCTTCGCCTCCGAGAGCTGCTTCTTGTGGTGGAGAGCGATCAGCACGCCTTGCTGCTGCTCGGTCAGGTGCTTGAGTTTCTCCTCCGGGATGTCCTCGCGGACACCACCGAACTTCTGGCGCATGTGCTCGACGAACTTCCGCTCGGCGATCCGGCGGTGCAACGACCGCTCCTTCTTGCTCATCTCCTCCGCACGGCGTTCATCCGGTGTCAGATTGGACTGGCGCTCCTTCTCCTGCTTCGCGTCCTCTCGCTTCTTCTCCTTGGCCTCCTGGCGGCTCTCTTCCGGAGACTTCAGCTTGGAGGCGTCGATCTTGAGGTGCGCAAGCGACCCGCCGGCTCCGCCGACAATTCGATAGTGGCTTCCGTCAGAAGCGAGGCGAAGCATCACCGGCTGCCCCGGTTCGTCCGGCCCATTCGGATGGACGGTGATCCAGCGAGTATCGGGCGATTGCCCTCTCGACGGGGGCCCGATCTGCTGCGCGATCGGGTGAGCCTTGGACAGCGACAGACTGCAGAGCAGCGTGACGTTCCGTCCCGTCCGGATGTCCTGGGCCGAGATGCTACGTAAGTGGCTGACAACGGGGAGAACGAGCGAGATGCGAGGAGTCATCCTCGCGAAATACGAGCGCCCCCCCCTGCGGACGCAAGATCATCGGTGAGGCCCGACCTGTCGCGCGCTCTTCCCGAGGCGCTTGGCCTCCTCCGGCGAACAGCGAACCCGGAAAGACAGTCCCGACGTGCTGTCGGTGATGTGATGCTCAAGCAGAGCGGAGTCCTCGGACTCTTGCTTCTTGCCCGCCTTGCACCCGGCCCCCGCGTCCTTGACCGGCGCCTCCGACGACGAGTAGTAGTGGCGGTCACGCGTCTGGTACCAGTGAAGTGCCCGTCCGTCAGCTCCACGCGAGGTCTTCACGTGCTCGTTGGTGGGATCGTGTCTGATGGACTTCACGAGCAACACCACGCCCTTGACCACGTGGGCAGCGCGGTAACTTGTGTAGCCGCTGCCTTCCCGTGCCAGCGATACCACGTCGCTGACGGGGATGCCACTGACGTTGGCGGCCGCCTGAAGCGCGGCAGCCATCTCCGTGGCCGCAAGTGCCTGCTGGCTTGCCTGGCTCCCCGTATAGGCCGGCTTCACGACGATGATGCTCGCCGCGCTGGTCACAACGGCCGCGCGAAGAACGTCCCGAAGACCCGTCCCGCTCGTCATCGGGTCGGAAACGAAGGAGAGTTGTTCCAGTCGCCCCTTGGTGCCAATCGACAGCACGCCCCACGTGCCCGGCGCGAAGGTCATCGAGCGACGCGCGTACTCTGCCACCGCAGCGGAAGTGATCAGCTTGGGACCATCTCCCTTCGGACGCTGCGCGCGCACGGTCTCCACCTCTGCCACCTCCCCGGGAGCAACCGACCCGGAGGATGCATCGTAACCTGCCAGGTCCGGCATGGCGAGCTCGCGAATCGAGGCGTGCTGTCCTCCATCACCAAGGACGATGCTGTCCGCAACTTCAACGCCGAGGTCTCGTCCTGCCGCGCGGAGTTTCATCGTCACGGCGATGTCCTCTGGACTGGGTGTTGGATCGCCTGATGGATGGTTATGCGCGAAGATCACCCGCTTCGCGCCCGCGACAAGTGCTGGCTGGAAGGCCTCACGGACGCCCACCAGAGAAGCGTTGAGCGTGCCGGCGGAGATCATCGCCGCGTGGAGTGCACGGCCCTGTTCGTCGAGCGCCACGGCGTAGAACTTCTCGCGGTTCTCGTCCCGCAGGAAGTCCAGCAGCTCGGCTGCATCCTTGGAATTTCGGATCGCAACGTCTTTGACGGCGAAGCTGCCCCGCTTGCGGAGGGTAAGGGGCGGCTGAGGGTCAGGCTCGGCCGACGGTGTCATCGACGCGACAGGCAACACCAACTCGACCGGCGGTATGGCCGGTGGGGGCTCCGCTGGCGGCTGGGCGAAGAGCGACAGCTGGCCGGCGTCCTGCTCGACGGACCCGCTGTGACGGCCGTCGTCGTGAGGCTTCACGTAGACGCGCTGGCCAGTCGGCAGCGTTCGGAAGTGCCCCCGGACATGGGCCTTGACGACACGGAGAGTTCGGGCGGAATGATGGGCAGGAGCTTTGCCACCTTGCTCGAGATACTCGGCGGCCGCCAGAAAGAGCGCCGCTCGATCGGTGTCATCGTGCTTCAACTGCACTTCCGCCGACGATCTGAGATCTCCGATCGCCTTGCTCCGATCCCCACCGGCCGAGCCGGCCAGGCGCGCTTCCGCCACTCTCCTGACCTTGGCTCGATCCAGGCGACTCGTCGCCGCCTGCATGCGTTCTTCGCGCAGTTTCGCATCGAGGACCTCGAGCGCGTCGTAGAGTTCCTCCCTCGAGTACTTCGTGCGGTTCACGCCGTTCAGATGGGTGCTCGCCATTGCCTCGCGATAGGCGGAGGCCGTCGGACCGCCGTGCTCTGCCTTCGCGCCGGCATGGGCTGCGATTAGCTCAGCGGCCACCTTCTCGCCGGGATGCTTCGGCTGGACAACGCGCCTGACTGGATTGTCGGTCTTGGCCTCGGCCTTCGGCGCGGGTGGCTCCTTCGGTCGCGGCTTCTCCTCCTCTGGGGGCACCCCGCCAAAGAGCGAGCCCTGCGTCTCATCGCGCTCCTCGGGCCGCTTGTCGCGGTGGGGGCCGACCCAAACGCGCTCACCGCTGGCCAGTGTGCGCCAGTAGCCTTGAACCCACGCTTTCGAGACGAGTGGAAGGACCAGCCGGAAGGAGTTGCTCATCGGCCCAGAATACGAGCCGAAGCGGGGACCGACCTACGCCGCCTTGGGCTTGCGCTTCGGGAGCGTCACCAGTTCGACGGTGACTTCCTCGTCCTCGAAGGCGTCGCAGCCAAATCCGAGAGGGCATCCTTTCTCATCGACGCTCACGTACAGAGAGCCAGGGACGCCCTTGATTGGGATGGTCGTGTACTCGTCAGCCCCGTCTCCACGCCACCAGATGTTGAGTGTTTCGGCCGCCGGGTCGTGGACTATTTTGATCTTGGCCATGTTCGTTCACCGTCAGCCTGCACGGCTGTCGGATGTGCCGTCTTGAACTCACCAATCCCATTATGCCGCAGGACCACGACCAGCAGCAAGTGTTCGGGGCGACGTGGATTGCGCTGAAGCCCTGACCAATTGCCGTAGAAGCAGTATCTGCGATAATCGATCCGTCCCGAGGGCAGTCGCGGATGAATCGCTTCAGTCGCTTGCTCCAGGAGCATCGCGACAGAATCCTCGAATCCCTTCATCCACGGTCGCTGCTTGAGCACGTGCGTGGTCCAGTAGTCCTCGTCACACTCGACGGTGAAACCGAACTTCGTCCGGACCTTGAAGAGCGTTTGAGAAAGAGGCGACTTTCGGTTGTACCCATCCACATCCTCGTGCCGCCCTCGAACCAGTCGCGAGTAGCCGCGGACGAAGCCCTTGGAGAGGCCTCGACGAACCGCCGGCAAAACCAGGGTGACGCCCACGAGCTCGCCCCTACGCGGCCTCGATGCCGAGCTGCTGGCGGACCTTGCGGACCAACCGGCGACAGTCGTCGCACCAGAGATGCGAGATGGTGACCCGAGGCTTGTTCTCCGACTCGGCCACCGAGGACACGATACCGCCGTTGAGCGGGCTGCTGATCCAGGCATCGACGCCAAGCTTGCCGTCCGGATGCTCGAACTTCTTGATCCGATCGAGCAGCTTTGCCGCCACACCTTCGTTCTCGGAGTCAGTCTTCGCCGGGTCCTTGACCAGCGTGATCGACATGCCGTGGGCCTTCGGCGCCCCGGGATAGGTCGAGCCGAGCACGATCGACTTGCCGAGTTTTCGCTTTTCGCGATCGGCCATCTGCTCTTGCATCTTGAAGAGTTTCGGCCCCGCTTCCTCCATCGCCGCGTGGAGGTCGTGTGCGTCTCGGTCCGCAATCGCGTCTTCGACGGGCTTCAGCGTCGCGGCGATCTCTTCCTCCGAGCGCCCACTGTGTGGCAGCAGTGCCTTGAGCCGGCTGACCAGCGTCTTCGCCCGGGCGACCATCTCCGCCGGAGGCTCCGCTTCGGAGAGCCGAGCCCGGCCTGTGACGTGCCCCTCGAGAAGGTCGTGGATGCCCTGTCGGCTGTCGCGGATGATCCGGTGTCCTTCCTTGCTCGGGTCGAACTTGGGATCGTTCTTGAGCCGCTCGACCTTGGCCTTCATGTGAGCGAGCGCGCCCTTGCCCCCGTGCTCGTGGATCAAGCGAACGGCCGAAGCTCGCATCTGGGCTTTCACGCCACCGTCGTCAGCCGGATCGCCGTGGAACTGCCACTCTCCGCTTGCGAGCTTGCCGGAGAGCCTCGACTCGTCCATCTCCTCACTGCCGGCCATACCGGGTCTCACTCTTCCGGTGTCACTGACGGGATCGAGCCGATACCTCGGAACGGAACTTCCGGCGATCTTGGTGGCGAGGCGCACGTGTCCGTCCGGACCGCGGAGTCGGTGTTCCGTAGCACCGGCGAGGCGGCTGCTGATGGCCGACAGCTTCGCGCTCTGCTCGCTTGGCTTGCCCTTCGCATAACGAGCCTCGTACTCCTGCGCGAAGTCCTCGTGACCGAGCTTCCGGTACAAGCCCGCCATCGCCAGCGTACGCCGGCGAAGTTCTTCATCAGAAACGCCCTCACGGCTTGCGTAGTCCTCTGCGATCTTCCGATCCACTGCCGTGAGGGCAGGTTTCTGGTCCGCGCCCGGCACCGGCTCCCACGGGTGTCGCCCGCCGTGGTACCGGAGCATGTTCGCAACTACCCGCATGTGATCGATCTGGCCTTGATTTGTCGAGCCTCCTCGGGCGAGTTCTCGCTGCAGCCTGGCGGCGTGAGCCTCAGCCGCATCCGCCGCAGCCTGAGCGTCCCCGTGATGCTCTTCCAACAACTGCTGTGCGCGATAGAGTCTTTTGGCATTCCGATTGTTCGCCTCTCTGTGGCGAGCCAGGAGTTCGGCCGCCGAGTGCATCATCTGATGGCTGGAGACCCGTTCCTCCTCCTTGCCACTTTGATGCCTCAGAACATACTCGTCACCCTGTCTCTCCAGGCTTCCCGGAGACGAAACCGTTGCGCCATTGGTGTCCAGGATCTTCACCCCGTGCTCCCGACTTACGTGCAGAATGTGCTTCCGGCCCAGCGGCTGATGGATGACTTGGGCGTGCGGGCTCCTGCGCTCGAGGTCGATGTTGCTCAGCGTTCGCGCGATGTCCGCGTGCCGCACTCGGCGGCTGTCGTACCCCCCGACCCAGACCCGCTTGCCGCCTCTCAGCGTCCGGTAGTGACCGCGGACCAGGCCCTTCGACAGCACGGGCAGCACCAACGCAACGCTCTTCTTCACCTTCGGGCCTCCAGTCATCTTGGCGTAGATCGCCTGCACGAGCCGCCAGAAGCGGTGGTCGCTCTCGTGGACGTGCGGATACTTCTCCTGCACCCGGACCTTCGCCCGCTTCCACTCGGCCTCGTGTTCTTGCGGCATCGCCGCCTGAATACGATCCGGGGCGGCTCTTCCTGCTTCCGCCTAGCTCGCCGCTTCCTCGAAGGTCGCGACTACTACCTTCTCCCGCATCTCGCGCACGAACTCCGCCGGCGCCCAGATGTCGATCGGCCGGCCGGTCCGCTTCGAGTTGACGACCGCGTGCGTCAGGCGGCCCCCCTGCTGGTTGGCTAGAAGGTCGGCGCGCGTCACGCCCATCTTCGCAAGCTCGTCGGTCGTGAACGGGATCTCGCCGCGCTTCTTCATCAGGTCCGTCAGGGCCACTAGTTGATCGTCGGTGAGCAGACGCCCGGACGGCCCCGCGTCAATGAAGCGCCGGCGACGAACGTACCGGCCGCCACGGCGGGCGTTCAGGGTGTTGAGTGCTCCGCGTCCTTGATGGCTCATCGGCCTTGTCTCCTCTCTCGGATCGCATCGAACAGGTGGGGGGTCACGTTGGGCGAGTAGACCTGACAGGGGGAGTCGGTACAATTTGGATGGCTCGGCCCCACGGTGGCGACCCACTCCGCGCGCTTGCGGCCGGCGTTGTTGGGCCCGTTGCGCTCGAGCTCGCTGAGCGGGTAGAGCCGCGGCGCCCCGTCTGGTTCCGTCCAGAGACGGAGGCAGTCCCGACATGCTTCATCTCGGACGAGCTTGTAGACCAGCGGGTCCGGGTCCTTCTCCTGCTCGCGGATCGCGGTAACATTTCCTTCGTGGAAGGCCTGTTGCATCTCCGTCCTGACTACTCTCTCGAAGTCACGATTGATGCCCTTGGACTTCAAGTCCCAGAACAGGTCGCTGACCGTCCCGCTGAAGCCGCGGCGGGTCTCGATCGACGTGGCGATCCGGTTCTGGATCGCGCGCTTCTCCGCCGCGAGCACGACCTCCTCCATCGAGTGCCCGACGTCGTCGGCAATGCTGCTGACGTAGGTAGCGGCGCTCCGCCGCGCCATCTCCAGCGCCTGGCGCTCGAGCGGTCCCAGCGGCGGCGGGGCGGCCTCCATCTTGACCCACATCGTGAAGCTTGAGGCTGGCGCCTGTCCTCCCGCCCGCTGCCGCAGCACGCCGTAGAGCGCGGCGCTCGCGGGCCAGCGCGTCCACTCCTCGATGAGCCCCAGGTGCTTGAGCGCCGACAGCTTGACTTCGCCGTCGACGATCTCGCCGGTGACGTTGAAGACGAGAGCGGCCCGGCGTCGCTGCATCTCCGCGCGGATGCGCTGGTAGTCCTCGGAGGACAGCGGCAGCCGCGGCTCGCGCCCGAGGATGGCCGTCACCGCGTGGACGACCTTCTGCATCCAGCCGCCGAAGTCGCCGCGTGCGCGCCGGAACAACTCCTCGAGCACGGGATCGTCCCGCCAGCCGCCATGCTCTCCGTCGACGGCCTTGCCCAGCGGCTCCCAGTCCGGCCACTCCAGCGCCACGCCCCGGGCTGCCGCCAGCTCGCCCAGCACGCGGCGGAAGGAGTCGTCGTCGAGCAGGTGCAGGTTGGAGCGGACGCGCGTCACGGGCGATCCTCGAAGACGATCACGATGTCGTCGGCGAGAGCCTTCTGCACAGGTCGGCGGCCGCGATCAGACCCTTCCCCTTCGCCTTGGTCCTGCGCTTCCCGCGGCGGTGCCCCCCGCCCCCTCCCCCGAGGGCGCCCTTCAAAGTCGGGGATTTCGTCGACCTCGTCGGCGGGGCGGCCCGGGCGGGCGGCCATCTCGCGCGCCCCCAGTTGCGGCGGACGCTCTCCACCCTGGCCCGGCTGCTGCCGCGCCTGCTGTTGCTGGGCCTGCATCTCCTGCGCGATGTACGGTACGAGCGCGGTATTCGCGGGAATCTGGCTCCACCACTTCCCGAACGGCTTCTCGCCATCGGCCGCGCGCAACTCGTCGATTGTCTTCGTCGTCCCGAGCTCCTTCGCGCGGATCTCGAGCGCCTGCGCCTCGTCCTCCCGGTTCAGGCCCCAGATGTAGAACACGTAGTCGGGATGCCGCTGGCGGACGAGTTGCGTCATCGCGTCGGCGAACCACCAAGCCATCGTGTTGAGGCCCTGGTCCTTCGAGTTGGCGACCTCGCTCTCGCGGTTGTGCTCGAAGATCGCCCCACCCTCGCCGGCCTGGCCCTTGAAGTTGATCTCCGACGGGTCCATCCGGTAGACCGCGCAGTCGAGAGAGACGAGCGCCTGCATCCACGGCGAGAATTCCATCTCTCGGTTGCCTTCCTTGAGGCGCACGGCCTGCAGGTCGGTCTTGTCCTCCGTCTGGATGATGGGGATGCGGTGGGCGCCCTCGCTGCCGAGGAAGCGCGCCCGCAGCTGGTCCTCGAGTGCGAGACGGGCGTCGTCGGTGTAGCCCCCGGAGAGATTCAGGATCACGTCGACCATCGAGCCCCGCGTGAAGACGTCGGCGTTGTAGCGGAAGCTGGAAGCGAAGGCGAGCGTGGCCTCGATTGCGCGCTCGACGTGGCTGGGCGGGTAACCGAAGTCGCGCGTGTCGGATGTCGGCGCAAAGGTGGGGATCAGCAACTCGCCGGCGGCGAACGTGTCGACCAGCCGGCCGTCGCGCATCATCACGTACTCGTACTCGCTGACGTCGTAGCCGAGCTCGCCGCGCAGCTTCACCCACGCGCTGGCCAGCCGGTCGTCGTCGGGGCGCTTGTCCCCCGGGTCGATGTACTTGCGGGCCAGCGCGAAGGTCGGCAGAATCTCCTCGCCATCACGGACGCACCACTGGAGGAGTTCGCCGCGGAAGTTCCGGAGTAGCTGTATCACCGGCCGGTTCATCGACATGTGATCGTTGATGATCTTCGATGTCGCGCCGGAGAACGACGGCTCGTGGACGGGATGCGGGCACTCGAACAGCGGCCGAATCCCTGCGGCCACGCGATCCTCTTCCTTGGGGTCGACCGTCACGCGCGGGTTGAAATGGTCCTTGTGCAGGATGTCCCAGCCGATGTCTCGCTTCGGGTCCATGATGCGGCGTGTCATGCGCAGCATCTGGTTCACGCGCACGGAGTGGATTGCCGCCAGCAGCGGGCTCGTGCGCGCGATCGTTCGGAGCGACCGCAGGCTGAGCGAGGAGTAGCCGTAGCCAGCACCCGCGCGGGAAACCTGGCCCTTGAGGTAGCCGCCGGCGATGGGCCCCGAGCCCATCACGTAGGGCAGGAACTCGCCGCGTGGCAGCGCGATGGACGTCACCTTCGGGGGCGCCGCCGCGGGCCCGCGATCCGAGCCCCGCCCCCGGTCGGCCTGCAGCGCGCCGCTCAAGTCCTCAAGGATCTCGTCGACCGTTTGCCGGGCCATCGCCTACCGCGCCCTCCTGGCCTGGGCTTGACGGACCATCGCCTCCAGCCGTTGTTTCTCCGCCGCAGGCAATGAGCTGAGGGGGACGGAGCCGATCGCGGAGAATTGAGCTTCCCTGCGACCGTCGGCAACCGCCGCCAGGTCCGACTCAAGCGAGGCATGGGCGTCCAGCAGCGCCTTGCGCAGCGTCCCCGCGGGCTGAATGCGGAAGTCCGGCAGGCCCGGCATGTTCCGCTCGTCGACCACAAAGGGCATCGAGTGGCACGGCGGCGGAAACGAGAGCTTCACGCGCCCGACCGGGTGCTTGCCCGCACGCTCGTCGGCGATGTTGCGTCGGGCTGCAAGGCTGAAGATGGTCGGACTTTCCTGGATGAGCCTGGAGGCAAACGCGGGCGTGACGGCGAGCTCGAACAGGTAGAGCGTGGGAACGGCGAGCCTGCCGAGGAACGCTCGGATGGCGGCGTCGACGGCAACGGTTGCGGGTCGGTATCGGGCGGGCTCTGGCATCGGAGGGAGGGACGGATGGAGCCGGTGAGGCCGGCCGTCGCCCTCCAAATACGAACACGCGCGGAGAGGGGAAACAGAAACCCCGCCGCCAGTGAAGGCAACGGGGATGCTGGTGGGGCCTGAGTCCAGGGTTCGGTAGGCCGCTGGAGTGTCCCTGTGCGATGGTCCTGGGCTGGCGACTCACGCCGCACTGCTGTAACCTCAGCCCTCTCGATCGGGGCATCTTGTGGGACCGCTCCCTCAAGACCGGTCCATTGTACCACCCGGACCACACACACGCAAGCTTTTTCTTTTCGACGGAGAAGAGCGACCCCGAAGCCCTGCGAGAGCGTCGGGGTCTACCGTTCGGATTTCGCCAGGCCGCGCCCTGGGACCACTCCCGGGCTCCAAGCTACGCGGGCCAGGAGCCATAGTCTGTCGAGAATCCTGCGGGCTACGGGTGAGCCCTATCACGTGGGGGGGGAATCGTTTTGGTTGCGCTGACAGGATTCGAACCTGCGACCTCCTGGTTATGAGCCAGACGAGCTTCCAACTGCTCCACAGCGCAGCAAGAAGATACGAGCGTCACGCCCAAGGCCGCCCCTCCCGTCCGACCAGCGCCGGGTCAATCCGGAAGGGCTCGAGCGCGGGATACACGCCCGTGCCGCTGTACTCGGTCTCCGACTCGAAGATCGCGTAATCCAGCATCAGGCCGCCATGCTCATCGACGAAGACCCGCGCGGTGTCGGCGTCGAAGCGAAGGGAGTTGTTCACACCGGCTGAATACGACCGGCCGTCAGACGACTTCGGCCATCACCACGTTGGCCATCCGTTCAGTCCTGGCCATCGCCGCATCACAGTAGGCGTTCGAGTGGACGAAGTGCGGGTCGAGGCCGATGTTCCTGAAGACGATCCTGTACTTGCCCCCGCTCTCGTCGCCAACGGCCTCCTTCTCGCGGACGATGTGCGTCAGGTGCGTGTAGAGCACCTGCTCGCAGATGAGGACCCACTGCCGCGTGCCCTCCCAGATCATCTCCGCGCAGAGCGCCAGGGGATTGGGGATCACGTTCTCGCGGTTGACGTAGCGCTTGAGGCTCCACTCGAGGATCTTCGTCCGGTCGAGGTGCACGCGGTACGGATTCACAATCGCACGCGCCGAGCGTCTTTCGTCGGCGGCGATGTCGCCGTCACGGTCGAGCCAACGGATCATCTTGTCGTTCTCGTGGTAGCTGGCGAGGAAGACGCGGCCAGGGAAACTCATTGAGAGCTTGTGCGCCTCGTTGTAGTTGATCATCTCGTCAACGACAGCCACCGAGATGTCGAAGGCGCGCATCAGCGCGTAGAGACCGTCGAAGGCATCCTTGCCCTCGAAGACCGCCAGGTGAACGAGTTGGCTCTTCATGTTGGGCAGAAGCTTCTTCACGACGGCGTAGATGCTGCCGCCCATCTGGTCTGCGCCGAGGAAGTAGTTGTGACCCGAACGCTCCCAGGAGAGAGTCGGGTCCTCGCACGCCCGCAGGTGGTCGAGCGTGCAGATGATCTTGTCGGGGCTGACGAACGGCTTGCCGATCTTGTTCTGGAAGAGACGCTCCATCGCGCTCCCGCCCATCGCGGAAGCCGTTCGGTACGACCGAAGCATCGAGGCCGGCGAGACCGTCGTCGAGATCGTCTGCGGGAAGTGGTAGCCGCGCAACTCCGCGCCAGGGGTCTCCGGCCTCCAGCCGGCGAACTCGCCCATCACCTTCGGCCTCAACGGATTCACGCGCGCGTTGCAGCGCTGGCAGAAGTAGAAGACCTCGCCCGTGTGCTGATCCTCGCGGATGCACTCGATGGCCTCTGGGCGGAAATGGTCGCTGAGAACCACGCCCTCCGGACAGCGACAGTCGGAGTGCCACAGCCGGCGGTCGCTCCGCTTCTTGACGATGAAGTCGATGTCCCCGTCGGGGTAGCCCGCCGTGGAGATGAAGTCGACGAACTGGAAGCGAGTGTTGCCCGACAGACGCTCCTCGGTCTCCATCACGTCCTCGATGGCCATCTTGCGGACTTCGTCGAAGACCAGGGCGTCGAGAGGCAGCGCATCCGTAGTGGCCTTGCCACCCATCCACTGCCAGTAGATTGTCGAGTCGCCGAACGTCTGGATCTGCAGGTTCTCCGTGTCGTCACCGCGCCGTTGCTGCTTCAGAGCCGGAATCGTTTCGGCGATCTTCCGGAAGCGCTGACCCGAGAACGCAAACGCCATCCGCTGGTCCGGCAGGTAGTAGCCGATGTTTAGGCTGAACCGGGCCATCCGCCAGAGCTGCTTGAGGAACTGATAGACCGACAGGCGCGTTTGGGCCCCCTTGATGACCGCCATCCCCCGGTGCGAGCCGTCGAGCTGGCACTGGTCGCGGTAGATGGCCTCCAGTGGCGGGTTGTCCTCGAGCGTCCACTGCTGGCGGTCGACGATCTTGACGTTGGCCGCGCACCAGTCGGCCAGCGAAAGGTCAGTCTTCTGAGCGGCCGCCGAGGACCCCTGCGATCGCTGGAAGCCCCGCAGGATGGCACTGACGGACTCGCTCAGCAAGTCCGGCGCGGAAGAACGCATCGAAGCCACTCCTGGCGTCCGGGTCGGTCACGAACTTGGCGATTCCCTCGCGCACAAGCTCGCCGACGGTCTCGAGGATCGGGACCATGGCCCCGGCCCAGTCGATCTTAATTCCCTGCTCGGTCTGGGCCTTGGCGCGGATCGCACGCACAATGGCGTCGACGGAGTCCCGCAATTCGCGGACGACGAGAGGATTGAGCCCCCCCAATTCCGTGGGGGCCGTCTTCAGCGTTCTGTCGGCCAAGAAGCGCAGGAGCGCGATCTCGCGGTCGAAGTTGGCCCCCTTCTTCTCCACCTCGGCAACCAGATCCTCGAACTCTTTGCCGAGAGTCTCGCCGTCGGCGTAGGTCAGTAGGGACTTCGCATACCGGCCGTGCTTCAGGTTCTTGACCCCGGCTTCCCGTCCCGCCGCGCGCGGGTCCTTGCGCTTACCCTCGGCGACGCGTTTCTTCGTGCCCGCGCCGTGCATCTTGCACACGGTCATGCCTCGCCAGGCCCACATCTCGCAGAGCGATCCATCGCGGCAGTGCGCCTTGCATTTTCGAGGGTGACGGGGCGGGGCGGCGTTTTCCCCCTCGTTTCCCCCTACTCCCGCTGGACGTCCTAGGTCGGAGCCGGCATCAGTGTTGGATTTTCTCCCCTTCTCCCCCTCACGCCCCCCCTTCGAGTCGCCTTCGGCCGTCACCGTCACTGGAATGGGGGGCTCCTCAGCGCCTCTCGCCGCTGTGGGGCTCCGACGGGGAGACTTGGCCATACGGCTCCCCCCCCCTCAGTCCTCGACGGCCTTGCCGCGGAGCAAGCCAGGCCCGACCGTTTCTCGTAACCGACGCAGGGACCGTCGGACGATGACATTCACCTGCTGCCGGGAGACGCCAAGCGTGCGTCCGACGTCCGTCGGTGTTTCTCCGAGCACCACGACGCACCAGATCACGTCGCGATCGCCTTCGGAGAGGCTGGCGAGCGCCTTCTGGATCGGTGCCGAGGCCTGCCTCCAACTCACGGGGACGAAGGAAGTCACATCGTGGCCATGCGCCGAAGGAACGACATCAACCAGCGGCTGGATGTCGCAGACCGGGTGCTCGTGGCGCTTCTCCCGCCACGGCAAGCGGATCACGTGACCGCTCGTGCGATAGAACTCGAGGATCGCCTTGTGAATGTACAGCCGGGCTACGAAGGAGAAGTTGACCTTCCCTGGCCGGTAGCGCTGGGCCGCTATCACGAGCCCTTCCAGGGCAGCACCAATTACGTCGGCTTCACCGCAGTGCGCCCACGACCGATAGGCCTTGGAACCCATCTTCCGAGCCTTCTCGTAGAAGCCCTCCACGAGCCGCTGCTGCGCAGCCGTCAGCTCCGGGTAGGTCTGCCCTCGCCCGATTGGCCACGGAGTGCCTCCGGTCTTCTTGAGCAGAGCCCGGAACGGGTTGGTGAATGCCCGTTGCTCGTCGTCATCCTTGTGCTTGACCACCGTCGGCGCGGGAATACGAATCGCCGACGGGAACCACCCGCTGCGAAGCAGGTCGGAGGATGCGGACTGCGAGCTTGTAGTCGGGGGCGTCAGAGCTCTCGGCGAAGCGCAAGATTCGCACGCGGATTCGCGCGCGCCCCCGTAATACGACGATCGAGGAATAGCTTGAACGGCGTTCACCGGGCGCGGTGTCGCGCCTCCGCCCTGAGCCTCGAGAACTGCGCAGGGTCAACGGGATACAGACCGACCACCGTCAGCGGGCCCTCGGGCGCGCGGTCGTGCACGACGACATCGGCAAGGCGTTTCGCCTGGCGGTCGTTGACGTAGGCAACGCCAGCCAAGGCATCGAGGAGTGCCTTGAGCGGGTTATCGACATCGAACCCCTGGTACGCCCGCCCCGGCGCCGGCTCCCCGATGTACAGGTGGACTTCCAAGGCGAGCGGTCCCATCGCAGGCCGCCAACCAGGTCCGGCCGCCCGCCGGAAGGCCCAGCCGATGGCCTCGCGAAAGCGCTCCTCCTCCGGCGGCCGGTACTTGAGGACCCGGCCGCGAACGTTCGTCGATGGTGGCAACTCAGCGATCTCGAAGACGACGGGCGCAAAGGTCTCCGGTGGACCGAGACGGAAGGGCGGAGACGCCCCCCGGCGAGTATGTCGCGCCTTTGAGCTTGCGAGAGTGGCGCCCCCCGCAAGGCGGAGCCGTCGGCGCATTGCCGGCGGGAGAGAGGACCAGGGGATCACGCCGGAAGCCCGTCCTCGCCGTGTCGATGCCAAGTCACGAAGTCGAGGCAGCGGCGAAACCACTCGGCCGAGCTGGGCTCCTCCTTGCGCTCGATCGACGCCGAGCACTTCGAGCAGTGCGCCGTACGCAGGCCGACGTGCAGGTGGCGGCAGTTGCGCATCGCGGCCTCGACGGCGGCGGCGGTCACGAATCTCGCCGTCATACCCTCTCGAGCTCCTTGCGGGGGGCGGCGTCGCAACGCAGGCGGATGTGACGCGGCGCGCCAAAGCGGGCGGGCGCGACGAGCGGGATCACGAGCGTGCCGCCGCGGGTGAGGTAGGGCTTCATCGCTTCATCCGCCAGTCCGGGCCACCGACCGTCAAGGCGGGGCGCTGACCGTACAACCTGGAACTCACGCGCTCCGCAAAATTTCCGGAACCGATGGCCGGCTGAAGGTTCGTGGTGATCATCGTCGGACGCGGAGGGTTCCAGCGCGAATCAAAGATGCGATAGAGAATCGAGTCTCTCCACTCAGACGGACCCTGCACCCAGAGATCGTCGTAGAACAGGACCGGGGCCCTTGCGGCTCTGTCGATCATCGCGTTGACCTTCACCCGCATTCGGCCTGCATCTTCGCGGTAGCCTGCATCCTGGGAAGCCATGGCCTGCGTCAACATGCCGAACATCTCAGCCTCGTTGACCCAAACAAGAGCCTCCAGCTTCGTCTTCAGCGGATTCTTCGGAAGGGCCAGTTCCCTGAACGCCGCGCGCATCAGTTCGGTCTTGCCTCGACCGACGTCACCCGACAGAATCAGAATCCCTGGGTTCTCTCCGGAGAGAACTGCCTGAGCCCATCCGCGAACAGAATCTATCGCCAGCTCATTGGCTTTGATTCGCTTCAGTGCCGACCAGCGCGGATACGGCGGATCGGCCTTCCGAAGAAAGTCCTTCGCCACGTAGGCTTTGCGAAAGATCGGCTCGCAATCGTAGCAGGCATCACTCTCACCACCCCAGCGCTTTTCAAGCACCTCGAACTGCTTCCGGCAGTTCCAGCAACTGGCCAGCCTCTCCTTCGTCAGCCTCGCTCTTGAGGCTGCGAAGAACGGCAAGATTGTCCCGCTGCTGCTGCTCGGTGAGCTCCCCGTTATCGGCGTACTGGACCCATCCGGAACTTCGTCCGGAAGCAGATCCCTGAGCGGTTTTACTTCTGACACGTCCGTTTCCTCCGTTCGGTTTCCAATTGCGGATGATTCCCTGCGCATAGCGTTCGGCCTTGCCGTCACCGGCGCAGTCCTTGTCGAGATAGACTTCAAGCCCGCCTAGAACCTGGTCGACGGGGTAAGCAGCACACCAGCGGAGAAAGGCGAGGACGAGCCCGGCGCTCATCCGGCCGTTTCGGCGAGTGCGTTCGAAGTCCTTGAGAGCCTGCTGGACTGTCCCCCGAGACTCGCCCTCCGGGTAGCGGGCCATCAGGTCGATGAACTCCTTCTTCGGCGGAGGGGAACTCGACGGCGCGAGAGCGTCCGGCGAAGAAGGCGGCGCTGTCGCCGCCGGATCTTCTTCTTGGATCGTCCTGGATCGTCCTGGATCATCCTGGTATGACGCGGGTTCATTACCTATAGGCTGACTGGCGGGCAAGTCGGTTTGACTGGCGGGCAAGTCGGTTTGACTGGCGGGCAAGTCGGTTTGACTGGCGGGCAAGTCGGTTGATTCGGCCCGGACGAAACTGCCTCGCCCCTTGAACTTGCGGATCTTCCAGACTGTCTTCTGACCCCTGGCGGTGGCCGAGGAAAGACGCACGAGCCATCCATGCGCCTTGAGCGTGGAGAGCCCCGCCTGAGCCGTGAACAGACTCTTCTGGATGCCAATGGCTATCTCCCGCTCAGTCGCTTCAACCTCTCCGCGGTGAGGCCCTGTTCTCGGCGCCTTCGCTAGTAGCCAAAAGAAGACAGCCATCGGCGCCCCATAGAGCCAACCGATGTTCTTGAGAAACGCTCGCTCGGAGACGCGGAAGAAGTAGCTGTCCGTGGTGTCTATGGCCGGCTCCTCCGGCTCGTCAGCGTTCATCGTCGTAGAAAACCCTCGCCCCGTGCCGCTCGGGTCGCTATTACCGAGGGACGGGGCGAGGAGAGACTCTTAGCTTGGAGGCCGTAGCGACTCGGCCGTCTGCACCCCCCGTATACGAGCGGAGCCCTCACGACTTCGCCACCTTCCGCCGCTTGTCGATCGCGTCCTGCTGCCGCTTGGCCTCGTCGACGATCGACTGCGGCGACGTGTAGACGTCCTTGCCGTTGATCGACATCGACTCCAGATAGGTGCCGTCCTTGGGCCTGACCAGATCGCGCACGGCGCGGGCGATCTTTGGGTCCTTGAGCAGCTCCTTGGCCTTGTCGCTGGGCTCACCGATGATCTTCGAGCCTTCGGTGCGCATCGCCTCCGCCTGCGCCTGGAACACCCCCTCTAAGCCCGCATCGCGGGCCTGCCGGCGGTTCCCGAGCTCCATCGTGAGGGTTTTCACGATCTTCTCGAGGTGCTCGAACGGCAGCAGTCGCACGTCGGCCGCCAGGTCCCCGACAGTGCGCTGGCTCTCGCCTTCTCGCTCCACTCCCGGCAGGAAGGCCTGCCCCGGCAGCTCGGCCGACGCCTTCTCGATGGCGCCCTTCGCGTCCTCGAGCTCCTCGCTCCAAAAGCCGCGCCGATGCAGCACTTCGCGGAATTCCTGGATGTCCGGCGACCGGACACGGAGCTTCGGGCGGCCGTCGGGCTCCAGCCGCGGCTCGCCCGTCTCCTGGCTGCAGACCAGCTCGAGGCGGCAGAGCTGGTGGTCGACCAGTGCCTCGCGCGTCTCCGGCCGCAGCACGCCCCACTCGACGGCATTCAGGACAACGACCGCGTCCACGGGCTCCGCCTCGGGGTCGGCCTGGCGGCGGATGAACCGCTGCAGCTCGTTCTGCTTGGCGGCGCGGCCGAGGAGTATCCTGCCGCTGCTCGTCGACTGCTTCCGCGTGAAAACAAAGCGGACGGCGACGTGGTACTTGGCGAGGTCGGTGTAATGCTCGCAAATGATCCGATCGGCCATCTTCTGGGCCTCGTCCGCGTTCTTGTAGGTGGGAGAGAGTGGCTTTCTGGTCATGAATCTCCTTCAGCGGGCTCCGCGCTGGGAATCTCGTACTGGATGGGTTTGTGACTTCCGACCGTGCGAGCGATACCAAGCAGAACGAGCCGGCCGAGGGCGCCCGTCAGCGACTGAGGCGTGCGGAAGCCCGGCACGCGTCCGACGAGATCGCGCGCTGTCACCGGTCCGGCGCCGCGCACGGCTGCAAGGAGAATCTGGTCTTGAAATGAGAGCGGTTTCAAAGCCCGACCTCCCGCATTGCATCCACAATCATCGTCCCCGCACGTTGCGCCATGCGGATCGTTTGCCCGCTTCCCGTTTGTCCGCCTCCAGGCTGCATTGTGAACGCTAGTAGGACATTGGATCGGCGCGCGATCTGATTGTTGCGCTCCGCATAGGCGGCCTTGATGGGGCTGATCGAGAAGTCATTACATGGGATGACTGTCGCGACTAGGTCGTTGGGAAATCTCTCCTGGTGGTTGGCCTGCCACAGCAGATCATTGGCGTGATCGCGCTCCTGCGACGGAAGCGCCCTCAGATGGTTGTCCACCGGCAACGGGAGAAACACGCGGCGGAACGTATCAAGAGTGGTCAGAACCTCGAGCGCCCAGAGGTCGACGCCGGCGGCGCCGCCCGAGAGCCAAAGAGCGCCGGGGTGGGCTCGGTGCCACGCGGCCACAACCTCCCGCACGCGGCGGCGTGCTGCCACCGGGTCGGGCCACTTCTCCTTGCGGTGGCCTGTGACGCCGATGATGATCGGCCACTGATGGACGGTCATGACGCGACCTCCAAGCGAGCGAAGAAGACGGCATTGCTCAGGTTGATCACTCTGCGCTCCTCGCTATGATCACGTCCTCGTGATCGATGAAAAGCGGCACACGGCCGGTCTTCTTCCGGTACTGAGTGCGATGCCCGAACGTGTGAAAGCCGACTCGATCGACGACGCGCCAATGCCGCCCTACCAGCTCGTAGCCGGCATCGCGGATGCCCTCTGCAACGATGCGGGTGAAGTCGAAACGTTGATCCTCTTCAACCCAGTCCTTGGTGATGACGCAGAGGACGCCGTTGTAGGCGAGCGCTGGCCGGCAGGCCTGCCACAGTTCGATGAAGTTCGTGCGCCAGTTCCCGTGCAGCAGGTGCCCGGGCGCGATGCGGTAGCCCTGGCCGGCGTGGAGCTTGGCCTTCTGACGCAGGACTTCCTGTTTCTCGCTGCTGCCGGCATCGTGTGCGTTCGGGTACGGCGGGCTGGTGATGATGCACGCGAGGCCACCGACGTACTTCAGTTCGGAACGAGCGTCCTTGCCCACCTCGAGGCGGACGGTTGCACCGTCGACGAGTTCGACGTTTCTGCACGCGAGAATCCCATAGCGAGCGTCGAATTCGCAGCCCCATCCGGAGCGGCCAAGCCTGGCTCCTTCGACCAGCACGGTACCGATGCCGGCGAGGGGATCGCCGATGGTGTCGCCTGGTCTGGAGAAGAGCTCGACCAGCCTCCGGACTAGAACCGGGTGGTTTCGCCCCACGTGCTTGAGACTCTCGCGATTGTAGCCCCTCCAGCACGACGACGAGCTGCGGGGTTCGATGTGGAGATCTCCGAGGTCGGGGATCTCCGACTCAATCAGCGGTGGCGCGAACCCTGGAAGTCTGGCCTCGGCGCTCATCGCTCCCTCCGATAGCCGCGCTGACCCCAGTTCCCGAATCGCCGGAGCAGGCTGGTATTCCGCCTGCCGACGATCTGGCGGACTTGGGCGAAGCGATCCAGAAGCTCGCCGATGAGGACGATGACGCGAGGGTCCTCGGTATCGAAATCGGCGAGTAGACGGTCCATCGCCGCCGTGACGGCCCTGCACCGCGCATCCAGTTCCATGCGCTCGACGGAGAAGTTGACGCGTGGCGTTGGCATCACGGCTCACCTCGCTCGCAGGCGTCGTGGCAATCGCCATCGTCCAGATCTTCGGGGTCGTGGAATTCGCAAGTCTTCGCTTCGAGCCGTTCGGTGCGCCTGCAGTCGCGGTGGTTTTCGTTGCGTCGACAAGCCCAGCAGACAGTGCGCCGACAGCGGCCGCACCACGTTGGCCCTTCGAGCGATGATGCCGGCCCGCGGCAGAGATCACAGACGGACGCCGCGCCCGCGCATGTTGGACAGATACTCACCGCTCACCCCCGCAGCACCGCCGGCAGATCCCCGACACCGCCACCGGCCAATCACTTCGCCGACAGTCTTGACAGTCGCACCATCGCTCGCCGCCGCAGTGGTCGCACTCCGCCAGACGGGCCATCTCGACTCCGAGATCGCGCCTGCACGACCAGAGCAGCCACGCCACGAAGGCGAGGAGGACGCCGAGGATCGCGTAGGTCACACGTCCTCACCGTCCTTCGGTGCTGTCTCGCACAGGCCCCAGCGAGCGCATCCGGACGGCGCGCGAACCAGTGTTAGCTGCGTGCCACCGTGCACCGTCTTGGACCAGATCACGGCATCATCAATCGGTGTTGGGATGTGCTCATCCGAGCCAGGGCGACGGAGAGCGAACATCGTGTTTCCGGTCGCGCGCTCTAGATCGCGTATCACGTCGATCCGCTCCTGGTACTCCTCCGCCAGCAGTCGGATCTCCAGCTTCCCGGCGTAGATGCATGGGAAGCAGCCAACACGCTCGAATCCCTGCTGATAGAGCGGGTTGACCTTCACACCGTGCCTCCGGTGGATCTGCAGAACATCGGCGAGCGACCATCGGAGGAGTGGCCGCCAGACATAGCAGTGTGTATCGTCGCTCCACTCGCGCTCGCGGAAGGTCGCGCGTTTCGCGCTTTCCTCGGCGCGAATACCGACCACGTTCACGAGCGACGTGTAGCCCTCCGGGAGCCGGAAGTCGTCCATCCAGTCTCGGATCGGATAGACCTTCAGATCCTTGGTGCACCAACGCCGCGAGCGGGCGGGCCATGTGCCTAGACGGAGAAGCCGCTGCGTGAAGCTCTCTTTCGGCTTCAGTCGCTCAATCGGACCCAATCGCTCTTCTAGGTAATCGAGGTAAGCATAGGTCACGGGCGATTCCCACCCCGTGTCCGCGAAGATGCGGACGTGCGGCAGGCCTTGCTCACGCATCCAGAGGGCAAGAGCAGTGGAGTCCTTTCCGCCGGACATAGAGACGCTGTAGAACTCGCTCATCGCCGGCCTCCCACCAAGGGCTCGAAGTCAACGTGCCACCCCCATCGGAGCACCGCGCGATAGGTGACCCCGCTGGGGCCAGCGAGCGGCAGCGGCAGCACGATCGTCGTGGTCGTCGCGCCGGTCACGGCAGCGCTGTCGACGTCGAAGCCGTAGCGGATGTGATCGTCGTGAACGGCGTAGTATGCCGTCGTCGGGAGGCGCGAGGTCGACTCGCGGGGGATCTGCGTCGTGCGGCGGGGCAACTCCGCACCATCGACAGGTAGACCGCTGGCGCAGAGGAGTGTGGCTCCCAGAACGAGCAGCCAGAAGAGTGCGGCCGCACGTGCGACACGGGATGCGCCGCCCCGTCGCTCCGAGTCCGTCGAATGCTCAACGAGTACTCGTTTCACCGTGCGCCGGTCGACCCCGAGGTCAAGCGCAATGGTTTCCACGGAAGCGCCGCAAACGCGGGGGCCACAGGCCGCGCAGTGGTCAGCCCCCGGCCGCGCGAGGCAAACCACGCACGTCGCCGGCGTCAGCCCGCTCGCGGCGTGGGCCTCAGCGGCGTCGACGCGCGGGAACAAGAGGGGCGGCCGCCCCAAGCGCGCCGTCATCGCAGACACCCCGCCAACAGGCGACCGAGGAGAAAGCCGATGACCGCCCAGAGTGCGGCTCGCAACCCTGCTCGCCAGTACGAGGGAGCGTAGGCTGCGGCCCGCTCATCGGGGCAGGGAGGGACGTCGCCCCACGGCAGCGCAAAATGCTCGCCCCGGCTCAAGCCGCTTTCCACGCGGCCGGCGGGCGAGACAGTATCAGCCTTGGACTGAGATACCGGGTTCTTCACGGGCCAGCTCCTTGCGGAGCCGCCCAGGAAGAGCGCTGTCCTACACCTAGGGGTGTCCCGGATTTACCGCGCCGGGCCGCGGGCGATCAACTGACGGGCCGATCGTCTACATCGTAACCGACAGGACCGTGCGCCGTCAAGTGGGTTTTGTCGAGGTCGATCACTCAGGCCGAAGGCCTCTAGCACCGAAGGCTCTGCATGTGGTAGATTCTGGCTGGCGGGAACGGCAGCGAGACCTCTCGATGAACCGAGAGGAGTCGAGAGTCATTCCCGGGGAGATGGCGCATGTGTAGCCCGGTAGACAAGTTCGAGGCGGCGGTGGTCTACTTCGCCAACGCGCTCAAGCACAGCCCAACGGGACTGGGGCACGTCAAGCTCGCGAAGCTGCTCTTCTTCTCCGACAAGAGGCACGCCACGCAACACGGGCACTCTCTGACCGGCTGCTACTACATCCACGAGGATCACGGGCCGATGCCTGAGGACTTCCCCGACGTCCTGAAGGATCTCGAACAGGCCGGAGCGATCGAAAACGTCAGCGTCCCGATGCCGGGGCGGCCAAACCCGAGATTGGATGTCCGCCCCAGGCGCGAGCTTGACGACGACGAACTGACCTACGACGAGATCAAGACGCTCGACCACATCGCCCATCTCCGAGGGAATCTCAGCGGGTCCATGCTCGAGGAGGAGTCCCACAAGGAGCCCGTCTACCTCGCCACCCAGCCGAAGAAGACCATCTATCAGGAGATGCTGGTCGCCAAGACCGTCGAGGAAGCGCGGGCCATCTACAACCGGATCGAGGCGGCCGAGGATGAAGCCGCAGCCGAGGCGGCCAGAGCTGCGCTTGAGGGGCTCGCGTCAGGTCGCGATCGACTGGTCAGCGGTGACGACCTGATCAAACGCTTCGAGCGAGAGACCTGCAAGCACTGAAGGCTCGGACAGGATGGGGGATCGACGGCGACTGGATCTTCGGGAGGCAGCCGAGCGCGTGCTCGATGGCTTCGAGCCGAAGCTCTACCGCCAGGTGATGCGGCGTGTCCTGAGCTTGCGAGAGGTTCCCGAGCCGGCGTCCTCTGAACAACTGAAGAACACACGGCAAGACGGACATGCAGTGCGCCGCGAGCGTTCAGGCGACTACCGCATCCTGTACTACGTCACCGCCGACACTGTGGTCGTGCTCGAGATCGGTGACAGGAAGGACGTGTATAGATGACGCGGCCATCACAACACCCGATGCATCCTTCACGTGAGTTTCGTCGATGTTGGTCAGAACTGGCGGATGCAGATGCTTCACATCGTCATGATGCAGTCGGCACCAGGCTTGGGTGACGTCCAACGCGGCGTGCATCCCATTCAAGCGGTCCAATGACTCGCAGGTTCTGGACGAACGCCTTGCAGAAACTGACGATGCGCGCCACGGGAGGCACCACGATGGCCAGCGAACGGAAGAGGATCACGACGGGTCCAAAGGTAAGGATTCCCGGCAGACTTCCGAAGAGCAGCAACTTCATCGTCAGCCAAAGAGCTTTCTTCTCGATGTCCTCGAATGTCCGGCGGTCGGCTTCCTCCGACAACTTCCCGAAGAGGCCCTTCATCGACATCTCCCGTTCCGTTCTCGGTTCCCGTCTACGAAGCAGAGTACAGATCAACAGGAAGGCCGGCGTGATCAGCGGAGCCATCCGAAGAAGCCCATTCAGAAGCCACCTAAGATGGCGATGGGCTGGCGTGTCGAGTAGATCGTGTTCGACTGCGTAGGCAAACAGGTCGTCACGGAGAAAGAAGATTCCTTGTCGAAACTCAGCAATCTGGGTTGGGCGAAAGACAAAGAGATATGCGACGAGGAACCACGCCAGACCCCAGCAGAGCTTGAGCCCCTCGAAACCAAGCTGTGCATCCGTCATGTCAGATCATCCTCCGGTGTATCGCCATACCGATCGAGACCACTCGATGAGCGCTTTTGATCCAGCAGCACCTCCAGCCTCTTCCGCTTGGGCGTGTACTCAGCAATCAGACGACGCCGCTGGCCCTCCGAATTCCGATAAGCATACGTCAGCACCGCAGCAAGTATCCATCCGAACCACCCAAACGCGTTAATCTGAAACGCAAGTTCCAGTATCCACTTGAAAGCCGTCGTCTTGCCAGCGATGGCTTCGACCGACTTGTAGAGAAAGTAGGCTACGGCCGTGACGCACCCAGAAGTGCAGACGTGTCGCACCGTAGCATTGATTTGGACGGCTTGGACTATCTGAACATCGGCCGGTCCCGCCTGAACTTGCTGCGGCGGACGGCCCTCATTCTGGACAGATACGTCACGGGACGCCCGAACGGCTATCTCGTCCGAACTCATTCGTTCCCGCTCTCTCCCCTTCCCCATCTCGCCCATACCATATCATGAAGGACGCACTTCTGGCCACCCTTCACCTGCCCTGCTCGCACAAGTACTCCGAGTGGACCCAGCCGCGGCGGCCGCCGATGGTGACGGAGATCCATGGGCCGGAGCTCTCACCGATCATCTCCCCCGCAGCGTCGCCGACACCGTCTCCCCGTCACGTGTGATGGTGACGGTCGTTATCGCTGACACTGACGCGGCCGTCAGCTGCCATGTTCCCAGCCGTACATGCTGAAAACTGAAAGAGCCGTCAACAGTCGTCTGCGTCGTGTTGGCGGACGGTCCAATCGTGTAACAGGCAGGACTCGGATTCGGGTCTGGATCACTGATCGACACCGCCGTCGCGGAGATCGGTTGGCTAGTCCCATCCAGGAGCAAGCCATCAATACTCCCATCCGCTATGAGTTCGACGCTCCCGTGCGTGACCACAAGGAGACCGGATGCACTTCGAGCTTCCGCGCTAACACCATACCTGCTGCCCCTCACTGGCAGCGTCAAGGTCTTCCGGCCGTTGGGAACACACGGGTCGCTGAGCTGAAAGGGTCGACAGAGCTGCGATGATCCGTACAACCTCACGCCCACAGCGCCACTCGAGCACCACGCGACTGTGACGTGGGTCGTCCTCGTCGTCGGCTGTCCGCCGTTCAACGACATAGAAACCGTGGGCACCGGCTCAGGCCCGAGAGTAACGACTCCAAGCGCCGCAGTCTGCTGCGCGGTGACCACCAGTGACGGCAGGGATACGGGCGCCATCCCTTGCCCCGAGAGAAGCGCCGTGTACCGGCCGGCTGGAACTGCAAGACGAAAGCGACCGCCCGTGTCACAGGAAGCCGAGTACTGCGTTCCCGGCAAGGTGACCCGAATCCCCGTAAGATCAGCATACCCATCGGCCCGGGCGATGCCCTCGATCCACCCGCTCCCTGACGGAATCGCGACATCCGCCGCCTGTGCCACCGATACCAGGTAGCCTTCAGCGGGCCGGATCGGCCACGTGGGCGTGCCGGAGCCCGGAAGGTATACGTCGAACTCCCCCGCGTCACTGTTGGCCCGCGCCCTGGCGACAAAGCGAGCGCCGAGGAGTTGCTGCAGAGCGGCCGCGTCGAAGCCCGGCGGCGGGTCCGGCACGGCGATCACGTTGAGGCCGCGCTTGAGCGACACCGGTGTGTCGGCCAGAGAGGGCGTCGTCGCCAGAAGGCCAGCCATAAGACACAAGAGCCCAAGTGACGCTTTTGCCATCCCCTCTTCCTCCCATGCGATCCGGAACGAGCGCGAAGACAGCTATTTCACGATCGTCAAAGTCTCGACCAGTAGTTTGGGCGAAACGCGTTCTCGAAGGTCCTTCACAGTGATCCGGACACCAGAGACCTTCACTCTCTTGTTGAAAGATCGCTCGGCCTTTGGAAGTAGAGTTTCGCCAAAGGAGCAAATCAGATCGCCAATCACACCCGAGTTACGCAGCTTGAACGTTCGCCTATCCAGATCCATCTCCCGCACGTCACCCTCATAGGTCTCATGCGCCTCGCTGGTCTCGCGATCGAACTCTGCTCGAAGCCGGTAGCGCACATCCCGATTGAGACGTGCGGGCCCCAGTTCCTTGAGGACCTGACCAGAAAACTCGATGTAGTCGATCCCGCCCTCCTTAGTTGGCGCCAGATCTGCAATCTCCGCGAGCAGCAGTCGACGGCGACCTTCATCGGGGATCAGCCGGCTCAGGCTGCCCCCGGAGTCTGGTCTGGAGACAAACGCAGCGACATGAGCCATCTCGGAGAGGGCGTTGCTGGCAGCCGTCCAGACAGGATCGGGCACTTCCGGCATCGGATGGTGGGGCGGAGGGGCCAGACGAACGCCAATCTTCAGACTTCCACTGGCGACGACCACGACGTCGGGATCGCACACCGCTGACAACTCCGACCGCAAGCTCGACGTGAGTTGCTGCGCCTGCTCGATGAGAGGCTCCGCCAAGCACTCGAGCGCCTTCCTGAACCGCTTCAGGATGCTGTCCATGATGCTGAAGCGACGCACGTCCTCATCTACTGCCGGCCCGCCGACGCGGATCCACAGCGAAACGGAAAGTTCCCTGGCAGCGGAGACCCCCGCGTACTCGTCGATCTCGGCTTGAATCTGTCTCAGCATGTTAAGCGGCCCTTCGGCCAGGATCGCGAAGTTGCCCGGGTTCACGTGCTCGACCCTTTCGCGGAGCGCGCGCAGCGACCTGTAAAGGCGCACCTGTTGCCCTACGGCGCGCTCGAGCTGTTCGTGATTCGCGATGGTCATTGCTGAAGGCGGATGATGCCCTTGGCGATACCGCTCCGACTGTCAGTCTGGAAAGTCTCGATGTGTCCCGCTAGGTCTTCACTTCCGGCTGGCGCCACGAGCACGTCGAACCTCCAGACGCGTCTGACGCGATCAGCGCGAAACACCTGCTGATGGAAGAACGGAAAGTCGCTGGCCAAGTCGTAGCCTGCCGGAAGCTCGATCACGAGATCGATGTCCGTCGGCGCAGGCTTCGACGTCGTGAAACTTCCGTCTATGTAAACTACGACTGGCACGTCCGTAAGCCGCAACTCCGACAGGTAGCTGCGGAAGCGATTGAAGAGGTCCGTCCTCCGATCGATGTTACCACGCGACGTGAACCGAGCTTCGACCTCGGCAAGGGTAGCGTCGTGAACGCCTACTGGCAAGACGCCTTCATCTGTCAGTTCCGGAATCGGCACCCATCTCCCCTTTCACCCGTCACAAAGAACCCTGTTAGTACCAACGACGGCCTGTAGCCACCAACCTCTCACCTCTTGTTGAACATGAAAATCAGGAGAAGGAGTCCAACAAACAAGGGGAATCCGATCATGAGAGCCCAGTGTCGTCATACGGCGTCGGCGGTACCGGAGCGTCAAAGTAGGTGTACAGGAAGGCTTCATCGCTCATCCCAAACATGCCGATGGCCTGTGCCAGCGCGAGGATTGACAGAAACACAGACAGGAGTGCGCAGGCCGGTTGGAGTGGACACCAGTAACCAATCGCTCCCGAGAACGAAATCGCGTAGATGATCCCTTGTACCCAGTTCCCGAGATAGAACTTGTGGAGCCCCGTCGGCCCCAGAAAGAGCGCCAGGAGAGCGGCGACGGTACGACTCCTTCCGTACCCGGGACGGAGCGCAGCAATCGGCCGCCCACACTTGGGGCACATTGGAGCCAGATCAGAAACGCTACTCCCGCAATCCACGCACTTGACTAGCGCCATCCCCGTTCTCCCTCTTCACTCGACCACGAGAAACACCGTCAGGACCCGTTCTATCGCTACCCACGCGCGCGTCACGCGACTCCCCTGGATGCACTACCCTTGCCGCAAATCAGCCTTTCCCGCCTGCAACCCGCCCCCCTGAAGCACGTTCATGGAAGGGCCTCTGAAGGCCCCCCGGTTTCTGATCACCCCTACCGCCTTGGACTCGCGCTGATTCCTCCCTGCTCTCCCGCTCCTTGAGCAACTCCCGCATCACGTTCTGCGTCAAGTAGTCGTAGGCGCGAAGCATCGCCGCCTCGCGCGTCGGTGGCACCGGCTCGCCCAGCTCGGCCAGAGCCGCCAGACACGCGGCGGCCCAGACGGGCGTCCCCGTCGGTAGACCAGGCGGCGGATCGACGGCCATCATCGGCCGCGGCGCCCCGTCCGGCAACCAGCCCGGGCGCGGTCTCGTCGAAACGACGAGCTGCGGGCTCGCCGGTGAGGCCGCGGCGTGGGCGCTCGCCTCCGCGATCTTCGCCCGCAGCTCGTCGGTCGTCCACTGGAAGGCGGCGGCGACGCGCTCGAGAGTTTCGGGGCGGGGGCCTTCAACGGCGTCGCCACGAAGGGTCAGATAGAGCGTTGGTTTCGCCAATCGTGTCCCTTCACAGAAGGCTTCGACGCTTCGAAAACCAAGTTCCTGCCAGCGTTTTCGGAAGACATCAAAGTTTTTTTGACGACGTGTTGACAACGGCCCTCTCTTGACCCTATACTGTTTCTAACGTTCTGAACTGTTCCTGACGTTCGGAATGCAAGAGGAAACGTGAACAGAGTCATCTCGACAGACGACCGAATCATCCCCGCTAGCGCGGTAGAGCCTGGGCTGGTTAGTCACGTTTCCTCGCTCGGGCGGTCCCGTGTGAACGGGGGCCCGGACCTGCCGGCGGTTACCGCCGCTGGCGGGTCCACCCCTCACTTTATCACCTTGTCGGCCCCGTCGGGCTGCGCGCAGGTCACCCCCCGCCTGCAGCGCCCCGGCGGGGCTGGCTCCAACTCCTCCACAGTGACCGATCACCGCTAACCGCCTCGCTGCCCCGTTCTGAGGGGGCACCCAGGAGCGACTCACCCGCTCATGATCCAGCACCAGCACACACCTTTCAGCGTCAACTCCCAGAAGTTCCCAACGAGAGGTGAGTTCTCTTTGGGCGCTGAGACGGGCGGTTGTGCCCCCAGGGCCGACCGTCCGTCGCTTCTTTCTCCCTCTCTCCATCGATCCCTTTCACCCATCGCCGCCCAGGACGGGCGCTGTCCGCGGTCTCTGACGGGCACCGACAGCATCCCCTGCAGCGATGAGAACGATATCGCGCCAACGCGTCGAACCTCACGCCGCCGACCGCTGACAGATCCACGGCCACTGCGCGCCGTTTCGTCGGCTCGGCCCAACCACGTTCGGGGGTGCCTCATGTCTTTCTGGGCAAAGTATTCGGAGGAGTTTTCCACTCTTCTGCGGACAGTCCTCTCTACCTTCGCTTCCGCCTCTGACCGCACCATCAAGTGGGTCGCTGAGCAGATCCACTTGCCGTCGACCACGCTGGAGAAGGCCGCTCGAGGCGCAGCCACCTTCCCGCCTCTCTACCTTGTCCCCCTGTTCCGCGTGACGGGCGACCGTCGCGTGCTCGACTCCGTCCTCGCCCCGCACGGGATCGCGTGGTTCGACACCACCGACGCAGGGCAGGACTCGACCGCAACCCGCGCCACGCCGTCGGCGGCAATCAGCCGGCGGCTGTTGGAACTGGAATCAGCGGCGTGGACGCTGCGGGCTCGTTGCCTGGAGATCGCCGCTGGAATGGTTCCCCATGAGCGTGGCTGTGTGGTCGAGGAGACGAACAGGCTCGCGCTGGCCACGATGGCGGCCGTGCGAGCTTTGCATCTGGCGGCAGCGGCGTCCATCGAGTGCCGCTGCCGCCAGGCCGGCGAGGATCGTTCGAACCTGCGGCTTGTCGTAGCCGAGGAAGCGACATCGCACTACTCATCGGGTCCGGTGGAGCCCGCCCCTCCATCACCATGGATGACGCCTACGTGCGAGCGGTGCGGAGCGGCCTGTTCGCCCGACGACCATCGCGTGCGCGTGACGATGCTCGGAACCTACTGCACCGAGGTATGCGCGCTGGCCGACTGGCGCCAGTACCGGGAGACGAAGGAGCGGCTGAAGGCTGCCGGGGATGGGGAGCGTGCGTCATGAAGCTCGCTGACGCGCTGGAGACCGGGTGCGACTCCTCCGCCGCTGACCTCGCGGAGATCGGTCTGGTCACTCCGCGCACCGGGCCCTACACCTTGGCCATCGGTCACGCCCCTGTCGGCGTCACCGTCGTCTGCTCGCTGGGCGCCGCCCGGGCACTGGCTGCGAGAGAAGCGAACGAGAGCGGGAACATCGTGCCGGTTCGGATTGCCGGCGGCGGCCGTGTCTGGGATTGCGAAGTCTGGCCATCGGCGGGGCTCGATGACGCGGTGCGCTCTGCCGGCCGACCGGTCCCACGCACGGGGCCAGACGACGAGCCCGAGGCGGGTGATGGCCGATGAGCCGCCGCCCCGTCGAGCTCGTGGACCTGCAACTCACCGTGGACCGCCACCTGGCGCTCGGCTACCGGGCCACGCTGTATCAGACGACGGCCCGCCGCCGTCGGTTGCGCCTCACACGCCGCGGCGAGCCCTCGCGCGTCTTGAGTTGCGTACTGACCGCCGCAGGCTGGCAGGTCGAGTACCCGCTCCCTTCGCGCGAGGAGATCGTGGCCGCGCTCGGCTCTGGTCACCCGATGTTGAACGCGCCGCGACTTGCGACGTTTCCGCCGAGTGACTCCCTGAAATCTGCCTGATCGGACCCAATGAAGACATCGGAGCCAAGGGCTCCGGAAGGAAGATAGCGATGAGCAGTAACGGAACCAGCCCCATCAACGACACGTCCCTCCCCGCCCGCGGCACCGTCGGCAGCCTGGTCGACGCCGAAGTCTTCGTCAGACGCACATGCTCCGGAGAGATCAAGGCCGTCACGGTCAGTGTACCTCTGCGCGAGAAGCTCAAGCACTTCTATGCGATCCCCGGGCGCAAAGACGAGCCGCCGACCTACGCGCTGCAGGCTGATGGCTACTACACGCTCAACCGCGCACTCGGGCTGCAGATCGTCACCCCGGAGGAGCTGTCCTTCGAAGGACAGACGCTCCGCAATCCCTACATCCGCCGCACCGCGGAGGGGACGATTCTCGAGGTGATCGTCCGCAAGCTGTGCGTGGGTCGTGCCCCGCTCGGCAACACGTGCGTGACGGACTCGACGCTGTGCTTCGTACCGAGAGCCTATCTGTTCCGCGACATCATCAAGAAGATGAAGGGCTACTACTCCAAGAAGGAGGGCGGATGGGTCCAGAACCTGAACATCTGCAAGATCAAGCCACAGTCGATGATCTCCGACGAGGAGCGTAAGACTCGCTGGATCATCGACCAGGGAATGGGCCTGTCTCTGGTCATCAACGTGGAGGACAAGGACTTTCTCAGCATCTTCGCGAACTTCAACGAGATGCAGATTTTCGCGGAGCGGCGGGCGCAAACGGTGTGCGAGCGGATGGCGATGAGTCGCCACCCGGCCATTGCACAGAAGGTCGTGTTACCCGCTGGCGAGGAAGGCGACATGCAGGCAAAGGTCATCGTCGTGGCCTGGCAGGAGAACGACAAGAGCCGGGAGGAGCTGCGACAGCGGGCGCTCTCCGTGGCCCGCGGCGAGCGCACAGACGAGACCACGGTGATCTCCGCGACTTTCACGGCCGAGGAGGACGAGCCCGAGACGTTCGACACCCCCGAGACTACGAACCGCACGAGCCCCCCTGGCGGCCGCGAGACCCCCGGTGCCCCGGCTGAGACTGCCGATCCAGCCGCGGACGCGACGGCCCAGCAGACCCCGTCCCCGGCCGAACCGCCCGCCCCCCGCAGGACGAAGAAGACCGCGCCCCCGGTGGAACCGCCTGCGGCCGCCGCACCGCCGACGAGCACACCGGCGTCAACCCCTGCGGCGTCGACCTCCGCCCCCGCTCCCGACAGCGCGCTGAGCGCGAAGGAACGCGCGGACCTCATCGACGAGGTGGAGATGGCCGCCGACGCGATGGACGAAGGCGACTACATCGCCGTGTTCAAGACAGCGGGCGCCGCGGGCAAGCCCATCAGCACGCTCTCGGACTCGACGCTCCAGCGCGTGGCCGAGGGTCTGCGCAAGAAGGTCCGCAAGTAACTGACTCCGCCAACCGGGCGTGGTCGTCGCCGTTTGGAGCCGGCGACAAGGTCAACACGCACTGGCCCCGTGGCGTCGTCCGGAACGGGGTTTCCACGACCGAGGAGCTTCCAATGAAACTCAACGAAGTCACTCTCGAGAACATCCGTTCGCAGACGCGCACGCTGCGCCTGTCTGGGCTGGACATCCTCACGGGCCGCAACGGCCAAGGCAAGTCGACCGTCTGTGACGCTGTCGCGCTGACCATCAGCGGCTACCTCTACAGACTCGGCCTGAAGCCGGAATACCTGCTCCCTCTCTTCAGAGACGGGACGATGGCCGTGGGCATCACTGGAGTCAATGGCTCCGGCGCACCTATCAAGGTGGAGCGACAGTGGCGGCGCAAGCGCGGCGGCTCGATCGAGCAGACGATCCGCGTCTCGCCCGACAACGGAGCGAAGAAACTCTCCGACTTCGAGGCGGAGATCCGCCGCCACTTCGGTGCCTGCACGGTGGCGCTGGACCTCAACGAGCTGCTGTCGCTCACCGACGGTGAGCAGAAGAAGCTCCTCTTCGGCTTCGCGGACGTCACGGCCCTGGGGCTGACGCGCGAGAGCGTGCTGGAGATGGTGGGCTCGCGCGTGCTGGATCTCAACGTGCGCGCCCGGCCGGACCTGGCCGCCGCAGCCCAGCACTGGCTGGACCGACTGCCCGCGTGGTGGGGCGAGACGATCGACGTCGAGGACGGGCTCTGCCGGCTGGCGCGCGCGGCCGAGGACGAGTTGAAGTCGGCGAAGCGGTTGCTGGCCGAGGCCGAGGCATCGATGCGGGATATGGCCGCCCAGGCTGCTCAGCAGACGGCCGCACGTTCGCTGCCGGAGATCGCCGCCGAACTGGAGTCCGCCCGCGAGGACCTCAAGACGGTGAACGACCAGATCGCCGTCGACGCCGAACGGCGGCGAGGCATCCTCGCTCGCCAGAAAGCCATCACCGATTGCCAGGCGGAGATCCAGCGGATGAAGGAGCCCGGTTGCGACGAGCAGACGGGCAACACGCCCGCAGTCCTGCAGGCGCTACGCGACGAACTGGCGGAACTGGGCGAGTCGACGCCCGAGAGCGCGGACGAGCTCGAGCAGACGCGCGAGGCTGCCGGGTCTGCGGCGGAGGCGGTGCGAACGGCCACGCGGAAGAACGCCGAACTCGAGAAAGCCATCACCAAGGTCGAGACCGAGGCGGCGGCCGTTCGTCGTCACGAGTGCCCGCACTGCGCGTGCGACATCGACTCCGTGCGCGCGGACATCCTCGCCCGGAGGGCACCCCTGCAAGCGGAGAGCGCCGATCTGATGAAGAGCCTCGACCGGCTCCGCCGCGAGGAGGCGGAGACAACTCGACGCCTGGATGCGTTGAAGCGGCGATCGACGCGCATCCGCGAGATCGAGCAGGACATCCCCAAGCAGCGCGCCATCCTCGACCGCGCGGAGGCCGCACGCTGCCGGCGGAGTGACCGGTTGCGCGCGCAGGAGGAAACCCTGCTCCGCCTCCAGGCGGAAGACGCGGCCGCCCCGCAGGTCGTCGACGGCGCTGCGCTGGACCTC
Organism: Candidatus Wallbacteria bacterium; assembly: GCA_016213845.1. Lineage (GTDB taxonomy): Bacteria > Muiribacteriota > UBA6191 > JACPRK01 > JACPRK01 > JACPRK01. The sequence goes on from JACQZN010000111.1 coordinate 71,711, forward strand.
CGGTGCAACGCACTGAGCGATCGAATCAACGCTCTCGAGCAGGAGATGCGGGCGGCGACGGCCATCCACGAGCGAGAGGGCATGCGCCTCCAAGCGGCCCAGCGGCGGGCCAAGGCGGAAGACCACGTGGCCATCCTGGGCTTGCTGAAGGACGCCGTCGGCCACAGCGGCGTGCAGGGCGAGGTCGTGGCCAAGCTCTCGGGACCGATCACCACGGCGGCCAATGAGTTGCTGGCTCTCGTGGGCCCCTACCGCCTGGGCGTGCGGCTTCAGGACGAGCGTGGGAACTCGAAGTTCATCCTCGGGTGGGAGAAGGAGGACGGCACGTTCGTGACGTGGGCCAACCTTTCGGGCGGACAGAAGGCGATTTTCGGCGCTGGTCTCGCGGCGGCGATGCTCGCCCTGCATGCGCCACCGTTCCGCTTGCTGACGGTCGACGGCTTCGAGCAACTCGACAGCCTGAACAAGAAGCGGCTCCTCTCGGCCCTGGGCGCCTTCCACACCGCGGGCAAGCTCGACAACGTGCTTGTCGCCGGCGTCACGGCCGGCCCGCTGGTGCCCGAGGGTCCGGCCTGGACCGAGCACAAGCTCAATGGCGACGTCCACGCCGAGCGCCTGGGCGGCCAGGAGTTCGCGACGGCACGGGAGGCAGCAAAGTGAGCTTCGACGAACTGAACTCCGAACAGGCCGCTGCCGTACTGGCCGGCGACAAGCGCATCTTGCTCTCAGCGGTTCCCGGCAGCGGGAAGACCCGGACGCTCACCGAGCGCGTCGCGCACTTGCTCGAGCACGGCTACCGGCCAGCGGCGATCTGCGCTATCACCTTCACGCGCAAGGCCGCGATCGAGATGCGGACGCGAATCGCCGCACGGCTGCCGGAGATGGCGCTCGGCGGCCTGACCGTCAGTACCTTCCACGCGCTCTGCCATCGGCTGCTCCAGGAGTTCGGCGCGCCTCGCTACCGGAAGGGGCTCAGCGTGATCGACCAGATCGAGCGCGACGCGATGTTCGACGAGCTGCTCGAGCAGAACGCCTATGTCGACGCCAAGGGCCATTGCAAGGTCAAAGGGCTCCGCGCGCTCATCTGTCGCTGGTTCGAGCCGCGCAAGCCGAAGTCGACTGCCGCGACCCCCGTGCCAACGGTCGAGGAGCGGATCGCCGCGGGCCTCGTGCATCAGTACCGCCACCGTCTCGCGTGCCTGAACGCCATCGACCTCGATGATCTGATCTCAACGATGGTGGAGATCCTCAAGACGCAGCCGGCCGTGGGCGCGATGCTGCGCGGCCGATGGGCCCACGTTCTGGTGGACGAGTTTCAGGACACCGACGCCCAGCAGCAGGAACTGGTGGATCTGCTGAATCCAGAGCACATGTTCGCCGTGGGAGACTTCAGGCAGGCCATCTACAACTTTCGAGGAGCAAATCCGTCGGGATTCCTCGCGTTCGCCAGACGCCCGAAGACCCGTGTCCTGCACCTGCAGGCGAACTATCGCTCGGTGCCGGCGATCTGCGAGGCGGCCAACAATCTCGCGAGCTGTGCCTCCGAGAGAATGGATGGCGAGATCGCCCCCGCGCGGGCTTCCGACATGGGGCTCGCGGTGACGATCGACGTGTCGATGTCGCCGTTCGAGGAAGCGGACCTGGTCGGGAACCAAATCGCCCGACTGCTGAACAACGGACGCAAACCGTCGGAGATCGCGGTCCTGGCCCGGACCCACTCGGCGCTGGAACGTATCGATGCCGAACTGCTGGGTCGCGGCATCCCGACACTGGCGGCGCAACGACGAGCTCGAGCGTGGGATCAGCCGGAGGCGCGCTGGCTCGTCAACCTGCTGCGCGTCTACTCCAATCCGGCGGACGACCGCGCGCTGGAGGCGATCCTCCGGTGGCCATCGTCGATGGCGAGCGCGGCGGATCTGGCGGCGTGGCGACTGGTCGCTCATCAACTCCAGAAGCCCCTCGCGCTGGCGATCCTGAGCTCTGAGCAGCCGCATCCCGTAGTCGACGTCCTACGCGGCATCGCCGGCGAGCGCGAGGCGGGCCCCGAGGCACCGCAGGCGTCGATTCTGCTTGGCGTCCTGCTCGCGTACTTCCCGCCGGACGTGGCGGCGAGAATGCTGCCGGCACTCGACCTGGTGGGCGCGTGGGAGAGCGATGCCGAGCGGAGCACGGCCCGCGCCCTCCTCGCGTGGTACGCCGGCCGCCAGGTCGCGGACGTGCTGCCGGAGAAGCCGGATGTCGATGCCGTGCAACTCCTGACCGTTCACGGAGCCAAGGGCCTCGAGTGGCCCGTGGTCTTCGTGCTCGGGCTCGACGACGACTCGATGCCCGCGAAGTGGGCCGGCCAGGAGCCTGAGGCCATCGAGGAAGAGCGCCGCGTGCTCTACGTGGCGATGACGCGAGCTCGTGACGCGCTCTACCTGCACCGGACGCTGGAGAGCGCGCCCGCGAAAGGTCCCGTGAAACAGCGGACGCCCAGCCGCTTCCTCGCCGAGATGGGGCTGTCTGTCGAGACGACCCCCTCGGCGACGAGGCCCATTCAGCCAGCGGACGAAAAGGGGCTCCCGTTCTGATGATGACTACACGCGATGCAATCTTGGCGCACTCCCTCCTTCTCTGCGTCGCCGCCGGCATCGGCCTCGGCTGGTGCTGGCGCGGCGACGTTGAGGCGTGCGTGACGCAGCGCGTCGAGGCCGAGGTGTGGGCGAGTGCGTGGCGGCCGACGGATGGGTGCCGGTGGAGTGAACCGGGAGGTGTGAGATGAGCACGGTTGAGCTACGCGTCGCATCCCACCTGCGCACGAGCGGGCGCACCGAGTACCTGACGCCGCGACACATCATCGATGCGCTCGGACCATTCGATCTCGATCCTTGCGCGTCAAGCGTCCGTCCGTGGCCTACGGCCGCGAAGCACTACACCATCGATGACGACGGGCGCTCCCAACCATGGGAGGGGCTGGTGTGGTGCAATCCACCGTTTGGCCCGGCCGAGGCGGACTTCGCCAGATTGATGGCGCGACACGGCAACGGCATCCTGCTCGGCTGTCCGTCGAAGACCGAGACGCGGACGTGGCAAGAAGTCATCCTGCCGAACTGCTCCGGGATCTTGCTCCTGACGCCAAGGCTGAAGTTCTGCAACGTGGACGGGACGGAGATGCCGGGGACGTTCGGAGCCTCATGTCTCGTGGCGTTCGGGCACGTGGCTTCCGGGCGTCTCGTTCGCGCTCTCAGAGCGGGCCTGCTGCGAGGGCACATCGTCGAGGTCTTTCGAGGTCAAAGCACTGACGAGTAGCTCAATGCCGATGCAACGCGCAAACTACCCGCCGGACTGGGAGTCCTTCAGCCTCCGCATCCGCTCCGAGCGCGCTGACTGGCGCTGCGAGTGCCGCGGCGTTTGCGGTCGCCAGCACGAGTATCGAGGGTCGCTGCGTTGCCGCGCGCAGCAGGGCGGACCAACCGAGTCCGGAGGACCCGTCGTCCTCACGGTCGCGCATCTGGATCACGACGCCGGCCCGTGCCGGTGCGGATCGAAGTGCGTGAAGGAAACGCATGTCCTTGCTCTCTGCCAGGGTTGTCATCTACGTCTGGATGCGCCGCTTCGCGTCAGGAACTCCAGGCGGACGCGGCTGCAGAAGACCGGGCAGTGCGTACTGCCGGAGGCGCGGCGATGATAGACCTCACCGCTCTCACCGCTCTCACCGCTCTCATCGCCAAACTCGGCGATCCTGTCGCTCGCCTCTCTGGCTTTCTGGCCGTCGCCAAGAGCAGCGCGCTCTATCCGATCGGTATCCAGATCGTCTACCACGTCGATCCGGTGGCGAAGCTCATGGCCATCGAGTACCGGCCGAGGCATCACTATGTGCCGAAGCCTGGATTCATCGTTTTTGACAGCGGTCACGATGCGAGGCTGTGGGGCGAGAAGCCAGCATACCGGCGCGAGCAGGTCCCAGGGACCGAAGGCATTCCGCGCATCGTGGTCTACACGTACGAGGAGCAGTGCGCCGTGCATCGCGCGCTCGGGCTGCATGTCGTGCGACGTGGCGACGAATGGCGCCCGCTGCCGGTGGGGCAGATGGCCATAGACTTCGGAGAGGAGCGTGACGCAGCGTGACGCCCCGCGCCACATTCATCTGCTCGCCCGGCTACGTCGAGATCGCGATGGCCGTCGAGGCGCGTTGCGGCTGGAAGCGCTCCTGCGTCGTCTGTCGCTGGCGCGGCCTGAAGTGGTCGACAACGATCTCGCGCTGGCTCCAGGCGGAAGGGCTCGCGATTCTGACTCCGAGCGAGGTTCGGCAGGTCCATCGGGAGCACGGGAAGAGACGGAGTTGGAGAGAGAGGAAATGACGCGAGGCGAGGAGGAGGAGGTAATGGGACACTACATCATCAAGAGAGGGGCGGCATGATCCGCCTTCTCACCGGCTCCGCGCTGGATGTGCTGCGCGGTTTGCCCAGTGAGTCCGTCCACTGCGCGGTGACGAGCCCGCCATATTATCGGCACCGCTCCTACCTGCCGAAGCATCATCCGCTGAAGCACCTTGAGCTCGGTCAGGAGCCGACACCTGATCTCTTCGTCGGCCATCTCGTCGAGGTCTTTCGCGAACTCCGCCGCGTGCTCCGGAGCGACGGGCTCTTTTGGCTCGTCATTGGCGACAGCCGCAGCAACGGCCCTCGGCGATCGGAGAGTGCTGGCGGAACGGGCGACGGCTGGGGCACGCAGCATCGTGACCGGCTGATAGCAGATGGCCAGGTCCACGACCATCACTCGATCCCAGGGTTTAGGCGGAAGGAACTCATCGGCATCCCTTGGATGCTGGCGTTCGCACTCCGATCTGACGGCTGGTACCTTCGCGCCGAGAACATCTGGCACAAGCCTGCGCCGATGCCGGAGAGCGTGCAGGACCGGACGACCTACGCCCACGAGCAGATCTTCATGTTCTCGAAGCGCGCGCACTACTACTACGACGCGACAGCGATTCGGGAGCCGTACTCCGACCCGCGTGAGAACAAGGCGGGCGCCGCCGGCGGCAAGACCGCGATGCGCGGGCAGGCGGCTCTTCGCCCTCGAGGGAACATGGACCAGTCAGGCACAAACATCGAGCGCTACTACGGCGCCGGCGGCCGAAACAAGCGCACCGTCTGGACGGTCCAGCCGAGCCCGTACAAGGGGAAGCACTGCGCGACCTTCCCCGCGGCGCTTATCCGCCCGTGCATCGCCGCCGGCACGTCGGAGCGCGGCTGCTGCCCGACCTGCGGAGCGCCGTGGCGAAGGGAGACGTCGAAGAAGTCGCGCCGAGGCACCGACCGCAAGGAAGGGTCGAGGGCACTGGTAGCCTTCCCGGGCCCTCCGCATCGAGGGCTGAAGAATCACGAGACGGCCGTCGAGGTCGCAACTATCGGATGGTCCCCGACCTGCAAGTGCACACCGCACGAGCCAGTGCCCTGCACGGTGATCGACCCGTTCGGCGGGGCGGGCACCACGGCGATCGAGGCAGGCCGACAGCTCCGCGACGCGATCCTCATCGACCTGGACGAGGCCTCGATCGAGGAGGCGCGCGGTCGCCTCGTGCGCGAGCTCGGGTTGCTGGCGATGTTCGGGGAGGCTGCTGTCGCGTGACACTCGCCCGACGACACAACTCGGCCCAAGCGGTCACCCTCGAGCGCCCGCGTTGGATGCCAGTGGAGGCCTTCGCCGACTACTACTCGCTGGAGAAGAGCACGGTCTACAAACTCTCAGCCGTGCCCGGACTGGCGTCGAAGGCGCCCTTCAGCCCCCTGATGTTCGACTGCGACGCCTACGAGGCATACTTGGACCAGCACCGAAAGTGCCCCGACCGGGAGCCTGTCGTCAACAGGATCGAGCGCGCGCCAATCCCCATCCCGCCGCCGCGCACGCACCAGCGTCGCCGACCTCGCGTGCTGCGAACTCCCTCCGACCCGCACGGCATTCGGCGGTAGACTGCCCACCATGGGTGTCTTCAAGCGAGGCGACAAATGGCGCGCCAGCGTCGGCTCGGGTCCCGATCGAATCTGGTCGAAGACTTACCCTACGAAGCGCGAGGCGCAAACCTGGGAGCGGATCACGAACACCGATCGAGACCGGGGCGAATTGCGTCTTCCCCGGAAGGGTCAGACGGACCTGCTCTTCGAGGACTTCGCCGACATCTTCCTCTCGCATGCCCAGAGCGAGTGCCGGCCGCGGACCTATCAGGGGTATCGCAGCCGGGTCCACAACTCGCTCATGGCCGCCTTTCGCGGCCGACGGCTCCGGCAGATCACGCGAGCGGAGATCGCGCAGTGGAGAGAGGCCAAGCTCCTTGCGCCGTGCACGCGCCACAAGAAGTGCCTTGGTGGGCACAAGAGGCAGGCCAACGCCGATCTGGACGTACTGAGGGCCCTCCTCGGCTACGCCGTCCAGACGGGACGGCTGGAGGGCAACCCCGCAGCGCTCATTGAGCGCGGCCGCAAGCCTGAGCGCAAGGTCAGCCGGCGCGTCTACTCGCCCGCAGAGGTGCAAGCGCTTCTCGCCAGGATGCCGGTCGAGAGCGACGAATACGGGCTGGTTCTGACCGCGTTCTCAACCGGCTTGCGGCCGGCCACGCTCATGGCCATGCGGATCGAGTGGGTGGACTGGGATCGCCGGCTCCTGCTCGTTCCCGGGCGGGCCACCAAGGACGGCGACCCTCTTGGGTTACCGCTTCCCGATCTTCTGATCGCGTGGCTCCGAGGGCTCAAGCGGACGGCAGGGCTTCTCTGGCCGTCTCGACAGCTCGGGCGCAAGGACCGACAGCTGGCCGACCACAAGACGCGCCTGGCCGACATCCGCCAGTATCTTGGTCCGGCATTTCTCCTCTACGACTGCCGGCACACGTATCTGACACACATCAATCGCGCGGGCATTCGACTGCCGGCAACGGCTGCCGCCGGCGGGCACAGCGACGTCCGGACGGCGATGATCTACCAGGGCATCGACCAGGACGACCTGACGGCCATCCGTGGAGCCGCCACCGACCTCGTCGGCGACGGCCGGGCCAAGTTGCTGGCCCTGAAGAAGAAGGATCGACGATGACCACTCAGAGCGGCAAGGTTCTGCAGAAGTGGCACACTCGGTCGATCGCTGGCACACCAGGGGCACACCAGCCGGCGCAAAAGGACGAAAACAGACGAAAAAACCGGGATCGTAAGACTGCCGCTGCTGGAGCCACAGACCCGCTCTACAACAAGGTTTTGCTGGAGCCGGCGGTCAGGATTGAACTGACGACCTGCTGATTACGAATCAGCTGCTCTACCACTGAGCTACGCCGGCTCGATCTCACGCCAGAGGACGGGTCCTGCTGGCGGCACTTCAACTTGCCTGTGAGCCGTGCTGGAGTCGAACCAGCGACCCTCTGCTTAAAAGGCAGATGCTCTAACCGGTTGAGCTAACGGCTCACGCGCGGGCGATGTTAACACGGGGTTGACGAAATTGCAAAAGGGGAAACCAGGGCGTTCGACTGGTAGGCTCGAAGCCGGACTCGAGGCTCGGCGACGGGCGCGGATGCGGCCGCGGCACGCCCCGGGCCAGGAGCCCTCAGCATGCAGACGAACACGACCCCCGAGAGGTGCAGCCCGAGCTGGCGAGCGCGCGCATTGCTGCTTCTCCTCGTGGCGCTCGTCTACGGCGATGCGGCGGGGTACGGCTACGTCAACGACGACTTCGGCCTCATCCATGTCACGTGGCGCGAAGCGCTCGACCGGTCGCTCCATTCCCTGCTCTTCCGGCCCGTCTGGTACCTGTCGTTTGCGCTGACGAACTCCCTGGTGCAGTCGCCGCTGGTCGACCACAGCTTCAATCTAGGGCTGTTCGCTCTGGCCGTGACGCTGGCGCACGAGCTAGCTCTCAGACGCACCGGGTCCCAGAGAGCGGCGCTTTTCGTCGCCGTCGGCTGGACCTTGCTGCCATGGACCGCTTTCCCCGTGGTCTGGATCAGTCAGCGAAACGACCTCCTGATGTTCGTCTTCACGTTCGCCGCGCTGGCGAGCGCCGACGGGGCGCGGCCCTGGCGAAGCCTGCCGCTGATGGCGCTCGGACTGATGTCCAAGGAGACGGTGATGCTGGTGCCGGCTGCCTTTGCGCTCAGGTTCTGGCGGACCGGCCAGAGGAAACTTGCGGGCGGGTTCGTGCTCCTGCTGGCGGCGCACCTGGCCATCCAGCTCCACCACTACTCCCACTACCATACGCAGTACGAAGCGCCGCACCTGGCGAAGCTGTCGGTGGCGGTCCGGGCCGCCAACGCAGCGTCGCACTGGGTGGAGCCGATGGTCACCCAGCTCGTTCCCCTGCCCTTCTTCACCGGGCTGCCGCACGCCGCCTTGCACCTGCTTGGGCTGGCCCTGCTGGCGGCCTCGATCGGGCGCCGGCCGGACCGGCCGCCCGATTACGACATGCTCCTGATGGCGCTGCTGGCCTCGTTCCCCAGCGTCATCACTCCGCAGCTCCGCATCGTCGGCTTCGAGAGTTTCTGCTGGCTCGTCTTCATGGCCAGCTTCCTCGCGCCGCGCCGGAAGGCGGTCTTCGGCGCTGCGCTGGCCTGCCTCGGCGTGGCTTCACTGGCCGGGGTCGTCGCGACAAAGCGCAACTTCCAGACACCCTTCTTCGAACCTCACTCCGCCGGACGATGGGACGACACGTACTACCCGAACCGCTATTACAGCCAAAAGCGTGAATTCCTCCTGCGGCTCCTGGGCCGCGAGGCTGACAGCCCGCGGAAGCCGTGATATCATCGGCTCCCGCGGCCAGACCCCGGCCGTCGCGTCATGCTCGAGAGCCTGGTGAACCCGGAGATCTTCCCGAGCGCGTTTGCCGTCCTGGCGACTCTGTACGTCTGCCTGAAGCTCGCTGCGCGCCACCTCAAGCTGCCCGCCCCTCGGTTCGCACCCAGGACAACACCCGGCACGGCGGGGCTCGGCGACGACCTGGCCCAGCTGATGCTCCTAGCCGAGAATGGACCCAGCCGGGAGGTCCGCGTGGCGGCGGTGCATTCGCTGGGCGAGCGGCGCGCAGCGGCTGCGATCCCACTACTGGGGCGCCTGCTTTCTGCTGGCGATCCTCTGCTGGCCTCCGAGGCCGCGAACAGCCTGGGAGCCATCGGCGATCCCTCGGCGCTCTCGTACCTGGAGGCCGCCACCGCAGCGCTGGAACGGGAGCTCTCGCGCTCGATGGACAACGCCTCCACGGGGGGCTATGCAGGCGCAGGCCGCGACCGCGCCGCGTCCCCGCAGGCGCCATGGGAGCGCATTCTCCCGGCGCTGGCAAAGAGCAACTTCCGCGTCTTCGACAAGTACACGCCTCACGACCTGCGCTCCCAGTCCGAGAAGCGGGTCATCGAGATGCTTCTGGAGATGGCCGCAAGCACGGACGAGCCGGTGAGCGTCCGCTACCACGCCATCAAGAACCTCGAGATGTTCCGGGATCGCTCCATTGGCCAGAAGTTGCCCGCCCTCCTCTCCGATCCACACAGCACCGTGCGGTACGCCACCGCCGAGGTCCTGGCGGTCCACGGCGATGAAGGCTGCGTCGACTCGCTGGTGTCGACGCTGGAGGACCCGAACCGCTTCGTGAGATCCTCGGCCGCCATGACACTGGCCGTGCTCGGCAGCGACCGCGCGATCGCGCCCCTGAAGAAGCTGCAGGAGGACGACGACGACGTGGTGCGCTACAGCGCCGGCAAGGCGCTCGAGAGCATCGGCCGCAAGAAGAAGATCGGCACGCTGTTCACCCGCCGCGAAGCCAAGGGCAGGAGGCCGTAGGGGGGCCGGGAGGAGGCTTGAGGAGTGAGGCTTGAGGGGGAGGCCCCGGGGATCCGGCTTCAGGAGTCAGGGATCAGGGTCGAGGGTCAGGAGGCAACTGGGGGCCAGGTCAGGTGTCGGCGGGCTCAGGCTCAGCGGTAGCCCGGTCCGGGAGAGTTTGTCCCGCACCGCCCATACTGACTACTGACTACTGGCTACTGGCTACTTCCCTCCCCCTCACGCGCTCACATCCGGACGCTCCCGGCCGCCGCTTTCGAACTCCTCCCAGCACTCCTGCAGGTGGGCGGCGATGGTCTCGGCAAAGCGAGGGCGGGAGAAGCGCAGGGCGTTCTCGCGGATGGCGGCCGGGTTCCATGCGGACTGCTCGAAGCGGTCGATGGCCGCGGAGAGAGCGGACTCGGACTGCTCGGCGAAGAAGACGGCGGTCTGGCCTTCTACCTGGGTTTCGAGCGCGCCGCCGGCCTTGAAGGCGATCACGGGGCGCCCGCAGCTGTTGGCCTCGAGCGGGACGATGCCGAAATCCTCCTCGCCCGAGTAGATGAGCGCCTTGGCGCGCCGGTAGGTGTCCACCAGCTCGGGACCGGGTAGCCTGCCGCGGAACTCGCCCCGGCCAGCGGCCAGCGCCTCCAGGTGGCGCCGCTCGGGGCCATCGCCGACGACGACGAACCGGGCGCCGCGCTGGGTGAGCACCTTCACGGCGAGGTCGTCGCGCTTGTAGGGCACCATCGCGCTGACGACGAGGTAGTAGGCCCCTTCAGCCGCCCCTGGAGTGAACGTGTCGGTGTCGACCGGCGGGTAGATCACCGTGGAGTCCCGGCGGTAGTACTTGGCGATCCTGCGGCGCACCGTGTGCGAGATGGCGACGTAGCCGTCGACGCGATGGGCGCTGGCCTCGTCCCAGGAGCGCATGTAGTTGATGGCGTACGGGAGCAGCAGTCTGGCCAGCCAGGCGGGCCTCGTACGTTCCAAGTAGAGGTTGTAGAAGTCCCAGGCGTAGCGCATCGGCGTGTAGCAGTAGCAGATGTGGAGCGTGTGGGGACGCGTGACGACGCCCTTGGCGACGCAGTGGCTGCTCGACAGCACCAGGTCATATCCCGAGAGCTCGAACCGCTCGACGGCGGCCGGGAAGAGTGGGAACCAGATCTGGTGCTTGCGGCGCGCAAATGGGAGCGACTGGATGAAACTGGTCCGAATCGTGTGCTCCCGGATGCGCGCGCTGACGTTCTCCGGGATGGCGACCAGCGTGTAGAGGTCCGCCGTCGGAAAGAGCTCGCAGAAGACGTCGAGACACTTCTCCCCGCCGCGCATGCCGGTCAGCCAGTCGTGGACTATCGCAACTTTGAGCCCGGGGAGCAGCGGCTCTGGCAGGTGCGTCCGATCGGTCATCGACTTCACTCCCTTCCCGAGCGGACGGCCGCTCGCCCGCGGCGCCTCAGCGCGGCGTCAGCTCCAGGGGCAGCTTCAAGAGCGACGGCGACGGCGTCACCGCCGGCAGCTCGACCGGCGAGGACTCCGAACCCAGCTTTTCCAGACGCGCGTCGATCTCCTTCTGCAGCTCGTGTCCGGGCGGCAGGGCTCCCTTGAGCCGGGAGAACTCTGTGCGTGCCTTGTCCCGATAGTCGAGCTTGAGATAGCACTCCGCGAGCAGGAAGGAGGCTTGCGGGTCCCCCGGCGCCACCGTGTCGAGGAGCTTTCGGAAGACCTCCTGGGCCTCGGTGTACTGCTCGGCTTCGAGCAGGTCCCGGCCGTAGCTGGTGATGATCGACTTGTCCGTCGGGTTCTTGGCCAGGAGCTCGTGATAGTACCCCTTGAGCACGGCAGTGAACTTGGCAGGCAAGAGGTCGGCCCCCTCGCCTCCGGAGCACTTGCGCTTGCCCTCCCGCAGCACCTCGACCGCGCGCCCGAATCGCTTGAGGTTGTAGAGGACCGTGCCCAGGTTGATCCAGACCTTGCACTGCTTCGGATCGGCCTTGACCGACTTCTCGAAGAGCTCGGCGGCTTCCTCGAGCCGGCCCTGCTGGGCCCTGAGCGCCCCCAGGGTGGACGAGAACTGTGGGTTCCACCTGTAGTGGGCGATGCCGCGCATCAGCAGCTCTTCGGCTTCCTTGTTGAACTCCTCGGCCTCGGCCTTGTTTCCCTCCGCCTGCTTCCTGGCGGCCTTGTCCATCAGCAGGTAGGCCAGGTTCGACAGAGACTGCTCATAGATGATGTTCAGGTCGAGCGCCGATCGGTAGGCCCGCTCGGCGTTCACGAGGTCGTTCTCCTTGTAGTAGCAGAGCGCGATATTGTGGTAGTTGGCCGGGTCGACGAAGCTGGCGGTGGCTCGCAGGAAGACCTTGATGGCCGGCGCATTGCGGTTGGAGTCCATCAGCGAGCGGCCGTAGTCGAAGAGCACCTCGCCGCGGTTGGGGTCCTGCTTGAGCGCCTTCTTGAAGTCGATGAAGGCCTCCTCGAACTGGTGGGCGCGGAACTTCAGGAAGGCGTCCCTCCAGCAGTTCTCCATGACGCCCTGCGAGAGGATCGCCCTGAGCACCAGGAAGGCCCCGATGCCGAGCATGCCGAAAGCGACCGGCGTGGCCAGTGGGTTACGCGGTTCGAAGTAGAAGTCGAGCTCGACCGGAGTGCCCTCGGGGCCAACAATGCGGGCGGTCCACTCGCCTGCTTGCGGTGGGCGGCGTAGCGAGATCGGGCCGGACTTGGGGAACTTGCGCTCCACCTCGTCGCCCTCCGGGTCGCGCAGCACGAGGCGGTAGTCGACCGGGCTGCCCGAGACGGTCTCGGTCTCCACATGCTCGGCCACGGCTGCGACGGCGCCCTCGGGGGTCTCCTCGAGAGCCAGCCGGAAGCGCATCCCGCCTTGTTCGGTCTCCGTTGATCGCCGGGCGCCCCAGGAGAAGACCCAGTCGCCTCGGTCGTGGTAGCGCTGGGAAACGGCTATCAGGAACCAGAAAAGCGACGCCGTGTAGGCGAGGTGGAGGTCGAACGTGAAGAGGTTATGTCCCAGGACCGCGACGACGGAGCACATCATCCCCAGGTAGAGCAGCGCCTCGTCGGCGGCGGGGGCCACCTTCAGATAGCGGTAGCTGTCCCGGAAGAAGAAGAAGAGCAGCGTGGTGATCAGGGCGATGCCGACCAGGCCGATCTCCGACCAGAAGTGGAGCACCTCGTTGTGCGCGTAGATCGACTTGTTGATCTCGGTGACCCAGTGGTCGGTGCCGCGGCGGCCCTTGAAGAAGAAGTCCTCGAAGAACCGGTCGATGGTCTTCTGCATCTGGCTCCGCGGCTCGCGCGCCTCGGGGCAGGTGATGGCGTACTCCTCGAGCAGGTTGGACTTCCACTTCTCGTAGTCCTTGGGCGGCGCCTCCCGGAAGACGAGCTTTTGATACGGCATGTACTCGATGCCGAAGGTGCCGAAGCCGGTCCCGAAGAAGCAAGTCCACGGCTTATGGAAGATGATGTAGAGGGCAGTGCGGTAGATGAGGAGGCGCTGGTGGGCAGACGCCAGTTTCAGCAGGTTGGTCGTCTCGGCGACGCGCGCCAGCACGCTGCCCGGGTTCTTGTTGAGCGGGTTGTTGAAGGCGAAGCTGCCGAAGCCGAACTGCTTGGGACCGAAGAAGCCGACCAGCAGCACGAAGATGCCGACGACGAAGAGCGAGCGCCGCCAGCCGGCGTAGATCGGGAACTTGAGGTAGAGACAGGTGAAGAAAACGACGGCTGCGATGGAGAAGCCGACCCAGCTCCCGCGCGTGTGGGTGAGGATGACGGTGGAAAACATCAGCACCAGGCTGACGGTGTAGACCAGCGGCGCGCGGAGGACCGAAATCAGGTCCCAGGCGGCGTCGAAGTCGAAGCCCTTGTCGCGGAACTTCTGGAGACTGGCCTGGAAGAACTCACGGTCACCGATGACGTTGCCGATCGAGGCATACAGCCGGGAGAGCACGATCGGCAGGACTGCGATGAGGTAGCCGGCCAGGTAGTTCCGATGCCCCATGAACGAGTAGCACTTCGTCGCTTCATCGGGCTTGGGCGGCAAGATGAGGAAGCGGAAATCGAAGAACTGCGCCAGCGAGTCCGGGAGGAAGAGCTGGAAGAAGCTGGTGAGGCGCCGGAAGATTGGATCGTCGAATCCGTAGTACTGGAGCAGTGCGTAGCCCGCCGTGATGACGCCGGCGGCGATGGAGAAGTGAAGGAGATTTTCGATGCGCTCGCGGTCGTAGATGTTGCAGTAGGCCACCATGAAGATGGCGAACATCGCTAACTGAAAGCCGAACTCCACGAGCGACAGCCGCCAGCAGCGGCTCCAGCTGATGGTGATCGCGCACCAGGCGATGAGCGCCACGTAGAGCAGCACCACCCGGCCCTTGGGGATGCGGATCTCACGACGCATCAGGCAGTCAGCGGCCCAGGCAAGCACAGCCAGTACGGCCGCCATGCCGATCCAGATGTTCTTGGTGGTATTGAAGACTTCCTTGAGCTGCGTGCTGATGAGCCAAGGCGTGACGAACAGCACGAGGAACATGCAGACGTCAATGGCGACCTGGATGGGAGAGACCTGGTCGCGCGGAATGGCGCGTCTGCGATCGCGCGGTTGCGTAGGAGCTGAAGTGGCCATCATTCCTCCATATTCGGGGGCCGGCAATTGTATGCGAGCCGGCCAGGGATGTCAAACTCGGCGCCCTCCCTTCTCGTGAAGACGCCGCCGGTGCGGGCAGGGTTCATTGCGCCGAGCACGGCGTGGATATCGGGTCGAGTGGCGTGCTAGAATCGGGCGCCTCGTCCGGAGAGGAGCCCCGGAAGTGGCGGCGCGGCGTCGATCGGCCTCGCTGCCAGGCTCCCCGGGCGCCGCTCCGCGAGGCGCAGACGGTGACGACGAACTCCGGCCCGACCGGAGCGAGATCCCTGCCACGGTCGGGCTCGAGGCGGCGAGGAGAAAACCGAAGATGACCAGAGCTTCCGATGACAGGCCGCATATCGAGCGGCGGATGCTGCGAGAGCGCCGGTTCCCGGCGACCCTGGTGCCGATCCTGGCCAACCTGAAGGTCGTCCCGCGGCCCAGTTCCTACTGCGTCGTCAAGCTCCCTGCTGGGGCCAAGGCGCCGGCTTCCGCGGGCGATGCCCGCAGGTTGAGCGTGGCCTGGGCTGACCAGCCTCAGAGCTTCATACTCCCCGAGACCGAGTGGAATTCGATGCGAGAGGAATTCGGAGACGCCGAAGTCGAGAAGGGCTTCCGCATCCTCTGGCTCTCCGTGGTCCCCGACGGCCACGAGGGCAGCTTCATGGCCGTGGTGACGGGAATGCTGGCCGACGCCCTGGTCAACGCCCGCCCCAGCTGGAGCCCGGGACAGTTCGAGCTGATCGTCAAGGGCAGCGACCTCAAGCAAACCCGAGACGCGCTCGACCTCATCGTCAGCCGCGCCAAGGGCCGGTTGCGCGGAGCCTGAACCCTCGCCGCGCGGCCCCGACGCTTTCAAGGGACGACATCGAGCTATGGCCTTCACCGTCAAGGAAATCATGGTGCCCAACCCGCTCAGCCTGCGGGCGGAGCAGACGACCTTCACCGCACGAGAGACGATGCTCTTCAACGGCTACGAGTGTCTTTACGTGGTCGACAAGGAAGGCAAACCCGTGGGCGTCGTGAGCGTGCTCTCGGTCAGTCTGGAGGACAAGGCCCGCCGGGTAAACAAGCTGATGACCCACAACTTCGAGACCGTCCGCGAGGACCAGACGGTCCAGGAGGCCGCGCTGCTCTTCGCGCGCAAGGAGTTCGCGCATCCCGTCATCCCGGTGGTCAACGCCGCGGGCGCGCTGGTCGGAATCCTGCGTATCAAGGACCTGGTGAAGGACCTGACGCAGAGCGTCGCGCCGCCGTCGACGCTTTCCCTAGAAGCGCTGGTCGTCCAGCTCGCAATGACCCACTCCGAGGACGAGGAGCGCGAATGGGCGCGTAAGATCCGCGAGGGCGGCTATGCCAGCGCGGTGACCCAGGTCGGCACGACCGCCGAGAAGCTCCTGGTGAAGCTGCGTGAGTCAACCATCGTCGCCGCCATCGCCCACGGCGTCATCGCCGAGGACGCGCGCGAGAAGATGGCCGTGAGCAATGCCATCCGGGACATCGTCCTGCAAATGGAGGTCGTCAACCCTGGGCTGGGGGGCGGCTACAAGCTCGGGATCGTGCGCGGGGAAGGGCGCATCTCCGTCGCTGCCTGCGGCCGCTGCGGCCACGCGCTTGCGTCGAGCTCCGAGCAGATCTTCGTGGGGACCAGCACGATATGACTCGAGCCGGCCTTCGTCGGGCGTTCGCGACTGCCCGCCGTGACGGCGCAGATCCAGGCGGTGGCCGGTGAGGGCGGGCCCCTACGAGCTGACCCCGGTCAACGACGGCCGCTTCGCGCTCGACGGCGGCGCCATGTTCGGCACCGTCCCGCGAGTGCTCTGGGAGAAAACGAATCCGCCCGACGCGAAGAACCGAATCGACATGGCGCTGCGGACCCTGCTGATCCGGGGCGAGGGGCGGACGATCCTGGTCGACACGGGCATCGGCGCCAAGTTTCCGGACAAGCAGGCCGAGATGTTCAACGTCCGCAGGCGGGGCGAGGGGCTGCTGGACGGGCTCCTGGCGCTGGGCGTGCGGCCGGCGGACGTCACCGACGTCGTCATCAGCCACCTCCATTTCGATCACGCCGGCGGAGCAACGCGCCGCGACGCCACCGGCACCGTCGTCCCGACGTTCCCCAGCGCGGCCATCCACGTCCAGCGTGCCAACCTGGAGACCGCCTGCTGCCCCAACGAACGCGAACGGGCCAGCTACCTGGCGGAAAACGTGGAGCCTCTGGCCGCCGCAGGCCACCTGGTGCGACACGAAGGCGAGCTCGAGCTGGCTCCGGGCGTGCGGCTCGTGCCGGCCGAGGGTCACACTCGCGGGATGCAGGCCGTGCTGGTGAGCGTGCCCGGATGCTCGCCCGTCTTCTATCCGGCCGATCTCATCCCGACCAGCTCACACCTGAAGATCCCGTGGGTGATGGGATACGACCTCTGGCCGCTCACGGTCATGGAAGAGAAGAAGCGGCTCCTGGCGCGGGCCGTGGCCGAGGACTGGATCGTGGTCTTCGAGCACGATCCGAAGCTGCCCGCCTGCCGGGTCGGCTTCGACGGAAAGAACTACACCGCCCGAGAGCCCGTGGAGATGGGGTCGATCGAATAGGGAGAGAGACGATGCAGGCTTCGAGTTCTTCACAGGTCCTGTCGCTGCCCGCAGGCGGCTTTGTGGTTCAGACGTCGGAGGGCTGGGTGCAGTTCGGCATTCCGCCGGAGACGATCAAGGACACGATGACGATGCCGTGCGGCGTCCCGTCGCTCTACATCGTGCCGCGCAAGATGTTCTATCTGGATCGCGGCATCAGCACGGCGGAGATGGAGTTCCCGTTCTACTACAACTTCTTCATCCTGCGCCGCAAATGCCGCATCCTCTGCACCGCCTCGCAGAAGCGCCGCCTTACTGCGGTGATGAAGGAGTCGGTCTTCGGCCCCGAAGAGCTCGATTTGACGCTCGAGTACATGAACGGGCGCAAGAACTTCCGATTCCCGGACCTGCGCGCCGAGGTCGAGTTCTTCCGCAAGAACCCGTTCCGCGGAGGCAAGCGCCTGGAGCTGGCCGACATGGTGCAGTTCACCACCTTCGACGCCGACGGCTCTGCGAAGGTCGGCGCCGTGCGCGTGCAGCAGCACAAGGGCGGCTTCACCGTCTTCGAGGGCGATAGCGAGCTCGCCCGGTTCCCGGAGAACATGACGCTGCCGCCGCGCAAGTCGGAGGCGACCGAGCGCCGGATACCCTTTCAGCCCCCCGTCTTCGGAGTCACGGCCATCGGAGCCGGCCATGGCTTCCTCCCCGGAAGCAAGACGAGTGGATTCATCGTCTGGATCAACCGGCGCGGCATCATGATCGACCCGCCCGTCGACAGCACGGAGTGGCTGCGAGAGCGCGAGATCAATCCGAAAATCATCGACACCATCATCCTCACGCACTGCCACGCCGACCACGATTCGGGCACGATGCAGAAGATCCTCGAGGAGGGTCGCTGCACGCTGGTGACGACGGCCACGATCCTCCACTCCTTCCTGCGCAAGGCAGCGGCGCTCACCGGCCTCAAGGAGTCCTACCTGGCAGGCCTCTTCGACTACACCCCCGCCGTCATCGGCGAGGCGGTCAGGCTGATCGGCGGCGAGTTCCACTTCCGCTACTCGCTGCACTCGATCCCGACCATCGGCTTCGAGTGCTACTTCGGAGGCAAGAGCTTCGTCTACACCTCTGACACCTTCAACCACCCCCCCACGATCAACAAGCTGCACGCCGACGGGCTGATGGGCGTCGGCCGCCGCGACGACTTGATCAACTTCCCCTGGCACCACAACCTGGTGCTTCACGAGTGCGGCATTCCCCCCATCCACACGCCGCTCGACTTCCTGGTGGGCCTGCAGCCCGAGGAGAAGAAGAACGTCTACGTCGTCCACACCGACCCGGCCAAGGTGCCAAAGGACTCGGGCATCCGCCCGATGCTGGCGGACATCGAGAACACCCTGACGCTGGAGGTCTCCCCGCAGCCCAACTCCGAGGCGATCGAGATGCTGACGCTCTTCAGCTCCACCGACCTCTTCCGGGACTTCCCTCTCGAAAAGGCCTCCGAGTTTCTGATGATCGCCAAGAAGCACCACTTCCACGCCGGCGACCTGATCATCGACGAAGGCGACGCCGGTGACAGCTTCTTCCTCATCCTGAGCGGAAAGGCGTCCGTCGTGCGCGAGGGCAAGGAGGTCCGGGTCTACGGCTACAACGACTACTTTGGAGAGTCGTCGCTGGTGACCGACCTGCCCAGGTCGGCCGATGTCTACGCCAAGACCGAGATGGACGTCGTCAAGATGAACAAGGACGACTTTCTCTACTTCATCCGCGGCACGGAGGTCGGCAAGACACTGCGCAATCTCTTCGTGAACCGCCAGCTGCAGACCTGGCGCGTGCTGGAGGAGAGCAAGACCTTTTGCACGCTCTCGGCGACCCAGAAGACGCAGCTGCTGTCGATGATCTCGACCAACCGATGCAACCCGGGTGACTACCTGTTCCAGGAAGGCGAGCGCCCCGTCTTCTCGTACATCCTGTCGTCCGGAGAGGCCGTCGTCAGCACGAAGGGCCAGTTCATCGCGCGGCTCAAGCGCGGAGACTTCGCCGGCAAGGTGTTCCCGTTCAAGAAGACGGGCCGCATCCCGTACTCCATCCAGGCCGAGAGCGAGACCGAGACGCTGGCCATCGAAATGACCGACCTGACCGCCTTCCTCGAGAACAACCCGGGTTTCTATCTGAAGCTCGCCAACCTCGACTACGAGGCGTTCGTCTGACGGTCGGAAAGCAGGCCCAGGCAGTGTCGGCCTCTCCCGCCGGCTCGAAGGGATGGGCGCAACCGGATCCCGCGACCGCCTGGTCCGTGCTGGCAGCGGCACTGGCCGCGGGCGTGCTGGCGCGCATTTCGAACCTGCCGTTTCACCTGACGCGGCTGATGAACTCCGACGCGGCGCTCTTCCTGAACGAGGCGCGGTCGCAGCTCGCAGGCGGCCCGGGGCTGGACCCGCTCTGGCCACCGCTCTATCCGCTCGCTGCGGCGGCGCTTGCGGGCAAGGGCGGGGATCTCGAGACCGCCGCGCTCGGGCTGTCCCTGGCCGCAGGGGCTCTGGCGCCGATCGCGCTCTTTCTGCTGGGGCGGGCGCTGGCAGGCGCGCGGGTGGCCGAGTTCTCCGCTGTCGGAACGGCGCTCCTGGCCCCGCTGGTCTTCTGGTCCTGCCAGGCGTACCCGGAGACTCTCTTCATCCTGACGCTCTACTCGCTCCTTTCACTCTTCTGGCACATCCGCTCCTCGCCATCGCCGGCGCCCTTCTTCCTGGCCGGCATGCTCGCCGGAGCGGCCTACCTGCTGCGCCCGGAGGGTTTCGTCTACGGACCGATGCTTGCCCTCTGGACCGCCGTGCATCGTCCGGAAGGCCAGCCGGCCCGGACGCGCTGGCGCGCTGCAGCAGCTCTGGCGGCGGGCTTCGCACTCCTGGCAACGCCGTATCTCGCGCGGCTCAGGGCAGAGCTGGGTCACCTCAGCGTGAGCGGAAAGGCCGGCTGGAACCTCCTGGTCGGCGGCCGGGCCCTGGGCGAAGACTACGACCGCCTCGCTTGGAGCCTGACGCCGGACGGTAAGGAGATCGCTTGCCGGCGGGCGATGCGGGAGCTGACGCTCGGGAAGGTGCTGCTCCAGAAGCCGGCGGAACTGGGCCGCCGGTACGCCGTGAACTCCTGGCGGCTGGCGGGCCAGCTCGTGGAGTCGCTCGGCTGGGTGACCTCGGCGCTCGTCGGCGTCGGGATCGTTGCGCTGGCCGCGGAGCCGGCCGTGTTGCTGCTGCTGGGTGTGGCGTGCGCGCCCCTGGCCGCGTTGCCGCTCTTCTTCATCGACGGCCGCTTCGTGGTCTTTGCCCTGCCCGCCCTGCTCCTCCTGGCCGGTGTCGGCCTGGAGCGCTCGGCCGCGCTCGTCTCTTCCCGCCAGTCCACCCGCCGCCTGGCGTGGATGCTGCTTGCCGCAGCGGCCCTGGTGCCGCACGCGCTTGCAGCCGCCGCCGTCGCCAGCGCCGCGCCCGCAGCCAGCCAGGCCGTGAGGGCCGGGGAAGAGTACAGGCAGGTCGGCACCTGGATGCGCCTCAACTGTCCACCCGAATCGAAGACGACCCACGTCTGGACCGCCTATCACGCCGGGCTGCAGTCCGTGCAGATTCCCTTTGGCAGCTACTCCGAGGTCCTCCGCTACCTACGGTCGCAGGGGTGCAACTACCTGGTCGTCGACAAACGAAACGCCGCCCGAGGGTGGCTGCCCGAAAGCACAACGGCCCTCTCTTTCCTCCTCCAGACCGATCGCCCTCCGCTCGACCTGGAGGAGGTTCATTGCTGGAAAGTGCAGCCCGAGTACGAGGTGAGGGTGTACCGGTTGAAGAAGGTAGAAGGGAGTAGCCAGTAGTCAGTAGGGACGGTGCGGGACAGTCTCTCCCGGACCGGGCTACCGCTGAGACTGAGCCCTGACTCCTGAAGCCTGCTCCCTGAAACCTGATCCCTCAAGCCTCAAGCCTCATGTCTGCCTCTGTGAAGATCGATCTCCATGGCCTTGACGGCGCGGGGATGCGCGCGCTCGTAGCGAGCGTGGGCGGCGGGGCGAAGGTGGCGGCGCAGGTGATGCGCAGCCTCTATGCGGACGGGCCGCAGGAGATCCCCGAATTGCAGGGTGTCCGGCGCCAGCTGCTGCAGAGGCTGTCGCAGGTGGCCACGATCGGGCGACTGCGGGTGGTCCGCGCGTTGCCGAGCGACGAGGAAGAGCCGACGACCAAGTACATCGTGGCGGGCGACGACGGGCTCGAGTTCGAGACAGTCGTCATTCCGGCGGGCGATCGTTCCACGGTCTGCATCAGCTCCCAGATCGGCTGCCGGATGGGCTGCACGTTCTGCCAGACGGGCAGGATGGGGCTTGTCCGGAACCTGTCTGCCGCCGAGATCGTGCGACAGGTAGTGCTGGCACGCGCTGCGCTGGCCGGATGGTCTTCGCGGAAATCTCGCCCCATCACCAACATCGTCTACATGGGAATGGGCGAGCCGCTCGACAACTTCGACGCCGTCTGGCTCTCCTACCGAATCCTGCAGGAGCAGCGCGGGCTCGCCATCCCGCGCCGGCGCATCACGATCAGCTCCGCCGGCTACTTGCCGGGCCTGGACCGGCTGGCCATGCAGGGCGTCCCGGTCACCCTGGCGCTTTCCCTCAACGCATCCTCCGACGCGATTCGCTCCGAATTGATGCCTGTGAACCGCCCCTGGCCCATCGAGCGGCTCCTGGCCTTCGCAGAGGACTTTCCGAAGCGCCCCGACCGAAGCGTGATGCTGGAGTACGTCCTCTTCGAGGGCGTCAACGACTCCGACGCCGACGTCGACCGGCTGGCCTCGCTTCTGGCCGGCCGGCAAGTCAAGGTCAACGTCATCGCGTACAACCCGGTCCCCGGCGTGCCGCTGCGCAGGCCCGCTCCCGAGCGGGTAGAGGCCTTCGCCAGCTCACTTGCCGCCAGAGGCGTCTGGACCATGGTGCGCCAATCCCGCGGCCGCGACGTCATGGGCGCCTGCGGACAGCTGGGAGGCGGGGGGAGTAGCCAGTAGTCAGTAGACAGTAGTCAGTAGACAGTAGTCAGTAGACAGTAGTCAGTAGGAAGTAAGGGGCTACCACGGGGACTTCGGCGCCCGGCCTCTTCAGGCCTTCATTCTCGGGGATTCGGTCGGACCCGATTGGCCACAAACTCCGTCCCCGGGTGCCTGTCCTCGAACTGGCCTTGCTGGCACCGTGCGGCCGGTCGCTACTGTCTACTGGCTACTGACTACTGTCTACTCCCCCCCAGCGACCTCCCGATCGACGGCCCCGGCGATCCGGCGGACGTCCGTCATCAGAGCGGCGAAGGACTTTGGCGTCAGCGACTGCGGACCGTCGGAGAGCGCTCGCTGAGGGTCGTGGTGGACCTCGATGATCAGCCCGTCGGCGCCAGCGGCGACTGCGGCCCGCGCCATCGGTGTGACCTTGCTCCAGAGCCCGATTCCGTGGCTCGGATCGACCACGACCGGCAGATGCGACAGCCCCTTCAGGACCGGCACGGCGTTCAAGTCGAGCGTATTGCGCGTGGAGTCCTCGAACGTTCGAATGCCGCGCTCGCAGAGGATCACCTGGTAGTTCCCCTGCGACATGATGTACTCGGCCGCCAGCAATAGCTCCTTGATCGTGGCGGACATCCCGCGCTTGAGCAGCACCGGCTTGCGCAGCTTGCCGACCTCCTCGAGCAGCGTGAAATTCTGCATGTTGCGCGCCCCGATCTGCAGCAGGTCTGCGTAGGACGCCACTAGCTCGAGGCTGTCCGTGTCCTTGACCTCGGTGACGATTGGAAGGCCGGTCTCGGCCCGGGCCTCGGCCAGGATCTCCAGACCCTCCTTCTTCAGGCCCTGAAAGGCATAGGGTGAAGTCCGCGGCTTGAAGGCCCCGCCGCGCAGCATGCGTGCGCCGAGCCGCTTCACTTCCCGCGCGATGAGCATCACCTGCTCCCGGCTCTCGACCGCGCACGGGCCCGCCATCACCACCACTTCCTTGCCGCCGAAGGCGACGCCGGCGACGGTGACGACGGTGTCCTCGGGGTGGACGTCTCGACTGACCAGCTTGTGCGGCGACGTCACGTGAATCACCTCGAGCACGCCGTCGATGCCCTCGAGGTTCTCGATCTCGACGAATCCCTGATTGCCTGTGACGCCGATGGCAAGCCGCACGGCGCCCGGCATGACGTGCGGGGTGAACCCCTTTTCCCGGATGACCTGGCAAACCCGCTCCACGTTCTGGGGAGTCGTATCTCTCTTCATGACGACGAGCATCTGGCGGAACCTCCCGCGCCTGGGGCGCAAACGACGGCCGCCAGTCTAGCGCGAAAGCGCTCTCCCGGCCACATCTTTCGCCGTCAGGCGCAGGGCTACGGGCAAAGTCGGAGCAGCGGAGGAGGAATTCGGGGACTGGATCCGAGGCATTGATGGATCTTCCGAAGTGCGACTCCGGCTTCGCTGGGGCCGGCGAGCCCTGATGCACCGAGAGACCGCAAGAAGGCAGGGGTGCAGGGGAACGAGTTCCCCCGCTGGGGATGTGGGGGCCAGGCCCCCACGACGAGCTCAGTACAACACGTACTCATGCGGCGTCCCGGAAATCCGTGCATGCCTCAGGACTAGATCCGAAACCCCGCAGGGAATCTGACGCACGCCGGACGGGTTGCGCGGGGTTTCGGTGCCCGATTTCCGACGACTTCACGCAGCAGGCAGCGAGAAGTAGAACGTCGCGCCGAGACCCGGGCCGCCCTCGGCCCACACCTGTCCGCCGTGGCGGTGGATGATGCGCTGCACGGTTGCCAGGCCGACACCGGTGCCGGGAAAATCCGCAGGCCGGTGCAGACGCTCGAAGATCCGGAAGAGCCGTCCGGAGTGCGACGGGTCGAATCCGGCGCCGTCATCGCGGACGTAGAAGACGGACAGCTCGCCCCGGGTGGGGCCGCTGCCCACGTCGACGTGGGACCTGGGCCTGCGGGCGGTGAACTTGAAGGCGTTGGAGAGCAGGTTGACGAGCACGACGCGAATCAGCGTCGGGTCTCCTCTTGCCCGCAGGTCTGGCCCGACGTGTAACGACACCTCCCGGTCGGAGAGCGTCGTCGCCAACTCGGCGCCGATTTCGGCAGCCATCTGGCTCAGGTCGAGCTCGCAACAGATCAACTCGGTCCGCGTCAACCGCGAAAGCTTCAACAGCTCGGCGATCAGCACGTTGAGGCGATCGGTGCAGCTGCGCATGCGGCGCAGGCACTCCCGGGCATCCGAATCGAGCTTTGCGGCGTGATCTTCCTCGAGCACCTGGCAGAGCCCGGCGATGCCGTGAAGCGGCGCTCGCAGGTCGTGGGAAACGGAGTAAGCGAAGGCTTCCAGCTCCTTGTTGGCGGCCTCGAGGTCTTCGGTGCGCTGGCGCACGCGGGCCTCGAGCTCCGCGTTCAGGCGCATCAGTTCCTCCTGAGCACGCTTCTGCAGCGCGATGTCCCACGCCATGTTGGCCAGCTCCGTCGCGATCTCCAGGTCGGTGCCCTCGTAGTCCGTCGCCTTGTTCCCGACCCCCAGGATCGCGACGATGCATCCCCCACGGGACACGGGCACCAGCAGTTCCCGCACGATTGGCGCGTGGCCCGCAGGAAGCCCCTTCTTGTGTGGCAGGGATGCGTAGTCGTTATGGATCACCGCGCGGCGCTCCCGCACGCAGTCGACCCAGACACCGGCCCGGTCGATGGCGTAATGACGCTCCTCGGGAAGCGCGCGACACATTTCGCTCCTGGTTCGCGTAGACCAGCACTGCAGCGAGACGAACTTCTCGTCGTGCTCCACGAAGTGCAGGAACCCGATGGTGCTCCCGGTGAGCCCTTCGGCCTCGTCCAGGGTCCGCTGCAGGAGCTCCTGGTGACTGTGCCCCACTGCGTACTCGCTCAGGCGCATGCGGGCTTGCAACAGCTCGTCCTTTCGCCTGAGCATGGTCATCGCGACGGCTCCGTGTCGGGCTCGAAACCAAGCAGCTCGCGCTGCACGAGGCACCGGATCTGCTCGGGGTCGCACGGCTTCAGAAGGTAGCCCAGGACCCCTTCGCGAGCGGCACGCTCGCGGTCGGCCGGCGAATCCGACGAGGTGACGATCACCACGGGCAAGCGGCGAGTACGTCCATCCGCGCGTATCGCCTCCAGCACCTCGAAGCCGGTGAGGCGCGGCATCTTGAGGTCCAGCAGCATCAGTCCCGGCAGGCCCTCCGGCCTCAACCTGAGAAGATCGAGCGCCTCCTGACCGTCGGAAACTCTCTCGATGGGGTTGGCGACGCCAGCCCTCCGGAACGCTCGCTCGACCAGAAAGGCCTGAACGTCGTCATCCTCGACGAGAAGGATCTCTTTCACCGGGCACAACCTCCCCGGATGTCAGCTTTCCCCCCCTTCCTCGCACACCTGCTCCAATTCAAAGTTAACCACGATCCACCAGTAGAGACGACGGCCAGTCCCCATCTTGCTCGGGGAACGGCAACCCCGGGCACGCCCGGACCGGACAAATTTGCCAGGGCCCCGCAGGGCTTGGGAGCGCTACCTGGGCAGGTCGAAGGACGAGTCCGCCACCGGAGGCTCGGCGAGCGCAGGCGCCTGTCGAGGCAGCTCGCGCGGAGTCGGTGGCCGGCGCGCAGGACGGGCCGCCGGACCCCTCGCCGGGACGGCCGTTGCCGGCTGGAGCTCCTCGGACTCGGACGGCATCTGTTCGTCGGCCAGCTCGTCCTCAGCATCGTCTGGGGTGCCAGCCTCCGGGTCTTCCTCGGCGGGCGCGTTGGCCTGTTCGTCCTCGACCGGCTCCTCGTCTTCACCCGGTGGCAACGGAGCAGCCCCCAGGTCGGTTTCGGCCCGCACGGGGCCCGAGCGCTCGTCGAGCGCCTGCCGCGAGATCACCGCGGGCGCGACGACCTCGTCGGCCCCCAGCGCCTCCTCGTCCGGAAGCGCCTCGCCGGTCGCGGGCACTTCTCCGCCCGGCATCTCCACACCGGCGACAGCCGGCAGGCCATTCACGTCGAGCGGTTGGTGAAGATTGCAGCGGACGGCCGGTGCGCGCCCCTTGGCGAAGGCCATCGTCCAGCGGTCCTTGCACTGCGGAAACGGTAGCAGCCCGCTGTCGGTGCAGGCCGTCACGATCTCGACGCCCGGAGGCTTCTTGAAATCGAGCTGCGGCCGATCCTTCAGATACTCCTTGAGGAAGGCGCCGACGATGGGTGCAGCCACTACGCCGCCCGCCTTGCCGTCGCCCAGCGACTTGTGGTCATCGTTGCCGATGTAGCAGCCGACGGCGATCTCGGGAGTGAAGCCGACGAACCAGGCGTCGCCGAACTTGTTGCTGGTGCCGGTCTTTCCGGCCACGACCCGGCCCGGCACGCGGGCAGTGCTTCCGCTGCCGCGCTCGACCACGCCCCGGAGCATGTGGGTCATGGCAAAGGCCACGTTCTCGTCGATGACCTCGCGCTCGTTCGGCTCGGCGCCGAAAAGCTCCCGGCCGTCCGGGTCCTCGACGCGCAGCAGCACGCGCGGCTCCGCGCGGATACCCTGGTTGGCGAACGTGGCGTACGCCCCGACCATTTCGAGGAGGTTGACCTCGCTGCTCCCGAGAGCCAGGGGCAGGTTGGCATCCAAGGGCGTGGTGATGCCCATCGCGCGGGCCAGCCGGATGACGTTCGGCACGCCGACTTGCTCGAGGACCTTGACGGCGACCACGTTGTAAGAGCCCGCAAGCGCCTTGGCGAGCACGGTCGGACCGTGGTAGGTCTCCCCGAAGTTGTGCGGCTCCCAGAACCGCTCCTTGCGACGGTCGGTGCTCTCGTAGCGGATCGGCTCGTCGTTGACGATGGTGCTGGGCTGCATCCCCTGGAGCAACGCGGCTGTGTAGACGAAGGGCTTGAAGGCCGAGCCGGGCTGGCGGCGGGCCTGCACGGCACGATTGTACTGATTGACGCCGAAGTCGCGGCCGCCGATGAGCGCTCGGATGTCTCCGGTTGCAGGATCGAGCACGACCATGGCGCCCTGCATCCGCGGATACTTCTCGAGCGGGCGGTTCTTGAACGCCTCGGCGCCGGTGAAGTGTCGCTCGGCCAGTTGCTGGACGGAGAGGTCGAGTGTGGTGGTGACCTTCAGGCCGCCGGTGTAGACCTGCTGCAGGCCGTAGGTCTCGACCAGCTTCTTCTTCACCATGGCAAGGAAGTACTGGGCCTTCTCTTCGCGGCGGGGGCTGGCGCTCTGGACCTCGTTGGTGAAGCGGACCTCCTCGTTGGCCGCCTTGAGCGACTCCTCGCGCGTGATGTAGCCCTGCTCGAACAGCTTTGCCAGGACGATCTTCTGCCGTTCCTTGTAGGCCTGATTCTTGGGGCCGGGGGTGAATCGGTTGGGCGCTTTGAGCAACCCGGCGAGGATGGCCGATTCGGCCAGCGAGAGGTCCTGCACGCGCTTGCCGAAGTAGAACGCGGACGCCGATCCGATACCGTACATTCCGCGGCCGAAGAGGATCTCGTTCAGGTACTGGCCGAGGATCTCGTCCTTGGAATAGGTGCGCTCGAGCTGGACTGCCAGGATCGCCTCCTGGAGCTTGCGGCGCAGCTTGCGTTCGGGCGTCAGAAAGCGGTTCTTGGCCAGCTGCATCGTGATGGTGCTTCCGCCCTCGACGACTCGGCCAGCACGGAAGTTCTTCACGGCGGCACGGAGCACCGCGCGCGGATCGACGCCGTAGTGGTCGTAGAAGCGCTCGTCCTCGATGGCCACGAAGGCCAGACGCGTGAGCCTGGGGACTTCGGCGATCGGGACGATCCGGCTGCGAATCTCTTCCTCGTGCAGCTCGGCCAGCAGATGGCCGTTCCGGTCGAGGACCCGGGTGGTGAGCTTGGGCCGGTAGCCGTCCTCGCCGACCTTCGGCAGGTCGCGGGAGAGCTCGTCGAAGAGCCGGATGCCGAAGACGACGCCCGCGCCGCAGGCGACCAGACCGACCAGGAAGACGCCTATCAGCACCGCGCGTACGAACCGCCAGATCATCGCGGGCCGCCTCCTGCGAGTGGGGTCAGCGCGGGGAGCAGGATTCGCGCCAGCCTCAGGTCGAACTCGGTGGTGATCTTGAGGTTCTGCTCCTCGCCCTCGATCACACGCACGGGGACCCCCAGTCTTTCAACGAGCGCCGAATCGTCCGTTGGCGCGCCGGCGGCGGCGTCGAAGCCGGCATAGGCAGCCTTGAGCGTCGCCAGCTCGAAGGCTTGAGGCGTCTGGGCCTCCCATACGTCGGCGCGATCGAGAGTGGCCGAGATCGCGCCGCCGGCAGCCACCTTCTTGAGCGTGTTGCGCTCAGGCAGGGCCGCGATCACGGCTCCCGAAGAGCGCACCTCGTCGACCAAGCGCCGCACCAGCTCGCGAGTCACGAGCGGCCGCGCGCCGTCGTGGATCAGCACGTGCTGGGTGGAGTCGTCCAGGAGCTCGAGACAGCGTGCGACGGACTCCCAGCGCTCGCGACCGCCTGCGAGGACTTCGGGCATCACGCTCCAGGTGAGCGCCCCGAAGAGGTCGCGCCGCGCGTTCTCCACGTAGCCGGCGGGCACAGCCACCAGTATGCGGTCGGCGAGCCCGTCGAAGGCCCAGGCCGCGCGAGTGACCACCGGGACTCCGCAGAGGTCCTGGAACTGCTTGGGCACCGACCCGCCCAGCCGGGAGCCGCTGCCTGCCGCCACTATGATCACTGCAATGGACATCATCGGGCCCGCAGCCGCGGGACCTCTCTCAGGTATCGGAATGCGGCGGCCATCGGCTGAACCAGCGGGCCGTCAGGACCGGCGCGCCGGCAGGTAGCGCACCAGCTCGACGAGGGCCTGGCTCCGCGGCTGGTAGGGGGCCAGTTGTTCCGCAGCCCGTTCGACCAGCTGGGCCGCAAGCTCCTTGGAGCGCGCCATCGTGAAGATGCGCGGGTAGGTCGCTTTCTCCTTGCGCTGGTCGCTGCCGCGGGTCTTGCCCATCTCCTGTGGGTCGCCCTCGACGTCGAGGATGTCGTCGGTAATCTGGAACACCTGGCCGAAGGCAGCGCCGAAGACTGTAAGGGCCTCCAGACCTTCGGGCGGGGCGCCGGCCAGGAGAGCGCCTGCGCGAACGCTCGCGGTGAAGAGCCTGCCGGTCTTGTGGGAGTGGATGTACTCGAGGCTCGGGCCGTCGATTTCGCGGCCCT
This sequence comes from Candidatus Wallbacteria bacterium, assembly GCA_016213845.1. GTDB lineage: Bacteria > Muiribacteriota > UBA6191 > JACPRK01 > JACPRK01 > JACPRK01. The sequence goes on from JACQZN010000111.1 coordinate 100,868, forward strand.
CGCTCTCGATGTCCTCCACCTGACCGGCGATCATTCCGCGGCTGCCAGCCGCGCGCGAGAGCTCCCCGATCACTTCGAGCAACACCGCCGGGCCGAACCCCAGGCGCGCCCCGTTTTCGATGATCATCTCGAAGGCGCAGGTCAGGAGGGCATCGCCGGCCAGCACGGCGATCGCCTCGCCGAAGGCCTTGTGACAGGTCGGTACACCGCGCCGGAAATCGTCATCGTCCATGCACGGAAGATCGTCATGGATGAGGCTGTAGGCGTGGATTAGCTCGATGGCGCTGGCGACGGGCGCGATCCGGTCGGCCGTCTCGCCGAAGACCTCGGCGGCGAGGATGGCCAGCACGGGGCGCAGGCGTTTGCCCTTGGCAAGGGCGCTGTAGCGCATCGCTTTGTGAACCGACGTGGGGCGCTCGCCGGCGGGCGGCAGGTAGGCCTCGAGCTCGCGATCGACGCGCTCCCGAAGCGGGGCGATGCGATCCATCACGCTCATGGCGCCACGCTCCCCTGGGCGCCCGCGGGCCGGGCAGGCGGCCGGACGGGAGCACCCGAGGGCAGCCGGCTGGCGGCGACGTCTCGCCGGATCTGCTCGGCCAGCTCCTGTCCGTCGACAAACGCGCGCTCGTCACGCAGCCGGCGCCGGAACTGCACTCGCAATCGCCGACCCGTCAGCTCGCCCGAGAAGTCGAGCAGGTGAACCTCCACCTTGTGCAGGCCGCCTCCGAAGGTCGGAGCGGTGCCCACGTTGATGGCACATCCGTGCGTCTCGCCGCCCTCGAGCGTGGCCGTGCCCGCGTAGACGCCGCGGCCCGGGACGACCGCGTTGTCCGGGACCACCTGCAAGTTCGCAGTCGGAAACCCGAGCTGGCGGCCCCGGCCCTCGCCGCTCACGACGTCGCCCTCGAGCGCATAGAGCCGCCCCAGAAGGCGCGCCGCGCCCTCGACATCGCCCTTGGCAAGCATCTGCCGGATGGCGCTGCTCGAGACGGGTTCTCCCTGGAGCGTGTAGGGCGCGACGACGTGGGTCACGAAACCGTTTCGCTCGCCGAGCTCCTCGAGCAAGTGCGGTGTACCGCGGGCCCTGTACCCGAAGGTGAAGTTGAATCCGACGACCACCTCGCGCGCGCCAAGGCGCCCCAGCAGGATCTCGTCCACGAAATCCTCCGGCTCGGTGCGCGCGAACTCCAGCGAGAACGGGAGGACTATCGCCATTTCGACGCCGGCGCGGCCGATCTCCACCAGCTTGCGCTGGGCCGACAGCAACCGGCCCGCGAACCCGGGACGCAGCACCTCCATCGGGTGGGGATCGAACGTCACGACCACCGACGGCACTCCCAGGGCACGGGCCTGGCCGGCGACCGTGCGCAGCAGCGCCTGGTGCGCCACGTGAACACCGTCGAAGGTGCCCACCCCGACGACGCTCGCCGGGAGGCGCCAGCCAGATTCGAGAAGATTTCGAATGACGTCCATGATCCGATACCCGCGGAAGCGGGCCCGCGATGATACCACGGATCGGCCACTTTCGCAAGCCTCCGGACTGCCATGGAACCCTGTCCTGGAGCGCAATGACGGCCACCAGGCATTGCGTCATCCAACGGGGTGGCACGGGGGCTGCTTCAGCTTCAGCCAAGACCGATGAGTACGAGCCTGAGCAAGACCCGACAGATTGCCCGGAACCGGCACGCCCAGGCGTGCGTCATGGGCCGCCCAGACTGCATCCGCCGCGCCGAGGGCCGCCTTCCACAGGTGGCAGCACGGGGGCCGGCAGCCCGTGTCAGCCCGGTTACACGCCGGAACCGAGCCGTTACTCGACCGACACCCGAACTCCGCACTCAACTCGAACGGTGCCCGGCACCAGGAGGCCCCATGCGAACCTCGACCCTAGTCCTCGCGCTCGCCCTCGTGCTCCTCCCCACCGCCCGTACCGCCCGGGCGGCCTCCGAGGGCGACGTGCCGCCGCTGGTACGCGCGTTCGTGGACTACCGCAAGCCCACCGCCGCAGGCCGGAGCAAGTCGATCGCCGGCCGCCCCGTCATCCCGGGCGTGCGGGTCGACGCGAACGTCGAGTACGGCCGCGCCGGCTGGGAGTCGCTCAAGCTCGACCTCTACCAGCCCTCGAGGCGCCCCCGCAGGCCGGTCCCCGCCGTCCTCTTCATCCACGGCGGCGGCTGGGCCCTGGGCGACAAGGCCGAGGGCACCTTCGCCGGCTACCTCGCAACTCGCGGCTACGTCGTGGCCTCCATCAACTACCGGCTCTGCTGGCTCGCGAAGTTCCCGGCCGCCGTCGAGGACTGCAAGGCCGCGGTCCGATGGATGCGCGCCAACGCCCGGCGACTCTCTGTCGACCCCGAGCGCATTGGCGTCTGGGGAGCCTCTGCCGGCGGCCATCTGGCGATGATGGTGGGCTGCGCCGGCCGCGAAGCCGGCCTGGAAGGCTCCAGCGGCACGCCCGGCATCTCCAGCCACGTCAACGCCGTCGTCAGCTACTTCGGCCCTGCCGACCTGGCCGGCGAGTTCGCCAACCCGCTCTCCCTCGGGGGCCAGATCGTCCGCTTCTTCATGGGCCCCTTCCGGCCGCCCGTCGACTTCGTCAAGGCCAGCCCCGTCCACCACGTCGGAGCGGGCGATCCGCCGCTCTTGCTCGTGCACGGCGACAGCGACTGGCTCGTGCCGATCCGCCAGTCCGAGATCATGCTCGATGCCTACCGCGCCGCCGGCCTCCAGGCGCGCCTGGTCCGCGTGCGGAACGCCGACCACGGGTTCATGCCAAAAGACGTGTTCGCTCCAGTCACTCCGAATTCGAACGAGCGCTGGCAGCACGTCATCGGCTTCTTCGACCGCCACCTGAAGGGCATTGTCCCCTGACGGCCAGTGCCGCCCCATCCTCCCGAACCTTTGCGCGCTCCGGCCCCCGAACCCCGGGGGACGGGGTGCGCCGTCATTTTCCCCCCGCGGCTTCTCCCCCCGCCCCGCCCATGCTATCCTCGGTCTCGGCCAGCGGCCCGTCATGGCCGCTCGACACGGCCGGCGCCCAAGCTCATCGCACCGGGCCGCCGCCGGAGAGGATGCCTCATATGCAATGGCTCGATAAGCAGTTGAAGACCTACAGCGACGACAAGCACGAGGGCGATCGGCTGCTCGAGGAGGGCCAGTTCGAGGACGCGCACATGAAGCTGCAGGAGGCGATGGAGACGCTGGACCGCCTCTACCGCCGCGAGCACGACGAGACGCTGAACCTGCTCCAGAAATGCTGGAAGGAGCTGGTCACCAAGAACGTCGAGCTGGGCGACCAGTTTCTGCAAGAAGAAAACTACGCGATGGCGCGAGAGCACTACCAGACCGCGCTGGACCTGGCCCAGTCGCGCGAGGAGAAGGACGAGATCCGCATCAAGCTGGGCCAGACCGGCCCTGAGCGCGCCACCACCACCCTCTCCAACCTCTTCGAGGAGGTCGAACGTAATCCGGCATCCCCCGAGGCGATCTACAACTTCGCCACCGAGCTCGTGCTCGAGGGGCACTTTCCTCAGGCCGTCACCTACTTCGAGAAGCTCGTGGAGCTGACCCCCGAGGACTGCGACGCCCAGCTCATGCTGGCCAACACCCTGGCCGACTGCGAACGCTTCGAGGACGCAGAGCGGGCTTACAGCAAGGCGCGCGAGAAGGGCGCGACCGATGCCGAAGTCGACTACCGGCTGGGCGACCTGCAATACAACCGGGGCGATCACGCGGCCGCCGTGCGATACCTGGCTCGGGCCCTGGAGAAGCAGCCCGACCACGCCGACGCCCAGCGGGCCCTGGCCCACATCTTCGCCGTCGGCGGCGAGTACGACCGCGCCATCGCCGCCTATGACGGCGTGCTGAAGCTGGACGCCGAGGACAGCGAGGCCTACTTCGAGCTCGGGAACTGCTACGAGATCCGCGGACAGATGGAGAAGGCCCGGGAGAGCTGGATGAAGGCCACCGAGGTCGAGCCCGACAGCGACTTCGCGGCGTTCGCCCGCGACAAGCTCGAGAGCACGGAGCCCGAGGGTCAGGCTGACTGAGCGCCCCAACCCACGATCGCGCGACCGGATTCGCGTGGCGCGGTTGCCCTCGCGGCGGATCAGGCGCGCCGCGCGGCGAAGCCTGCGGGTCCGCACGGTCGCCGGCGGCCGCCGGCTGGCGCTGATCGGCGCACTGCTGACTGCGGCTCTCGCCGCTCTGGCCGCCGCCCCTTGGCTGCTGGCGCCACTCGACTGGAACCGGCAGCGCGTCGAGGCCTCCCTGGGTGCGCTCCTGGGCGCACGTGCGCGCGTGGGTGCCGTCACCTACGTCTTTCCGGCAAGCCTGGAGGCGCGCGACGTGGCGCTCTCCATCGGCCCCGCCGTCGTCGCGACGCTGCCGCGCGTGCTGGCAACGCCCTCGGTCTGGACGCTGGCAGGCCGGCCACTCAGGTTCGCCGAGCTGGCCCTGGAAGCACCCAGGTTCTCGCGCGCGGCGGCAGGGGCGCTGGCGGAGCTCCTATCGCAGCCGGCCGACCGGCTGCCCCCTCGGGTCAGCGTGACCGGGGGCGAGCTGAGGCTCTTGCAGCCTGGGGCGTCAGGCTGGCCCGCACGGGCGGCGCAGTCGGCTCCTACTGAAGCTCCGGAGCTCGAGGAGCACCGCGTCAGCGAGCTGGCGGCCAGCCTGGTCAGCACTCCGGCAGGCAAGCGGGAGTTCCAGGCCAGCTTCCGCGCGCTCGAGGCTGAGTGGTCAGCCAGCGGGCGATTGGTTGCGGCGCTGGGCGGAGCGCTCCAGCTGGAGTGCGAGTGCCGGACGGAGGGGCCGTTCGAGCTGCCGTTGCCCGGGCGCCGGGTGCGCGTCGACGCCGCGGCGCGCCTGGCGCTGTCGGGACGGCTCCAGGACAGGAAGCTGGTCGAGTACTACGGCCAGCTCAGGGTACCCAAGGCCAGGGTGGGGCGCGCCGGCAGCCGCTGGTCGGGCACGACGCCGGAGCTTGGCCTGGCGGTGGAGAACGGACGCGTGCGGCTCGACGAGACCACGTTCGACTTCGGCGGGACGCGGGTTCGGCTGCGTGGCGCGCTGGAGTCCTCGGGACGGGGCGAGCTTTCGGTGTCATCGGACCGTTTCGGTCTTGATTTTCCCAGGCCGCCCGGCGCGGGAGAAGCGGCGCTATCGGCATCCGTGGTCGTGGCGGGCGGATGGCCGGCGCCCAGACTGAAGGCCTCTCTACGGCTGCTCCAGGGGACACTGCGAGAGGCCGTCCGTTCGCTCGAGGTGCAGCTCGAGGGCGATTTCGACTTGCTGGACCTGAGGCTCGGGCGCGCAAAGATCGGCGGGCTGATCAATGCCTGCCCCATCACCCTCAGCGGAGCGGTGACTATCCCTCCGTGGGACCCCGGGAATCCGTTGGTGTCTGCAACCGTGGAGGCACCCGCGCTCGATGCGCGACTGGCGCCGCTGCTGGGAGCCGCGGGGGCGATTCTGGCCGGCGGCAACGAGCTCGGCTTTCGCGGCCAGGCGCGCGGGCCCATCCTGAGCTTCCAGGCAACAGGCGAGCTGACTGCCCATCGGGGCACTCTGCTGGGCTTGAACAAGGCCGCCGCCCGGGTGCGGTTCAAGCAAGCAGCCAAGGACGCGCTGCCGATCCTGGAAGTGGACTCTCTGACCGGCGAGCTCGACGGCGCCAGATGGTCAGCCACCGCCCCCTTCGCCGTGAGCTTCTCCGGACGCCCGATCCTGACCAGCCCCGTGGTGTTGCGCTCCGCCGTGTCGACCACGGTGAGAAGCTGCCCTGCCGGGACGCCGTTCGCGGGGGAAGGAAGATAGAAGATGGAAGATGGAAGGTGGAAGGTGGAAGGAAGAAGAGAGTAGTCAGTAGCCAGTAGGAGTGCGAGGGACAGACTCTCCCGGCTCTGGCCACCGCCGCTCCAGGTCCCTCCCTCCTGAAGCCTGACTCCTGAAGCCTGACTCCTCAAGCCTCGAGCCTCATTCCTCCGTGAACTTCGCCTTGAAGCGATCCCACATGTCCTTCAAGCCTTCGGTCTTCTCCACGACCCGACGCCAGAAGTGTCCGACGACTCGAAGGTCGTCGACAGCGGAGTCGAGCTTCTGCATCGTGCTGCCGGGAGTGATCGGGTCGGTGCCGCTGACGATCTCGCCCGGGGCAACCGAGGCGACCGAGGGCTCTGCGAGACCGATTTCGACGTACTTGTCGCCCAGGACTCCCAGCGAGTCGATGGTCACCGAAGCGCCCTTGCGCACCATCGGCGCGAAGCGGGCGCGCACGGTCATGCCGACGCTGATTCGATCGACGCCGGCCCTGCGCACGAAGGCCAGCTCCGTCACCCGGCCGGCCTCGACGCCTGCCAGCCGCACGGGCGCGCCTGGCTTGAGCCCTGCGACCGAGCGGAAGACGGCTGAAAACCGGAGATCGCCCGGCGACGACAGCGCCTCGCGCTTCAGGGCATCGGCAGTGAAGTAGGCCAGCAGGGCCGCGAAGAGGAAGAAGAAGAGAACGCGCGCCTTGGCGGCCGTCGAGACATTCAGTTCCATGGGTTCACTCCTGCCCCGCCGTTAGGGGCGACGCGAGCGGCTCGGCATCCTCGTCGGCGCGCTCGCCCTCCAGGTAACGCCGCACCTCGCCGCCGGCGCTCCGCTCCCGGAGCTGTCCAGCGGTGCCTTCGAAGACGAATCGGCCCCCCGCCAGAAGCGAGATGCGATGGGCCAGCCGCATCGCAAGATCCAGGTCGTGCGTCACGACCACGCTGGTGAGGCCCTCATCCTTGTTGAGGGCACCGATGAGGTCGCCGACCAGGCGAGACGAAGCGGGATCGAGCCCCGCCGTCGGCTCATCGTGGAGCAGCACGCGCGGGGCCAGCGCCATCGCCCGGGCCAGCGCGACCCGCTTTCGCTCGCCGCCCGAGAGCGCCGCCGGAGCCAATCGCTCCATCGACTCGACGAACGTCTGCAGCCCGACCCGCGCCAGGCAGCGCACGACCTCTTCGCGCAGATCCGCACCTCGCAGCCCCCGGTGCTCCCGGGCCGCCCACGCGATGTTGTCGAACACGCTCATCGAGTCGAAGAGCGCCGAGTGCTGGAAGACGTAGCCCACGTCCTGGCGCAGCTCCTCGAGCTCCCGCTCTCCCATCGAAGTGACCTCTCGCTCGCCCACCCGCACCGTGCCAGCAGCCGGCCGCTCCAGCCCGTTCAAACACCGCAGGAGCCGGCTCTTCCCGACGCCGCTGCCCCCCAGGATCACGTGCAGTCCGCCGGACGGCACTGCCAAATCGATGCGGTCCAGCACCACGCGAGGCCCGAACCGGACCGTCAGCCCCTCTACCTCGAGCTTCATCTACACCAGCCCCCGCATCCAGAACCGCGTCATCACGACGTCCCCCGCGAGCACCGCCACGCTGGCAGCCACCACGGCCGCCGTCGTTCGGGCTCCGACCGCGGAGGCGCCCTGCCGCGGATCGACCGTCAGGCCGTACGCGCACCCCACGAGCGCGATCAGCAACCCAGAAACGGCGCCCTTGGCCATCCCGGCCGCGACGTCGCCGAAGTAGAGCGCCGATCGCGCGCTCTCGACGTACGCCGGCCATGGAATCGCCCCCTCCAGCACACCCGCCAGCAGTCCGCCCGTCAGCCCTGCAAGGTCGAAGATCAGCACCAAAAGCGGCAACCCCGCGGCCAGCGCCAGCACCCTGGGCGTCACCAGGTGGCGATAGCGGTCAAGCGCCAGAGCCCGCATAGCGTCCAGCTGCTCCGTGATCGCCATCGAGCCCAGATCCGCCGCGATGGCCGAGCCCACCCGGCCGGCCGCCAGGAGCCCCACCAGCACCGGTGACAGCTCCCGCACGATCGAGAGCGCCACGATCTTCGCTGCGTACGCCGACGCACCGAATCGCGCCAGCCCCTCGACGGTCTGCCAGACCATGACTGCCCCCGTGGCCATCCCAGTCAGCACAATGAGCGGCACGGCGCCCACGATGCTCCGGTCCAGCTCGTTTACCAGCCGCGCCCGGTCGAAATCCAGCCGGACCGCGCCGGCCATCGCCCGCCACAGGAGCCACGCCACATCACCGGCGAGGCGGCAGACGCCCGTCACCGCGCCGTCCACGGCCAGCAGCAGTCCCTTCGCAGATTCTCGCATCGTGCCAGCGCCCCGCGCCCGGGGCCATTCGGAGGATACACCTCGCGCTGCCGGGCACTCCTACGACCGAGTTGCCGTTGCCCCCCCGCAGGCGGGTGTCACTCGCCGGACTCGACCGGATCGAAGAGCGTCGGCTGCTCCCCTGCCGGGACCCGGCCCTCGCCACCGAACAGCTTCATCCCGGCGGGTGTGGCCTGGCGGCCGCGCGGCGTACGCACCAGCAGGCCAATCTTGATGAGAAACGGCTCGATCACCTCGGAGATGGTGTCGGGCTGCTCGCCGAGCGTGACCGCCAGCGTCTCCACGCCCACGGGGTACTGATGGTAGCGGTTGACCAGCAGGTCCATCAGTCGCCGGTCGATCGGATCGAGCCCCAGATCGTCGATCTGGAGGAGCTCGAGCGCCTCACGCGCGACCTGGCGATTGACGATGCCGTGGGAGCGCACCTGGGCCACGTCGCGCACGTTCTTGAGCACGCGCAATGCCACGCGCGGAGTGCCGCGGGTGCGGCGGGCGATCTCGGCCGCGCCGTCGCCGTCGAGCTCCAGGCCCAGTAGCGCGGCGCCGCGCCTCACGATGAGCAGCAGGTCGTCATCGCTGTAAAACGCCAGGTTGGCGCTGATGCCGAAGCGATCTCGAAGCGGCGGCGTCAGAAGCCCGGAGCGCGTGGTGGCGCCGATGAGAGTGAAGGGCGGAAGCGGCAGTCGCAGCGTGCGCGCGGCCGGCCCCTTGCCCATCATGATGTCCAGGTGGAAGTCCTCCATCGCGGTGTAGAGGACCTCCTCGGCGGGGCGGCTGATGCGGTGGATCTCGTCGAGGAAGAGGACGTCGTTCTTCTGGAGGTTCGAGAGCACGGAGGCCAGGTCGCCGGAGCGCTGGATGGCGGGGCCGCTGGTCACGTGGAAGTTGGCGCCCATCTCGCGCGCGACGATGTGGGCCAGCGTGGTCTTGCCGAGTCCTGCGGGGCCAGCCAGCAGCACGTGGTCGAGGGCATCGCCGCGCTGGCGAGCGGCTGTCAGGTGCATCCGCAGCCGGCGCTTGAGGTCCTCCTGGCCGATGAACTCGTCGAGCGACTTGGGGCGCAGGCCGGGCGCGCCGGGGAGCGCGTCGACCGGCTGCGGTTGCGGTGAGACCAGTCGTTCTTCGATCGCCATGGCGCGTCTCCCGTTGGGGTCTAGAGCTGGCCGGCGGAGGTGAGGTACTCGACGATGCTCTGGTAGAGGGCCTTCCCCGCGGTGTCGTGGTAGCGGGGATCTGCCAGCAGACGCTCTTCTCGGGCGTTGGAGATGAAGCCCGCCTCGACCAGGACCGAGGGGATGTTGATCGGCTTGAGGACGCGGAAGCCGGCCTGACGGATGCCGCGAGAGCTCTGCCGGGTGAGGCGCACCCAGCGCCTCATGAGGATGTTGGCCAGCTTGCTCGACTGGTTGATGGTGCTGGTCTGCTGCATGTTGTCCAGGATTGCCTCGAGGATGTTGTTCGTGGGGCTGTCGCGTTCGCCGCCTGCGGAGTTCTCACGCTCGGCCTGGCGGCGGGACTCCTCGTCGCTGGCCCCCTTCAAGGAGAGAAAATAGACTTCGACTCCGGATGGATTTCCTTCCTTGGTGGAGTTGGCGTGGATGCTGATGAAGACGTTGGCCTTGACGCGGTCGGCGAAGGCGCTGCGCTCGTCGAGGGCGATGTAGCGATCGTTGGAGCGGGTCAGATAGAGCTTGATCCGCGGGTCGCGACCGAAGACTTCGCGGGCGGCCAGCGCGACGGCCAGCGTGACGTCTTTCTCGCGGGACCAGCGGCCGCGGGCGCCCTCGTCGCGTCCGCCGTGGCCGGGGTCCAGCACGACCACGGCGTGGCCGGAGAGGCCTGGCGAGCTGCGATCCACCGCAGCGGCGCGCGCTCGCGCGGAGGCCGGCGCCACCCGCATGGTGAGCGACCAGGTGTCGCCTTCGGGGCGCCGAAAGATCTCGATCTTACCGCGCTCGGAGAGCTTCAGGCTCAGCCGCACTCGGTCCCTGGCGAACTGCGTCAGGCTGAGGGAGCGGATCGGCTCGGAGTGGAAGTCGAGGTTCTGGCGGATGGGAGGGAAGTCGGTGTCGGTGAAGTCGAGCACCAGCACCAGGCTGTTCTCCAGCGGCACGCGCACGAACTCGGGTCGGCGCGCAAACCGGAACACGACGGACGGGTCGTCGGCCGAACGCGAGGCCTCCACCGACTCGAGTCGGTTCAGCGCGACCAGAGCCGCTTCGGCCTCCCACATCGCCGCCACCAGGCAGACCAGGGGGAGGATTCTCCTTGCCGCAATCATGGAAGTATGGTACAATCAGCGCCCTTACCGAAGTTGAACCGGAGGCATCGACGACATGGCCACCAGCTGCCACATCTGCCAAAAGAGCCCGGTCGTGGGCAACGCAGTCAGCCACTCGAACCGCAAGTCCAAGCGGCGTTGGCTGCCGAACCTTCAGAGCGTGCGGGCCAGTATACGAGGCACCACTCGCACTGTCAAGGTTTGCACCAAGTGCATCAAGGCCTTCAAGATCCAGAAGGCTGCTTGATTCTCACGCGATCCAAGCTCTGAAAGCCGGCCCCGCGAAAGCGGGGCTTGGTTGTCTTTACGGACGCCCTTCGACAATCCGCGCAACAGGGACACGCCTCGAAATGGCGGCAAGCGCAAGCCCGGCCAGGAGTGCGTCCGGAAACACGTAGAGGTTGTAGGCAAGCGAGTACTCCAGGACGGGTACTCCCACCGGAGCTGCCGACGACCAGAAGACGACGCCGGACGCCACGTGCGCGCCATAGCGCGCCAGCGTCGCCAGCACGCAGCCTGCGACGGGCCGCCCCCAGGGGAGCGCCGCCGCGCCCACGGAAGCGAACGCCACCGGGTAGTCGAGCAGCGCCTGCGCCCAGTAGACCACCTCCGGCCGCAGAATCAACTGCAAGGCACCAAAGCTGGCACCAAGACCCGCCCCGCGCCACGCGCCGTGACGCATAGCAAAGAGCCAGAGTGGCGCCAAGGCGGCAAGCGAGACCCCTCCGCCAGCCGGCATGACGCGGACGCTGGCGACCTTCAGCACGAACGCCAAGGCCAGCGCCATGCCGGCCTCGGCGATGCGAGCCGTGGCCGGCGAGGACGCGGTGCTTTCCTTCGAGGACATGCGGTGCGCGGACTCACGGGCGCGCGCGGGCTGTCAGGAGACAGACAGAGCAGTCGCGCTCTCCGCCCGGCCGGTCGGCCGGGCAAGTGTCGGGGGAATCGGCCCAAGCCCCGGGAGCGCGGGCCAAACGCCGGCGCTCCCGGGACTCCGGATGCTTACTCGCCTTCGCCGGCAGGGCGCGGGGGGCGGGGAGCGTGGTCGTGGCCGTGGTCAGGGCCGCGATCGCCTTCGTGGTGACCGCCCTCGCGCCTCGGGCCGCCGTGATCACGCCGGGGGCCGCGATCGCCGCCGCCAGGGCCGTCACGCCGCGGACCCCGGCTGGGGCCACGGCTGGGGCCGCTGTGCTCGCGGCGCGGTCCGCGCGCTTCGCGTGAGCCCTCTTCGGCCGGGCTCCAGCCCTCCGGGGCCTGACCCAGCTCGATCAGCGCCTCCCGGCGGGAGAGGTCGAGGCGACCCATGTCGTCGATCTTGATGAGCTTGACCGGCATGATGTCGCCCAGCTTGCAGAAGTCCTCGACATTCTCCACCCGCCGGAAATCGAGCTGCGAGACGTGACACAGCCCGTCCTGGCCGGGGATGATCTCGACGAACACACCGAACTTCGTGAGCCGGACCGCCTTGCCCTCGTAGATCTTGCCCACGATGGGCTCCTCGATGATCGCGCGGACAATCTTCTCGGCCGCAGCGCTCGCCTCGGCGTTGTTCGAGACGATGTTCACCATGTTCGTGTCGTCGTCGATCTCGATCTTCACGCCGGTCTGCTCGGTGATCCCACGGATGACCTTGCCGCCCGGTCCGATCAGGGCGCCGATCTTGTCGGGCTTGATCGGGATGCTCAGGATGCGCGGTGCGTAGGGCGAAAGGTCCGGCCGGGGCTGCGGGATGGCCGAAGTCATCTGCCTGAGGATCTTCACGCGGGCCTCGCGGGCCTGCGCCAGCGCCTCTCGCATGAGCTCGATGCTGACGCCGCTGATCTTGATGTCCATCTGCAGCGCCGTGACGGTCGACTCGCCGCCGGCGACCTTGAAGTCCATGTCGCCGTAGTGGTCCTCCCAGCCCTGGATGTCGGTCAGGATGGCGTACTTGTCGGCCTCCTTGACCAGGCCCATCGCGATGCCGCTGATGGGCTGCTCCACGGGGATGCCCGCGTCCATCATCGCCAGCGAGCTGGCGCAGACCGTGGCCATGGAGCTGGAGCCGTTGGACTCGAGAATCTCCGTGACGACGCGGACCGTGTACGGGAACTTCTCCTTGCCAGGAAGCGCCGACTGCAGCGCCCGCTGTGCCAGGGCGCCGTGTCCGATCTCACGGCGGCCAGGGCCGCGAATGGGCTTGACCTCACCCACGCTGAAGCTGGGGAAGTTGTAATGGAGCAGGAATCGCTCGCGGTAGGTCTCCTCCAGGCCGTCGATGATCTGTTCGTCATCGGTGGCGCCGAGAGTGACGGTCGCCAGCGCCTGCGTCTCGCCGCGCGTGAAGAGCGCCGAGCCGTGGGTGCGGGGCAGGAACGCGGTCTTGATGTTGATGGGGCGGATCTCATCGAACTTGCGTCCATCGGGACGGATGCGCTCCTGGATGACCAGCCGGCGGAACTCTTCCTTGGTCAACTTGCCGAAGATCTCGTCGACGTCGCCCTTGGCCACCGTGCCGCCCGCGATGCGCTCCTGGAAGCGCTCCTCGATCTTCTTGGAGATCGCCTTCATGCGATCGTTGACCGCCTTCTTGCCGCGCTGGTTGCGCACGTCAGCCAGATCGGCGCCGACCAGGTCGCGCAGCTCGGCCATCAGCTGCGCGTTGATTTCTTTCGCCGTGAAGGCGCGCTTGTCGATGCCCACCAGCCGCCGCAGCTCCTGCTGGGTCCGGCAGAGCTTCTTGATCTCCTCATGAGCCATCGCGATGGCCTGCAGGAAATCCTCCTCGGAGAGGCCCTTCGAGCCGGCTTCCACCATCATCACGGCGTCTTCCGTGCCCGCCACAATCAGGTCGAGGTCGCTCTTTTCATCGTCGGCGATGGAGAGATTGACGACGAGCTGGCCGTCGATGCGGCCCATGCGAACGGCAGCGACCGGGCCCGCGAACGGGATGTCGCTGATGTGGAGCGCCGCGGAGGCGCCCGTCAGCGCCAGCACGTCCGGCTGGTTCTTGCCGTCGAACGACAGCACGAAGGACTGGATCTGCACCTCATTCTTGTAACCCTTGGGGAAGAGGGGGCGCAGCGGCCGGTCCATCAGGCGCGACGAGAGCGTCTCCTTCGTCGACGGCCGTCCCTGGCGCTTGAAGAAGCCGCCCGGGATCTTGCCCGCGGCGTAGGAGTGCTCGCGGTAGTCGCAGGTGAGCGGGAAGAAGTCGATGCCGGGCCGAGGAGAATCACTCCCCACGGCCGCGACGAGCACGACGGTCTCTCCGGCCTGCACGAGCACGCTGCCGCTGGCCTGGCGGGCCACGACGCCCGTGCTCATCGTGATGGTATCGGTCCCGGTCAGTTCCGTTCCGAGGGAAATCTCCTTGAACACTATCTGCTCTCCTCGTTACTGGCCGCGGGCCTGCCTCCACGCGCGCGACCGTCAGTCTTCCGTGGATAAGCCAGAACGGGCCCCTGCCCTGAGGGCGGGGACCCATTCTCCGGTCCGCTCCTGCGAGCGAGCCGCCATTACTTCCTCAAACCGAGCTTCTCGACGATTTCCCGATACCGCTGCAGGTCCTTGTTCTTCAGGTAGGTCAACAGGCTGCGGCGCTTGCCGACGAGCTTGAGCAGCCCGCGGCGGGAGTGGTGGTCCTTCTGGTGGACCTTGAAGTGCTCGGTCAGGTTCGTGATGCGGGTCGAGAGAATCGCGATCTGAACCTCCGGAGAGCCGGTATCGGCCTCCTTCTTCTGGAAGTTCTTGATGGCGTCCTTCTTTGCGGCTGGACTGATCGACATGACGGAAGAATCTCCTGTTCAACGACTTCTTCGATTTCTTGAGGTCGTACAGGATACCACGGCGAGAGCGAGGTTTCAAGCATGGGAGTAGTGAGTAGCGAGTAGTGAGTAGCGAGTGGGGGGGGGAAATGGGGCAACTCGACTTTCCCCAATTCGGGAATTGGGGAAAGTCGAGTTGCCCCATTTCCTTTGGTACTCGCTACTCACTACTATTCTGTTGTCGTGCGACGCACGGCTGTCGTATCATCGCGGGCTCCTTTTCCTTTGAGTTGAAAGGTGATGGCTCGCGATGATGGTGGCTGATTCTGTCCTGGATCTGATCGGCAAGACCCCGATGCTGCGACTCACGCACCTGTCGCCCGACGGGGGCGCCGAGGTGTGGGCGAAGCTCGAGTACATGAACCCAGGGGGAAGCCTCAAGGACAGGACGGCGCTGGGGATGATCCGCGACGCCGAGGAAAGCGACCGCATCCGGCCCGGCAAGAGCACGCTGATCGAGCCGACAGCGGGCAACACGGGGGTCGGGCTGGCGCTGGTAGGCGTGCAGCTCGGCTATCGCGTCATCGCGATCATGCCCTCGGGGCACAGCATCGAGAAGCAGGTGCTGATCGAGGCCCTGGGCGCGGAGGTGATCCGTACCCCCGAGGCCGACGGGATGAAGGGCGCCATCAAGAAGGCCGAAGAGCTGGCCCAGTCGATCGAAGGCGCCGTCATCTTGCAGCAGTTCAAGAACCCCGCCAATCCGGACATCCACTTCCGGACCACCGGCCCGGAGATCTGGGAGCAGACCGGCGGGAACTTGGCTGCGGTCGTCGTTGGGGCCGGAACCGGCGGCACCTTCACCGGAATCGCGCGGTACGTCAAACGGCAGAACCCGTCGACCAAGGCCTACGTCGTGGAGTCGCAAGGCTCCATCTACGGCGGCGGTCAGCCCGGGAAGCATCTGATCGAGGGGATCGGCGGAAGCTTCATTCCAGACACGCTGGACCTCGAGGTTTCCGACGGCGTGCTCACCGTGACCGACCGGCAGGCCCTGGCGATGATGAAACGGTTGGCCAAAGAGGAGGGGTTGCTGGTGGGGGGCAGCGGCGCTGCGGTGGCCCACGCCGCATCCGACATCGCCGGTCGCTTGCCCCGCGGCCAGCGCGTGGTCTGCGTCTTGCCGGACCCGGCCGAGCGCTACATGTCCAAGAACCTCCTCCAAAGAGACGAGTAACTCGAGGCCAACAATGAAGAAAGCAGCCAAGGCAGCTCCAGCGCCCAAGTTGACCGCACCCCAGGGGCATCCGGGCGATGGCTCGCTCGGCTTCAGTACGCGCGCCATTCACGCCGGACAGCAGCCCGACCCGGCCACCGGCGCGATCGTGACGCCCGTCTACCTCACGTCCACCTATGTTCAGGAGGAGGTCGGGGTCACCAAGGGATACGACTACTCGCGCGGCGGCAATCCCACGAGAACCGCGTTGGAGCAGAACCTGGCCTCCCTGGAGGGCGGGCACTCCGCGTATGCGTTCGGCAGCGGGATGGCGGCAATCACCACGCTGCTGCTCGATTTCGACGCCGGTGCCCACGTCGTCGTTTCGCGAAACGTCTATGGCGGAACCTTCCGGCTCTTCGAGCGCGTCTCGCGCCGCCACGGGTTCCGGTTCACGTTCGTGGACGCCCGCGACTCCGCCGCGGTGGAAGCTGCCCTCACGCCCGACACGCGGCTGCTCTTCCTGGAGACGCCCACCAACCCGATGATGGAGCTGGCCGACATCCGGGCGCTCTCACGGCTGGCGCACGGCCGCGGCGCCAAGGTCGCCGTCGACAACACGTTCCTCACGCCATACTTCCAGCGGCCTCTGGAGCTCGGCGCCGACTACGTGGTCCACTCGGCCACGAAGTACATCGGGGGCCATAGCGACGTTGTGGGCGGGCTGCTCGTGACGCGCACGGCCGAGGATTCGGAGCGAATCCACTTCCTGCAGATGTCGATCGGAGCGATCCTGTCGCCCTTCGATAGCTGGCTGCTCTTGCGCGGCCTCAAGACGCTGGCGGTGCGTATGCGCGAGCACGCCCGAAACGCAACCTCCATCGCCCGATGGCTGGAGAAGCACCCGCGGGTGCGACGGGTCCACTTCCCCGCCCTCGAAAGCCACCCCCAGCATGAGCTGGCGACGCGGCAATCGACCGGCCCAGGCGGGTTGCTCAGCTTCGAGCTCGACGGCGGCCAGGCCGAGGCGAAACGGCTGGTGGAGTCGACTCGCGTCTGCTCGCTGGCGGAGAGCCTGGGCGCCGTGGAGACCCTGATCTCGATCCCCTCTCTGATGACCCACGCCTCGGTCCCCAGGCCGCAGCGGGAGGCCCTCGGCATCACCGACAACCTGGTGCGCATCTCCGTCGGAATCGAAGACGAAGCCGATCTGCTCGCCGATCTCGACCAGGCGTTCGCGAAGCTGTAGGCCTCGGAGCAGGCCTCAGGCTTCAGGCCTCAGGGATCAGGGATCAGGGATCAGAACGTGGAGTGAACTCCGGGTCTTCTCAGTTCTCGATTCTCGATTCTCGATTCTCTCCTCTCGATTCTCGCTCCTCCCGCCTGTGCTAAGCTAACGGGCACCAGGAGGTGGCATGAACGGCGGCAAGTTCGGGCTCGCGCTGGGCGGCGGAGGCACGCGCGGGGTCTTCCACATCGGGGTGCTCAAGGCACTCGAAGAGGAAGGCATCGTCCCGGACGTGGTGGCGGGGACCAGCGCGGGGGCCATCATCGGAAGCCTCTACCGGGCCGGGTTGCCGGCCGCGGAGATGCTGGACGTGGTCAAGAAGACCAGCATCCTGCGCGACGTGGTGGGGATTCGCAAGTCGTTCACGAACCTCTGCGGCCAGGTCTGGGGAATGGTGGCCAAGCGGTTCGCGCCACGCTATGACGCAGGTTTGCTGGCCTCGCAGAAGCTCGAATACCTCGTCAACAAGTACGGCGGCGGACGACGCTTCGGTCAGGTCCCGCCGCTCATCATCACGGCGTGCGATATCGAGACCGGGGAACGCATCCTCTTCGCCAGCGAGCAGATGGCCTCCGTGCTGCGCAGCCGGCCACCCTACGACGCCCGCTCCGAAACCTGCTGGACGATGCCGGGCGGCGAAGCAGTCCTGGAATTCGAAGACCTCGGCATCGCCGCCCGAGCCAGCTCGGCCGTACCGGGGCTTTTCCCCAGCGTGCGCATCTTCGACGGCGTGCGGGAGCGGCGACTCAACGACGGCGGCCTCCGGGAGCAGGTCCCGGTCAAGGCGCTCTTGCGGGCCGGCTGCGACCGGATCCTGGCGGTCTACGTGGGCTACGTCCCCTACTTCCCCAAGGCCCACGACGCAGCCCGGGTGTTCAGCAACTTTCTCCAGATCGCCGTCATCGGCCAGATCGCCAGCAGCCTAGAGCTGGCGCAGTGTGTCATCTACGACCCGCAGATCGAGAACCACAGCTTCGTCGCCCTGGAGCCCGAGATCGCCGACCGCGGCTACGCCGCCACCCGGCGCGCCATGGCCCAGATCCGCACCCTCGTCGGTGCCACCCCCGCCGCGCTCACACCCGCCGCCGCCAAGTGAGGGGGGGCTCGAGGCCTGAGGCTTGAGGCTTGAGACTTGAGGCTTGAGGGGCCAGCGGGGATGCTTCAGGGATCAGGGATGAGACTCGAAGCCGGCCGAGGAACACCGGGCCCCCCTACTGCCTTCCGACCACTCCCCCTTCTCGATTCTCGATTCTCGATTCTCCCCAACTTGACATTCCTGCCGCGCCGCACTAACGAACTCACGGGCACTGCGCCCTGGTTTGCCCCTGCGCACCTTCCGAACGATGCCTCCTGAACGGCCGAGCTTGCGCCGAAGGTGGGTTGCCTTCAGCTTCGTCGAGGTGATCCTCGGCCTGGTCATCCTCGCACTGCTGATCAGCATCACCATCAGCTTCTACGAGGAGGACGCCTCGCGCGCCCGCGAAGACAGCTCACGGGCCCGGCTGGCCACCTTCTCCGAGGCGATCAAGCGCTGGGAGCTGGAGCACCGCCGCGAGTACCCCCATTCCAGCCTGGGCCCGCTGGTCGGCAAGTACATCGACCACGTCGGGACCGACCCGTGGGGCTCCTCCTTCGCGGTCGACCCGGCGCGAGGCTACGTCTACTCCTTCGGGCCAAACGGCTCCGACGAGCGCGGCGACGGCGACGACGCCCGCTACCCCTTCCGCACCCCGACCACCGTCACCATCGGCAAGGATGCCATTTCCGGGGGGCGCGAGCTCGACAACCCGGAGACCCAGCGCCAGAAGGTCTACGTCCTCCCGTCCGCGCCCTCGCAGCTCACCTTCGATCTCCAGCGCCAGCAGATCCGGTGGCGCGCCCCGGAGACCTTCGAGGACGGCAGCGTCCTCGACACCGCGACCCATCTGGCGGGCTACCGCGTCTACGTCCGAAAAACTACCTCGGCGGATGAACTGGCTCCAAATGGAGTCATCGCTTCCCCCTCCACGACCTCCTTCCAGGTCGACACCACCTCCGGGGCAAGCCTCGTGTACGTCGTCAAGGCCTTCTACCTCGACAAGGCCTCTAACCCGATCGAGAGCAAGCCTTCCAACCAGGCCGGCGTGTTCCAGCCCAAGACCGTCGGCCCGGTCGTCACCCGCTTCATCGCCAGCAGCTACTCCCCGCCCGTCGAGAACAAGGACAAGAAGTTCACCTTCAGCTTCGAGCTCTTCGACGCCGACAGCAACCTGCGCATCGTGCAGCTGACGTTGCCCAACGTCTCCGGCTCGCCCTTCACCGCCTGGCCGCCCTCGGGCATGACCGCTGGCCAGATGCGCAACCGCTTCCAGGTCTCCAACGGCGCCTACCAACCCTCCGGCGGCTTCGTGCTGGCCACGACGGGCCCCATCAACGGCGTCGAGCTGCGCGCCACCGACGACTCCAACCAGACCACGGCCGTCGTCCTGCCTCAGCCCATCGTCGTCACGAACACCCCACCCACGGTGACGCTGCGCGCCGACCGCACCGCCATCATCCGGGGCAGCAGCCCCGCCACCGACTACCAGACCACCGTCCTGGTCACCGCCGAGGCAAGAGACACGGAAGACAACCTGGCGTCATTGACAATCACACGCGAAAACGGGCCCGAGACCTTCACGGTCACCGACGGCACCAGCTCGCTCTCCGGCATCGTCACCATCAACACCTCCGGCCCAAACGTCGTGCTGCGCGCCCTGGCCAAAGACAAGGTCGGCGCCTCCGGCGTCGACGAGCAGACGATCGTCATCGCCGCCGACGAGACGCCTCCGGAGACTGCGGAGGTGAACATGAATGCCAGCAACCCGGGACTCGAAAGGTATCCGCCACCGAAGGGCATCTTCAAAGAGACGGATGAAGAGGCTCTGAAGTCGAGGAACTGGTACGTCAAGGACGCTTGCCACGTCACGGCGACCTGGACTTCGTTCGAGGCGGAGACTCCTCCCGTGCACTATCGGCTCGCCATCTCGACGGTTCCGCCCCCCCTGCCCCCTCTCTCGCTTGGCGTGACCAGCACCCTCTGGACGGACAACTTCGTGCCGGAGGCCGTGACCCGCGATCCGGTCACGGGCTCGGGCTGGGTAACGCCCAGACCCGACGATACGGTCGAGTCGTACACCATCAGCTGCGAGAAAGGCGAGTTGATCGCCCCTCTCGAGAACGGGAAGACCTACTACCTCGCAGTCCAGGCGCTCAATAGCGCCAATCCTCCAATCTCCAACGGCACCTACGCGCAACCCCGAAACCCCAGCACAGGCCTGCTGCAGAACGGCTTCTATGTCGACACGTTGGCGCCGCAACTCGCGTCGTCCCCGACCGACCCGGGCATCGACCTGGTGGTTCCAGGATGCAAGTGCAGCAACCCGGAGAATCCGGCTGAGCTCGTCAGCGTGGTCGCGGGAACTCCGAAGTTCATAGACGGTGTGGCCAAGGTCGAGTCGCTGCTGAGCGTGAAGTGGAGCTTCCGGGACCCCGGCGATGTCACGCCGCCCGGGAACTTGAGGTACCTCTACCAGATCACCGCGGAGACGCCGGGCGGCATTCAGACGCTGGTGCCTCCCACGGAAACCCGGACGCCAAATCTGACGAACCAGGTGATTCGCGCGGGCCCCACCGACGTGATGAAGCTCGAAGTCTGGGCCTTCGACTTCGCCAGCAACCAGTCCACCGCACCGGCCACCTTCCAGTTCATCTCGGATACGTCCGCGCCTTCGATCCGGACGACGGCTGTACCGATCATCACCAATGCCACCGGCGACAACGTGCTGACGGACCCCAATACGATCAAGGCAAGCTGGCAAGACGTCTTCGTGGACCAGGAGTGCCCGAACACGCTTTCCTTTAAGTGGGGGCTCTCGACGACCAGGCCAATCCAGAGCGAGCCCGATCGTAAGGCCTTTGTGGATTCGGACAACAACGGCGCCTCTCCGTCTACGAATGCAAACGCAGGCCCCGGGGGAAGCCTGGTCTCCAACGGCGAAACCATCTATCTCGTGGTGCAGGCCCGAAACTGCGCCACCCTGCGAAGCGACTTTGCCTACTCGGAGGCGTACACGGTCCGGACGGGCTGCTTCAGCCGGCTCAGCGCAACACCCATCGTCGGGTTTCAACCCCTGACCGTCAATCTGAGGCTCGAGATCGCCGGAGATGCCAACCAGGTCGTCGGCCCCTTCGACTACGCGCTCGATTTCAGCGACAAGTCTGCGGACACCGAGACCTTCTCGCTCAACGGGACGGCGGGGACCAGCGTCACCGCGTCCCACACGTACAGCATCATCGGTAACCACCGGGCCTTCGGACAGGTCACGGGCGCGGGCGGTTGCAAGGCGTTCGCCCTTGCCGCCGTCCAGGTCCTGCCCCAGCCCTACATTCTCGCGCTCGGGCGCTCATCCCTTTCGGTCGTCGACCTGGCCGCGCCTCAGCCCGTGCTGGCGCGCTTCGAGCTGCCTTCGGCAAACCTCCGCCCCGCCCGTCTCAGGGTCATCGAGATCACGGATACTCTCAAGTTCGTGCTGTTCACGGCCGCGGGCAATTCGACGATTCCGGGAGGCGTCTTCCGATTCGATCTCAACTCCGTCTCCATGACGGCCGTGGCCACAGAGGCCACAAACGACCTCATCGACGACATCTCGGTCAGCTCCGATTTCATTACCGTCATGCTCACCAATCTCAAAGGAGGAAGCCGCTCTCTGAGAAGACTGAGCCTGGATCCAACTCTCAACTACGAGTCCATCAGGAGTCGTGATGCCGTCTTCTCCATGGGCGTCGGAAGCCCCGCGCCCGCCACGGGGAATCCGGCCGGAGTCACGGTCGCACTCGGAGACAGGACGGCCATTGCCGTCGACGCCAACGGAGGGCTCTTCGACAGCGTGGTCGGCCTCTTCGCCAGTAGACCCGGCGTCGCTTCGGCACAGCCGCTCGGGATCACAACGCCCGGCTACATCGACCTGAGCGCCGACGGAACCACGCTGGCCGTGCCCGACCGGGCCACCTCGAAGCTGGTCCTGGCCACCGTCGCCGAGGTCGATGGCGAGCCCCGCATCACGGCCACGACCTCTGTGACCCTGAGCGGGCTCTTCGCCGCCGACGTCGAGATCGCCCCCGACAAGAAGAGCGCCTTCGCCGGCGAGGCCACGGGCGGAAAGGTGGCACGTGTCAACCTATCCTCCAACTCCTTCGATCAGGCCCCGGCCGTCGCGGCAGGCCCCGTGGCAGGGCTCGATGTCAGCCGAGACAGCTCGCTGCTTGTCGTAGGCGACTCGACCGGCAACGGCACCGTCAAGCTCCTGAAGGCCTCCACGATGGAGGTGCTCGGCTCGGCGGCCCTGACGGACGGTTGCAGGGACGTGGCCTTCTTCGAACGACCGGCCTTCGGAAAGCCAGTCATCACATCGCTCTCGCCCGCCACGGCCTCACGCGGGGCCTCGGTCGACGCCCGCGGTTTCAACCTGGGACCCGTCGACGCCAACCTCCAGGTCACGCTCATCTCCGACAGCCCCTCGGTCCCCACCACCCTGGCCGCCGTTGTCAACGCCCCCCCCGGAACCAACGGCTTCAGCAGCCTCCGCTTCGTGGTCCCCGTCGACTATCCCGCAGGCACCACCACGGTCGTCGTCGCCACCAAGCAGGGCAGCACAACCCCTTCGTCGACCGCCAAGCTCAACGTGCAATGAAGTGAATGCGGGAAACAGGTACCTGCAGGAAAAAGGGGCCGCTCGACTTTCCCCAATTCGGAGAATTGGGGAAAGTCGAGCGGCCCCTTTTTCCTGCCGGCCGGCCCGGGGGTTTGGAGACAGCTGACCGAGCGCGGGGCTGTGTTACGATCGGTCGGTTTTCACGACGCCCGGACCCGGCCCGAGCCGGTCCCTCCCCATGCTTCTCAAGAAGCGCCGTCCCAAGCAGCAGCGCCTCCCCGAGCCGGTCGAACAGCGGCCCATCTTTCGCGATCCCCGGAACTTCTCGCTCGTCGTCGAGAAGTACCAGACCATCGTCTTCCGCTACGTCTTCAACATGGTCCACGACTATCACCAGGCCGAGGACCTGACACAGGAGATCTTCGCAAAGGTCTACCGCTTCCTGCCGTCCTACAACGCCAAGTATCCCTTCAGCGCCTGGCTTCTGCGCATCGCTCACAACCACGCCGTCGATTACACCCGCCTGCGCAGGCTCCAGACCGTGCCCTACGAGGCCGTCGCCAACGAGGATTCGATCGCCGAGGATCACTCGGTCTTCGTCGCCCCGGAGTCTGTGGGCCCCGACGAAGTCTCGCAGAGGAAGTTCATCCAGGACGCCATCTACGCGCTGCCGGTGGACAACCGGGCGGTCATCGTGTTGCGGTACCTGGAGGGTGTGAAGCTCGAGGAGATCGCCTACATCCTGGGCATTCCCCTCGGTACCGTGAAGTCCCGCATCAACAGGGCTCGCCTGGTGCTCCAGCGAGCACTGGCACAGGCCTTCAAAGATCGGAGCCGGCGATGAGGCCAACCGAGCCATTGAAGAAATCTTCGACTTCGAGGGAACGTTATGAGACTCGCCCTCGTATTCCATGGTCGGAGCACATCCGGAACGGCACGGCTCGCCAGGGAGGGCGAAGGCGCCCGATGGCCGTTCCCAACCGAACCTGCCGGCCGAGCCGGTGAGGTGCACCATGTCGTGCATCGCGGTGCAGAATCTCATCTCGCAGTACCTGGACGGGCGCCTGGAGGGCGCCGAAGCCGAGCTGGTGCGCGGCCACGTGCGAGAGTGCGCCGACTGCGCGCAGGACTTTCAGGATTCTCAGTTCCTCTCTCGACTCCTCAAGGAGAACCTGGATTTGCCAGAGCCGCCGAAGGATCTGCCCGAGAGCGTGATCCGCACCGTCGAGCGCGACAAATGAGTCGATTTGACGGGGCCCGCCGCTGGCGCCTATGATGGCGGGGCAAGTCCCCGCCCGTAGCTCATCCGGATAGAGCAACGGATTTCTAATCCGTAGGTAGCTGGTTCGAGTCCAGCCGGGCGGGCCAGCTCTAATGTCGGCCGGCCGGCGGGGGCGGGAGCTTGGCGCCGTGGAGCGCGGCGCGCACGGCCTCGCGGCGGGAGGCCACGACGGGGCCGGGGATGAGCCCCGTGAAGAGAAGCAGGAGCACGAGCGCCGTGAGCACCAGGGTCTCACGCGGTTTCAAGCCCACGGCGACGGACGAAGCTTCCCGGGCCCCGCAGAAGAGCGCCAGATAGGCCCGCAGGATCGTGATGCCGTTGAGGGCGGTCGCCAGCACAATCCCGATCCCGACGTGCGGATAGGTTCCGATCGCCCCGCGCACCAAGAGGTCCTCGGCGACGAAGCCGAGCGTACCTGGGAAACCGACGGAGGCCAGCCCCAGGATTAGGAAGGCAGCCGCCAGGAGCGGCATTCGGTCGTGCCCGCCGGAGAGGATATCGAGCCTGAGCGTGCCCCGGCGGACTTCGAGCGCCCGGAGCGCCAACCCCAGCCCCGTGAGGGCCAGCCCGCTCGAGAGCCACATCGTCAGCCCGCCCAGCAAACCGACGCTGGTCACCGTATCGAGCCCGACGAGCACGAGGGCGAACTGGCTCATGACGACGAAGCCGAGCGCCCGCATCGCCTCGCGCTGCCCGACGCCCAGCACCGCGCCGTAGAGCGCCGTGGCCAGCGCTGCCGTGGCGATCGCCCAGAGCGGCCCGCGCCCCAGCGCCCCCGCAGCCGGCACCAGCAGTCGCATCACGGCATAGGCACCCGCCTGGGGAAGCATGTAGGCCAGCGCCGTCCACATCGCTCCCTTCTCGAAGAGCACGGGCACCCAGGAGTGGAACGGCATCACACCCTTGTGCATCAGGATCGCCAGCGCCACCATCACCACGCCGGCTGCCGACGGGTCCTCGCCCCCGCTCCCGAGCGCCACGCCGGCCGCCAGGAGCGCCGCACTCGTGCCCGCGTAGAGCGCGAACACCTGCGCCGCCGGCCTAGAACGTGCTCGCAGCGCCGCCCAGACCGGCACCGGCGACAGGGCCCAGAAGGCCGCTATCAACCCGGGCGAACGCGTCGAAAAGAGCGCCGCCACCAGTGCCTCGGCCAGGAGCAGCCGCGCAAGCGACGCCGGATCGCGGTCCCGGCGCGGCGAGGCCACGAGGATGCAGAGGAACGCGAACGTCACGTACGGGAGCAGGACTCTCGACAGCACGTCGATCGTGAAGTGGCCGCCTTGCGACTCGAGCGGCAGCCCCAGCTGCCACCCACCCACGGTCAGCGCGCACGCCGCCGCTGCGGCACCCGCACCGATGCGGGTAGCCGCTCGAACCGAGAGGCTCCTGTCGACGGCCAGCGAGGCGATCGCCAGGAGCGCCGGCACCAGTTCCGGGAATTCGAAAATGGACTCGATCATGGCTTCGCCCCCGAGATCGGCTGCGGGTCCGGGCCGGCGGCCGAGACCTCAGTGCCGCCGAGCCGGTCGGTCCAGCGCCGTTCGAAGCGATCCGCCGCCGCGGCCATCTCGCGGAAGGGTCCGATTGCGCACCGATCGAGCAGCGCGTCGAGATAGCAGCGTTCCAGCGCCCAGCGGTACATCCATCGCTGGGCAGCGGTCGGGAGCAGCTGTCCGAGCACGATGCCCGATCGCGGCAGGATCCCGCCCACCGCAGCTTCCACCTCATGGACATCGCTCAGCATCGAGGGCGCTCGAAGGATCTGGAGCGAGCGCAGACACGCGTGGCCGACACAGTGCGCCAGCGGCAGCAACCGGAATCCCAGTCCGATCTCCACGAAGATCACGCCGACCTGGGTCAACGAGGCATACGCCAACGCGCACTTGATGTCGGTCTGTACGCGGCCAACCAGCGTCGCGTGCAGGGCCGTCAGCGCGCCGACGACGACCAGGAGCGCCGCGGCCGCCGGCGCCCGGTCCAGGAGCGGCGCCGCGCGCAGCAAGAGGTACGGCCCCAGGTGCACGGAGAGCGCTCCATAGAAGATGGCGCTCGAAGGCGTCGGCCCCTCCATGGCCCGCGGCAGCCATCCGGAGAACGGCACCAGCGCCGACTTTCCCATCGCAGCCAGGGCGAAGAGAATCGAGATGGCCGTCGCCTGCCCGATCGGCGCAGTAGATACGCCGTTGGGCCACGACCGGCCGGCGCCGAGCAAGTGGAAGCTGTCGGAGCCAACGGTGTGGTGCAGGAGCACGATTCCGGCGAACAGGCCGACGTCGCAGAGGCGGTAGATGACGAAGACCCAGAGGGCGTTGCGCACCGGCGCGGGCCGCTCGTAGAAGAATCCGACCAGCAGAGCGGAGCTGACGCCGACCATCTCCCAGCCAGCGAAGGCCATGTCGGCCGTGCCTGCCAGGACCACCAGCATCGTGCCAGAGCCGAGCAGCGCCAGAAGCAGGAAGAACCGGCCGTAGGACGGCTCCCGGTGGAGGTAGCGGTGAGAGAAGCTGCCGACGACTCCCAGCAGGAGGGCGGTGAGCACGACGAATGGGACAGAGAGCCGGTCGACCTGCAACGTCAAGTGAAGCGCGTGGCCCTCGAAGGCATACCAGGTGCCGAGCTCCACCTGGGCCTGGCGTGCGCCCGAGAGCACCAGCGCCGGGATGAGTCCCAGCGCGGCGAACGTGGACGTCAGGAAGCCGGCAGTCACCAAGCGGCCTGTGATCTGCTCGGTCGGAGGCCGTCCGATGAGGCCCATCAACCCCAGACAGGCCAACAGACACATCGGCGCCGTGAGCGCGACGAGTGCCAGCGCCTCCATGAGCGCCTCGGCTACCGACTCCACGTGGCACCTGCTTCCTCATTCTCTCGACGCTCGACCAGGGCGCAAGACAGTGAATCGCGTCGCATCCGGTACCAGTCGAAGGAGTGAGACACCCTTGCGAGTCGAATGGCCGGCGGCTCGAAGGGCTCGAAGCCGGTCTCGCCGAACAGGTGCATCCGGCCTGTGTCCGGATCGAGGGCGACGAGCTGGATCCAGCGGTTGGCAACCAGCCGGCGAAGCGGATCGCGAGGGCCCATCAGTCCGAGGATGCGCTCCTTCGGGCTCTCGACGACGGTCAAGAGCCGCATCGGCTCGTGAATCTCGACCATCTGCCAGGGAAGCCCCGCCCTGAGGTCGCTGGCGTGACCGTCCATGACGCCGAGCATGGACACGATGTTGTGCGGCAGCTTGGTGCCACAGCCGAACCCGGTGGGGTCGACGCGAGAGAAGTAGTACTCGAGGTTGATGCCCGCGCATACGGGCAAGATGGCGTGGAGGATGCGGCTCAGCACGGCCCCGTCGGCGTCGTGGTGCGGATCGTAGGAGGCCAGGAAGGCGCGCCGGTCGAGGAAGAGCCCACGCGTCAGCTCGCGGCGTCCGACGACCAGCGTGGCGTTGGTCGCGTGCCCCAGCTCGGGACGAGGCTGGGCCAGGTCCTGCGCCCGGGCCTCGACGTGGGCCAGCGCGTCCTCCCGTTCCAGCCAGAGCGGGGCCGATTCGAAGCGGCGGCAGCGCTCGTGGGCGTTGGCCGCGAGCGCCCGCGACATCGCGTGACGGGCGAGGCGCAGCTCGGCTGCGTGCTCCTCGCCGATCCCGTCGAGGTCGTAGTAGTAGATGGCATCCTCACAGGTGTCGTGCTGGGCTCCGACGAATCGGGTATCCGCAGGGAGCGACAGGCCGCGCGAGGCCAGGAGCTCTCGCACGCGCGGGTCGTTGGCCATCTGCGCGAAGGCGCGGGCATTGGCGCCGCCGCGGCCGCCGCCGCACGCACCGCAGTCGTAGGCAGCCTGGTGCGGGTTGTTCAGGCTGGAGGAGCCGTGCCCGAGCACCAGCACCAGCCGGGCAACTCGAGCCGGGCCCGGGCCAGGCGCGCGCAGACGGCCGGCGATTCCGAGCTCCTCGAGCAACCGGCCGACGATGTCCGCTTGCTCGGCGACGGAGAACCCGGCTCGCGTTCCGGGCAACGGCGCGGGCGTCTCGGAGGCATCGACCGCCAGGCGGGTGCGACCGCGTGTCCGGGTCAGCAACTGGCCCCGTTTTCTGAGCCAGGCCGCAAGGCGCGGGAACAGCACGCGCAGCACGAGCGGCAACGCCGCCAGCGTCCCGAGCGCAGCCGTCAGGAGCGTCCCGCGCGCCAGGGTCCGGCTCGAGACCGCCAGCGCGCTCCTCAGCCGGCCAAGCACGCGCCGGACCAGGGTCTTCCTGCGATGCTCGTCCTCGAGCGTCTCGTCGAGCTGTTCGGTGACCAGATGTCCGGGCCGGATCACGATGGGGCAGAGCGGCCTGGCGAAGGCATCCAGGATTCCTCGGTAGTACATCGCGACCCCGAAGAAACCGGCCGTCCCGAAGGTCTCGCACTCCGGTTCGGCCTCCTCCAGATGCCGGCGGAGCGATTCCTCGCGCTCGTCCAGACAGCAGATCACCTGCAGCCGCTTCTCGGAGCCCTTGTTCGCGCGGGAGGCTGCAGCGCGGGCCGCCAGCGCCTCCAGCACGCCCTCCCGGTACCGGCGCTCGTAGGCCAGGTGGAAGTGCCGCCGGCGTTCCAGCTCGTCGAACCACTCGATCTCGTCCAGAAGACTCACCAGCTCCGGTCGCTCCATCGAGTCGATATCGCCCGCCGCGAGACCGACCAGCTGCGCAACCTGGAAGAGAGCGAAGGCGCGTTCTTCGCGGGTCGGGCCACGGGACTGGCGGCCTTCGAGGATTGCGAGGAGCCTGGCGGCCGAGTAGCCGTCGCCCAGCTCGGCTCGCGACACGTGCTCCGCGGCCAGCCTGTCGAGCAGGAGCCGCACGGCCAGGAAGTCGGCCAGCCTGGCCGGGGGCGCGTGGGCGGGCACGCGATCGGGCCGCTCCTCGAGCTGGTGGAACATTCCCGCCCATCCGCGCAGCGGCAGGAGCGTCCGGGCCGTGAAGTCGCTCCACTCGGCCGCTTCGACCCCCAGTAGCTCGAGCGACTCGATCGCCGAACCGACGGCGTCGACTCCGGACTCGAGAAGCCGCCTGGCCTCCCCTGGCAACGACTGCTGCCAGCTCTCCGGCGAGCCGGCCGGCTGCGACAGGTGGCCGAGCGCGCCGCGCCAGAAGCCCTGCTCCCTGTCGGGCATCGGCCAGTAGGAGAGCCCCTGGTCGAGGAAGGAGGCTGCCAGCCGGATCATCAACGGATCGACGAGCTCGTCGGGGTCCTGTCCCGTGGCGGCGTGGAGGAGGTCTCTTGGACGGGGAGAGCGCGCCTCGTGCACCGAGCGGCTGTAGGGGACCCTCCCGCAGGCCCGCACGCTCGCGTGCCACAAGGTCCGCGCGGCGACATGCCCGGCCTGGAGCGCTATCAGCTGTTCCAGGTCCCCACGACGCGGTCCGATCCCCAGCTCCAGGGCCAGAGCACGCGCAGCCCGGCCGGGATCGACCTCCCCCGTCAGCAGGGTCGCCATGGCCTCCGGGCCACGCCCGGCCAGCTCCGCCAGGAACCAGCGGCGAGTGCTGTCGAGGAGCTTCTCGAGCGACTCGGCGTCTAGACCCTCCAGCGGCCGCCGAAGCGCGTCGGTCTCCTCGAGCAGCCAACCCAGCTCGCGCCCCCTGGGAGCATCCAATCCGTTGACCAGCACGGCCATGCGCAGCTCCCGCCGCGGGACGCCCGCAACCGGCTGGCAGGCAGCTTCCGGTCCGAGGTCGGCGTCCAGCACCGCCAGGAGATCGCGTCGCAGGATGCGCCCGCGCGCCAGCTCCTGGCGGTACCTCGCCTCCGGAAGGAATGGCGAGGTGCCGTAGAGCTCGGCGGCCTCGACGACGGCGGTGTCGAACGGCATGCGCTCGAAGGCATGCAGCGTGTTGTGATGGACGAAGACCGAGATCGGGCCCTGGGCGGGCAATAGATGCGCCGCGTGCTCCAGCGCGCTCTGGAGCCGCGAGGCGGCCTGGGAGTCATTCATCGGAGCGAGATGCGACGGCGAGTCGGGAAGCTCGACCGGCAAGCGGCGCCGGAAGAGACTCGGCCAGTGACGTCAGGGCGGGCGGGCATGGAGAAAGTCTATGTGCAAGAGACGTGCCCGCGTGGCCCCACCGCGCGTGCGAGAGCGGAAGGCGCTGGCGCCGGGGGAGCGCCGGCCGGTGGTATAGTGGCCGGGCCTCCCAGATGCCACCTGTCCCCAGTCGCGCCGCCACGAGCTCCCCAGCAGGCGCCGGCGCCAAACGAGCCGACGCGGTCTTCGATCAGCTCGGCGTCGTGGCCGAATCGGCCGGCATGCAGGCGCTGCTCAGAACCGTCGCGCGCGTGGCCTCGCTCAGGTCGACCTTCTTGGTGACGGGCGAGAGCGGCACCGGAAAGGAGCTGATCGCGCGCGCGCTGCACGCGCTGGGAACGCGCGCGGCAGGGACGTTCGTGCCGATCAACTGCGCGACCCTCTCCGGGGAGATCCTGGAGAGCGAGCTCTTCGGCCACGAGCGCGGCGCCTTTACCAGCGCAGATCGCGCCAAGCTCGGGCTGATGGAGATCGCGGACAACGGCACGCTCTTCCTGGACGAGGTGAGTGAGATGGGGCCGAGCTGCCAGGCGAAGCTCCTGCGGGCGCTGGAACGGCGCGAGTTCCGACGCGTTGGCGGCACGAAGAAGATCCGAGTCGACCTGGGAGTGGTGGCGGCCAGCAACGTCGATCTCGAGGAGGCCGTGGCAAAGGGCAGGTTCCGGCCGGACCTGTACTACAGACTCAAGGTCGTCAACCTGCAGATCCCCCCGCTGCGCGAACGGCGGGAGGCCATCCCGGGCCTGACCCAGAGGTTTCTCGGAGCCGCGGCGGGACAAGTCGGGATGCCGCGAAAGGCGCTCTCGCCAAGGGCGATGGCCTGCCTGATGCGCTACTCGTGGCCGGGCAACGTCCGGGAGCTGAAGAACTGCATCGAGAGCCTGGTCGTGATGGTGGAGCGGCGTGTCATCGACTTCGAGGACCTCCCCGTGGAGGTGCGGCGGGGACAGGCGACGGAGCTGCGCTTTCCGGTCGGCGTCACGCTCGAGCAGGC
This sequence comes from Candidatus Wallbacteria bacterium, assembly GCA_016213845.1. GTDB lineage: Bacteria > Muiribacteriota > UBA6191 > JACPRK01 > JACPRK01 > JACPRK01. The sequence goes on from JACQZN010000111.1 coordinate 131,562, forward strand.
CGAGCGGGAGATCATCCGGAAGACGCTGGAGAGCTTCCCCACCCGGCGAGAAGCAGCTCGGGTGCTGGGAATTGGCCTGCGAACGCTCTACACCAAGCTGGGCCAGATGGCCCCGGGAAGCCCGAAGAAGCCGCGCGCCTGATGCCCGGTGCGCCGGGGCCGCGGCGGGGCCCGAGTGCCGAATCGGCACTCGACGGCGGGCGGCGCTCCAGCCCCTCCGGCGACGCGCTGCGGCATGGACTTCCGGTGTTTCTCGCCTACCGGGCGGGCTGTTCGATAGTGCCGATTCGGCACTCGCACCCTCCTGGCAGAGGCCCCGATGATGCCGATTCGGCAGTTTCTTGACCGGAGCCGGCAGGGAAGAGGGGGAGAGAAGGTGGAAGGTAGGAGGCGGAAGGAGCGGAAGGCGGGGTCGCCTCGACGACGCTGCCCTGCCGATCCTGCCGCTGGCGAATCCGCCCATTCCGACCCGGCCGCTCGGGCTTCCGCTCACCCTGAGCCTGTCGAAGGATGTTCCGCTCATCCTGAGCCCTTCGGCAAGCTCAGGAGAGGCTTGTCGAAGGATGGCCCGGCTCTTGCCTGACGAGTCGGCGCGCTCACCCCGCCATCCATGCCAATCACCAAGTGGCTCGAAAAGTCAGGCCTCCAGTCCGCCGAGGAGATTGTCGTCCTCCTGGGCAACCACGACGAGTTCCCGGCCGACTTCGCCAGCCGGCTCGCCGACGAGGGCTTCAGCGTGATCGCCCTGCAGAGCGTCAGCCTCCTGGAACCGTTCCTGGCCAGAAGCCGCGCCGGCACCGTCTGCGCCGAAGCCGGCAGGCTCGCCCGGACCGTCTGGGAGCTCTTGCGCAGCCTGACCACCCGCTACCCCGAGCTGCGCGTCGTCGCGCTCTCCACCGAGCGCCACCCCTTCGCCGCCGATCGCGCCCTCTCGCTCGGCGCCACCGCCTTGCTCGCGTGGCCTGCCGACACGCCCACCCTCATCCGAGCCCTGCGCGGCGACCGCCCAGCCGGCGACCGGGCCCGATGATCTCCGATAATCGATGGATGAGGGAATCAAGGGGATGTGGTCGCCTCCTGGAGCTCCGCCCCAGACCCCGGCGATGGGCCAAGGGCCCTCCTTCGACATGCTCAGGACAGGCCCTGCACCCCCGTTGTCTTGCCGAGAGTTTCCAGATGCCCTCCCTGCGCCGAAACAAACTCGGAAGGTGGTCACCAGATGGAATCCGACTCGGCACGTCCTCCCGAAAGCCATCCTCGCCTGTGAGCCGCCCAAGCCTGAACGGTCCTCTCGAAAGACCCGTTGACTCCTCGCACTCTCTCGACTCCGGAAGTATCGGAGGACCTCACCCACCGAGGGGACATGGGGCCTTTGGCCCCTTGGTGAGGGCCTGGGGCAAGGCCCTCACGCATGCACGGACTCTCGAAAGGCCTTTTGGCTCCAGGATTCAGCGCGGGCCCGCGAACGTCCTCAAATCCGTCTACATCGGGGGTCCAGGGGGCCGATGGTCCCCTGGTGGGAGCTCGAGGGCAAGGCCCTCGATAGGAATCAGTACGACCCGATTCCATGCGGGCTTTCAGGCGATCCATGGATGCCTGAGGGCAAGCCCCCCAAGGGGACTGAGTACCTCACCCACCCCTCCCCCGACGTCTGCCCCCCAATCTGACTCACCTCCAGTTCCCCCCTCATGCTATCCCTCCTGTTCTTCCTCTCCATCCTGCTGACCGCCGCAAGCGGTGCCGCCGCGCTCGCGCTTCAGAGCCGCCCGGCGCTTGCCCACCGCGTCGGTTGCTGGGGGCAGCTGGCCGGCACTCTCGCGGGGGTCGTGCTCGCCATCCTCTGCCTGGCCTCCGACGCCCCGGGTCACCTCCGGTTCGACGGGCCCGTGCCCGGGCTTGGCTTCACGCTGCGATTCGACGCCCTCGCAGGGTTCTTCCTGCTCCTGGTGTTCGGATTGGGGGCGCTGGCCACCACCTTCGGACTGCCGTATGGGTTCATCGGACACTCGAGCTCGCTCGGGACGCGGGACTTCTGCCTGGGCTTCTTCCTCGCATCGATGGCCGTCGTGGTCCTGGCGGACGACGTCTTCACCTTCTTTGCGGCCTGGGAGTCGATGTCGGTGTTCGCGTTTCTCCTGCTGCCCGGCGAACATGAGAAGCGAGAGGTCCGCGAGGCGGCCTACCTCTTCCTCATCGCAAGCCAGGTCGGTACCGCCTTCATCCTCGTCGCCTTCCTGGTGCTAGCCCACCACGCCGGCTCGCTCGAGTTCGATGCCTTCCGGAGGGCAGCGCCGCTTTCGCTCCCCTGGCGCTCGGGAATCTTCGCGCTGGCGCTGATCGGGTTCGGTACCAAGGCGGGCATGATTCCGTTCCACGTCTGGCTCCCGAAGGCGCACCCGGTGGCTCCGAGCCACGTCTCGGCCTTGATGTCGGGCGTGATGATCAAGACCGCGCTCTACGGGCTCATCCGCTTCGCCTTCGAGTTTCTCGCGCCGCTCGACGCCTTCTGGGGCCTGGTCGTGCTGACGTTGGGCGCGGTCTCGGCCGTGCTCGGCGCCCTCTTCGCCTTGCTCGAACATGACCTCAAGCGGATGCTGGCATACTCCAGCGTCGAGAATGTCGGCATCATCTTGATGGGGCTGGGCGTTGCCATCTTCTTCGCCGGCAGCGGCAAGGGCGACTGGGCCGCCTATGCGCTCCTGGCGGCGCTCTTCCACACGCTCAACCACGCGGTCTTCAAGACGCTGCTCTTCCTGGCCGCAGGCTCGGTGCTGGCCGCCACGCGCGAGGCGAGCCTGGAGCACCTGGGCGGCCTCGCGCGGCGGATGCCCGCCACCGCCGTGTGCTTTCTGGTGGGCGCCTGGGCGATCTCGGGCTTGCCGCCTGCCAACGGTTTCGCCAGCGAGTGGATGACCTACCAGGCGCTCTGGGTTCTGGCCAGCGGCAGTGCTGGCACGCACCTCTTGGGCCCCATCGCCGCAGCCTGCCTCGCCCTGGTCGGTGGGCTGGCGGCCGCCTGCTTCGTCCGTGCCGCCGGCGTGGGCTTTCTCGGTCTGCCCCGCACGGAGCCGGCGCGCAGGGCCGAAGAAGCGCCGCGCGGAATGATCTGGCCGATGGCAGCGCTGGCCGCCCTGTGCCTGTTCGCCGGCCTGGCACCCGGCCTGCCGCTGGCGATGCTCGCCGGTTGCCTGCCGCGCCAGCTCTCGGCTCCCAGCCTCTTGCTCGCCGGTCCGCTCGGGCTGCCCGCGGCGCGTTCAGTGGAACCGCCGCTCTACCCGCTGGCCATCGTCGCCACCCTCGCGGCGCTCTTGCTCGGACTCACCTTCGTCCGGAGGCGACTGGGGACCGCCAGCGCGGCCACCCGCGTGCACGGACCGTGGAACTGCGGCTATCCGATAGTCGCGCCCCGCGCCCAGTACTCGGCAAGCGGCTTCTCGCAGCCCTTCGCCTATTTCGCCCGCAAGCTCCTTTCGCGAAAGAAACTGCTCGACGTCCACGCGCGCCACCACTACTCCCCCTATCTGCCGGAGAGCCTGGTGCTCCGCGTCCACTCCGTGAGCCCCTTCGACACCCTGGTCTACCAGCCCGTGAAGCGCTTCGTGATCCGCCTCAGCAAGCGCGTCTCCAGGCTGCAGACCGGCTCGCTCAGGCTCTACCTCGCCTTCCTCCTCGGGACGGTCATCCTCCTGCTGCTCATCCAGCCATGACGTTCGCGCTCGACATCGGCTTCGCCGCCATCCATCTCGCGCTCGTCCTCTTCTGGCCCCTGGTCCTCGTGGGCATCGTCCGCCGGGTGAAGGCACGGCTCGCCTGCCGGCGGGGCTTGCCCCTCTTGCAGGAGCTGACCGACCTTCTCAAGCTCTTCCGCAAGGGCGAGGTCATCCCCGACACGGCCACCTGGGTCTTCCGCCTGGCCCCCTGGGGCACGTGGGCCGCCTCCGCGCTGGTGGCGCTGATGGTCCCGACCTTCTCCTGGAGCGTGCCGCTCGGGGCCCAGGCCGACTTCATCCTGGTGATCTACTTGCTCGGCTCGTCGAGGTTTCTGCGCAACCTGGCCGCTCTCGACACGGCGACGGCCTTCGCGGGGCTGGCCGCCAGCCGGGAGAGCTTCGTCGCGGCGCTCTCGGAGCCGGCCATGGTGCTTTCACTCTGGTGCGCGGGCTGGGTGGCAGGCACCAGCCGAATCCCCGAGATGGTCTGGCGCTTCTCCGAGAAAGCCGCGGCCGAGCTCTCACCCGTACACCCGCTCATCCTGGTCGCGCTCGTCATCGTCGCGATCGCCGAGAACGCCCGCGTTCCGTTCGACGACCCCACGACCCACCTGGAGCTGACGATGATCCACGAGGCCGCGCTGCTCGAGTACTCCGGCCCAGGGCTGGCCCTGATGCAGTGGGGCGCCGGCCTCCACCTGGGACTGTCGCTTGCACTGATCGCGAACCTGTTTTTTCCGATCGGCCTGGCAGCGCCGGCCGAGCTCGGGACTGTGCCGCTCGGCCTCTTCTCCTTCATGGCCCGGACCTCCGTCCTCGCCGCGCTCCTCGGAGTCCTGGAATCGACGATGGCGCGCCTGCGATTCTTCCGCATCACAGACTGGCTGGCCCTCTCGGGCGCGGCCGCCGTGCTGGCCGTCATCCGGCTCGTCACGGTGGGGAGGTAGCCCTTGGACACTCACACCTTCAGCCGCCTGGTCGAGCTCACCAGCTACAGCGTGCTCCTGGTCGCGGTCGCCGTCGTGGCCCAGCGCAATCTGGCTACCTCCATCCGGCTCTTGCGCCTGGAGGGGTTCCTGCTCGCGATGGTCTCGGCCGTCATCGGGCTCTACACCGGCGAATCGCACCTCTTCTGGGTGGCCGCAATCACCTTCGTCATCAAGGGGCTGGCGATCCCGTCCTTCTTCTTCCACGTGATGCATCGCATCGGCCTGCCCCATGACGCCGAGCGCTCCCTGACCGTGCCGCTCGGCCTGATGCTGGCCAGCGGCCTGACACTGGTGGCCTACCACGTGGGCCGTCCCCTTGCGCTGGCAAGTCCCTGGATCACGCGCGACGTGCTGGCGAGCTCACTGGGCACGGCGTTCATCGGGCTGTCATTGATGATCGTCTGCCGCAAGGCCTTGACTCAAATGCTCGGATTTCTCCTGATGGAGGACGGCATTTTCCTCTTCGGGATCACCGAGACCTACGGCATGCCGCTGCTGGTGGAGCTGGGCATCTTCTTCGACCTCATCGTCGCAGCCGGAGTGACGGGCATCCTTCTCTTGCGGATGGGCGGCGACTTCGGCCACGTGGACGTCGACAGGCTGAGCGACCTGAGGGGCTGACAATGGACCTGCTGCTGATCCTTGCGGTCTTCCCGGCGGCCTGGGCGCTCCTGATGGTGATGCTGGCGCCGACGCGCGACGCCGACGCCTTCGGGACAGGCGGCGCGCTCCTAACGGTCGCGGGGAGCCTGCTCTTGATGAGCCGGACGCTCTCCGGAGAGATCGTCACCGGCTGGGGGACGCATCTTCGGGCCGACGTTCTCTCCTCGGCGGCGCTGATGCTCACGTCATGCGTCTTCTGCCTCGCCAGCCTCTACGCGGGCCCCTACCTGACGGCCTCGTCCGGGCACGGCCAGCTGCCGGCGGGCTGGCGCGTGCTCTACTGGCCGCTGGTCTATCTCTTCTACTCGGCGATGGCGTTCACGTGCCTTGCCGACAACCTGGGCATCCTGTGGGTGAGCCTGGAGCTGACGACCCTGGTGACGGTGCCGCTCATCTGCCTGAACCGCGAATCGCGAGGCCTGGAGGCCGCCTGGAAGTACTTCGTGCTCTGCTCGGTCGGTATCGCCTTCGCGCTCATCGGCACCATCGCGCTCTACGCCTCGACGCTGCGGCTATCCGGCGGGGCGGGCAGCTCGCTGTCGTGGGCGTTCATGCTCGAGCACGGCGCTGGGCTCGACCCGATGTTCGTGAGGCTGGCGTTCCTCTTCGCCTTCGTCGGATACGGCTGCAAGATGGGCCTGGTACCGATGCACTGCTGGCTGCCCGACGCCCATAGCGAGGCGCCCACGCCGGTGTCGGCGATGCTGAGCGGCGTGCTCCTCAACTGCGCGGGCTACGCTCTGTTGCGCATTGCCGCCGTCGCCGCGCGCGCCATGGGCCATGGCAGCGTCCAGTCCGTGTTCCTGGCGTTCGGCCTGGCTTCCGTGATCCTGGCTTCCTTCTTCATCGTCGTGCAGAGCGACTTGAAGCGCCTCCTGGCCTACTCGTCGATCGAGCACATGGGAATCGTCGCGATCGGGATCGGCCTTGGGGCAGATGGCCTCTACGGCGCCTTGCTGCACGCGCTGAACCACGCGATGACGAAGGCGTTGCTCTTCCTCTCCGCCGGACAGGTCGTCCACTGGCACGGCACCAAGCAGATCCTCAGGATTCAGGGCGTCTTGCGCTCCAGCCGTGTCACGGGCCTGGCGCTGGGCGCCGGGAGCCTGGCGATCGTGGGGCTCCCACCATTCGGCCCTTTTCTGTCCGAATTCTTGATCCTCAGGGCCGCCTTCCTGTCGGGCCACACGCTGGCCGGCATCCTGCTCGTGGGGGCCCTGGGGCTGACGTTCGCCGGGTTCCTGGCGCACGCGGTCCCGATGCTCCTGGGAAACCCCTCGCGCGGCCACGAGGACGAACGCGAGACCGCCAACGCCAGGACCGTGCTCATGCTGCTGGTGACGATCATCCTGGCACTTGGGCTGACCGTGCCCGCGGGGCTCGACCGGGCGCTCAAGGCCTGCGTGAGCGCACTCGACTGGAGCTGACCCGATGCCGATCCCGCAGCCCTTCCTCGACGAGCTCCAGGCGGTGGTGATCCGCGCACTCGGAGCGGGGGCGACCGTCTCCCCAAGCGGGCCCGGGCGGGCGCGCGTCGGGCCCGCGGCCGGCGGCTACTCCGTGCTGGTCCCGGAGCTGGTCGCTATCGGTGGCAGGCTCGGCGCGCTCGTCGCGACGGATCGGCGTGGCCTGGGCGAGGGGCTGCTGCTCGAGGCGCTGATCCTCTTCGACACAGCCGGCGCGCTGGTCGAGGTGAGCGAGCCCTTTCCCGGGCCCGGCGCCACGCTCCGATCCATCACGGCCCGGGTGCCGGCTGCGCACTGGCAGGAGCGCGAGGTGGCCGAGATGTTCGGCCTGGAGCTCGTGCTGCACCCGGATGCCGGACGCCGGTTGCTCCACGAGCACACCCCTCCCGGCGACCACCCGCTTCTGCGGGATCGCGACGCGGCTCAGCGTCTCGAGTTCGCAGCCGCATCGCCACCGGCCTTTCGCCAGGTCCGCGGAGAGGGCGTGCACGAGATCCCGGTCGGCCCCATCCACGCGGGGATCATCGAGCCAGGCCACTTCCGCTTTTTCGTGCTGGGCGAGCGCATCCTTCACCTCGACATCCGCCTCGGATACCAGCACAAGGGCACCGAGAAGCTCTTCGAGGGCAAGCCCCTAGGCCTGGGAGTCCATCTTGCGGAGCGCATCTCGGGCGACACGACCTTCGGGCATGCACTGGCCTACTGCCAGGCCGTCGAGAGCCTCTGCAAGGTCTCGATCCCGGCGCGCGCCGTCTGGCTGCGGGCGCTGGCCCTGGAGCTGGAGCGGCTGGCCAACCACGTCGGCGACCTGGGCGCGCTGTGCGGTGACATCGGCTACGCCTTCGGCGCCTCCCACTTCAGCAGGCTGCGAGGCGAGTTCCTCAACAAGTCGGAGCTGGTCTCGGGGAACCGCTACCTGCGAGGGCTCTGTTGCCTGGGTGGCGTGCGCTTCGACCTCGAGGACGCCATGGCGCGCGAGCTGGAGCGGTGGCTTCCGCGCGTGCGGGTAGACTTCGAGGAGGTGGCCGATATCGCGCTCGAGGCCGATTCGGTCGCCGCGCGCTTCGAGGGCGTCGGGACCCTGTCGCCAAGGGCCGTGCGCGACCTGGGAATCGTCGGGCCTGCGGCGCGCGCCAGCGGCGTGGCGCTGGACGTGCGCGCCGACTTCAAGTGCGAGCCCTACCGGGACCTCGGATTCTCCCCCGTCCTGGAGCCCTCCGGCGACGTGATGTCCCGCGCCCGGGTCCGGTTCCGCGAGGCGCAGGCCTCCCTCGAGATGATGGTGAGGCTGCTCGCCTCGATGCCCAGGGGCGCCACCCGAGCTCCGCTCTCGACGCCCGCGCCGTTTGCGATGGGCATCGGGCACGTCGAGGGCTGGCGGGGCGAGATCCTCACCTGCGCAATGGCAGGCCCCGACGGACAGCTCTGGCGCGTCCGAACGCGCGACCCCTCCGTCCAGAACTGGCTGGGGCTGGCCCAGGCCGTCGAAATGAATCTGGTGTCCGATTTTCCTCTCTGCAACAAGAGCTTCAATCTCTCGTACTCGGGGAGCGATCTCTAGCCCATGTTCGCCAACATCTGGAAATCTCTGCTGACAGGCGTCGTCACCGACGATGGCAGTCGCGGGGCAACTGCGATGCCCGAGCGATTCCGAGGCCGGCCAGACCTCGATCCCGACCGGTGCGACGGCTGCGGGGACTGTGTCGAGGCTTGCCCCAGCCGGGTGATCCGGACAGTCCCGGGCTCGAATGATGAAGTGACTCTCGTGACAGTGGATCTCGCCGGCTGCATCTTCTGCGGCGAGTGCGTGCCGGCCTGCGGCGCCGGCGCGTTCCGGATGACGCAAGAGCTCGAGCTGGCCAGCTCGAGCCGCGACACACTGGTGATGGAGGCCCATCTGGGCGAAGGGGAACCCCCGAAGACGCAAGCCGCCCCCCTACGCCCCCCGGGGCCGACGCTGCCCGTCGCGCCAATCGGCGACGTCTTGCGGGAGCGGATCGGGGAGCTCTTCGGCGGTTCTCTGCACATCCGGGAGGTCTCCGCCGGCGACTGCAATGCCTGCGACCTGGAGGTGCAGGCAACCACAAACCCCATCTTCGACGCCAGCCGGTTCGGCATCCACTTCGTCGCCAGCCCGCGCCACGCGGACATGCTGCTCGTGACGGGCCCGGTCTCTCGCAACATGGCCGCCGCCCTCGTGGAGGCCTACAATGCCTGCCCCGAGCCCAAGCTGGTCGTCGCGGTCGGCGCCTGCGCCGCGGCGGGCGGAATCTTCGCCGAAAGCGGCCAGACGATGGGGGGCGTCGACCGCGTGCTGCCCGTCAACACCTACATACCCGGCTGCCCGCCCCGCCCTCAGGCAATCCTGCACGGGATCCTGATGACGATCGAGCGCGAGCGTCCCCACCTGCAGAAGCTTGTCAAGCGCAGGTCTACTCCCTTGCAGAAGGCGTCCACGCCAAGCCGCCCGACCTGAGCCTTGTCGGACCTGTGGCCCAGCCGTCCTACGGGAGTACGAAGTCCCGGATCACGGCCATATGCTGCATGTTCTGCGCGCCACTATCGCCGCGCTCCGCCGGCGCCGCCGACGCGATCGGCGAGAACACCCGGCTATCGAACACGAGCCCACCAGGAAACGCGCGACCTGCGATCGGGACCGGCACCATCCGCGCATGCAGCTCGTCGTTGGCCAGGACCCAGTCATAGGGCTTGTTCCGGTTCGCGCTGGTGTCGCCGTCGCCCGACTGATCGGTCGGATAGGGGCCGTAGTTGACCACGACCTCACCCAGCGTTCCGACGCACAGCTCTCCTCGCACCTGCGTGTTGAAGTCCCCACCCAGCGCCAGGTACTGCCCCTTCGGCACGTTCTTCTTGATGAGGGAAACCAGCCGCTCGGCCTGATCGTTGCGTCGCTCGACGTCTTCACTGCCGGCCAGCAGATGGACGCTGACGGCCCAGAGGTCCTTGTCGCCGGGCAGATCGATCACGGCGTAGGCGAAGTCGCGGTTACCGACGTTGGGATCTGCCCAGGAGCCCGACTGCTTGATCGGCCAGCGGCTGATCACGCCGTTCGGAATGCCCTCCCCGCCCTCGCAGTAGAACTGGCTGGTGCTGCCTGCGACCTGGTTGACCAGCTGCCGCAGCGGTCCCTTCTGATACCGAAACTCCTGGATCAGAACGACGTCTGGCTTGAGCGCCTGGAGGATTCGGATGCCGTGACCCGGGTCATAGGACTGATTGTCCCCGCTCGTCAGGTTGGCCGCGACGATCCGCACGCGGACCGGCTCGGCAGGCGCGACGCCCAGCAGCAGAAACAGCGCTGAAAGCGCGGAGAGACAAAAAGCCTTCGGGAGCCTGGACCAGGGACTCTTCACGAGAAACCTCGCTCACCCTCGGGGCGATCCGCCGAGGACGCAAGAGGATAGCAGGAAGTGGCCCCAACGGCAATCCCCCATTTTCGGGATCGCGTAGATTGGCGAGCCTCCGGAAGGTGCGCCGGGGCCCGCCGCGGCCGCGGCGGGTCTGGAGGCCTTCCGGTTCATCGGCACCCAACTTGCGGCGATCCTCCTCCAGGAGGAGGTGCAGTCATGACCAAGCGTGTGCGGCACGACATCCACGAGCTCATCGACCGGCAGGTCTTTCGCTGGCATGAGGATTCGGTGGCGATCGGAGAACCTGAGCTGCCCAGGAAGCCTGCTGACCAGCCCAAGATAGGGCCCTATGTCACGATTTCGCGGGACTTCGGCTGCGGCGCGCTCGTGGTTGCGGCCATCCTCTCCGAGAAGCTCGGCTGGCAGGTTTACGACAAGGAGATCATCGACGAGGTCGCCCGGGAATCGAGCCTGAGGCGTTCGGTGGTCGAGAGCCACGACGAGCGCGTCCAGAACTGGATCGTCGAGTACGTCAACAACCTCACTTTCATGGGGGAGCTCTCGGAGAGCGACTTCTTCCATCACTTCGTCCGCGTCGTGACGGCTCTGGGGACGCACGGCAAGGCGATCCTGGTGGGCAGAGGCACCAACTTCGTTCTGCCGGCGGACAGGGGAGTCCGGGTCCGGCTCGTGGCGCCGTTCGAGATGCGCGCGCGCTGGGTTGCGCACCGCAACGCCCTCGATCTGGACGAGGCCCGGCGATTCGTTTCGAAGACCGACGCCGATCGAGCCGAGTTCGTGCGCAGACACTTCCACCGCGACGTGGCCGACGCCTCGGCCTACGACCGGATCTTCGACGTCAGCCAGATCAACCACGATGCCGTCGCCGACGCCATCGTGGAGATGCTGGAGCGCAAGCTCGGTATCTACGCACCGGGCCGCAGCTCATCGGTTGCCGCGGCGCCCTCGGTCCTGTGACGGCCGGACTGGCTCCGAGTGGCGCCGGGCGCTAGACTCGGGGCGAGATGAACATCGATAGACAGACTCCCGAAGGCTGCAGGATCGCGCGCGTGCAGGCTGCGCCGCTGGACGTGCCACTCTTGGAACCGTTCGGCATTTCGCTGGGGACGATGCACCGGCTCCAAAACGTCCTGGTCAAGGTCGACCTGGAGGACGGTCACCACGGCATCGGGGAGGCCGCCCCATTCCCGGAGCTGACCGGGGAGACGCAGGCCACGGTGCTGGCCGCGGTCGAGCAGATGGGAGACCTCCTGCGCGGCGTCGACGCCACGAGCTTCAGGCTGGTGCACGAGAAACTCGCGGCCGTCTTTCGCGCGCAGTCGAGCGCCCGTGCCGGTGTCGTCAGCGCACTCTTCGACGCCCTGGGGCGCCGGGCCGGGCTTCCGCTGCACCGCTGGTTCGGAGGGCGCGGCACGCGGGTCGAGACCGATCTGACCATCCCAATCGTCGACGGACCGCGGGCGGCCGAGCGCGCCTGCGAGATCCGAAAGATGGGAATCCGCACGATCAAGACGAAGGTGGGGCACGATCTGGAGGGCGATCTCGCCCGGGTCTTCGCCATCCACGAGGCCTACCCCGAGGCCGGGCTGGTCGTCGACGCAAATCAGGGTTTCACTCCGAAAGAAGCGCTGACCTTTCTCCAGGAGCTCGAGGAAAACGGCGTCCGGCCGCTGCTGCTGGAGCAGCCGGTGCACCGCGACGATCTGCGCGGCATGGCCATGGTCCGTGGCCGCGCGAATGTCCCGGTCTACGCCGACGAGTCGGTCTTCAGCGCTACTGACGCATGGCGGGTGCTGCAGGCCGGCGCTGCCGACGGCATCAACATCAAGCTGGCCAAGTGCGGCGGCTTCGTGGAAGCGATGGACATCGCAGCGCTCTGCCGCGCCGCCGGCGCCGGACTGATGATCGGCGCCATGATGGAGACGCGGCTGGGTCTCACCGCCAGCGCCCACTTCGCCGCCGGCACCGGCGGCTTCCGCTTCTGCGACCTCGACACCCACATGCTGCTGGCCGAGGACCCGTTCCAGGCCGGGTTCCTGCAGGACGGCCCCACGCTCGAGCTGGGAGAGAGCCCCGGCCTGGGTGTCTCGAAGCGAGGGTAGGCGGGAAGCGGGAGGCGGGAGGGCCAGGGTGCGGTACTCAGTCCTCTCAGGGGCTCCGCCCCCGAACCCCGTCCAAGGGGCCAAAGGCCCCCTGGACCCCCGACTTGATGCGGGGAACCCGTGGCGTGTACCTGTACCGGGTTTTCTAGGGAACCCGTGGCGTGTGCCTGTACCGGGTTTTCGCGTTTCTACTGACTGCCTCGCCGTTTCCCTTCTATCTTCCGCCTTCTACCCTCAATTTCCCCCCCTACTCGCTCTGCTCCTTGCGCGAGTTACGCTTGCGCACCGTGTGATCCAGCTCGCGCTTGCGCAGGCGGATCGACTTCGGAGTGACCTCGACCAGCTCGTCTTCCTCGATGTACTCGAGGGCCTGCTCCAGCGTGAAAATTCGGGCCGGGGTCAGTCGGATGGCGTCCTCGGAGGTGGAGCTGCGGATGTTCGTCAGGTGCTTGCGCTTGGTGGGGTTGACGACCAGATCGTTGTCGCGGGCGTTCTCACCGACGATCTGACCCGCGTAGATCGGCTCGCTCGGGCCGGCAAAGAGGGTGCCGCGCGTCTGCAGGTTGTCGAGCGCCCAGCTCGTGCTCGGTCCGGTCTCCTTGGCGATGAGCACGCCGCGGGAGCGGCCGGCCACGCTCCCGCCGGCGGAGGGACGGTACTCGTTGAACGCATGGTTCATGATGGCCGTGCCGCGCGTGTCGGTGAGCAGCTCGTTGCGGTACCCGAGCAGACCGCGCGTCGGGATGTCGAATTCGATGCGGGTGTTGATCCCGTCCTCGTCGAGCGACATATCGGTCATGATGCCGCGCCGCTCGCCGACCTTCTGCATCACGATGCCGGTGAACTCCTCCGGCACAGTGATGACCAGGAACTCGTACGGCTCGTGTACCACGCCGTCCTTTTCCTGCATGATCACCTCGGGCTTGGAAATCTCGAGCTCGTAGCCCTCCCGGCGCATCGTCTCGATCAGGATCGAGATGTGGAGCTCGCCGCGCCCGGAGACCTTGAGACACTCCTTGGCGTCCGGGATCTCCTCGACCCTGAGCGCGATGTTCGATTCGGTTTCCTTGAACAGGCGTTCGCGGATCTTGCGGCTGGTCACGTAGGTGCCCTCGCGGCCGGCGAAGGGGCTGGTGTTCGGACCGAACGTCATCGACAGCGTCGGCCGGTCCACGTGGAGCGGCTCGAGCCGCTCTGGGCTTTCGCTGTGGGCTATGGTTTCGCCGATCTGGATGTCCTCGATGCCGGCCATCGCCACGATATCGCCAGCCTGTGCCCGGTTCACCTTCACCCGATTCATGTCCTCGTAGGTCATCAGCTGCGAGATGGTGCCGGCACGCAGGTTTCCGTCGTGGTCGAAGACCTTCACGTTGGCCCAGCTCTCGATGAACCCGCGCTGGATGCGGCCGATGGCGATCCGTTTGATGAACGGGTCGTAGTCGATCGTGGTCACCAGCATCTGGAAGGGCGATTCACTGTCGCCTGGCGGCGCCGGCACGTGCTCGACGATGGCGTCGAGCAGCGGCGCGAAATCCCGGCGCTCGTCATTGGCGAGGTCCCGCACGGCGAACCCGGACTTGCCGCTGGCGTAGAGCACGGGGAACTCGAGCTGCGCGTCGGTGGCGTGGAGCTCGATGAAGAGGTCGTAGATCTTGTCGAGACAGTCGTCGGTGTCGATGTTCTGCCGGTCGATCTTGTTGATGACGACGACCGGCCTGAGCTCCAGCTCCAGCGCCTTGCGGAGCACGAACCGGGTCTGGGGCATCGGGCCTTCGAAGGCGTCGACGACCAACAAGCAGCCGTCCACCATCCGCAGCACGCGCTCCACCTCGCCGCCGAAGTCGGCATGGCCGGGCGTATCCACCACGTTGATCTTCATGTCGCCGTAGCGAATCGACGTGTTCTTGGCGAGGATGGTGATCCCGCGCTCCCGTTCGAGCGGGTTGCTGTCCATGATGCACTCGGCGCCCTTTTCGAAGAGCTTGCCGTGGCCGGTCTGCTTCAGCAGGCCGTCCACCAGCGTCGTCTTCCCATGGTCGACGTGCGCGATGATGGCGATGTTGCGAATCTTCTCGTTCCTGGGGGCTGGGGCAAGGCCGTTTTCCATATGAGCGCGCAGTATATCCGCTGGCGCGGAGTTAATCAAACGAAGCCGAATCCCCGGGAAAGGGGGTCAGGCCGGCAACGGGCTCACTCGAACGCGGCCCGCACGCGATCGAAGAAGCTCTTGGAGGGCATCTCGACCTCGTCACCGCGGAGCTTCGCCAGCTCCGCGAAGAGCTCTTCCTCTCGGGGGGACAACTTCGAGGGCGTCACGACGATGACCCGGACGACCAGGTCGCCCCGGCCACGGCCATGTACGTTGTCGATCCCCTCTTCCTTGACTCGAAAGGTCCGGTGACTCTGCGTCCCGGCGGGGATGTGGAGCTTTCGCTTGCCTCGCAGTGTCGGCACGTCCAGATCGGCGCCCAGCGCGGCCTGCGAGAAGCTGATCGGCACCTCCAGCAACAGGTGGTCGCCCTCGCGCTGGAAGGTCGGGTGCGGCTTCACCGACAAGAGCACGTACAGGTCGCCAGGCGGGCCGCCGTTGGCACCCGGCTCGCCCTCGTGCACCAGCTTGAGCCGGGTCTCGTTTTCGACTCCCGGCGGCACGCGGACGTTGATCGTCCGGACCTGCTCGATCCGGCCCCGCCCCTGACAGTGCGCGCATGGCGTGCGGATGCTCTTGCCGCGGCCGCCGCAGCGGGCGCACGTCGTGCGCAGCGAGAAGAACCCCTGCGTCACGGTCACGGTTCCGGCCCCCCGGCAAGCCCGGCAAGTCTCGATGCCACCGGCCGACTCGGCGCCGGTCCCCTCGCACTCCTCGCAGAGCTCCTCGCGCGGAAGCTCCACCTTCTTCTCCACGCCGAAGGCGGCTTCCTCGAACTCGATCGCAAGCGAGTACTGCAGGTCGTTGCCTCGTTGCGGCCGGCTGGCCGACCGACGCCCGCCCATCTGTCCGAAGAAATCCCCGAAGATGTCGCCGAAGATGTCCCCCAGGTCGACGCCGGCCGCACCGCCCGGCCCGAATCCGGCCCCCGCGTTGACCCCCGCGTGGCCGAACCGGTCGTAGCGCTGCCTCTTCTCACGGTCGCTCAGGACTTCGTAGGCCTCGTTGAGCTCCTTGAACTTCTCCTCGGCTTGCTTGTGGTCGCCGCCCGCCCGGTCCGGGTGGTGGCGCATGGCCAGCTTGCGGAACGCCTTCTTGATCTCGTCCTCGCCGGCGTTGCGCGCGACACCCAGGACCTCGTAATAGTCTCGCTTCTCAGCCATCAGCGTCGCTCACCGGTCAACCACGGTCAGCCAGCCGCCAGCCCGCGGAACGGGCCGGCGACCGGACAGGTCCAGACTCACTTCTTGTCGTCGACCTCGTACTCCGCGTCGACCACGCGCTCGTCCTTCTGGGCGTGCTGCGCTCCGCCGTCCGAGGGGCCGTGGGCGTGCTCCTCGCCACCGCCGCCGTGCTGGGCGGAGGCCTGGCGGTAGACCTCTTCGCTCGCCTTGTGCATCGCCTTCTGCAGACCCTCGCTGGCAGCCTTGATCTGGTCGATCGACTTCGACTCCAGGGCGCGCTTCGCCTCCGCGACGGCCTCCTCGATCTTCGACTTGGCGTCACCCGAGAGCTTGTCGCCGCTGTCGGACAGGAAGCGCTCCGTCGAGTAGACCAGCGAGTCGCACTGGTTGCGCGTGTCGATCTCTTCCCGCTTCTGGCGGTCTTCCTCGGCGTGCGCTTCGGCCTCCTTGACCATCCGCTCCACCTCGTCCTTGTTCAGGCCGCTGCTGGAGGTGATGGTGATCTTCTGCTCGCGCTGCGTAGCCAGATCCTTGGCCGACACGTGGAGGATGCCGTTGGCGTCGATGTCGAAGGTGACCTCGATCTGCGGCACGCCGCGCGGCGCCGGCGGGATGCCGGTCAGCTCGAAGCGGCCCAGGGTGCGGTTTTCCGCCGCCATCTCGCGCTCGCCCTGCAGCACGTGGATGCTAACCGTCGGCTGGCTGTCGGCAGCCGTCGAGAAGATCTGGCTCTTGCGGGTCGGGATGGTGGTGTTGCGCTCGATCAGCTTGGTGCAGACGCCACCCAGCGTCTCGATGCCCAGGGAGAGCGGCGTCACGTCGAGCAGCAGGACGTCCTTCACCTCGCCGCCCAGCACGCCGGCCTGGATCGCCGCGCCGGCCGCGACACATTCGTCGGGGTTGATGTCCTTGCGCGGCTCGCGGCCGTAAAGGCTGCGTACCAGCTCGATCACTTGAGGCATGCGCGTGGCGCCGCCCACCAGCAGAACGTCCGACAGTCCGCTGAACTCCAGCCCCGCGTCCGCAATCGCCTTCTTGACGGGACCGCGGCAGCGCTCCAGCAGGTCGTGCGTCATCTTCTCGAACTGGGCCCGGGCCAGCTCCAGCGACAGGTGCTGCGGCGTTCCGGACTGGTCGACCGTGATGAAAGGCAGGTTGATCGTCGTACGGGTCGCCTGCGACAGCTCGATCTTGGCCTGCTCGGAGGCGTCCTTGAGCCGCTGCACCGCCATCTTGTCCTTCTTGAGGTCGATGCCCGTCTGTTTCTTGAACTCGCCGGCCAGCCAGTCGATGATCCGCTGGTCCCAGTCGTCGCCACCCAGGTGGTTATCACCGCTGGTCGACTTGACCTCGAAGACGCCCTCGGAGAGCTCGAGGACCGAGACGTCGAAGGTGCCGCCTCCGAGGTCGAACACCATGATGGTGATGTCCTTCTGCTTCTTGTCGATGCCGAAGGCCAGCGCCGCGGCCGTCGGTTCGTTGATGATCCGGAGAACTTCCAGGCCAGCGATCTTGCCGGCGTCCTTGGTCGCTTGACGCTGTGCGTCATTGAAGTAGGCGGGGACCGTGATCACGGCCTTGGCGACCTTCTCACCCAGGTACGCCTCGGCGTCCTTCTTGAGCTTCATCAGGACCTGCGCGGAGATCTCCGGCGGCGAGTACTGCTTGCCGCTGATGTCGACGCGCGCATCGCCGTTGGTGCTGCGCACGACCTTGTACGGAACCATCTGGCGCTCCGTTTCGACCTCGTCGTAGCGGCGGCCCATGAATCGCTTGATGGAGTAGACGGTGTTCTCGGGGTTGGTGACCGCCTGGCGCTTGGCCACCTGCCCCACGAGCCGCTCGGACTCCTTGGTGAAAGCGACTACCGACGGCGTCGTGCGAGCGCCCTCGCTGTTGATGATGACCACGGGCTCGCCGCCTTCCATGACGGCCACACACGAATTGGTCGTTCCCAGGTCGATTCCTATCGTCTTGGACATGTCGATTCTCCCTTGTCAGAGCACGCTCGGAGCCCCGACACCTGAGGCGGGGCCGCCTGCAACAAAGCAAGCGCCGCACCAACGTGGCTGTTTTCTTCTGTTCATGCGGCTTCTGCCCAGTACTGCCCCGAGTTCATGATTGCCCAGCACTCCATGAAACGTTTCAAATCGAAACTGTCTCGTGCTGCAAATCTGCACGAGCCGCTGGCGCGGCACCGACTGTCCCCGGCCCGGCCCTCAGTTCTCCTGGGGTGCTTCAGGCTCGGGCGCCGCCCCCGTGCTCACGACGACCTTCGCATGCCGCAGGACCTTCTCGCCCAGGAAGTACCCGCGCTCCAGCTCGTTGGAGACCGAGCCCTCGGGAACCTCCGGCGACGGCGCCTGCATGACCGCCTCGTGGAGGTTGGGGTCGTACTTGGCCCCCACCGAAGGAATCGCCTTCACTCCCTGCTTCTCGAGCCAGTCCACGAACAGCCGGTAGATCTGCCCCGTGCCCACCTTGACGGCTTCCGCGTCCGTGGCCTGAGAAAGGCTGGCCATCGCTCGCTCGAAGTTGTCCACGACCGGCAGGATGCCTCGCAAGAGCGAGGCGGCCCTGTCTGCAAGGTCGCGCTCGCGCTCCCGCGCCTGCCGCTTGCGGATGTTGTCCAGCTCGGCAGCGTGGCGGCGGTACGTGTCCGACTGCTGTCGAGCTGCTTCCAGCTCTTTCTTGACCTTCTGCAGCTCCTCGCTCTCAGGCACGGGGGCCTGGGCTGCTTCGGCCGTGCTCCCGGCGGGCGCCACGGCCTCGGAGTCGCCGGCGGGGGTCGCCTCGGCGGGCTGGGCCGTCTCTTCGGGCTGAGTCGAATTGCTTGGTTCCATGATCACTTGTCGGAAAGGACTCGCGTGAGCGAGTCGCTGATGTGATTGACGTAGCCGATGACGCGCGGGTAATCCATGCGCCTGGGCCCCAGGATTCCGATGGCGCCCTTGACCGTCCCGCGCACCCGGTAGACCGAGCTCACGAGGCTGAAGTCCTTGAGCGGCATCATCTCCGGATTGCCGTCGACCCCCACGAAGGTGATCTGCGAGCCGCTGGTAGCGATGCTGGCAAGCATTCTCCCGATGAACTCGCGCTTCTCCAGCGCATCGAGGATTGCCCGGGCGCGCTGCACGTCCTGAAACTCGGGCTGGTCCAGCACGCTGGCTGCCCCCCAGATCAGGACTTCGCTCTCGAGGGGCTTGCCGATCTTCGTCATCAAGAGCTGCAGCACCTTCTCGAGCTGCTCTCGGTAGGAGCTCTCCAGCGTCCGGATGACCCTGGCCGAACCCGCGACGAACTCCGAGATCGGCCTGCCGGTGAACTGCTCGTTGATGATGCGCGTGAAGACTTCGAGCCGATCCTGCGGCACCGGCCGCTCCACCTGGAGCAGGTGCGCCTCGGCGTGGCTGCTGTCCGTCACCAGAGCCACAAGAATCTGCCTGGAGTCGATGCTCGTCAGCTGCAGCTTCGTGAACGTCGCCTGCCTCAGCGATGGAAACGCGGCCACACCGACCAACCTTGTGACCATGGCCAGGATCGAGATGGCATCTCGCAGGAGCTCCTCGGCCTCCTTGCAGCTGTCGAGAGCCTCCAGCTCGAGCGTCTCGAGCCGGACCCGCTCGGGCCCCTCGCACTCGATGGATTCGAGGCCGGCCACATAGGCTTGATAGCCCTTCTCGGTCGGAATCCGGCCCGCGGACGTGTGGGGCTGCTCCAGGAATCCGAGCTCCTCGAGATCCGCCATCTCATTGCGGATGGTGGCCGGGCTGTAGGGCAGACGGAAGCGGCGCGCCAGCGTTCTCGAGCTGACGGCCTCCGCCGACTCGATGAACAGGGCCACGACCATCTTCAGGATCTGCCGCTGTCTGGGGGTCAGCTCTTGCACCGGAATCCTCCTGCCACCGCGCCTGTTAGCACTCTCGCAAGACGACTGCTAAGCCCTATACCACGTTGGGGTCGTTCGAATCAAGCACCCTTTCAATGCGAGAGCCCGGAGACCAGGGACGGGGCTGGAAAGCTCGGGCTGTCCAGGCACGACTTCGGTCGCCGGGCTCGATGGGGGCTCAGAACGACGTGGGCGACTTCTTGGCGAAGAACGCGTGGAATTGCTGGAACTTGATGATCAGGGGAGCCATCAGGATGATGAGCAACGGAGGGAAGATACAGAAGACTGTCGGGAAGAGGATGAGCACCGGGGCCGCGTTGGCCCCTTTTTCGAGGTCCTGATAGATGGCGATCCGCATCTGTTCGGCCTGCGCCCGGAGAGTGGAGCTGACGTCGATACCGAGCGTGGTCGCCTGCACGATCGACTCGACGAAGCTGAAGAACGCGAGGATGTCGATGCGCTCGCCCATGTGCTTGAGCGCATCTTCCATCGTGGCGCCGAGATCGAGGTCCTGGTGGAAAACCTTGAGCTCCTCGATGAGCGGGCTCGGCTCGGAGAAGGCGATAAGCCGTTCGACAGCCATCTTGAAATCGAGGCCGGCCTCGATGGCCAGGCTGATCAGGTCGATGACGTAGGGCAGCTCCTGGAAGATCTTCTCCTTGCGGGCGCGCGCTCGCTGCTGAACCTTGAGGATGGGGTAGTTCAGTCCGAAGCAGAACATGATCAAGGCACCCATCCAGGGATGCGGCCTGGCGAAGGTCCCTGCGATGACGGCCAGCATCAGCAGCGTGAAGAACGCCATCACGCAGGCCGTCACCTCGCGCGCGGCGAGCAGCTCTTCGCCGTCCATCTCGAGGATTCCGGCGGCGTCGAGATGCTGCTTGTTGGCCTTGACGGTCTGGGAGTTCTGGTCGATCCCCAGCTGCCGGTTCATCCGGATGGCGAGGTCGATCAGGGGCCGGGACAGGGCGAGGAAGAAACGGCCCTCGACGCCCAGTGTTCGCATGGTCTGGTCGCGCGGCTGCCGCATCATCTGGTAGATGAGCAGGAACGCGACGAACAGGATGAGACAGATAATAGCTACGAAACCCATGGGGGCTCCTCTCGGTCTTCAGGGTCGAGCGATCAAGCCGCCGTAGTCCTGGTCAAGATGGCGCGAAGGATGACGACACCCAGGATCTGCAGGAAGATGGCGCTATAGAACGCCAGCTGGCCGATCTGGGTGTCGTGCAGCACGGCGATGTGGCCCGGATTCAACCACGAGAGAATGATGTAAAGGCCAATCGGCAGGGCCATCACGACGTAGGCCGAGTAGCGCTGTTGCATGGTCTGCGCCTCGAGGCGCCCGAGCACCTTCTTGCGCTCGCTGACGGCGAAGATGATCTGATCGTAGAGCGCGATCAGGTTGCCGCCGGTCTCGCGCTGAAAGAGCGTGGCAGTCACGAACAGTTTGAAGTCGTGCGTCGGGATTCGCTCGAGCAGATTGCGCAGCGACTGCTCGAACGGGATGCCGAGCTCCATCTCTGCCAGGCAAGCACGGAACTCGTGCGAGATCGGATCAGGCATCGAGCGGCTGACCAACTCGAAGCCCTGCTCCAGCGTCCTGCCCGCCTTGAGCGCTCCCGAGATGATCAGGAGCGCGTTGATGAGCTGGTCACCCAGCAACTTCGTCCGGGTCTCTTCCTGCTTGCCCATGAACCCGACCACGGCGACGTTGATCAGCAGCAGGAACACGGCGCAGATGTGGAGCGGCAGTCGCAGAATGGCCCAGAACAGGAAGACCAGGATCAAGTTGAGCATCAGCACGCGGACGCGCTGCTGCGGAGCCAGCCCCCGGATGCGACGGTACAACATGACCACGGCGCTGACGCCGAGGAGCACCAGTACAATCTGAATGAGGCCAGCGATGATGTGGCTCACTTCTTGGCCGCCTCCTTCTCAGCGTCCTTCTTGGACTTCGCTGCTGGCGCCGGGGGTTCGGCCTTGGCGGGCGCTTCGGCCTTGGCTGCCGCGGCTGCGCGAGCTTTCTTCCCTGCGGAGAAGATCTCCTTGAGCTGGTCGCGCTCCGACTGCACGAAGCTCTCGAAGCTCTTCGGGGTCTTTCCGGTCGGACGCAGATCGCCTTCGATCCGGCCGTCCTCGCGGACCAGCTCGCGATGGAAGAGGAACAGGTCCTGGAGCGTGTAGGCGTGGTCCTGGGCCTCGAGGATTTCGGTCACGGCGATGACGCGGCGCGTGCCGTCGCCGAAACGCGCGACCTGTACGATGAGATCGATGGCTGCGCCGATCTGCTTGCGGATCGAGGCCAGCGGGATGTCGAGCCCGGCCATCGTGCACATCGTCTCCAGGCGCAACAGCACGTCCTCGGGACTATTGGCGTGGATCGTGGTGAGGGAGCCATCGTGGCCAGTGTTCATCGCCTGGAGCATGTCGATCGCCTCGCCACCGCGGCACTCGCCGACGACGATGCGATCCGGCCGCATGCGCAGCGCGTTGCGCACCAGGTCGCGAATGGTCACGACGCCCTTGCCTTCGAAGTTGGGCTGGCGGGTCTCCATGCGCGCCACGTGCGGCTGGCGCAGCTTCAGCTCTGCCGTGTCCTCGATCGTCACGATGCGCTCGTCGTCGGGGATCGCATTCGACAGCGCGTTGAGCAAGGTCGTCTTGCCAGTACCCGAGCCGCCCGAGATCACGATGTTCTTGCGATTGCGAACCGCAATCCTCATGAAGTCCGCTAGCCCCTGCGTCACGCTGCCGAACTTGTGGATCAGGTCCTCCATCGTGTGCGGGTTGGAGGGAAACTTACGAATCGTGATCTGCGGCCCGTCGAGCGCCAGCGGCGGCACCACGACGTTGATGCGCGAGCCGTCCTCGAGCCGGCCGTCCGCATAGGGATTGAGATCGTTGACGCTCTTGCCGATCACGCGCAGCATGCGGTCGATGACCGTCCGCAGGTGCTGCTCGTCGAGGAAGCTGCGATTCGTCAGCTGCAGCTTGCCGTCCTTCTCGGCGAAGATCTTGGCGTAGCCGACGACCATGATGTCGTCGACCCCGGCCTCGTTGAGGAGGTCCTCCAGAGGGCCATAGCCCAGGACGTTGTCGAACGTCTCCTTCTTGAACTGCTCCTTGGTCAGACCCAAGAAGGGCGGAAGCTCCTCGCGCGCGAAGATCTTCTCCGTGATCGATTCGACCTGGGCCTTCAGCTCATACTTGTTGAGCGATTGCCGCCGGTCGATCTGGTCGAGGATTCTCTGATGAAAATCTTTCTTGAACCTCAGGATTCGCTCGCGGGTTCGATCGTCTGGAGCGGAGACATCTGCCACGGGAACCTCCTCTGCCTACGGTCGTTCTTCTGGATCCGGACAAAACACCGCCATGTCATATCACGGTGGTCTGGGGCGGTCAAGGAACGCCGAGACTGGAAGAGGATAGCAGACGCACGCGCCAGGCGTGAGGTTTGAGGCCGGGGGGGGCCACTCGATGGGGCGCAGGCTCTGGGAGGAATAGCTCTCCAAGTAGTTCGTATCCTGCCCCTGTCCCTGCCCCTGCCCCTGCCCCTGCCCCCCGCCGAAGGCCCAGTGCCCGTACACACCACAGGAACTCCACCGGCATTCCGACGTGGGCCCTCAGGCGTTGGGATCGACGCTCCCCCAACCGCCGACGCGAGGGACCGGGTTCGGCATCGACCACGGGTACTTCCTCAGCTTGTGAAGCTGCTCCAGGTAGACCAGATCCGTCAACATCACCGACTTGCGCCCGCTCGGATCGATCCCCACGGCAGTCACCTTCACGAAGGGCGCCCCGCTCTGCGCATCTTGCATCGGCTGCACCGAGAACCGCTCGAGCTCGATACCGGCCAGCAGCCGGCCGTTTCTGCGAAATCCGTGACCCGCCCCTGGCGCACCCTGAAACCGGTAAGTCACCGTCTCTGCCTCCAGCTCCGAAAGCGACTCCTTCAGCTCCCCCTTCTCCAGCTCTGCGAAGACCGCAATCTCCACCTCTCCGCCTGCTCCAAGCCTCACCGGACCCGTCGCCTGGCCGAACGGCGGCCGCGGGCGCGCAACCGCCACCCGCGCCAGGTCCCGCCGCATCCACTCCAGCGCGAGGCTGGCCGATCGGAATGCGCTGGCGTGCGAAGAACTATCCTCGAAAGAGCGATTGCCTCCGATCCAGAGATTCCAGAGGACTCCGGACATCACCGAGAAGAGGAGCACGGCCACCATCAGCTCCACGACTGTCATCCCTCTGCGACCTCGACCGTTCATCCTGCTCCTCCTCGCAGCGCTGCTCAACGCTTCGCGCCTGATACGCCTCCAGCCAAGCAAGCCCCGGGCCAACGCCGATCTTCGGCGCCTTCCCGCATCAACGCTGGATTCGCTCCAGCTCTCACGCCTCGGGGAAAGTAACAGCCTCGTACCCCAGGCATGCCCCGGAAACTCTCCCCCAGGCCCAGCTGCGTCTGCTATAAACACCTCCCTCATGAAGCGCCCGCCCAGGCTCGCTCCAGGCTCCATCGCCGTCCGCGGCTCCTCGATCCACGGCACGGGCGTCTGGGCCACCCGTCCCATCCCGCGCGGAACCCGCATTCTCGAGTACACGGGAGAACGGATCTCCGTCGCCGAAGCCGATCGCCGCTACGATGGCATCGAAGGCCGCCCCGAGGGACTGGTCGTGCTCTTCCAGATCGAGGACGATCGGGTCATCGACGCCGGCCGCGGCGGAAACGACGCCCGCTTCGTGAACCACTCGTGCGAGCCCAACTGCGAGTCGGTCCTGGAGGATGGCCGGGTCTTCATCCGCGCCCTCCGCGACATCGACCCGGGCGAGGAGCTCGCCTACGACTACAAGCTCCGCCACGAGACGGCCGCCGATCCCGAGACCGCCGCGCGCTTCGCCTGCCGCTGCGGCGCCCCGTCCTGCCGCGGGACCCTCCTGGCTCGCCGGCGGCGCGGCCGCAAGGGCTGACGCGGCCCTTCAGAGCACCTCGCCCGCGTCGGGCAGAGGGCTGGCGTCCCGCAACACGGCTCGCGACGGCCGGCTGGACGCGGGGCCCGCCACGGACGGTGGCTGCACGGTGGAGGGGACCTCGCCCGTCGGCCCCGAGCGAAAGTCGAATCCGTTGGCCCACTGTCGAAAGGAAGCCCGCGCCAGCCGGTCCGCCGCCACGGACACAACCACTTCCCGCGCATGGAGGATCGGCTCCGGCAGCGCTCGCACGATGACCAGCGGCTCGCTCCCCGCCCCCGCGCTCGAAGCGCCGAACCCGGCTGCCGTGAAGGCCATCCTCGCCTGTCCGGCCGCCGCCCTCGCGCCGCACGCAGTCAGCAGCGCCACGGTCACCAACGTCACCATCGCCGATCTTCGTTCCGTCTCATTCACTTGAGTTCCTCCCGCGCTCAGGCCTCACCAGCGAGCGCCACAATCCAGCCCAACAAAACCCTCGAAAGACCTTCCGACTCCTCGACTTTGGCAACCGGCCCAGCCGTCTCTTCACATCTGCGCAAGCGGCACGTCGTCGAACTCCACTTGAAGGCTGTCGGGGCTGGTCATCATCACGCCCGGCTGGTGGCGAGTGAGCGCGCCGTCCAGCTCGATCCGCGTCCCGGCACCGGCCTCGAATCCGCTGGCCAGGTGCGCCGCGGCCAGCAGCCCCTTCACGTGCTTTCCGGACAGACCCAGCACCGTGCCCTGCGTCGCGAAGAGCGCTGCCTCGATCGTCTCCGTCGCCTGGGAAACGTCGATACTGCCCTCGGTGCTGACCAGCGTCAGCGTATCGGCTGACTTCGGGTCGAGCCGGGTGGCGCGGGCGACGGTGATGGTGCGAGGGCTGACGATGCAGCCGCGCCCGGCGTAGGTCCAGTCGATCGTGATCGGCTCCGCCACGTAGTAGGTCCCGTCGAGCACGACCGTGCCGCCGCCAGCGCCCAGGTGCGCCGCCAGCGCCGCCCCGTCCTTGAAGGCTCTACCCGCGCGGCCCAGCGTGTCGCCCTTGAAGGAGTCCTCGCTCATCTGGGGCCAGTAGAGCTGGGTCATCGTTCGCTTCGCGAAGGCGTCCTGGAGAAAGCGGTAGTCCTTCGTGAACCCGTTCCAGAACGACTGCAGGGCGTTGGCCGCGCCCGCACAGTCGTTACCCCCAGCCGCAAACGCCAGCCCGGCGCTGGTCGCCTCCTTCAAGCCAAGCCTCCCGTAGAGCAGTCCTTTGACGAAGTCTTCGGGCCGCGGCAGACTCTGCTGCGTGACGCCGGGGCAGAGCGACAGCACCTGCTGCTCCACGGCCGCGGCCTGGGTCCTCAGGAAGTCGGGGTCCTTGATCCAGAGAGGCGACTGATCGAACGGGGCCGCCGGCTCCGGAAGTGTCGCTCGATAGCCGATCAGCCGCTTCGCCTGGGCCTTTCGGCCGACCGTGAAGATTCCGGAGCGCGGGGCCTCCAGCTTGACGGTCGCCTCGAGCGCAATGGTTCCATAGCTCTGGTCGCCGCCCCAGAGCTTCCCCTCGGAGCGGACGCCAAAGGCGTTCTGCTGAAAGAACGTCGCCGTCACGGAGATCTGCGCGCCGGCCTGCCCCTCTTCGGCTGCCAGCCGCTTCGTGCGAGCCACCGACACAGTGTCCTCGGCCGCCTCGAACTTGCTTCCCCTGAGCCTGGGCTTGCGCAGCACTGTGTACCAGGGCGTACCGAAGGTCCGAGCTTCTTCTTCGATCCGCTCCTGGGCCTCGTCCAGCGCCAGCCGCACGAAGGCCGCCGCGGCCCGGTCGCCGCTCACCATTTCGGAGGTGCTGGTGAAGCTGCCGGCCCCGGCGCTGCCTGCCAGCCCCATCAGCCCCAGCACCAGCACGCAGATGACCGCAAGGATGAGGAGGGCCGCGCCGTTTCTGTTGGCTCTGCGAGCTGCGTTTGTCGTCATCAGCGTCTCCTGTCCGAGACCCACTCGGAAGCTGTCAGGGTGGAGGCCTTGGTGGCGTTTGCCGAGCTCCAGCTCACGCGCGCCACGAGCTGACCGGCCCGGCCGTCGGGCTCCGGGACGAAGGCGAGCCGCACGTCGAATCGGCCCTCCCTGCGTCGCGCGTCTTCCAGCTCGGGGTCGTCAGTCGACACCGGCATCGCCGCGATGGAGACCAGCGAATCCTTGGCGATCTGCGCCGACCCCGACCCGTCCGGCGGAAACATCGTCGTCAGCTTCGACGGTCTCAGCGGCCGGTACCGCTCGAGCACCGTCCTGGCGCGCATTGTGGCGTAGAGCCTGTCCTCGCTGAAGCGCGTCTGGCGGCTGTTCTTGGCCAACAGGTCGAGAATCGGCGCCAGCGCCAGCGCCAGGATCGACGCCGCGACCAGCAGCTCGATCAGGGTGATACCGGTTCTCTGGTTTCGCACGTCCAGCCGGAGGCAAACCCCGTGCCACGGCCCGAAGGCACGTCGAAAGTTCGCTTCCAGCCTGAAACCTCGGCGCGATCCGTTCGACGCCGACCAGGGAACCGCCCTGTTACTGCCGGAAAGCTCTGGTTACTCCGGGGCATCCGGCCCACGGAGCTTGCTCCCTGCCTCCGCCGTGCGCTCGATTCCCAGCAGTGTCACGGCCAGCGCCGACGCCACGATCATCGTCGCCCCGCTCAGGTAGTAGGCGCTGGCGTGGCCCACATGCTCGTAGACCGCACCTCCGAGGAGCGGCCCCAGGATACGCCCCAGGCTCGACATGCTCTGGCCCATGCCCATCACCTCGCCGCGATACTGGTGCGGAGCCAGCAACGAGGTCGTGGTGGAGAGACTTGGGTTGAGGATGCCGTTTCCAAAGCCCACCAGCGCCATGAGGACGTAGAGCTCGAGCGAGCCGCGCGCCACTCCGATGCCGCCCAGCCCAACCACCATGAAAATCGCGCCCGCAAGGATCATCCTGGGCTCGCCGAACCGCGGCGACAGCCTCCGGACCAGTCCACCCTGAGTGATGACGATCACCACGCCGACGAAGACCAGGAGCAGGGCAAACTGGTGGGGCGTGTAGCTGAAGCGCTGCTCCGCCTCGACGAAGAGCCCCAGGGTGTTCTCCATGATCCCCATCGAGAAGGTGCTCAAGAAGAAGAGCGCGATCGTGACCAGAAGAGCGCCGGACGGGATCACCGACAGTGAAAGCCATCTGCGCCGCGGCCCTTGTCCCGGCGCCCCGGGCACGTGGCTCTCCGGGAGCCAGAAGAAGGCTGCCACGGCCGTCGCCATCCCGACGGCACCGGCCACGTAGAAGGGCAGCGCCGGCCCGCCGAGCACCCCCAGCCCTGCGCTGAAGGCTGGCCCCAGCACGAACCCCAGGCCGAACGCGGCGCCGATCATGCCCATTCCGCCGGCGCGCTTCTCCGGAGGCAGCACGTCGGCCACGTAGGCCTGGGCGGTCGAGATGTTGGCGTTGAACATCCCTGCCAGCGACCTCGAGATGAACATGATCGGGATCAGGCCAAGGCCCGTCCAGCGATGGACGTGGAACACCGCCCCGAAGAGAATGAAGCTGACTCCGCTCCCCAGGAGCCCCATCACGATGATCGGGCGCCGGCCAATCGAATCGGAGATTCGCCCCCAGATGGGCGAGAAGAGGAACTGCAGAAGCGAGTAGCTTGCCCCGATGGCCCCGACGACCGTCCCGTCGGCCCCGCACGCCTTTGCGTAGTAGGGCAGCTGCGGCAGGATGAGCCCGAAGCCCAGAAGATCGAGGAAGACCGTGACGAACAGGATCCGCAGCGGACGCGAGGGCGACTCCATTGGGTTACCCAGGATACAGGATGGACCGGGGAATGCCAGGAAGGCTCCCTGGACCGCAGGGGCCCCTCGACCTCGCGGGAAATCCCGTGGCGTCTACCTGTACGGCCCCTCCACCTCGCGGGAAATCCCGTGGCGTCTACCTGTGCCGGGTTTTCGAGAAAACCCGGTACAGGTAGACGCCACGAGAATTGCGGCCACGGGACTTCCCGCGGGGCTTCAGAGACGCGTTGCCGGTGCTTTGGGCAGGCCACCCCGCGCCAACGGCCAGCGCATGCTATTGTTGGACCGGAATGGGCGCGACCTGTCGCAGGGGTAGCTTTCTGGCCGTCGCGGTCATCGTCGTCTTCCTCATCCTGATCCTTCTGGGGGCGGTGCTGGTGAGCGCGGGGGGCGACTACAACCTCCACGCGATGAACCTGTTCGGCACGCGCGCCACGCTCTATGCGCGGGCGGCGCTGTCCGAAGCCGGGCTGGGCCTGTCGCGAAAGCTGCGAACCGCGGCGGGCAGGGACTCACTTGCGGGCGGGTCGTGGAGCCAGTTCCTCCAGCAACTCCAGCAGCAACTCCCCTTGGCCGACTCCCCCGCGACCGGCCCGCTCCTGGAGCTCTCCATCGCCGACCTGGCGCCCCGCGCCGCGCAGATGGCCACCGCCGGCGGCGCCCGGCTCTCTTCGGTCACGCTCTCCATGCGCGCCTTCCGCCGCATCGCAACGTCCGCCCCCGAGGCTGACGTTACGAACCCGGACTCCTTCTACAAGGACTCCTACTTCGACGCCGCCGATTCCCCCGACGTGGCGCCTCCAGCCGACTGGGTGGGATTGGCCGTGCTCACCGCCCGCGTCGACTTCGAGGGGCCTCGCGTCTACACGCACCGCCAGCTCTCCGCCCAGCATGTCGTGAAGGTCTCCGCCGCCGGCCCACCCGCCCGGCAGTTCGTCCTCTTCAGCTGGGGCGACGCTGCGATCGACACGCCCGAGGGACCGATGGCCGAGGACCTCAACAAGGGTGGCAGCCTGCTGCTCTTCGGTCGCCGGGACGGGCGCATCCACCTGCGCGGCGTCTACGCCGTCGAAACTGCTGGCTACCCGTACCCCTTCCACTGCGAGGACCCCGTCACTGCCCCCGCCGGCGGCGAGAAGCCCAACCCCGTCGCTGCCCCAGGTTACCTGCCGATCGAGATCGCGCCCGACCTCAAACCGGTCGACTACCAGTGGGTCGACAGCTGGGGTACCGGCCCCGCCCCGCGCGCCGGCGTGGTCGAGATCTGCGGCCCGATGTTGCTCCGGAGCATCTTCAGCCCGGCCTACCCGCAGATCCGCCCGAACCACTGGGCCGTGATGGGTATGCCCCCGTGCCCCGTGCCGATCCAGAACCTTGGCGATCTCGTCGCCGCCGGCGCGACCGCGCTCGGATTCCTCTTCGGCATGGGGATCGACATCCTGGCCTGCCTCGTGGACGGAACTCTGCCGCTCGATATCCTGAACAACTGCTGGACTCTGATGTTCGTCGGCGACCCCGGCCTGCTCATCCAGAACGCGCAGTGGTGGTTCGTCGAGACGCAGCACATGGACAAGACGGAGCTGGCGTCCGGCGAGCCGAAGGTGCCGAACTACTTCTCGCTGACCGGCGCGACCGTGCCTGATTCCCAGGGCCGAGTACGGGTCTCGCCATTCAAGGGCATCCTGGCGCGCGACCGACCCCAGTCCGACAAGCTCTTCGAGCGGCTCGGCCCCTACGCGCCCGCCGAGCCGAAGCCCGGCCGGTTGGCCCGCCCCTCGGAGCTGGCCGAGGAGGACGGCAAGCAGTACAGCATCCAGACCGAGGGACTCAGCACGCTCGTCCATCACCGCGTCACCAAGTGCCAGGGGTGGTTCTGCGACGTCTTCTACACGCTGGGGGTCGACATGGTGGGCAAGACGGACGCGTGCGGCACCGTCGCTTATCCCGAGGATCGGACCCAGCTCCAACCCGTGACGCTGCCGCTGGGGCTCTACTGGGCGCCGATCGAGCTGGCAGATCGCTACGCCGCCGCGCTGGGCGACTTCCTGGGGCTGGCCACGACGGTGCTGACGATGGGCATCGGCGCGCGGTTCGGGTCGGGCAAGATGTGGGTGCGCATCCTGGAGTCGATGGTCGTGGGCCAGATGCTCAACTCGCTCGGTCAGGCGGTGGCGCAGAACTACCTCGCCTCACTCAATGGAGCCGGCGGCTCCGGCGGGTCCGCAACCGCGATCGTCCCGCCAGCCTTCCGGCTCCCGGCGCGCACGGCGCTTCGGCGCTACGCGCGGCTGACAGACTATCCAGGCCTCTACACCCACGCCAAGGACCCCGACCTGGCCGAGCCTGACCACGACCTGCTGGTCCTCGACGGCCCCATCTTCGTCGAGGACCTCGCCCACGACAAGCCCATCCGCTACACCGGCCGCGGAGCCATTCTCACCGACGACACCGACGGCCCCTACCTTACCGCGCCGATCGTTGCCGCCGACCAGGCCGAGCTGGAGTTCACGGTCGACTCCTCGGGCGCGCGGCGCAGCGACGTTCTGGGCGTGCTGGGGCCGGACACGCCGCAGGACTACGACGTACCCGGCGCCGATTCCGACGCGCTCGCCATCTTCGTGCGCGGCAAGGACGACGAACGCTGGAGCCAGGGAGCGATGCTCGAGCTGCGCACGGCCGATTCCTTCGAGACCACCTTTGGCTACGAGACCCCCGCCCCCGTCCACGCCTGGATTTACAGCGCCGGGGGCGCCCGTCCCGACGGCCCGGGAAAGGCCGCCAGGATCGTCGGCAACCTGGTCTGCGCCTATCCGAACCGCCGGCACATCCCGCCCGGTTCCAAGCTCGAAGTCATGTACCGGCCGCCGCCACCCGCGTCCTCCCTGGGCGCCGCCGGGCTCTCGGGTGCCTGGAGCGCCTACGCAGGAGAGTCCCGCTGATGCTGGAGCAGTTGCTGGCGCTGACCGACCTGCCGCCGGCCCGGCTCTGCATCCTCTTCGTCTTCGCCGCAGCCCTCTTCTTGAACCGCGACCTCGTCGGCCCCAGGGACGCGACCTACGAAATGGCCCGCGAGCCGGCCGTGCTCGAGTCGATGGAGCCGCCCAAACCGACCCCCGTGCGCCCGAAGCCCTGGAGACAATGGCGCCACCGGCCCGTGCCGCCGCCTGTGGACGTCGAGGCCGGGTATCGCTCGCTGGCCGCGCGCGTCAAGGCCGACTTGATCCGCCTCGGCTACCGCACGCCCGCGTTCCTCGCAATGGCTGCCGAGTACTCCGACCGCCGGCTCTGGCATGAGATCCGCGCCGATTACGAGGGCGCCCTGCGGCGGGGCGACCTGCGGGCGGCGATGGCCGTGCTGAAGGGTGCCCTCGAGCGCGTCCCCCCGGATAACCCGATGCTCAAGCGAGAGTTGCTGGAGCACCTGCTGCAGCTCGAGCTGGCCCTGCCCGACGTCGCGGGCGCCGAGACGACCTTCAAGTCGCTGCTCGAGGCCGGCGCCAACGTCGCACGCGCCTGGTCGGAGGAGCTGAAGGCGAACCCGGACCTCTGCCGCCGGGTCCGAATGGACCCGAATGCTCCGCTGAAGCTTCCGACTCCGGATGAAGTCGCCGCCGTCTTCGGCAAGCTCTCCGCCCGGGCCCGCTCGGGCCGGCCGCCCTTCGTCCCCTCCCCCGAGGAATGGGCCGCCGTCAAGGAGCGCGCCGCCCTCCTGCGCCAGCAGGGCAAGATCGACGACGCCACCCTGCGTGCCCTGCAGTCGCTCGGCCAGGGCTCGCCGGGCACTCCCAAGGGAGGTGCCCGATGACCTCCCCCGCTCATCCTGAGCCTGTCGAAGCCCCCGCTCAGGCTGAGCCTGTCGAAGCCCGTACCTCGTACCGCCCGCGCCGTCACTCCGCCGGTCTCGCCCTCCTCGAAGTCCTCATCGCGGTCGGAGTGTTCTCGATGGCCGCGGTGTCCGCCTATCAGGTCTTCAGCGGCGGCTACCGCATCGTCTACCGCTCCCGCTACGCCTCGATGGCCGCGGCCGTCGCCCGCGAAACCCTCGAGGAGCTGCAGCAGATGACCCAACCCGCTTCCGGCGGATGGTTCTTCCGGGCGGCCGTCCACGACCCAACCGGCGCCACCACGCCTGACGACCGGCCCGAGACCCTGGCCGCCGCATCCCACCTCCGCGGCTGGCGAACGGGCGGCATCGTCGCCGGCAAGCTCTTCCAGATCTCCGCCGCCATCCTCAATCCCGAGGGCGTCTCGCCCGAAGCCACCGCCGCGCTCGACCTGCTGCTGAAGCTCGAATACCCCGAGGACTACAAGCGGCTCCACCGAACCATCGCCTTTACCAGCTACCTGGGCGAGGGCGAACGAAGCATGCTCGGCGCGCGCGTCACGGTCACCTGGGAAGAAGAAGGTCTCGAACGCGAGGCGCCGGCCGTCGCCGTCTTCGAAACGCTGATCGTCGGCGAGGACCGCAACCTTCCACCGGGGGTGACGCCATGAGGTCCGGCCGGCACGCACCCGACCGCCCGGCACGCACCGGGCTGACGCCGCTCGAGATGCTCATCGTCATGGCCATCCTCACCCTCCTGGCCTCGATGGCCTACCCGATGCTGGCCCGAGCCCTGCGCTCGACAGTCCAGGTCACGGGCCGCGCAAGCATGCAGGCCGAGCAGCGCCTCTCGCTCGACTGGGTCACGCGCGACATCCACCAGGCGCACGTGATCCTCGAGGTCGCACCGGGACCCGCCGGGGCGCTGGCGATGTTCCGCACCACGGACACGGCCACTCTGGAGCCCGAGCTCGTCGTCGAAGCCAACCGGACCGACCCGGCAGCATTACCGCAGTTTCCGTTTGCGGGCGACGCGACGAATCAGCCGCTGCCGGACGGCAAGAAGCTCTTCCTTCCAGGCGCGCTCGTTCGCTACCAGGTCGTCCCCGACCGGCGCGAGCTGGTCCGCTCGAGCAAGCCCGGCCGGCTCGCGGGCAGCGTCGGCCACGACCCGGCCGCCCACCGCTCCACGGTCACCAGCTGGGCTTTCGAACCCTCTCCCGAATCGCCCGAGGTCAAGGTGGTGACCGCCAACGTAGCTCGCTTCGACCCCGTCGCGGTCGCCTATGACGCTCGAGGCTTCCTGGCGCTCGCGGGCAGCCCGGTCACCAGCGCCTGCGCCGTCGCCGTCACGCTCGTGACTTCGGCCGTCGTCGAGGGCGATCGCCCCGAGGCGCCGGTGGTCGAGTCCTCGGCGACGAAGGCGTGGCTCCAGCGGCGTCTTTCGGAGGCCGCGCACCCGGGAGCCGCCGCCGCCTTCGACGAGGCGCTGGACCACTGAAACGAATCTCGCCGGCACGGTATCCGGAAGCACGACCGGCGTCATACGCCCCGGCCTCTTCGATCGTAGCTTGACCTTGGACCTTGGTGCAGGGTGTAAGAGTTTTTTTCACAGCAAGAATCGCCAGAGTAACGAGTATCAATCATTGCTCAGGAGCAGGGAGAATCGGTGGTGAAATGGATCGACCTCTGTCCATAGGACAGGTGGCGATGCTCGCGCACGTCACGACCCACACAGTTCGATACTACGAAAAGCGGAATCTTCTGCCGACGGCGGACAGGCACGGAACGGGCAGGTACCGTGCCTTCACACTGGAGACAGTTTCCGTCGTGCGATTCATCCGGGCGGCTCAGGCGCTCTGTTTCACCCTCGAGGAGATCCGTGAGTTGCTGGCGGAGAGAGGCCTTGCCGCAAAGGGGACCGGCTGTGCGGCCAACATCGCCCTCGCCAAGACGGAGTGGCTCGACTTGACCATCCGGCGGATGACGCTGGCTCGTAAGCAGCTCAACTCCGCGCTCGAACATTGCCGCCGGATGGACGCGCCGCTGGTTTGCCCGGTCCTGGAGCTCATCGAGACCCGCTCGGAGACGTCGCAGCCCACCGCCGAGCCGTCGCGACCTGCCGGTCAGCGGTCGCGCAAGTCAGCGAACATCCGATAGTTCCGGGTAGACTGAGGCTCGATCCCAGGGAGGCATCTTCACGTGTGCATCGACGGATTCGCCCCGGAGATCTACCAGGCCATTCTCGACTCCACCGCGGACGCCATCGTGACGATCGACGAGGGCGGGCGCGTGATGAGTTTCAACGCGACCGCCACGCGGCTGTTCGGCTACCTGTCCGAGGAGGTGGTGGGGAGGGACGTGTCGATGCTGGCACCCGAACCCGATCGCAGCGCCCACCCCGGGTACCTCAGGCGCTACAAGGAGACGGGCGAGGCCCGCGTTCTGGGACGTGAGCGCGAAGTTACAGCACGCCGAAAGGACGGCTCGCTTTTCCCCGCGGCTCTGCGAGTGACGGAGATGCGTCACCAGGGCCGTCGCCTCTTCATCGGCACGGTGCAGGACATCTCGCCCCGGGTGGAATCCGACAGGAGCCGCCGGGAGGTCGACGCTCTGCTCACCAACCTGGCCGAAGGGACGGCGCAGGCCACCGGCCTGGACTTCTTCAAGTCACTGGCGAAGTGGCTCTCGGTCTGCCTGGGCGTTCGCTACAGCGTGGTGGCGGAACACCAATGTCAGCTCCGGCTGGCCACGCCGCTCGCCTTCTTCAGGGATGGAGAGTGGATCGAGTGCCCGCCCTACAGCCTCGAAGGCACCCCATGCGGGATGGTGGCCGCGGGAGAGGTCTGCTATGTGGCGCACGGCGTCCAGACGCTCTATCCGCTGGACGCCGAGCTCCGAACCATGGAGGCGGAGAGTTACCTGGGCCTGCCTCTTGTCTCGACGCAAGGAGTGGTCCTTGGCCATATCGCCATCCTCGACTCCAAACCGATGCCCGACGGGCTGCGATGCGAGCGCGTGCTGCGAATCTTCTCGGCGCGAGCCACGGCGGAGCTGGAGCGGTTGCGCGCCGAGGATGCGGTGCATGGCAGAAACGCGCTGGTGGCCTCGCTGTCGGAAGCGCAGTCGATCTTTCTGTCCACCGGCTCATGGGTCGAAGCCAGCCGGACAATTCTGACGGCTGGCCTGGCGCAAACCCAGAGCCAGCTCGGCTTCGTGGGGGCCGTCATGGAAGGCACGAAGCTACGGGTGCTCGCCCACGAAGGGCTCCAGGGCCCGGGGCTCGCGTCCGAGGAGTTCCTCGAGGCGGCCCGAGCAGTTCAGGCGCGAGAGGGCTACCTGGAGTTCGACCGGCTCGATAACCTCTTCGGCGCGGTGATCCTATCCGGCACGCCCATGATCGCCAACGACGCCGCCGCCTCACCTTCACGCCACCGGCTCCCACCGGGCCATCCGCAGCTACGTCACTTCCTGGGCGTGCCGGTCCTGCACGGCAAGAAGGTGGTGGGGTTGATCGCCGTAGCGAACCGGCCGGGAGGTTACTCGATAGCGGAGCAGGAGCGGTTGCAAATGCTGGCGGGAATGACGGGCGTCTTCTACGACGGCTATCGCCGGTCCCTGCGGGAGACCCAGCTCGAGGAGCAGCTGAGACAATCGCAGAAAATGGAGGCGATCGGCCGGCTGGCCGGTGGGGTCGCACACGACTTCAACAACTTGCTGACGGTGATCCTGGGCTATGCGCGCTTCATCGAGGAGTCGACAGACCAGGACAGCGCGCTCCACCGGGACTCGCTATCGATAATCCGGTCCGCCGAGCGCGCCGCCGCGCTGACGCATCAGCTGCTTGCGTTCGGTCGCCGCCAGGTCCTCTTGCCCGAAATCCTCGACGCCAACAAGATCGTCCACGAGCTCCAGGGGATGCTGCGCCGGCTCATCAGCGAGGACGTCCGCATCGAGCTGCAGCTCGAAATGGCACTCCCGTGCGTCCGGGTCGATCCCACGCAGCTCTCACAGGTCGTGCTGAATCTCGCGGTCAACGCGCGCGACGCGATGCCGCAGGGCGGCACGATCCTCATCCGCACGGAGGTGGCCCAGTCCTCTCCAGGCACCGAGAATGAATCGGTGCCGATGCCGCCGGGCGAGTACGTCCGGCTGAGCGTCCGCGACACCGGCCACGGCATGGACCCGCAGACACTCACTCGGATCTTCGAGCCGTTCTTCACGACCAAACCCCAAGGGCGAGGTACCGGTCTGGGGCTCGCGACCGTTTACGGCATCGTCAAGCAGTCCGGCGGCTTCATCTTCGCATCGAGCGAGCCCGGCACGGGGACCGAGTTCCGAGTCTACCTGCCGGCGATCCGAGAGATAGTCGTCCCGGAAAGCCATCCCGTCGCGGTGGAGAAGGCACCCTCGGGGCACGAGACGGTGCTGGTCGTGGAAGACGAGGAGGCACTGCGAAGCCTGATGAGGCGCTCGCTCGAGATGGCCGGCTACACGGTGCTCGAGGCCGGCAACGGAGACGAGGCGCTGGCCGTCTTCCGCGAGGCGGGCGGCCCGGTGCGACTGCTCCTCACGGACGTGGTCATGCCCGGGATGAACGGCCGAGAGCTGGCCCGGAAGCTCAGCGAGCTCACGCCCGGCTTGGCGGTAATGTTCATGTCCGGATACACCGATGACGAGGTCCTACTGCGCGGCGTCGAACAGGCCAGCTTGAACTTCCTGCCGAAGCCGTTCAAGCCGGCCGAGCTGGCTCGCAAGGTCCGGGAAGTGATCGATCGGACCGCGGCTGGCCGGAGCTAGACGCCGCTGCGGCCGGGCGCAACGCGGACCGCAGGTTGTACACTGCGGTCCTGAAGATGTCGACTCCACCGGATACGACCTCGTCGGCCCTCGAGGGGCTGGAAGAACTTCTGGCCGCGGCCGACCAGCCCGGCGCCATGGCGGACTTCCCGAGCCTTCTCTCGCGGATGCTCGCGGCGCTCTTGCCGATCGTCGGCGCCGAGCGCGGGCGCGTCTTCATCCGGGAGCCGCAGGGCAGCTTCCGGGTGTTCGTGCAGACCGACCAGTCGCCCTCGGTGCGGGAGCTGCCGGTGAGCCAGACGCTGCTGGCGCGCGTGCTGCGCGAAGGGCGGCCGCTCTTGCTCGACACCTTCGACCTGGCCAGCGAGGCGGCCGTGGTCGGTTCGCTCGACG
This sequence comes from Candidatus Wallbacteria bacterium, assembly GCA_016213845.1. Classification (GTDB taxonomy): domain Bacteria; phylum Muiribacteriota; class UBA6191; order JACPRK01; family JACPRK01; genus JACPRK01. The sequence continues at coordinate 168,863 of JACQZN010000111.1, forward strand.
AGTCGCTGCGGTCGATTCTCTGCGTTCCCGTCGGCAGCGGCGGCGAGGCGGCCGGCGTGCTGTACCTCGACAGCCGCGTGGAACGGCGGGCGTTTTCTGAGAAGGATCGCTCGCTCTTGGCAACGTTCACCCGGATCGCGGCTCGCGGGATGGCGCGCGCGGCAGAGCGTGACGAGCTGGCCAACGACCTGGAGCGCTACCGGAGACTGGCTGCCGACGAGGGGGGCGAGGCCCGAGTCCTGGTGGGCGGCTCTGCCGCGATGAAGAAGCTGCTGGGCGAGGTCCGGACGCTGGGGGCGGAGGAGACGACCGTCCTGATCACGGGCGAGTCGGGCACCGGCAAGGAGCTGATTGCACGGGCGGTGCACGACGCTTCGGCCCGCAGGGCACGACCGTTCGTGCCGGTTCACTGCATGGCGCTCTCGCGAGAGCTGGTCGAAAGCGAGCTCTTCGGACACGAGAAGGGCGCCTTCAGCGGCGCGGTGGCCCGGAGGGTAGGCCGTTTCGAGCTGGCCCAGGGCGGGACGCTTTTCCTCGACGAGATCGGGGAGCTTTCGCTCGACGTCCAGGTGAAGCTCTTGCGAGTCCTCCAGGAGCGGCTCTTCGAGCGGGTCGGCGGCACGCAGACGGTGCGACTCGACGCGCGGCTGGTCCTGGCGACGAACATCGACCTGGAAGAGGCCGTGGCCAAGGGGAAGTTCCGCGAAGACCTCTACTACCGCATCAACGTCTTCCGGCTGCGTCTGCCGGCCCTGCGGGAGAGGCGCGAGGACGTCGAGGCCCTGGCGCGCCACTTCGTGGAGCACTTCAACGGCCGCATGCGAAAGAAGATCAAGGGCATCTCCCCGGAGGCGCTCACGGCCCTGCGCGCCCACGGCTGGCCGGGAAACATTCGCGAGCTGCGCAACGTGGTCGAGCAAGCCTTTTTGCGCGCCACCGGCGACACGATCGAAGCCGACACCCTGGGCCTGACGCCACCCGGACGGACCACCGCCACGGCAGCCGCCAGCGCCGGCGAACCCAGCTACCCTGCCAGCCTCGAGGAGGCCAAGAAACTCTTCGAGGCCCGCCACATCTCCCGCCATCTCGAGCTCAACGGCTTCAACGTCATGGCCACCGCCCGCCAGCTCGACACCACCAAAGTGAACATCTACCGCAAGATGAAAGAGTACGGCATCCACCGCCCCGGCCCCCCCACCCCCGAGGACGAGTAACCAGAAGCTGGAAATCGGGTCAACTCGACTTGCCCCATTTGACTGGGCATAACCAGTGATGGGGCGACGAATAGGGTCAACTCGACTTGCCCCAGTTTTAACTGGGGCAAGTCGAGTTGACCCAATTCGTTGCCAATTCGTCGGCGCGGTTCGTCGGCGCGGTTCCGCACTTTTTTTCTTGCGTTCGGGGGAGACCGGGAGTTATATTGACAGTGACCCTGCGGTCGAGCCTGCGGTCGACTCGTCACAACCCCCCTTGACGACGTTGGCGGCGCCGATCGCGGGGTCACTCATTTTCCGGCGGTGCGCCGCGCGCGTGCGCTATCCTGGGGCAGGGCCATGCGCTATCAGGATCGACTGCTGAAGCTCTGTCCGCCGCCCCGGCCACTCCTGGGTCAGTTCGTCGCCCGGGAGATGGAGGGGCTGGTCCTCTACTTCGATTCGGAGGAGGTCCTGCAAGCGCTGCGAGCGATGGAGCTTGCCGGCGCCGACCTGGCGGGAACGCAGGCAGCGCTGGCGCTTTGCAGGTTGGCGCCGCTGCACCATCGGGCCGCATACCTGCCGTCGGCGACTCCCGTCCAGTCGCGGCTGATAGACTCGGATCAGCTCCAGGCTCCGGTCTCGATGACCGATTCGGCGCGCATGGCGCGGCAAGCCAACCAGGAGACGTACCGGCGCGCGGCAACGATGCTGCTCGACGGGCTGGTCGAGCCTCTTTTGGGGCTGGTTCGAACCGCCACGGGGCGGCGCAGGAGACGCGCAATCCGGCTTCTGGCGCTCCTGCAAAACCGGCGAGGCTTGCAGCACCTCCAGGAAGTGGGGGCCACGAGCTCCGACGCTGACGCGCCGCTGGCCTGCCTGCTGGCCGCGGGCAGCCACGGCGCAAGCTCCACGGCAGTGCTCGACGCCGTGCGACGGGATGCCGACTCGCCGCAGTTCGCCCCGCTCATCCTCTCGCTTGGGGCCGCTCCGTCGCCAGAGGCCTTGCGCGTGCTGGCCGCGCTCACAACATGCGGCAACGTCGACGCCCTCGCCGCCGCCGCGGCCGCGCTGGAGGGATTCCCCGCGGAGGACGCCGAGCCTCTACTGGAGCGGTTGTGCCGGGACGGCTTCGGGTGGGCCACGGTCAACGCGCTGGAATCGATTGGCCGGCTGCGCTCCCCTCGCGCCCTCGACCTGGTGGTCCGCACCTACCGGCGGCTGGATCATCCGACGCTCCGCGCCGCCGCGGCCAAAGTTGCCGGGAGCTTTTCCGACCCGCGAGCGCGGGAGTTCCTGGCGGAGATCCTGGACGACCGGCCGGAAGCATCCGTGGCGGCGCGCGCCCTGGAAGGTCTGGTGCGCTTCAGCGGAGGCGCCGCGCGCTACGCAAAGTTTTTCGAAGCCTACGCCTCGCACGCGAACGCCGAAGCTGCCGTCGCAGCAGTCGTCGGACTGTGCGCCACCGACCGGCAGAGGGTGGCCCGTCAACTGAGAAGCTGGTTGTTGGAATCGGAGCCGGCGTGGCGGACGGAAGCGGCGTACTGCCTGGGCTATGTGCAGGGGGACTTCGCAGCGTCGCTCCTGGGCAAGCTGGCGACGGGCGATCCGGACGAGGGCGTCAGGCTGCAAGCAACACGGAGCCTGGCGCTCTTCGGTTGGTCACCGATCTCGGTCGGAGTGCTCTCGCAGCTGCTGGAGTGCCGCGACGCCGCCGTGCGCCGGGCGGCCGCCAGCGTGCTCGGAAATCCCGCGCTGGCCGAGGACCGAGACGTCTACGCCAAGCTGGTGCGGACCTACCAGGCAGAACCCGACGGCGAGGCCGCCGCGACGATGGCGCGCGCGCTGGGAGCTACGGGCTCAGGTCTGGCCAAGGAGTACCTCACCGGACAGGCTCGGACGCAGCTCGATCCCGTGCGAATGGCAGGCGTGCTGGGGGGGCTCGACCTTGCGGGAACGGTCTCGCCGTCCGTCTGGCGGCCGTTACTGTCGCACGGTTCGCCGGCGGTGCGTGCAGCGGCCACGAGGCTGGCGTGGCACGGTGGGGACGACGAAGGCGTGCCGGTGCTGGCGGAGATCCTCGCAAGCGGCGCCGACGACGCCGAGGCCGCGATGGACGAGGCCGAACGGATGCTCCTAACCTGCTCCTATCTGGCCGACGAGCCGCGCTTCACGGCGCTGCGCGAGAAACTGAGGGAAGCGCTGCATAGCCGCTCCTATCGCGAGTTCGCGGCCGAGGAGTTTTCGGTGCACTTGAGTCCGGATCGACTGCCAAAGGGCTACGACCCCTTCGCAGACCCGGCGTTAGCGCGCCCGTGGAACGCCGGTGAAGCGCAGCCACTTGCCGGCGCGGAGCTCCTCTCGGAGCTCGAGGAAGCGCGCTCCCGAAGCCGGCGAAGGAAGCGCACTCGCGCCGCCGAGCCGCTCGACGCCCTCGACCGGCGGATCTCGGTCTTCTCGCCGGCGCGCGTCATGATGGCCAGTCTCCTCCTCGCCAGCCTCGTGCTGCTGACCTCCGGGACCTATCGGAATCTATCGAGCGCTGCGGCGATCCAGTCCCGCCAGCCGCTCGTGGCGCGTCCGGGTCAGACCATCGTGCCAGCGGCGCTGCAGGTCGTCGGCCTGGCCGGCGGGGCCAGGGTCGAGCTCGCCAGCGGGCCACCCATTCGAGCGCTGCCCGGGACCACGCTCCGGGGCGGCTGCCGCTTCCTGGCCGGGGGCTCCAGCGCGGTCATGCTCGTGGGCCCCTCGGGGCGCGACCGAATCCGGGTTCTGCCCGAGACCAACTTCCGCGTGGCCGAGGTGACCTGGGACCGCGCCGGTGGGGCTTCTCACATCGCGCTCGATTCGCTTGTCGGCTCGCTGGTGGTGGAAGTCGAGGCCGCTCGTACCGACCTCTCCATGGCCGCAGGCGCAGGAAAGGTCTCCATCCGCAAAGGCACGTCGCACCTGCGCGGCGCTGCCAGCACGCTCACGGTTCAGGTGGCTTCGGGCCGAGTGGAGGTCGCAGCAAGCGGCTCTTCCCAGGTCACGATTCTCACCGAGGGCCAGGAGCTCGAGCTCGCCGACGGCAAGGCCTCCACGCCGGGCACCTGCGACCCAAAGGCCGTGATGGACCTGCTGGCGCGGTGATACTGGGGCCGGGGCTGTCCTTCGACACGACCGCGGCGCGGTCTGCTCAGGATGACCCTTCGGCACGACCGCGGCGCGGTCTGCTCAGGATGAGCGGGGGGAGTGGAGGCCAACGCTGGCCGCTCGGCGCGAGGTTCTCGACGCTCGATTCTCTCGTTCGCCTCACCGCGCGGGAACGCGCTCTACCCGCGTCGACCAGGTTTCGCCCAGGCGTGAGACGAGCCGGAAGTCGAGCCGGAAGGGGGCGTTGGGGAGGAAGCGCGCGAGCGACAGCCGGTGGCTCTCGGTGAACCCGCCGCTCGACTCGGCGGAGCCTGTCTCTCCGCTGGGTCCGGTCCAGCGGACCGTGGCGGCCGTGGCGACGGGCGTCTGGAAGTTGACGGTGGTGCCCTCGGCGGTGATCGAGGCCGTCAGGGCAAGGACGGCGGGCGCGGTTGGGGCCTGCAGAACCAGCGGCTGGCCCGCGGGCCGGCCCCCTACGAGGATCTCGGCCCGGTAGGTCGCTCCGGGTTCGAGGTCCTGGAGGCTGACGACGTGAGAGCGGCCGGCCGATGCCGCATGCTCCCGCGTCGCCTCGCCTTTTCGACTCAATTGCACACTCGAGTCCACGGCCTCGGCGGTGGACCATCGCATCTCGGTTCGGAAGAAGCCATGGGTCACCTCCAGTCCCGGCACGGGCGGCAGCCGGGAGAAGGTGCGATGCCAGCCGTAGCCCGCGAGGACCAGCAGCGACGCGAACGCGACCAGGGCCAGCGCGGCCGGCGCCCGAACCGATGGTGCGGCCGTGCCTGCGGGTTGCGGGACACGAGCCGCCTGGGGCACGGCCTGGAGCGAAGCAGACGGAGGCTTGCGGGCCATTCGAGACTGTTGCCTGGGGCGTTCCAGGGGGCGTTCCTCGACGGGAGCCGGATCCCGGGCGGAGACCGCTTCAGCGAAGAGCTTGCAGAGATCTCCGACACTCGCGGGCCGCTCCTCGGGAGCGACGGCCAGCGCCCGCATGACAATCCGGCTGACGGGCTCGGGCACCCTGGGGTCCACGTCGCGCGGCGACTGCAACGGCGGGGAGCTCGAGCGCAGGGCCCGGACGTAGGCCATGACGTCGGAGTACGCCTTGCGACCGGTGAGCATCTCGTGGAGCACGAGGCCGGTCTGGAAGACGTCGCTTCGCTTGTCGAGGCTCTTGTCTGCGCGCACCTGCTCGGGGGAGAGGTAGAGCATGCTGCCGAGGATGGCGCCGGTGCGAGTCATGCGATCGGCGAGCATGCCGGCCAAGCCGAAGTCGATGACGCGCACCTCGAAAGCGTCGCTCACGAGGAGATTGGAGGGTTTGATATCGCGGTGAACGACGTCGAGGGCGTGCAGGTGATCGAGCGCAGGCGCTAGACCTTGTAGAACGGCGAGAACTTCTGAGGCAGCGAACGGCTTGCCGGCCTTGTAGCGCTCGGTGATGCGCTGGGTCAGCGTGGGCCAGGGCACGTGCTCCATCGCATAGTAGACGCGCCCCTCGCTGGTCCCCCGGTCGAGGACCCGGACGACAGCCGGATGCGACATGCGCGCGAGCAACGCGCACTCGCGGTCGAACCGGATCACGATGTCCTGGCTCACCTGGTCCTTGAGCAGCTTCAGCGCCACGTGCTGACCACTGACGGAGTCGAGCGCCAGGTACACCTCGCCCATGCCGCCCGTGCCCAGAAGCTCGATCGTCTCGTAACGCCCGCCTATCAGCACGGTGGCCATCATACGAAAGTACGGGCAACCCTTGGAGCCCTCGGGGCGACTGGCCGAGCGGGGCCGCTGCTGCGAAGCGACGCGGGTTATACTCGCTTTGATGCAGGAGGATCGAGGGAGCAAGGTCGGCCGCTACGAGATGCTGGGCACACTCGGCACCGGTGGCATGGCCATCGTGTACCGGGCGCTGGACCCTCAGCTCAACCGAGAGGTCGCTGTCAAACTGATGGGGGCCGCCCGGTCGACCTTCAGCGACGACGCCGTCCAGCGCTTCCAGCGCGAGCTCAAGGCGATGGCGCTGGTCACGCACCCCAATGTCGTGCGGATCTTCGACGGCGGCGAGCACGAGGGCCGCCCGTTCCTGGTGACGGAGCTGATCGAGGGGAAGACGCTCGAACAGATCCTCTCGGCTCGGGGGAAGGTGCCGGCTGCGCGGTGCGTCGAGTTGACCTGTGAGCTGCTCGAGGCGCTGGCCGCGGTCCATGCAGCCGGTCTCGTCCACCGCGACATCAAGCCGTCGAACCTGATGGTGCGTGGCGATTCGGGATTGGTGCTGATGGACTTCGGCATCGCGCTGGCCGCATTCAAAGAGACGCTGACGCGCACGGGGGACGTACCAGGCACGCTTCAGTACCTCCCCCCGGAGTGCCTGGGAGGCAAGAAGGCGACGGCCGCCAGCGATCTGTTCCAGGTCGGGCTGGTCCTGTACGAGATGCTGGTCGGCTCTGCGCTCTTCTCGTTCAAGAACCCCAAGGACTTCCTGATGGCGCACGGGGATCTGCCGCCGGCCGATCTGGCCGCGCGCTGTCCGGATGCCTCGGAGTCGCTCCTCGCAGTCCTGAGAAAATCGCTGGAGCCTGAGCCGAAACAGCGCTTCCAGTCGGCGCATGAGATGCTGAGCGCCCTGCGAAAGAGTGACACCGGAGAGCCGAGGCGAGTTTCGCGGACGGGCATCCGCCGGGCCAGCCACGTGGCGCCTGCAGCTCCCGTGGAGCTGCGACCCGCTTCGGACACCGGCGCGGCCGGCCGCGACCGCGCGCTGCAACTCGCCGCTGTGCCGGCCTTGCTTCTGATCGTCTCGGCAGCCTGCTACTGGCTCTTCGGCCTACTGCCGCCGGGAGCGCCCGACGGGTTCGACGCTTCCATCACATCCGATGCGCTGGAGGTGACCTTCGAGTCCTCGCGGTCACGCAAGGGGTTGGTGGAAGTCGACCTGGGCGAGATCGGGGCCTTCGTGGCCGAGGAGTCGTCAGCGGCGCGCCACCATCGCGTGAGGATTCCCGGCTCGTTCGTCGGCCTGCCGCTGAAGCTGAGAGTCTCATGCGAGGGCGGCAGCTGGAGCGCGCCACGCAGCTTCGGGCAGAAGTGAGGCTCGAGGCTTGAGGAGTGAGGCTCGAGGCTTGAGGAGTGAGAGGGTGTGAACAGACTCCCATTAACCGTTCACCCGAGCCTTTCGAGGGGCCATAGCCGCTTCGATGCTGGGCTTCGACGAGCTCAGCCCGAGCGGATCTTGGGGGGCTTTGAATAGTTTCACAGCCTCAGAGGGGTGAGACTCGAGTGGGCTGATGAGCTGCTCAGACGGTCAGCCCACCGCGCTTCTCGCTTCCTCAGCGAAAACAGAAGGCCCCCCGCTAGCCAGGTGAGTGGCAGGCGGGAGGCCCTTGCGACTTGGTGTCCGCGAGCTTACTTCTTCTTGGCCGGCGCCTTCTTGGCGGGGGCCTTCTTGGCCGGAGCCTTCTTGGCGGGGGCCTTCTTGGCCGGGGCCTTCTTCGCGGGGGCCTTCTTGGCGGGCGCCTTCTTGGCAGCGGCCGCAGTCCTCTTCACAGACTTCTCCATACCGAGTCCTTCCTTTCGTCCCGCCTTCATCCGCTCTAATGGAGTGTTTGGGTCTTTCACAGGGGCCGCAGCCGGCGGGCGCGCGAGCTTTCTGGAAGCGCGGCCCCTGTGGATGGGAGTATAACTGCCCGTTGTGACAGGCGTCAACTCTCTGTTCGCATCCGATGACGTTATCGGCTCTTTCCAATCGGCTCACTAGCGTTGCCAGAACCGCGCGGTCGACTCCGGCACCAGCGAGCCTGGCTGCAGCGGATCCGGCTGTCCTCGAGAAACCGCATCCAGCCTGACTTTCGAGAGTTCGATGGCTCGCTTGCCGACGTCGCACCCGATGAACCGCCTCCCCATCCCGATCGCCGCCGCCCCGGCGCTACCGGCTCCGAGGAAAGGGTCGCACACCAGCTCACCCTGCGATGTGCTCGCCGCGATCATGATCTCGAAGAGCTCCCGCGGCTTCTGTGTCGGGTACGCACTCCTCACCAGCCGCTTCACCCGCCACACGTCCGGAAAGCCGCGGTGGGCGAGCTTTCGCTTCCCCTTCGTCGCGAACAGTACCAGCTCATGCTGTCGCCGGTACCAGTGGCCCATCCCCATGCGCACCTTGTCCCACGTCACCAGGCACTTCACGTCGAACACCTCGCGCGCCAGGTGCCCCAGAGTCAAAAGTGAAAACGAGTCGAACATGACGTAGAGGTGCCTGTCCGGCTTGAGCGCCCTGTGACAGAGCCGCAGGAACTCGAGAAACGACTCCGGCGAGTCCCTGAACTCCCGCATCCACTTGTCGTTCTCCGGGTCGCTGTAGCGCCCCACGATCCGGCCGTGGCCGAACTTCATGTGGTTGTTCATGCCGCTGTAGGCAGGGTCCGTCGCGATCAGGTCGACGCTCCCCGCCGGCAGCCGTCCCAGCACCTCCAGGCAGTCGCCTCGTGCCAGCGCCCATCCCTCCCCTCCGACGGCCCCCTTTCCCAGCAACGCTCGAACCCCTGCCCCGCTCCGCCCCGCGACTCGTGCCACTACCGCTCTCCCGTCACCCCGCCCACTCGCTCCCCCCTCGCCCGGTGAACCTCAGGCCTTGGCCCCCGCGCCTCGCAGCATTCGCCTCAGGAATACACCCACCATCCGCCGGCGATAGTTCGGCGACAGCGCCGTGTTCTTCACCGGCGTCACCGCCTTCATCACTCGTTCTGCCAGGACCTCCACCAGTTCGTCCGAGAGCGGCTGGCCGTACACGGCCGAGGTCAGCCCGTCGAACACCAGCGGCACCGTGTCCACCGCCGTCGCCGCGATCCGCAGCGACTCCACGCGTCCGCCCCGCGTGGCAAACGAAACCGCCAGCCCCATCTCGGGATAGTCGAAGGCGTCCCTCAACCTCAGTTTTCTGTACTCCGCCCGCAGTCCCGGGGGCGGCTCGGGAATCTCGACGCTGGCGATCATCTCGCCGGCCCGGAGCACGTGGCGCTTGATCCCGTCCCCTTCGTAGAACCGCGCCAGCTCCACCTCGCGTTCGCCCGCAGCGGACACCAGCCTCACCCTCGCCCCCAGCACGATGAGGGCCGGCGCCAGATCGCCGGAAAACGTGGCGTAGCACCGCTCCTTCTGAGGCACAACGAGGCAGCTGTCCCCTTCGGCCTTCATGCAGAAGCCCTTCGAGGCGCGCCACGGACGGCTCTGGTTGAAGTAGAAACAGCGCGTCTCTACCAGCAGGTTCCCGCCGACCGTCGCGGTCTGCCGGATGAGCGGCGAAGCGACCTTCGAGGCCGCCTGGGCGACCACCGCCAGCTCCTTTCGCGCCAGCTCGCTGGCTTCCAGCTCCGCCAACGTCACCAGCGCGCCGACACGCCGCGGCGTCACCTCGCGAAGCTCACCGACTCGAGCCAGGCTCACGACGTGAGGTTTGGGGTTGAGCCGGTTCTTGTAGTTCTGCAGCAGGTCCGTGCCGCCGGCCACGAAGTCGAAATCGGGTGCCAGGCGCGCGGCCAGCTCCACGGCCTCCCGGACCGACGCCGGCTGGTGCAACTCGAAGCGCGGCAGGATCATCGGACTGCCTCCCTGGGACGCGCGGGGTGCTTCCAGCGTTCGATGCCCGCCGCTCGGTTTCTCTGGATTCCGAGCAGGATGTCCTCCGGCGTCACCGGAAGCCTGTAGCTCCGCACTCCGACCGCGTCGTAGATGGCGTTTGCCACGCACGGCAGGATCGGCAGCAGCGGCCCCTCGCCGGACTCTTTCGCACCAAACGGACCTTCCGGGTCGTTCGACTCGATCAGCACGCACTCGACCTCGGGCATCTCCGCGGGCGAGAGCATCTTGTAGTCGAGGAAGTTCGGGTTGAGCACGTTCCCATGGTTGTAGCGGAAGTTCTCCGCCATGAACTGCCCCAGCCCCATGTGGATCGAGCCCTCGATCTGCCCCTCCACTGCGGTCGGATTCAGCGCCCGGCCACAGTCGTGGGCCGCCCAGACCTTCTTGACCGCGATGAACCCGGTTTCGGGATCGACCTCCACCTCGCTCACGTAGGCCTGGAAGCTGTACGTCGGCGAGAGTCCCGCAGCAGCACCCTTGAACTTCCCGCCCATCGGTGGGGACTGGTAGCTCCCCTTGGCAATGAGCGCCCCGTTGTTGGCCAGTGCCTCGGCCAGCGCCTCGGTGAAGCTCACGTGCACCGAGGGGTCGGTGGCGTACACCACGCGCTCGCGGGCCAGCACGAAGCCCTCGGAGGGGTGTCCCGTCAGCCGCGACGCGGCCGCTATCAGTTTCGCCCGCACCTGCTCGGCCGCCCGGCGGGCAGCATTGCCGGCCATGAAGGTAACCCGGCTCGAATAGCTGCCCAGATCCACGGGGTCCATGTCGCTATCGGCGGTGTAGACCCGCACCCGGTCCAGTCCCACGCCCAGGACCTCGGCCACGCACTGGGCGAGCACGGTGTCGCTGCCCTGCCCGATGTCGGAAGCACCACTGTGAATGGTGATGCCGCCGTCCATGTCGAGCTTGAGGTGCACGGTCGACTGCGGCAGCTTGCTCCAGTGGATCGGGAGCGCAGAGCCACTGATGTAGAAGCCGCACGCCACGCCAACGCCACGCCCGTACGGCAGCCGCCGGAACTTCCGGGACCACTCGCTTCGCCTCATCACTTCCCGCATCCCGTCGGCGATGCCGTTGGAGGTGATGCGGAACTCGTTGATCGTCTTCGTGTAGGGCGGCAGGAAGTTCGCCAGTCGCAGCTCGCAGGGGTCCTGCCCCAGCTCCTCAGCGATCTCGTCCAGAGTCACCTCGAAGGCATAGCGCGAGTTGACGGCCCCGTGACCGCGCATCGCCCCGCACGGGGGTTTGTTCGTGTAGACGCGCGTGCCCGAGTAGCGAAAGTTTTCGAGCTTGTAGGGGCCGGCGCTCAGCACGCCGTTGTAGTAGGTCGTCACGACGCCGAAGCTGCCCCAAGCGCCGCCGTCGATGAGCGCCTTCAGGTCGAGGCCCGTGATGTTGCCAGCTGCGTCGACGCTGACCGCCACGTCGGTGCGCGTCGGGTGGCGGCCGTGATGGCTGAGGAAGACTTCCTCGCGGTCGAAGAGGATCTTGACGGGACGGCCGGCCTTCATCGAGAGCAGCGCCGCCGCCATCTCGTGGGGAAACGGATCGCTCTTGCCTCCGAAGGCGCCGCCGACCATCGGCTTGATCACGCGGATCCGGTGCATCGGCAAACCGGTCACTTCGGCAAGCGCGCGGTGGACGTAGTGCGGGACCTGTGTGGCCGACCAGAGCGTGAGCCGGCCGCCCGAGTCGTAGTGGGCGATGGCGCAATGCGGTTCGGTGAAGGCATGCGTCACGCTCGAGAACTCGAAATGATTGCGCTTCACCAGGCGCGCCGCGGCGAAGGCGCGCTCCACGTCGCCGAAGTCCTGGTCGACCGTCTTGTGGATGTTGGTGTCGCCCAGGGTCCGCTCGTGGATCTTGTGCGCCGGATCGGTCACCGGTTTCAAGCTGTCCTCGGGCCGCAGAAAGGCGGGGTAAGGCTCGTATTCGACCCGGATGAGGTCGAGCGCCTCCAGCGCGGTCTCCTCGTCTACCGCTGCAACGGCCGCGACCTGGTCGCCCACGAAGATGACCTTGTCGACGGCAAGGGCGGTCTCGTCCTTGCTGATCGGCAGCACTCCGAAGTTGGCCCGATTCTCCTTGCCGACCACGACGGCGACCACCCCAGGGAGGGCGGCCGCGCTGGCTGTGTCGATCTCTCGAATGCGGGCGTGGGCGTGCGGGCTCCGCAGGATCTTGCCGACCAGCATGCCGGGCAGCTTGATGTCGTCGGTGTAGACACCTTCGCCGGTCGTCTTCTTCAGAGCGTCGACCAGGGGGATTCGCTTGCCGACGACCCCGAGCTCCCCCTCAGCGGCCACGCGGTACCTCCGGCGCCAATCGCCGGGCCCGCAAGCGCTCGGCGGAGACCTGGATAGCCTCGACGATCTTCACATAGCCCGTGCAGCGGCAGAGGTTGCCGCTGATCGCCGACTTGATCTCCTCGACGCTCGGCTCGGGGTTCTTCTCGAGCAGCGCCGTGCAGGTCATCAGGAAACCCGGGGTGCAGAAGCCGCACTGACTGCCGCCTGCTTCTGCGAAGCACTCCTGGAGAGGATGGAGGTGGGTCCCCTCTTTGAGCCCCTCGACCGTCGTGATGCGCTTGCCCTCGCACTGCAGGGCAAGCGTCAGACACGAGAGCACGGGCTTCCCCTCGACCAGCACGGTGCAACAGCCGCACGTTCCCATGTCGCAGCCGCGCTTGGTCCCGGTCAGATTCAGCTCCTCCCGCAGCACATCGAGCAGGACGTCATACGGCCTCACCGCCGCCTGCTGGCGCAGCCCGTTGACCTCGAGTTCGAGAAGGACCCGCTTAGGTGTGTTCTTCATGAGGATGAATGTGTGCCCGCTCCACCCCCTGATGAACCCTGCGCGGAGGAGCGCGGAGTATAGCACAAATCGCGCCGACGGGAAAACTGGGGACACACGACCTATTTTTTCAAAATAGGTCGTGTGTCCCCAGTTTTCCCCAGTTTTCACTCCCGGACGCGGACGACGCGGTGGAAGTGGAGCTCGACTTCGCGGGCGACGACGCGGCGGACGCCTTCGACGAGGCAGTGGGGCTCGTTGTCCTCCTGGCCGCGGCGGACGATCTCCTCGAGGGGCATGCCGGGAGGAACGGTGAAGGTGGACTGGTAGACAATCTGATTGCCGGCGTCGAGCTCGGGGACGATGAAGTGGCAGGTGGCGCCGTAGGTGAGCATGCGCGCGGCGTAGGCATCCTGGTAGGGGCGGGCGCCGGGGAAAGACGGGAGCAGCCCGTGGTGAAGGTTGAGGATGCGGCCGCCCGCAAACTTCCAGCAGACGCTCGGGGGCAGGATTCGCATGTAGCGGGCGAGGACGATGTAGTCGACGCCGTGCTGGTCGAGGAGCTCGACGAACCGGTCGTTGTCGGGGACGCCCTTTTCGTCTCCGACGTCGAACCACGGAACCTGGAACTGCTCGGCCAGGGATCTGCAGCTCGCGCGGTTGCCGATCACGACCGCGGCCTCGGCCCTCATCACGCCGTCGCGGATGGCGCGCAGGAGCGCCAGCGGTGTTTCCGGGCGCGACGTGACGCAGACAGCCAGCCGCGGGCAGCGTTCCCTCTCCTGGGGCGACCAGACGCGGATCGAGAGCTGCTTCTGCGCGCCGATCTCCTCCATCGCTGCGCGGAGCGAGGGGAGCTCGGAGGGCTCGAGCTCGATGCGCATCATCATGGCGAAGACCCGCTCCTCGTCATGATCGTACATCTGGATCTCGGCGATGTTGGCGCCGTGTCCGGTGACGTAGTGGACGATGGGATCGGCCAGGCCCCGGTTGTCGGGCCCGACGGCCGTCACGATCACCTTCATCAGCGAGGCCTCTCTTGCGGCGTCACCAGCCGAGCTGCGGAGGCTGAGGGCTGACGCTCTCGACTCCTCGCGTGGCCAGATAGTCGGCCAGACCGTCGGGGTCGGCCGCCTGGCAGGGCGTGAGGGCGCCCGAGCGGTCGTAACCGGGCTCCGCCATCTTCGACGCGAAGTAGACCGCGGTGACGGCAGTCAATCCGTAGGGGTCGCGCCCCTCGACCAGCGCGAACTGGCGGCGGCCGTCCTCGTCGGTAGACTCGGCCCAGACGGCGAACTGCGCGCGGGCGCGGTCGCTCTCGGAAGGCCCTTCGGGGGCGGCTTCGATCCACCAGTCGAGCAGCTTGCGGGCCGGGGAGCGAGCCAGCGCCGGCAGGAACGGGCCGATGAGGGGCAACAGACGCGCGCCTGCCGATGGCACGGCCATGTAAACGCGCACGTCGCGAGCGCCGGTCGTGCGCGGCGCCGTCACGACGTCGCCCCAGGGAACACTGACGACCCGGCGCGGGCCGAACGGCGGTGGGAAGGGCACGTGCCGGGCGTGGTGTCCGATCGGCTCGAGCACGTGCCGCCCCGCCTCCCAGCACGGACAGCCCGCTCCCATCGCGCCGACCGCGCTCTTCATGGTTCCGTGGGTGAGCGGAGTGCCGCTGGTGGCGATGGCAAGCTCGACCAGCCGCGGCCGGCTCGCTCCCTTGCAGGCGAGCCAGGCGCACAGGTCCGTCGGCACCACGTCGAAGCCCGCCGCGTTGAGGAGCACGACGCCGGCCGCTCGCGCCTCGGCGTCCCGCTTCCAGGTCTGGAGCATGTAGGAGTGCTCGCCCGTGACGTCGACAAAGTGCGTCCGCGCAGCCAGCGCCGCGTCCTGCACGGGGCGGCCGTAGAGCGCGAAGGGACCTGCGCACGTCAGCACGACCGATGCGCGCGCGGCAGCGGCCGTCAGCGCTTCCCGGTCGTCCACGGCAACTGCGATTCGCTCGAAGGCTCCGCCCAGCTCGGCCCCGAGCGACGCGAGCTTTCCGGCGTCCCTCCCGCCTATCGCGAACCGGAGCCCCCGCTCGGCCAGCTCGCGTGCCACGAGCCTGCCCGTGTAACCGGTGGCGCCGTAGAGGAAGACGTCGAACTCGCGGTCGCCCATGCCGACCTTTGTAGCGCACAGAGCTTCTCCGGCACAAGCGCTCCCGCCCGTTCACTTGGGGGAGCAGAGGATCAGCCGCAGGAGAATCGACCGCATCCGGTCCTGACTTTCGAGGAAGCGGCGCTGCGTCAGCAGGCGCCTCACGGTCAGAACGGCGCCATATCGCCCAGGCGGCAGAAGCTTTCCGGAAACCCGCGCCGATACGAGGAAATCGCCCGCGGTCTCGCCGGGGCAGTCCGGACGGACCAGGGACAGGCTGAGCAGCCCGGAGCCCGAGGACGGCGTGATGTTCAGAGCGAACGCATCCTCCGGGTCCACGTCCTTGAGCCAGGCCAGGAAGCAGGTGTCGCCAGCTGAATCCCTGGCGCCCTCGAGCGGCACGGTGAACTCGGGCACGCGGTCCGATTCCTTCAACCCGGGCGTGCTGTGGTCCACCGCCACGGCCGCCATGTACCAGGCCTGGGCATCCTTGTGGACGTAGGCGGCGTTTTCCCGGTCGTTCTTGATCAGGTCGATGGCAGGCCCGGAGAAGCCGGCGAGCCCGGCCACCTGTTCGGCCGGAAGCGTGCGCGAGACGCCCTTGGGCATCTGGGAGAACGTCGGCGTGATCGTTCCCGCGAAGGCGCGCGCTGGATCGATCGGCGAGGCCAGCCCGGCCCGCTCGTACAGCAGTCGGATGCCCTGGGCCGCGAGCACCCTGCTTGCCACGGCCTGCCGAGTCTCGAGCGGCACCTCCTGGCTGGTGAGCAGCCGGGGAACGTACTCCTCCAGCGCACCCCAGAGGGCACCGGCCGGCGTCGCCGCGAACTCGAGGCTCTCGGTCTTCAATCCGGCGATCTCCTTGGGTCCCAGCCTCCCCAGTCGCACGCCCAGGTTCATCCCCGTGGCCCGCAGGTCCAATGGAGTCAATCGCTCCAGCAAATGCGACATCGCCTCGCGAGGGTAGAGGGTCGCCAGGTCTCGCGCGGCAAGCTTGCGGCCGACCCTGGGCAGCGCCGACGGCCCGGCGTCGAGCAGCCTGAGCAGCCCTTGGACAGCGGCCTCTCGCCCCTCGCTCACCTTCAACAGCGACGCCCGGGCGCGCGCCAGCCGCTCTGGCTCCACGACACCCAGGGCCCCGGCGCCTGCCTCCTCGATCTCGGAAAGCAAGCGGTAGAAAGCCGACATGCGGGCCAGGTCGGAAGCGGTGGTCTCGGCCTCTCGCGCAAGCGACTCCAGCCTCTGGCGCACGGCCGATCGGCCGGGTTCTTCGGCCCGCGGCGCAACGGGCTCCACCACCGGGGCGGGCTCGGCCCGCCCCCCCCGCTTCACCGCCATCGCCCCCGCGCCGGCCAGCGCCGCCAGCGCCATCAGCGCCGCCACGCCCGCGACCGGCGCCGCCCAGCTCCGGCTCGCAGGCGACGCCTTCACCAGCCTCCCCGCCGGTCGGATGGCGCTGGAGCTCCTCACGCCCACGGTCACCGTCGCGTCCGGCCGCGAGAGCTTCGCCCCGACGGAGGCCGGCCGGATCATTCCGAGCGACGTCGGCCTGCTGTCCGGCTCGGGCGCCACGTCCGTTACCACCGCAGACACCACCGTCGGCCGCGGGGCCGCGCGCACCCGGCCCGCCGCCCCCCCGAACTCGGCAAGCTGCGCTTCCAGCGCCGGCAGCACGTCCGCCGCGATCCCCGGCCGCGCCGCGTGCTCCCGGCCCAGCATCTTGCCGATCAGCGCCTCCAGCGCCGGCGTCACCGTCGGCACCTTTCCGCTCACCAGCGGCGCATCCTCGGTGGAGCGGCGCCGGAGCATCGACATCACGTCCGGCGCCGGCAGCGGCAGCTCCCCGGTCAGCATCTCGAAGAGAATCGTCCCGAGCGCATAGACGTCCACTGCCGGCCCACCGGCGTCGGAATCGAGCACCTCGGGGGCCAGGTACTCCGGCGTCCCCAGGATGACGCCCGCGCGCGTGAGCCGGCCGCGCCCCGTGTCTCGCGCGATGCCGAAGTCGATCAGCTTGGCGGTCTCGTGCGCGATCAGGATGTTGCTCGGCTTCAGATCGCGATGGACCATCCCCTGGTGGTGCACATAGACGAGGGCGTCGGCAATGTCCCGCGCGATCCCGAGCGCCTCCCGCTGAGGCAGGCAGCGCCTCCGCGCCAGCTGGTCCCGCAAGCTGACGCCTTCGATCAACTCCTCCACCAGGTATGGGTGGCCGCCCGTGCTGCCCCATGAGTAGATCTGCACGATGTTCGGGTGGTTCAGGCTGGCCAGCATCCGCGCCTCGGCCTCGAAGCGCGCCAGCGCCTCGGGGTCGGTGAGCAGCGGAAACTTCAGCGCCACCTGGCGATCCAGCGACTTCTGCCGCGCCAGGTAGACCACCCCCATCCCGCCAGACGAAAGCTCCGAGAGCAACTCGAACTGCTCGAGGAAGTCCGGCTCGAATCGGATGCTCGGCGACTGGCCCATCGGCGCAGGATCGTATCACGACCGCGGGGGCTCAGCCCCCCGAAGTCGACAGCCGATACTGGAGATAGCTCATTCCCTGTTCGTCCGCGCAACTGAGACGGCAAGCCGTCAACACCCAATGAGACTCTCGAGCGCACTCCTGGCGATCATGCTCCTGGTGCCAGTCACCTCGGCCGCCCTGGCGGCGCCCTACCCCGTGGGCGTCGTGGTTCGGGACGGCGCCGACCCCGAATGGCCGGGCGCGCTGGTGCTGCGCGACGTGCTCCAGAAGCCGACCATCATCGGCATTCTCCCGGAGGGCACCGAGGTCCACATCCTGCCCCACCTTTCGAATCGCACCTACAGCTATGTTGCCAGCGACGGTATCCGCGGCTGGGTGAAGCGCGAGTTCATCAAGCAGCTGCCTGGCGTCGAGCGCCCCCGCAAGGGACCCGGCTGTCCGAAGCCCATCCTCTTTTCCGACATCCCGCGAGACCACTGGGCGCGCAAGGCCGTCGACCGCATGGTGAAGGCCGGCCTCATCTCGCGCCACACGGATCGCTTCCAGGGCAACAAGCCCGTGACGCGCTACGAATTGACGGTGGTTCTGGACCGCGCCTACAAGCGGGTCGAGCAGTCGCGCGAGAGCATCGAGGCCCGGCTGAAGGCGCTCGAGGAGAGGCCGTCGAGCCCCGCGGCCATCGCCAGCGTACCGCAAGGCGGCAGCTACCGGGCGCTGCTGTCGCTGGCGCAGACCATCCGGTCGCTCCAGGAGCAGTCCGAGGAGCTCAAGGGCCGGCTCGACGCTCTCGATTCGAGCGGCAGCCAGGACGTGGCGCGCCAGCTCCGCATCCTGGAGCATCGGATGGACACGGTCGAGCGCGCTCTCGGCAATGGCTGACAGAGCAGTGCCATTCGCCGGCGTCCTGGCCGGCCTTGTCGCACTCTCGGGGCTGGCCGAGGAGCCAGCCGCTCCCAGCGTGGCGGAGCCTGCCAGTCCGACCCGAACCGCGGGCGATTCTCGCTCTGCATCCGAAGCCCGGACGTCGAGCGTGTCCGGCTCGGTCCCACTCTCCGGCGTTGCTTTCGGGCGACCGCTGGCCGACTACCTCGCGGCCGTGCGCGACCCGAAGGCCCCCCGCGCCTCGGTGGAAGCAGCCCGCGCCCGGCTCGAGGCCGCGCTGACCCGTCACCTGCCCGGGACCCGGTCCAGAAAGCCCGGTTCGCGCTGAGCCCAATCGGCCGGAAAGCCGCTCCCATGGTATATTGAGCGCGTCGGGCGCCTGGCCCGAAAGCGCTCCTCATGCCTTACGTCATCTCCATCGTCGCGGCCCGGGTCGAGCGCGAGTACTTCTTCGACCGTACGCCCATCGTCATCGGCCGGTTGCCGAAGAACGACATCGCAATCAAGGACAACTCCGTCTCGCGCCAGCACGCGCAGATCCTGGAGACCGGGGGCCAGTACCAGGTCGAGGACCTCCACAGCACCAACTTCGTCTTTCTCAACAAGAAGAAGGTGCTGAAGAGCCCTCTCACCCACGGCGACATCGTCAACATCGGGGGCGCCGCCAATCTCATCTTCCTTCTGCACCCCGACCCGCCACTGCTGGAGAAGCTGGTGCGGGAGATCACGGACAACCCGGAGTTCAGCGCCGAGGCGCTTTCGCTCAAGCAGACGATGGCCTCGCTGGCCGACGAGATCACGCACCAGGAGCCGTCCGAGCCGGGCGCCGCAGAGGGCCCCAAGGATACCGAGCTGGCGCGGAGCCTCGACGACTTCCAGGCGCTGCTGGAGATCAGCTACAGCCTCAACTCCACGCTCAAGCTCGACCAGATCCTCAAGCTGCTGGTCGGCAAGCTTCTGGGCGTGTTCCGCGCGGAGCGGGGCCACATCCTCTTCTACAATGCGGCCCGGCAGCTCGAGACCTACCTCTCGCACACGGCCGACGGCGAGCCGGCGACGGGGCCGTTGAACGTGGAGCTCTGCAACCGCGCGATGGCCATGGCCCGGGCGGTCGTGAGCCCAGAGCCAGGCCAGCCGCAGCCGGCCGGGTCGGGCTGTGCGATGTGCGCGCCGCTCAGGGTGAAGTCGAACATCTTCGGCGCCATCCACGTCGACGCGTCGGCCCGGGAGAGGCCGTTCAACCGCAAGGACCTGCTGCTCTTCGAGGCGATGAGCCACCAGGCGGCAATCGCCATCAACAACGCCCGGCTCACCAACGACCTGCGCGACAAGCAGGCCAAGCTCGAACAGGCCAACCGTGAGCTGCTCGATCGCTCCACCCGCCTGCAGCTGGCCAACGAACGGCTCGACGAGAAGATCGCGGAGCTGGAGGCGCTCAACGCCATCAGCCGGGGCATGAACATGGTGAGCGACCTCGACAGCGTGCTCAGGCTCATCCTGGCCAAGATGGTGGAGCTGCTCAGGGCCGAGCGCGGCTCCGTGATGCTGTGCAACGAAGAGACCGAAGCGATGGACGTGAAGCTGGTGCTGCCCGAGCCGCAGGAGGGCCGGCCGCCGAGCACCGCGGCGAAGCTGCGAATCGGCGAGGGGATCGCGGGCCTGGCGCTGCGCCAGGGGGCCGCGGTGGCTGTGGCCGACGGACACAGAAACGAGCTCTTCAAACCTCTCCTGGAGCACAACGCCAACATCCGCACGCTGCTCTGCGTGCCGCTGATCCAGAACGAGCGGCGCATCGGCGTCATCAACATCACCAACAAGCGCGAGGGCAAGAGCTTCACGGAGGCCGACAAACAACTGGCCATGACGCTCGCCAACCAGGCGGCCATCACCATCGAGAACGCGCGCAACTACACGATGGCCATCTGCGACGGCCTGACCAACCGCTACGTGCACCGCTTCTTCCAGCTGCAGCTCGAGAAGGAGTTCGAGCGCACACGCCGCCACGACAAGTGCCTGTCGCTGGTGATGCTCGACATCGACAACTTCAAGAGCATCAACGACAACTACGGTCACCAGTTCGGCGACGTCATCCTCCAGGAGGTCGCAGCGCTGGTGCGCAAGGAAGTGCGCACGATCGACTTCCCGGCGCGCTATGGCGGCGAGGAGTTCGCAGTCGTCCTTCCGGAGACCGACAGCGAGGGCGCCCACACTTTCGCAGAGAGGCTTCGCAAGAGGATTGCCGCGCAGAGCTTCTGCTACCACGAAAAGGTCCTCCCCGTCACCGTGAGCGTGGGGGTCGCCACTCACCCGCGCGACCACGCCACATGCAAGGA
>JACQZN010000112.1 GCA_016213845.1 Candidatus Wallbacteria bacterium
ACACTTGGGCGCGCAATGAGATGCGGTAGGGCCGGCCTCCGTGCCGGCCAGGAGCGGCGATTCAACGCTGATGCAGCCCGGGGGGTGGGCTCGAAGTGTGCGGAGAGAACGGCCCAGTTTGACCGGTGCCGGGAGTTGGCGTGGATTCCGGGGCTTCATCATCGATCGCGACCGCCGGGTGGGTTCCCATTCTCCGGGAGGCTGCCCTCGCGGAGGTCCCCTCTGGCGTCCACCCTCCACGCGGAGTACTGCGAGCCGTTCCGCGCCAATCCCCTCGAGCGGGAGCGCACGCCCGAGATGCCTCCGCCCGGAGCCGAGACCGTCGCGAACGTGGCGTCCTCTCCGGCGCCGGCGACCGGGTCCAGGTAGAGACGTTGCAGGAACTTGATCCGTCTGGGGTTCTCGAGCAGCTCGCCGAGAGCTCGAGGAGGGCGGCGGTACGTCTGGCGGTAGGCCGCGAGGGCGCGGTGGTAGGCGAGCATCCGAAAGCGCAGCTCTTCTTCCCGCTCCGTGGCGCGCACGGCCGACCACGTCTGCCCCACCGCCGCGGCGCCCAGTTCGACGCCGGCGATGAAGAGCAGCACCCAGAGGATGCCGAAGCCGCCGCGGTTACCAGGTGTTGTACGGGGTGCCATCGAGACCGACCAGGTCCGTTCCGGAGTGGACGTCGAAGATGCCGCCCGCTTCGTCCTCGGCGGCGACGGTGAGCCACGAGTCCGCGCGGCGCGTGAAAGGGTCGACCGGGAGTTGCCTGAGGTAGCGTTTCTCGACCAGGTGCTGGAGGCTCTCGGGATACCGCCGGTGGTCGGCGTGGAAGCCGTCGATCGCCTCGCGCAGGGCCGCCAAGTCCTGGCGGAGCACGGCCTCGCGGCTCCTGAGGATGGCCCTCTGGAAGCTGGGGGTCGCCATGCGGAGCAGCACCCCCAGGATGGCCAGCACGACGGCCATCTCCATCAGCGTGAAGCCGCGCCGGGCCGGACTGTGGGGTGAGCTACCAGTCTGCATACGCCGTCCCATCCAGGGCGGTGCGATCCGAGGTCGAGCGCAGGTCGAAGAGCGCTCCGTTCGGCGGCACGTGGCCCACCCCGCGGACGATCGCCGCCGCTGGTTCCGTGCGCCAGGAGGTCTCGCCGGCCGCTTCGCTCCCGTCCGTCACGCGCACCGAGAGGTCGCGCGCGTCGGGCGGATCGGCCGTACCGATGAGGCGCCACTGTCTGGTGCCCGCGATCGGGTCGCGAGGCACCTGCCGCAGATAACGCGCCTGGACCAGCTCGTCCAGGTCGCGCGGGTAGAGAGTCGGACGAGGCCGGGCCGGCTCACGTCTGGAGCGGTCTTCCACGTAGCGATCGATTGCCGTGCGGACCTCCCGGAGCGTTCGTCTCAGCTCGAGCTCCGCGCGCCGCCGGGTCGCCACCTCCGAGAGCGGCATCACGGCCGTCGCGAGGATGCCGAGGATGGCCGTGCAGATCGCCAGCTCGATGAGACTGAAGGCGCCGCGGGGACTGCCGGCCGCTGGGCCTCTCGAAACGCTCATCGCGCGAGCCCCTTGCCGCGCAGCAGCCGTTCGAAGCGTCGGTCGGGCCCCGCGGCGGCCGGCTTCCCACCCGTGGCCTCGGGCCGGTCCGGACCTCCCCGGGTGCCGGCTTTCCCCGGCGCCTCGCCCGGCAAGACCGAGCGGGTCCGCGGGTCCTTCTCGCCCGAAGCCTCGAGGGCCCGCTCCTCATCAATGATCCTCGGGGTCACGGTCATCACGATCTCGCGGGTCAGCACTTCGGACCGTTCGCGCCGGAAGAGCTTCCCGATGAGCGGCAGCTCCCCCACGAGCGGCACCTTCGCGAGGCTGGACTGTTCGCTGTCGTTGATCAGGCCACCCAGGACGATGGTCTCCCCGTCTCGCAAGCGGACCACCGAGTTGGCGTTGCGGTTCGAAGTCCTGGGGTAGCCCGCCGGTGAGAAGCTCACGACGCTCGAGACATCGAAGATCAGGGCCAGCGTCACCTCCTGGGTCGGATGGATCTGCAGGACTTCGACATCCAGTTGGATGCCGACGTTGGTGTACTGCACCGAGGTGGCCAGGTTGATGCTGCCCTGGGCGGTCTGGGCGGCCGTCTTCAGCTCCAGGGGGATCTTGTCGCCGATCAGAATCGACGCCTTCTTCTGGTTCAGGAGCTGCAAGCGCGGAGCGGCGAGCACCTTGGTCGAGGACGAGTTCATCAGGAACGAGAGGGCCAGGGGCATGGTCTTGGCTGTGTACCCGGAGACCTCACTCGCGGTGAAGACCCCCTGAGTGAGCGAGATGCCCAGTTCCCGGAGCTTGGTGCGATCGACGTCCAGCAGCTTGACCTCCACGGCCACCTGGCTGGCCGTCGGTCCAGCCGTGTCAGCACGGCGCGCATCTGCTCGAGCGCCTCCGGGGGCGCGTAGACGGTCAAGGTACGGATCCCGGCGTCCACGAACGTCTTGACCGTGGGACAGATGCCCTGCACGTACGGCACGGCCGCGGCCGGGTCGAGATGCTCCAGGACGAAGACCTCGCGTTCGACCGGGAGCTGGGGGCGGTCGAGGCGGGCCACCAACAACCTCAGTTCATCCAGCGTCTTCTCGTCGGCGAAGGCCACCAGCGAGCGCGTCTTCTCGTCGGGCAGCATGGTCGTCTTGGGAAACGCGGGCCGCACCAGCCCGGCGAGCTCCTGCGGCGTCTTGTGCTCGAGCTCGAAGACTCGCGCGCGGGTCTTCTCGCGGTAGGTCTCCTCGCGGGACGGGGGGTAGACGATCGCCACGTTGGCCGAGACCTGCTTCTTGCACAACGAGTTGGTGAGAAGGACGAGCTCGAGGACCCGCTCGATCGGCAGATCCGTCACCGACAGGGTCACCCCCCGGTCCTTCACCGTGTCGTCGACGAGGACGTTGACCCCGGTCAGACGGCTGTAGATCTCGATCACCTTGAACAGCTTGGCGTCCTTGAGCCTCAGCAGCTCCCGGTACCCGGCCGGCGTGAGGTCGGCCGTGGCCGGAGGCACCGACAGCGGCGGACGGCCCGCCGCCTTCGAGGCCAACGGCCACGGCCAGAGCCCGCCCAGCACCAGCAGACTCAGGAGAGCTCGGAGTCGTCTCATCGCAGGGAGAGCTCCACCTCCTCGTCGCCTTCGGCGGTGCGGACCTGCAGGCCCTGCAACCCGACGGCGCCGACCCGCAGGCCTCCTGCCAGCGAGTCCCCTTCGCGGACGATGAACAGGACGCCGTCGACCGACAGGAACGCCTCGCGCTGTCCGTGCCCGGGCCGGTCCCGGAGCCCGTGCAGCTCGAAGCGCGCACGGTCGATACGGGAGCGCCGAGGCTCGGCAGGCGGGGGCGGGGGCGGCGGCGGCCTGGGCCGAGGCGGCGGCGCAGGCGGGCGTTCCTTGTAGCTGAACACATCCCGGGCAGGTTCCCGGAAAGAGGCCGCCGGCGGCGGCTGCAGACCGACGACCCAGGAGAGCGAGAGCGTCGCGCTCGACGCCGGCGACGCCGACGAGCCGGGCGGCGGCTTCGCCGCGGGGGCCGCCCGAGTCTGAAGCAGCCTCTCTGGATGTTCCAGGTCGTCCCGGAGGAGGGCCGCATAACCACCCAGGGCAAGCACGAGCAGCGCCGTCTTGGCGAGGTTCATGGTACGAGGTACGTCCCGAGCGTCAGCCGCACCGTGCGAGAGGCGCTCCCGGGCCGATCGGTGTCGAGGACGGCAATGGAGCGCACGGTGAACGCGGTATCGGCATGCTCCACACCCCAGAGCAAGGCCTTGAGGGCCCGGTAGGTCCCTTGCGCGAGCAGGTCCGCCTCGAGGTCCGCGTACGCCCGGCCCCACTCGTGCCGGCTGCGGTACTCGACGCGCTCGAGCGCGAGGCCGGCCGTGGTGGCCAGCCTGCGCAGCTTGGCCGTCAGGGCCGGGAGGTCCGGGCGTCGAGCCAGGTGCAGCTCGGCCAGCGCGATCGACGACGCGATCGCCTGGGACGAGACCGAAGCGGCGGCAGCGGCTTGCACCCGGGAGCGGCGGGCTGTCTGCCGCGCCTCGAGCGCTTCACGCTCCTTCTCCCGGAGCCCTGTCACCTCGTGCCGCGCGGGCAAGGTCCCGGCCAGCAGCAGGACGGCATTGCAGGCGCCCAGCAGGCTCGCGAAGGACTTACCGGTCACGCGAACCTCTCTTCCGGTGCGCGGCCAGCGCCGTGCCCC
>JACQZN010000113.1 GCA_016213845.1 Candidatus Wallbacteria bacterium
CGAACAACTTCTGCTGCCGATCAGAATCGCCCTGCATGCCGCTCTCCTCGCTGTCGAACCTCCGCAGCGATGATCCCACGCCGAGCGGATCCTGTCCATGGCCCGGCTTGAGAAAGGGGCGATTTTTTCACAGCCTCTGAGAAGTGAGGATGGAGGAGTGAGGGACTATAGGAAGCTAAAGGCCTTTCAGGTAGCGGATGCTCTGGCGCTGCGGGTGTATGAGGTCACGAGAGACTTTCCCAAGGACGAGCAGTTTGGTCTCAGAGCGCAGATGCGTCGAGCAGCGGTGTCTGTTCCCTCGAACATCGTCGAGGGAAGCGCTCGAGAGTCCGGGCGCGAGTATCTTCGATTTCTCGACACCGCTTTTGCGTCTTCACAGGAACTTGCATACCAGTTGACGCTGGCCACGCGTCTGGGATTCCTGGCCCACGCGGACTTCGAGAGCCTCGATGCCCTGGTCCAGGAGTTGTGTCGAATCCTCAATGGCCTCCTACGCCGCCTCCGCCAATCCGCCCCTTGATCTCCCCCCACCCCTCAAGCCTCAAGCCTCACTCCTCAAGCCTCAAGCCTCAAGCCTCACTCCTCAAGCCTCAAGCCTCACTTCCCCCTTTGACTCTCGAACTGGATGTTCTTGATGTCGAAGCCGACGGGCATCACGAAGACGGGGACTCGAAAGATGGCGACGTTCTTCGACTCGTCCATCGCGCGGCACTCGAAGGCGACGGGATCGCCCGAGGGGACATTGGGGGCGCGGAAGATGACGGAGTCGACCACGGGGCCGCGGGTGCCGTTCTCGTCGATGAGGAGGCTGGCGCCGGGCTTGGTGCCGAACTCCGAGGGCTGCAGATGGGCCAGGAAGGGCGTCTCTCCCTTCTGACCGACGGACGAGGTCGGATCGGTATCCCGGAAGCGCACGTGGACGGCAGCGGTGGAGCCCGGGGTGGCCACGTGGCTGGCGTCGGCGTTGCGGTCGTAGTTGTCCTGGGCGAGCAGCGCGGCGGTGACACGCACGTCCTCGTTGATGAAGAAGCCCTGGACCGTCTTGCCATCCACGGTCAGCGGAAACATCGTCACGGCCGGACTGGCCGCCTCGGCGAAACCGCTGTCGAGGCCGGCGAGCCAGCCGTTGCCGGTCAACAGAGCCGTGAACGGGCGCGGCCGCGCGGCGGTGTCGAGCGGCAGCTCCAGCGTGCCGATCCGATTCTGGACTGAATCGCGCGATGGAGTCAGGTACAGGGTCATCGAGGGCGGGGTGCTGTCGATGACGAACACGATCAGTACGGGCAGCTCCTCCTTGACCACGCCCTTGGACGGGGTCTCGTCGCCCGGCTGTCCCTCGGAGGTCGGTACGGTCAGCGTGTAGTCGTACCCGCGCGTGGCCTGGGGGACGATACGGTACCAGAGCATCTTGCGGAAGCCGGGGGCGCTCTTGTTTTCTAGCGGGCGGTGGCGCAGGCTCGAGGTGTCCCGGACGCAGGTCGGGATCTTCCCCGTCAGCTTGACGCCAAGCATGCCGGTCGCGACGTCGGGCACGGCCTCGAAGGCCAGGTGGGTCAGGTAGGTGGTGAGCGCCTGCCGGTCGGCGCTGTCGAGCGCGGCGGCCTCGGGAGAATCGGCGATCGTGACCTGCCCGTCGGGCGAGCGGCGCGCATAGACGGCCGGGCGGTTGTCCGCGTTGGGGCCGCAAAGCTCGACCTGGTAGCCGATCTCGGTGGCTCCGCTCCAGGTGCCGCCGCGGGGCGCTTCCCCGGCTCCGAACAGCAGGTCGTGCACGGGCGACGAGGGGTTGAGCGAGGACTGGACCTCCACCTGCGCGTCCTCGTCGGCAAGCACGGGAGTGATGTAGCGGCCGATGTCCTGCCCCGAGAGCGCCAGCGGCAACGCGTTGACGTCGGTGGTGTAGGCGATGCTGACGCGCACGTCGCGAGGCTTGCCGCCCAGCTCTGGAAACGGCGATCGGAAGGTGACCCGGTAGAGGTTCTTCAGCGAAGTGCGGACCTTCGTGAACATGTTCTCGACCTGGTCGACGTAGAACGTGCGCAGGTCCTCCTCGCTGACAGTCGCCTTCGAGGAGGCCTCGAGCTGCGCGTCGATGGCGACCAGGTCCTGGTAGGTCAGCGTTGAAGCGCCCTGCGCGAGCGTGGTGTCGCTCGACAGATCGAGGTTCAGGAAGTCGGCCTGCGTGGCGACGTCGGGCTCCACCAGCAGGTTGATGGCGGAGGAGAAGTCCTCGAAGCGCGCGTCGGGGTCGTTCGTGAGCAGGTTCTTCACCATGCCCAGCACTTGCCGGACGTACTCGATGGCGTCTTCGTCCGGGAGCGCCTCGGCGCTGGCCTTGTCGTCGGGCTCGTCGGGCAGGTCGGGCAACAAGGGGAACGGCGGGATCGGCTCGAAGTACGCGCCCTTCGTCCTCTCCGCCATCTCGATCATGTCGGGCCGGTAGACGCTGTTTCGAGCCAGCTTCCCGGCGCCCTTGAACTTGACGAACGCGAAGTTGAACATCGGCAGACCATTCGAGACGGCCGCCTGGATGATGCTCTTCACCTTGGGCCCGGCGTTCCTGGGCGCGTTCTTGCCATCGGTCAGCATTAGGACGCCCCTGGCATCGTAATCGCTCTCCGACTCGTCCCGCACGGAGAGGTTCCAGGCCTTGTGGAGCGGCGTGCCGCCGTCGGTGCGGTCGAGGTTGGCGTCCGCGAAGGCCAGCACCGCCGCCTTGTCCGCCGTCAGCGGCTGGTGAAGCAGCTTCTTCAGGTTGTTGCCGCCGGCGAAAAGGTTGAGCGCGGTCTGATCGTCAGGGAGCTGGCCGTTGTCGGACATGCCGTTCAGCCAGCGCAGCGTGGCCTCCTTGATCTTCGATAGGATCGGCTTCACCGAGTTGGAGCGATCGACGGCCAGCGTCAGGGCCAGCGGCCGGAGGTCGGGCTTGGCGAAGTTGGTGTCGACGACCTGGGCGGCTTGGAAGCCGCCACCGCCGCCGTCCGGGGTCTCGGCGACCTTGACGTCGGCCGGGACCGGCGGGTGAAACGTGCTGCTCGGGACGGTGTCGACGACGCGAAAGTAGACGTCGACGTCCGGGAAGTTGCCGGGGTCGATCCGGACGATGCTGACGGCGACCTTGGGCGGCGGCGGTCCTGCCTGGGGCTGCGCGGCGGCGGCAGCGGCGGTCACCGCCGCCAGGAGCATCGCGAGGACCGAGGGCCGCAGGAGAGCTAGAGTGCGCGTCATGGCGGGGGCCTCCGAGGCATTGAGCCGGCCGGCCTCAGGGAGAAGCCGCCGATCGGTGAGGGCGTGCGCGATCGAGTTTACACCGGGCCGAAGGCGCCCGCGGCCCGCAATCGAGCGATCTCCTCGGCCCCCAGGCCGGCCTCGGCGAGAACCTGCTCCGTGTGCTCTCCCGGCTCAGGCGGCGGGCCGGCGGGCGTTGCGGGAGTCTCCGACAGTCCGACCGGGAACGCGGGCTGACGCACGGTCGCTCCGCCCGGCAACAGCATCTCCCAGGCGCATCCCCGGGTTGCCGCCTGGGGATGGTCGAAGGCCTCCGGAAGATCGAGCACGGGCTCCACGCAGCAGTCGAGTGGACCCAGAAGGTCAACCCACTCCTGGCGTGGCCGCGACTCGAACACGCGCTGGAGTCGATCGCGCATCGGAGTCCACTGGTCCTTCGGAAGAGAGAGCGGATCGAGTGGGGCCCCGATGCCGAGCGCGCTGCAGAGCCGGGACCAGAACTTCGCCTCGAGCGCGGCCACCGCCACGTGCCGGCCGTCGCCGCAGGTGTAGACGGCGTACGCAGGATGCGCGCCGAAGAAGACCGATTCCGCGGGGGCCGCCCCGTTGCCGCCCGCCAGCGCGTTGGCCCCATGGAAGCCGAGAAAGGCCAGCACCCCCGCGTGCATCGACACGTCCAGCTGCTGACCCAGACCCATGCGCTCGGCATCGCGCAGCGCCGCGAGAATGGCCACGACCGCCCAGAGGCCTCCGCCCGCGAGATCCGCGATCGGCACCCCGGGGATCACAGGGCTGCCGTCGGCGTCGCGCGTGAGCGACAGCAGCCCCGCAAGCGCCACGTACGTGAGATCGTGACCCGCGCGCCGGGCATGCGGCCCCGTCTGCCCAAAGCCCGAGATGGAGCAATAGACCACCCGCGGATTGACCGCCCTCACCTGAGGCCAGCCCAGCCCAAGCGACTCCATCACCCCCGGCCGGAACCCCTCCACGAGCACGTCTGCCCGCGATGCCAACGCCAGCCCCGCTTCCCGCCCGGCCGCCGTCTTCAGGTCGAGGACGATCCCACGCTTTCCCCGGTTGAAGTAGCTGTACGCCGCGCCCTGCTTCCCCACCAGCGGCGCAATGGCGCGAAGGTAATCTCCTGCGCCCGGGTCCTCTACCTTGATGACATCCGCCCCCAGATCCGCCAGGATCTGCGTCGCATACGGCCCCGGCACAAGCCGTGAGAAGTCGAGAACGCGAATCGATGCGAGTGGACCTGGCATGGGAGGCTTGGGGCTCGAGAAGTGAGGCTTGAGGGGTGAGGGGTGAGAGAAAAGCCGAGTCTGCGCGCTTCTAGCCTCAAGCCTAAGGCCTCGAGCCTCAAGCCTCAAGCCTCAAGCCTCGAGCCTCAAGCCCCAAGCCTCGAGCCTCCTTGTCCGGGCGGCAACAATCCGGGTAGAGTCGCCTGACATGAGTCCGATGAGCGCTCTCTTCATCTTCGTACCGGTGGCCATCCTCGCGGAGATCTTCCACGCGGGGCCGGTCGTGATCTTCGTGACGGCGGGACTGGGTATCGTCCCGCTGGCCCACATGCTGGGCGAGGCAACGGAACACGTCAGCGACCACGTCGGGCCCGGGCTGGGCGGATTCCTCAACGCCACCTTCGGAAACGCCACCGAGCTCATCATCGGCATGATGGCTATCTGGCGCGCCTCTCAGCTCCAGCTGGCTTCGGCCAATCCTCCGCCCGGCAAGACCGCCGCACAACTGCTGCAAGGCGCCGAGGAGATGATCGACGTCGTCAAGGCCTCGATCACGGGCTCGATCATCGGCAACCTGCTCTTCATCCTGGGCCTGGCCTTCCTGGTCGGCGGCCTGGGCCGCGAAAAGCAGGTCTTCAGTGACAAAGTCGTAGGTGTCGGCAACGCGATGATGACCCTGGCCGTCGCCGGCCTGATGGTCCCGTCCATCATCTACTGGCTCGACAAGATCACCACGGAGCACAGTCACCATCTGTCCGACGAGGCCTACGTCCACCTGAGCGATCACGTCGCGGTCGTGCTGCTGGTGATTTACGTCCTGTCACTCGTCTTCAGCTTCAAGACCCACAAGCACCTCTACCGGCTCCCCGAGGACGAGGATCACGCGCCGGCGCACACGGAACCCGCCTGGAGCATCCGCAAGGCCGTCGGCGTCCTGGTCGGCGCGACCGTGGTGATCGCAGGACTCTCGGAGATACTCGTCGGCTCTCTCGAAGAGGCCGGCAAGGCGATGGGGCTGAACCCGATCTTCATGGGCCTCTTCGTCGTGGCCCTGGTCGGCAACGCCGCCGAGCACGCCTCGGCCGTCCTCATCGCCAAGCGCGACAAGATGGACCTGGCCATCAACATCGCCATGGGCTCGAGCATGCAGGTGGCGCTCCTGCTCGCCCCGATCCTCGTGCTGGCCAGCAACCTGACGGCCAAGAGCATGACGCTCGTCTTCAAGCCGCTCGAGGTCGCCGCCGTCGGGATCAGCGTCGCCATCACCACCATCGTCAACCTGGACGGCGAGTCGAACTGGCTCGAGGGCTGTCAGCTCCTGAGCGTCTACGCCATCCTGGGACTGGCCTTCTATCACGCCTTCTGACCAGCAACTCCCATGAACACGCAAGCGATCAAGGCCGCCTTGAGGACCTTCCCGTACGGCGTCTACCTCCTCGGCACGGAGCACGCCGGTGAGACCCGGGTCGCCACCGTCACCTGGGTAACCCAGGCTTCGTTTTCGCCCCCGCTGGTGGTGATGGGGGTCAAAAAGACTGGACGGACCTTCGGACTCCTCAAGCACAGCCGCAAGTTCTCACTGAGCGTCCTCGAGACGGGCCAGAAGGAGATCGCCTTCGCCTTCTTCAAGACCGCAGAGGTCGTCGGCGGCGCTGCCTCGGGGTTCGCCTTCGAGACCGCCCGCGCAGGTGTCCCGCTCCTCTCGCGGGCGCTGGCATGGCTGGAGGGCCGCGTCCTCCACATCGACGAGACGGGCGACCACGCCGTCGTGATCGGACAGGTCACCGCCGCCGCTCAGAAGCGGGAGGGGTTGCCGCTGACGCTGGCGGAGCTGGGTCTCAAGTACGGCGGCTGAGCCGAGCCATGGCCACCGAGGTGCAAGGCTGGGCGCTGCTCCTGCTGCCGGCGTTCTTCTGGCTAGGAGTTGCGGTCTGGCAATCCGCCGGCGCTCCGAATAGCACCCGGCGGGCGCTGGCGCTGTTCGCCTGGGGCGCGCTCGGGTTCCCCCTGGCCTTCGGCCTGCAGTGGCTGGTGCTGCACGGCTCCACGCTGGACGATATGCCGACCTGGCTCGGCACTCTTGCCGTGCTGGGTTTGGTCGGGCCCTCCGAGGAGGTCTTCAAGGCCGCGATCGCCCGCTACAGGTTCGCCGGCCCGCACGGCTTCGAATCGCCGGGCGAGGCCCGGATGGCCGGGATCGCCGTCGCCGCCGGTTACACGTTCCTGGAGCACTTCGGCCGCTTCGTCACGGGTCACACGCCGCTCCCCGTGCTCGTCTTCAAGGCAACGCTCGGCTCCACGCTACACGCCGTGGCCTCGACGATCTGGAGCCCAGGGCTGCTCCCCGGCGGCGCCTGGTTCGAGCGCGCGCTGACCGCCGGCGTCGTCCATGGCATCTACAACCTGGGCGCCTTCCTTCCGGACTGGACCGACCAGCCCCAGTGGCTCGGCCTTGCCGTGCAAGCCGCCGTCGTCGTCCTGCTCACCCCCAGGCTCCTGCGCCCCCGCCAATAGGGGCAACAAAATAGGGGCAACTCGACTTTCCCCATTTCAAGAAAATGGGGAAAGTCGAGTTGCCCCTATTTTCTGCCCCTATCTTGTTGCCCCATTTTGCTTTCGGGCGGACTCGGGCCTGAAGCGCGACGCCTGGCAGTCGCCTGGACATCGCGGATGCGGCTGTCCTAAAGTGGGGCCTTGTCGCTCATGAAGATCCTCGTCACCGGCACGGCCGGGTTCATCGGAAATCATGTCGCGCTCCGTCTGCTCGAGCGGGGCGACACCGTCGTCGGCCTGGACAACTTGAACGCCTACTACGACCCGGCGCTGAAGTTGGCCCGGCTCGCCCGGATCAGCGGCCACGAGCGGTTCCTCGAGGAGCGCGTCTCACTGGAGGAGCGGGAAGCCGTCGCGGCCCTCTTCGAGCGCCACCAACCAGACGCCGTCATCAACCTGGCGGCCCAGGCCGGCGTCCGATACAGCCTCCAGGACCCGCACGCCTACGTGCAGAGCAACCTCCAGGGCTTCCTGAACATCCTCGAAGGCTGCCGCCACCATCCCGTGCGACACCTGGTCTACGCCAGCAGCAGCAGCGTCTACGGCGCCAACACGCGCATGCCGTTCTCGACGTCGGATGAGACGGATCACCCGCTCAGTCTCTATGGCGCCTCCAAGAAAGCCAATGAGCTGATGGCCCACGCCTACAGCCACCTCTTCTCCATTCCCTCCACGGGCCTGCGCTTCTTCACCGTCTACGGCCCATGGGGACGACCCGACATGGCGCTCTTTCTCTTCACCCGGGCCATCCTCGAGGGACGCCCCATCGACGTCTACAACCACGGCAAGATGCGCCGCGACTTCACCTATATCGACGACATCGTCGAAGGCCTGCTGCGCGTGCTGGCCGGCCCACCCGCTCCTGGCCCCGAGGGCCAGGCCGCCCACCGCGTCTACAACGTCGGCAACCACTCTCCCGTCGAGCTGGGACACTTCATCGAGATCCTCGAATCGAAGCTAGGCAGGAAGGCCGTCTGCAACTACCTCCCGATGCAACCCGGAGACGTGCCCGCAACCTTCGCCGACGTCGCCGACCTGGAGCGCGATCACGGCTTCCATCCCGCCACTCCGATCGAGCTGGGCATCGAACGGTTCGTGGAGTGGTACCGCCACTTCTACGAGGCGAAGGCCTGACCGGCAACCGGCGCGGGCGATGAGACCCGGGGCAACTCATGGCCCGAGGCAAGAAAGGCGCTGACCGTCAGGCAGTCGCCGCGCCGCGCGTCTTCGAGCGTCCCTGGGTGTGGCCTGCCGTGGTCGCGGCCTGGCCGTTCGTGTTCCTGGCCGGTTACACGATCCTGGGCCTCGAATTCGGCAACGACTTCCGAGTCCTCTATTACGACTTCAAGCTCTACCTGCTCTCGATGCTGGCGGCCGGCCATTTCCCGCTCTGGTCTCCCTCCGAGGGCGCCGGCTACTCCTTCGTGGCAAACCCCTTCGTCGGCGCGCTCTTCCCGCTCAACGTGGTCTACCTGGCCTGGTACACGGTGTTCGGCGGCCTGACCACCTGGGACTACATGCTGATGACGATCGGCAGCCTGGCGCTCTTCGCCCTGGGCGTCTACTTCTGGCTCAGAACCCTCGGCACCACACGGCCCATCGCAGCCGTCTCGGCGATGGTGGCTGCGACCAGCCTGAAGATGACCGAGATGCTGCGCTTTCCCAACGCCGTCCACGCCGCGGCGTGCATCCCGTTTCTGCTCTACGGCCTCACCCTGGCGGCCGACGCCTCGCGCGTCCGCCGCGGCGCCGCCGCCATCTGCGCCGCGGTGCTCTGCCTGCTGACCGCAGGCTATCCGTACTACGCCGTCTACGCGCTCATCCTCGCCATCCCGTACGGACTGGCCTTGCTGTTCCCCGCTGGCCGCCGCGCCCTGATGAAACAGGAGCCGGAGCATCCATCGACACCCCTGACATTCATCGGCAGCAGCGTCGGAGCGGCCGCCGCGGCAACCGCTCTGGCGCTTCCCTGGCTCTCGAAGGCACGCGAGCTGATGTCTCTCACCGTCGATCGCGGACGGCCGAACTTCGAGTACGCCACGGCCCACGTCTTCGACCACGTCGACACCCTCGGCTCCTGGATCTTCCCGCCAGCCTCGCAGGCCGAGGGGTGGTACTACTTCGGAATGGCGGCCACCCTGAGCGTGGGGGCGTGGGCCATCTGCCAGCTCGGCGGACCCGGGCCCAGGCCCGGCTCGCGAGACCGCGCGCTGCTGGCGCTCGTCGGCGGCTGGATCGCGCTGGTGAGCTGGTTCGGCTGGGGTAAGCACTCGCTGCTCTTCCGGCTGGTCTGGGAACACGCGCCCGTACTAAACCAGATGCGAGTCTGGGGCCGCATGAACGTCATCCTGGTGCCCGCCATCGCGCTCTTGCTGGCGCGCGCGCTGGAGCATTGGTGCGCACTCGCCGCATCCGCCGACTCCACCGCACCGCGCGAGCTCAGGCGGGCGCGCGGCGCCGTGGCGGCGGTCGCGGCCGTGGCGCTGATTGCGCAAGTCGCCCTCCTGGTCGGCGGCGTCCGGGACCCGTACTGGGAGCAGTACATCGTCTTCGCCCGGGTCTTCCGCGAGAAGCTCCTGCCGTACGAGGTGCTCTACCCGTTCTTCACGCTCGGCGCCGCGGCCACGCTCCTGTGGCTGCTGAGCAAGCCCCGCACTCTTTCTCCCGCCCGGCTGCCCGCGGCGGTCCTGGCGGCGGTCGCTGGCCTCTCGGCGGTAGAGCTCGTGCTGCCGGCAAACGGGCAGTGGACCAGCGGCAGGAGCCGCGAAAAGCGGGCGCCCCTGGACACCCCGGCGCTGCTCAGGGCCGGGCTGCAGGCGCCTCGAGTGCTCGGCGCGCCGATGATCGTGGGCCCTCGCTTCCCCCGCTGGGGCGCGGGCGTCTGGGAAAACTGGGGCCTGGGACACCACGTAGCGTTCCGGCGGACCTATCTGGATGGCGAGGGCAACCCAAAGCCCGGCGTCTCCCCGGCGCAGTCCGCGGCCGTGGCGCGGCTCTATGGCGCCGGCCCCCAGACCGAGCGCTTCTTCTTCAGCCGCTCCATCGCCCACGCCGACCCTGCGTCATTCATCGAGGACGTCGACACGCTCGCCTCGGCCGCCCATCCCCGCGGCGAGCTGCTCCACTTCGACGGCGACAGGCTTCGCCTGCGCGTCACGCTCCCCGAGCCGGCCTGGCTCACCTACGTGGACAACTGGGCCCCCGGCTGGCGCGCCTCTATCGACTCGGCACCCGCCGAGCTCCAGCGGCTGTTCGGCACGTTCAAGTCCGTCCGCGTCCCCGCCGGAACACACGACGTCCGCTTCGAGTACCGCCCCTGGTAACGCGCGCGCGGAAACAGGAACTCCCCCGGTTCGCGGAGGCGGCATCGCAGCCCATCAGTTGCCTGCGCGCCGGGCGCAAAGCAGTGTCACGGCCCACGCGGCTGCGAAGCCTGCGACGACATCCGCCAGCGTGTGCTGCTTCACGAAGAGGGTCGAGACCGAAATCAGGCTAGCTGCGGCCAGCATCAGGGCCCCCGTGGCGGGCGCCTCGATCCGGACGATCCAGGCCGCGGCGAAGACCATCGCGACGTGCAGACTGGGGAAGCAGTTGCCCGGGCGATCCAGTCCATAGAGAAATTCGAAGGCCAGGGATTCGGGGAAAGCCGGCATGGGGTGCAGCCGCGGCAGCGAGCACGGGAAGAGCCAGAAGAAGGCAAAATGGATGGCCAGAATCCACGCGTAGCTAGAGACCACATGCCGCCACTGGCTGCGACTCCGGACCAGAATCACCGGGCTCAGAAACACCGCGGGCGCCGAGAGATAGATCCAGATCCAGCGCGGCGAGAACGGTATCGCCCGGTCGAGCGGAGAGCTCACCGCCAGCCGCGTCGACGCCAGGTCCAGCTCGTTGAGCGAGTAGTAGCCCGCGCAGTAGACAGCCAGAAGCGTCACAGCCGCCGGCCACCGCTCGGCCAACCGATCGCGCCCCCCCGCCCACGCGCCGGGAGGCGCCCCACCAGCGCGCGTGCTTGGAGAGCAGCCGTTCACTGGAGAGTCGCCCAAAGCCAGGGTAGCGCCAGGACTAGCAGGGAGCCCAGGAGCAGCAGGATGTCGGACATCTACTATGGAACGGCCCCCCGCGTAATCTGTAGTTTTCGCCAGCACTTCCCCCGCTGGGAGGGAAAGGAGCCTGGGCCAGTTGGAACAGCAGACGAACCAGCGCGCTTCGACGACGAATCACTCTACTATTCGCGGGCTGCTCTCCGGGTGGAGAGCCTACATCGCATGACTGTGTTCCGTCGGGAGGGAACCAAAAGCAATGAGGATGCTCTCGAGAGTAGCGGAGATACCTGAGAGTCGAAAGTTGGAGATCGAACTTCCGTCCGACGTGCCGGTTGGGCCGGCAGAGGTTGTGATCGTGATCGGTCCTGTGACAAAGGAGCAGGATACGGCTCCTGGCCAGCTCTACAGGTGGATGGACTTGGCCGAGGAGCTGGGCTTCGAGGCCGGCCAGGCGGGACTATCGGAGAACATCGATGCCTTCACGGGGCGACGATTCTGATGGAGCTCGGTCACGGGGCGATGCTGTTCCTGGACACCAGCTTCCTGGTCGCGCTCATGGTCCGAGACGATGCCCATCACGCCGCTGCTCTGATACTGCGAGATCGGTCCCGAGTGGAGAACTGGCGGTTGCTGACGCACGCGGGCGGAAGCGGGTTCTCGCCACTCCGCCCTTCGACGAGCCCAGGGCGAACGGCTGGCCAACGGGTGGAGCGCGAATTGATGGTCTTGTCCGGCTGCAGAGAGGAGGTCGAGCTCGGCGGCCACCGAGGGACCGGCTTTGCTACGATGGTGACGATGCACCACGTCCGACTCGCGATCGTGTGGCTGGGGCTGCTCTGTCTGACGGTCCGGCTTGCCGGAGCCGATGGCGAGAAAACGACCTGGAAGCATGCCCTGGCAGCGTACGAAGCGGGGGAGTTCGCCGTCTGCAGCAACATCTTGCAGGAGTTCCGAAAGGGGGACCGATTCCCGTCTCTTGGGGACGCGGCGAAGGCGAGAGTCCACATGGTCCTCGGACTCGCCCTGGCGCGACAGGGGAAGCTCGAGGCATCGGACGAAGCGTTCGCCATCTCGGAGCGGCTGGCCGGCCTGAAGGAGGACCCTCTCCTGAACTCCAAGGAGAGAAGCGCCCGGATCGTCGATGCCATCCGGTCAGTGAAGAACCAGGCCACGCTCGATGCCGGGGAAGCCCCCAGACGTGAAGCACCGGTTTCGCAGAGAGAGGCGGGGCTGAGCGGCGAGGCGCTTGACGCTTCAGCGGGAGCTGGTACGTCGCCTCCCGCGATGCCGTCACCGCCCCCTCCAAGTCCCGGCGTAACTCGCTGGATCGTCATCGTCCTGGAGACGACAGGCTTGCTGGTCGCCGGCTGCTTCATCGTCCCGGGAGCCCGACTCAAGAACCTGCTGAGCGCGCTGGGGGCGGCGGTGCTCCTGAATGTGGTCAACGTCCTCGTAGCCGGTGCCGCCGCCCTGCTCGGCATCGGTCTCTTCGCCGCGGGGTGGAGCCCATGGGCCGGTCTGGCGGCCGGAGGGAGCTTCCTCATCCACTTGGGAGCGCTGCTCCTTTTCCTGCTGGTGATGTCTGCCGCCTGCCTGCGGCTCGTCTCGGGGTTCGTCTCCGGATTCGAACTCGACGGGTGGCTCCCGGCCTCTCTCCTCGCCCTGTTCGTCATCCTCGGACACGCAATCCTCTCGTTCGTGGGGGGGTGAGCGACGTTCTGGCGAGCTCCGGAGTCCGCTGAGACTGCTGGAAGGGATCGCGGCCCGGCGGCAGATCGACGGGGCGAGCACGGATCGAAGTGAAGCCAAGGCCTGGCAACAGGGCGCAGTAGGCCGGTGCAGGGTGGCCGTGGGCGACAGGCGGGCCCGGCACCGGCAGGCGAGCGCTACAAGCCGCCCATCAGGCGTCTGGGGCTATCAGCTCGACCTTGGGGAAGTAGGTCCGGTAGCGAGTCGCATCACGAGTCAACAGGCGATAGCCGGCCACCGCGGCATGGGCGCCGATGTAGAAATCCGGCAACGGCGCCGACCTCGCGCCGCCGCGCCGTCGATACTTCAGAAACGCCTTGCCCGCCAGGAAGGCGGCCTCATAGGGCAACGCTTCTCGTCGATAGACGACCGCCGGAAGAGCTTCCTCCAGCTCCTCGATTCTGAGGAATCGAATCGAGACCTCGGCATAGATGAGCGGATTGATGACAAGAAGCGACTGGTTGCAAGCCGCCTCGAGCGCTGAGCTGGACCAACCGATCCAGACTGGATCCTCGGTGGCAACGTCGAGCAAGACGTTGCTGTCCACTAGAACCGGCTTCACCGGTCTTTTCGAGTCAGGGCGAGGATCTCGTCGGTCGTCATCTTGACGCTGCCCGTGCCGCGCAAGCGGGCGACTGCGCCCTGGCCCCTGGTACGCTTCGACGGATCGGCCGATTTCACGATTCGCACGGCATCTCCGTCCACTGCGAATTCGACTTCGGTATCGCGCAGCAGCCCCAGCTCTTCCCGGATGGCCTGTGGAATCGTGACTTGCCCCTTCGACGTGATGCGCATCTGTTTCTCCTTCTTACCAGTAAGAGTACTACCAGCCCACGAGAGTCGCCAACCGAAGAGCCAGAAGAAGACAAAATGGATGGCCAGAATCCACGCGTAGCTGGAGACCACGTACCGCCACTGGCTGCGACTCCAGACCAGAATCACCGGGCTCAGAAACACCGCGGGCGCGGAGAGATAGATCCAGATCCAGCGCGGCGAGAACGGTATCGCTCGGTCGAGCGGAGAGCTCACTGCCAGCCGCGTCGACGCCAGGTCCAGCTCGTTGAGCGAGTAGTAGCCCACGCAGTAGACGGCCAGAAGCGTCACGGCCGCCGGCCACCGCTCGGCCAGCCGATCGCGTCCCCTCGCCCACGCGCCGGGAGGCGCCCCTGCAGCGCGCATGCCTGGAGAGCAGCCGTTCACTGAAGAGTCGCCCGGAGCCAGGGTAGCGCCAGGACTAGCAGGGAGCCCAGGAGCAGCAGGATGCCGTGGACGACCTTGCCGTACAGCCGCTGCATCAGCCGGATCGACGCCTCGGGCGCCGCCACTCGAAAGAGCCCCGATGCGAGCAGCACCGCGCCCAGGACCTGCAGCAGCCCGTGGGAGGCCCAGAGCCCGGGGAGCGCCAGCACGACGAGGCAGCCGCCGATCGATCGGATCGCGTCCGGACGGCCGAGCACTCGATCGGCCTCCTTGCCAAGCGCCAGATGATAGACCCCCGAACAGGCCAGGAGTCCCGAAACCAGGACGAGATAGGCAAGCTCCGCCGGAGAGAGACTTGCTGGGACGTTGGACATGGTCTGCAGAGGCCTCGTGCGACTTGGCCGGCTGCTCCTCGGCAATCAGAAGCCGGCTTCTGCAAGATAGGAAATCACGGCGCTAGCGTACTCGCGAGGTTTCTCGATCATCGGCGAGTGCCCGCACTCCGGCAAGACGCAAACGCGCTCCGGGGGGACATGGCGCTCGAAGGTGCCGCTCCATTCGGACAGAGGAGAAATCGCGTCCTCACGACCCCAGATGAAGTAGAGCGGACAGGTGACCGTCGCGACCAGCTGCTCGACGTCGACCGACCGCGCCGACCGAAGGGCCCGCGTTGTGAACCGCGCCGCGCACCGGTCCTTCGTCAGGGCCGCCGCTGCCTGCACGCGCGGGTCTGTCGAGAACCTGTCATCGAAGAACATGCGTTCGACCACTGCGCGCCTGTCGCGGTCGGTGATTCGACCCTGCAAGCTAGTGAGGGGCTGCTCCCTTCCCGGGGTGGCCGGAGCCCCGCTCAACACCGCCGACCGGACCCTGGAATCCCGAACTGCGAGGTCCAGGGCAACGAGCGCGCCGATTGAATTCGCAAGAAGGGCCGCCGCCGGCACGCGCAGCGCCGACAGCGCTTCCAGGACCCGAGCCGACATCGCGTCAATGGACGCCTCGTCCGCGGAGTGGGTCGCGAACGGCCTATCGAAGACGACCACCCGGTAGCGCGAGACGAAGGCCTCCAGGCACGCTTCCCAGATCCATCTGCCCGCGAACAAGGCCGGCAGCAGCACCAAAGTCGGCGCCCCTCCCGGAGCGGTTCGTCCGTCGCTTCCAGTCTCCAGGACTTCGAATTCCATCCGAGCTCCGCAATCCCACTACGACTCGCTAAGCCAGAGACCTCGACCCCTGCGCAGATGGCCAGCATCTCACAGTCGTCGCCAGTGATCACGTCTGCGCTGGCGTCCGATCGGCCAACACGCACGGACGGGCCCGACGCCACTGAAG
Source organism: Candidatus Wallbacteria bacterium (assembly GCA_016213845.1). Classification (GTDB taxonomy): domain Bacteria; phylum Muiribacteriota; class UBA6191; order JACPRK01; family JACPRK01; genus JACPRK01. Next base: position 15,353 of record JACQZN010000113.1, read on the forward strand.
CCACCCGTGCAAACCGGCAGCGAAGACCACCAGCCCCAGGCTGATTGCCTGTGACGGCGAGAGAACGCCCAGGACGAACTCGCCGCGGCGATCGTCCCGGAAAATCTCGACGAGGAATCGCTCCTGGCGAAGGCTACCTTCTTAGCGTTCCATCGGGTAGAAGCATCCCTATGCCGGCAGAGCAGTAGCGCATTCAAGCCTCGTCAGGAGCATCTCCCCTCGGGGGTTGTGGACGATACGGCTGTCTGGAAGCAACTCGAGCCCCGCCCCTGGTAACGCGCGCCCCCCCCCCGCCTACACGATCTTCAGCTTCGTGTAGGCGAAGGCGCACATCTTCAGCAGGAGCCAGCCGTGGCGAAAGC
>JACQZN010000116.1 GCA_016213845.1 Candidatus Wallbacteria bacterium
AGGGGGGAGGGATCAGGCTTCAGACCTCAGGCCTCAGGGGGAACGTAACAGTCCAACCTGACGCCTGAAGCCTGACTCCTGACTTGGCGCCGGCTAAGCCAGTTTCCGCCACTGCTGGGGGGGCGGACTCGTGGGCGGCGGCTGGGCGGCGCGCTCGCGGGCCTCGTGCTCTTCGCGGTCCATCTCGCGCAGCTCGTGCTCCACCAGCGCGCGAACGCGGGCGTCGGGGCCCGCGTCGAGCGTGCGGCGCGCGTACTGGCGCGCCTCCCGATTCTGTCCGCAGGCTCGCTCCAGCAACACGCGCTCGTAGAAGAGCGCGGCGCTCCCGGCCCCCAGCTCTTCGGCCCGCGCCAGGTGCTTACGGGCGTTCTCGAGCTCGTGCAGCATCCGGTAGGCCCGCCCGAGCCGGGCGTGCACCTCCGGATTTCCAGGTTCCAGCATCATCCAGCGGAGGTAGGCGCCGACGGCCTGGTGGTGTCTGCGAGCTGCGAGCGCCATGTCGCCCAGCCTTTCGAATGGCAGTGGGCTGGAGGGCATGAGCAGCTGGGCGGTCCGGTACTCGGCCTCGGCTTCCTCCAGGAAGTAACCCTGCCGCAGCACCTCTCCGAGCCGGAAGTGGGCCAGACCGTCCTTGGGGTCGACTTGGAGGACCCGCCTGTACTCCGCAGCACTGTCTCGGAGGTCGCCGTTGAAGAAGAGCGCCTCGGCGTACTCGCGCCTGAGCGCCTGGGATTCGGGCTGGGCCTCTACCAGCGATTCGTAGGCCACGACGGCCAGCTCATACTCCCGGCACTGCAGCGCTGCGCGAGCCAGCAGCCGCCGCGCCGGGAAGCTATCGGGCGGCGCCACGGCGTCGAGCTTGCGGGCGGCGTCGAGGGCTGCCGGGTAACTCTTCTGCTCATACAGAATGCGCGCGATCGCCTCGCGAACCCGCGCCTTGCCGGGCGCCAGCCGCTCGGCCTCCGTGAGGCTCTTGAGGGCTAACGGCAGATCGCCCGCGCGCAGGTAGAGCGCCCCCATTCGTTCGTGAATTCCCGCCGGCCGGTAGCCGGTTTCGATGAGAGTCCGATACTCCCTGAGCGCAGACCCGGGGCGACCCAGCGCCTCGAGCCATCCCGCCAGGTCGAGACGAGCCCGGTGCCGATCCGGGAAGCGCCCCAGGTAGGCGGCCAGCGCCCGGACGATCTCCTGGGGTCGGTCCATCGCTTCGAGACACTTGAGCTCCAGCAGGTAGGTCTCCTCCAGGCCGGGCATCGTGCTCTGCAACGACCGACTGATGGACAGCGCCCGCTCGGGCTCGCCGGCTTCTACCAGCACGCCGGCCAGCGCCAGCAGCGCCTTCAGATCGAGCGGGTCGGCCGCCAGCAGCCGATCGAGCACCTTGCGGGCCTCGGCCAGCATCCCCCCGCGCCGGTAGAGCTCCGCCATCCTCCGGAGGTAGACGGGCCTCTCCGCGGCCGGGCCTTCGCGGGCCAGCTCCTTCAACTTCTCGACCGCACGCAGGGCCCTCTGTTGACGGGTGCTGCTCATCGCTTTGCGCTCCTCGCCGCCGCCGTCAGCTCGCCGAACGCGGCGATCGGGTCGGGCTTGGCGAACACGGCGTTGCCCGCCACCAGAAGGTCGGCCCCCGCGGCCACCGCCTGTCCGGCCGTCTCCAGGTTGATGCCTCCGTCGACTTCCAGGTGCGGCGAGAGCCCCAGCGCGTCCAGCCGCGCCTTCAATCGCGCCAGCTTATCGATGCACCCGGGGATGAATTTCTGCCCGCCCCAACCCGGATTGACCGTCATGACGAGCACCAGGTCCAGGCTGCCCAGCGTCTCTTCAATGGCCGCCAGAGGGGTGCCGGGGTTGATGGCGACGCCCGCCTCGGCGCCCAGCTTGCGGATGGCACCCAACAGCCGGTCCAGGTGCGGCGTCGCCTCGGCGTGGACGATGACCCGCCCGCACCCGGCCTTCACGAAGTCCTCGATGAGATCGCCCGGCCGGTCGACCATCAGGTGCGCCTCGAGGAAGAGCCCTGTGACCGACCGCAGCGCCCCAGCCAGCATCGGCCCGAAAGTCAGCGGCGGCACGAAGTGGCCGTCCATCACGTCGAGGTGCAGCACGGCTGCTCCGGCCCCTTCGAGCCGCGGTAGCAGCGCCGGCAGCTGCATCAGATTGGCGTTCAAGATGGAGGGGGCGATGTGAATCATGGGGCGGCTCTAGTTACGCATCAGGACGGAAACTTCGGCCCTTTCGGGGGCATCCTGTCATGCGTATCGGAACATGACTTGGGCGCGATGACGCAGCTTGTCACAACCCGCCCCGCTCCTTATAATGAAGCCATGTTTGCGGCGCGCTCCGGACTCTCGACACATTCCCGGTTACTGCTCCTGGTTTTTGGCTTGACCCTGGGAGCGTTCGGCGTCGATGCCGGCGCCTCTGCCGTCAAGGAGGAGGCCGGAGACCCGGTCGTCTACGACGCGCAGGTCCGGTTCCTCCCGACCAGCCTGGTCAACGACGCACTCACGGGCGACGTCGACGGCCGCATCTACGCCGAGAGCAAGGCCGGCAAGGCCCTCGTCGCGCAGCGCAAGGGCTACGTGGTCGACACGCTGGAGACCGCGGACCTGGGCGGAGGCAAGGTGCTGGTGGCCGGCTGGGTGAGCGGCGGCAAGGCACGCTACCTCATCCCGGAGGTCTACCGCGTGGCGACGTCGGGCGAGTCCGGTGTGCGGCTGGTGAAGCTCTGGGGACCGTTCGAGGAGAGCCCGCTCTACGAGGGCGAGATCCGGATCGAGGAGTCTCAGGGCAAAGGCCGCCTGACGCTGGAGGACTCGCTGGTCAGCCACAGCTTCGCATCACCTCATCTGCGCCGGACGATCCAGGTCGCCTGGAAGGACGGCGGGCTGGCCGCTGGGCCGCCTGCGTACGCCCAGCCGGAGTCGCCCCACCAGAAGGCGAACCTGGCTTACGAGCACTACACACGCGGCGAGCACAAGACCAGCCTGCGGCTGTACCTGGAGGCCATCAAGGAGCTGGGGGAAGCGCTTCCCAAGGACGATCCCGAGCTGGGCGCTGCGCTCTACTTCGCTGCGGCCGCCAACTTCGAGAAGATGGGAGAGGTCAGGGAGCAGCGGGCCTTCCTGGGAAAAGTCGTTGACCTCTTCCCGGAGACGAACTTCGCTCGAAAGGCCGCCGACAAGCTTCTTCGGCTCAAGGGCGCGGAAGGGAAGAGCCGGTGACGACGTGAGCTTCCTCCAACGTTTCCCCACCCCGGAGCTCCGTTGCCGAACGCTGGTCCTCTTTGCGGCAGTTCTGGTCGGGTCCTGGGGCCGCTCGCCAGCCGAAACGCCCACGTTCGAGGACCTGTCCACCGTCGAGAGCACCCCCGCCGCCCCGTCGACGGGCGACCCCATCGTCACGCGTGCCGACGGCCGTTACTACCGCTATGACGGGCGCGAGCTGTTCGGCGACATCGCTCGCAAGGCCTACGGCGATCCGAGCCTCTGGTTGCTCATCTACAAGCAGAACGTGAGTCGACTCGCGCCCGGCTCGACAGCCGGCACCGAAGGCGAGGGGCTCCTGCTGAAACTGCCCGAGCCACCCGAGAAGCGCGTCTTCACGGAGGACGGCCGGCGCAAGATCCGCGTCATCCCGGGAGATTCCCTGCTGACGATCGCCAAGCGCGTCTATGGGGCATCCAAGTACTGGCCGGCGCTCTACCTCGCCAACAAGAGCCGGCTTCCGGACCCGGAAAACCCGTTTCGCGTCTTCGCTGCGGGTTCCCGGGAGACCAAGATCTTCGATCTGCCCTCCCAGTCCGAGGCCGAGGGGATGTCGGCGACGGCCCACCAGGAGTTCGGCTCGGCCTCCTCGCCCTCGGCCCCCACTTCCACGGCCGACCTGGGCGGCTCCGACCGCTCGAGTGGCCCGGGCGCCCCGGTCAGCTCCGAGCGCTCGCTTGGCAGCAAGTTGGCCGGCGAGGAAGGCCGCCTCAAGGGCAGCGCCGCCGCGGATCAGTCCGCCGCAGTCACCGGTGCCTTCCGCAAGACCGCGAACCCGATCGCCTCGCTAGATCTGAAGGACGCCTCGCAGATCGGGCTGGACCAGGCCAAGACGATCCTCGAGGGGACCGGCATGCTAAAGGCCGGAGAGCCGCTCAGCCTGGGGTTGAAGCGCCTGCACAAGGGCTACACCTACAAGAGCGGCGGCGGAGTGCTGGACGCCGCGGCCAAGCAGCGGTTGTTCCGCGAGTACACGCTCCTGCGCGCCTCGCTCGACCGCTGGGCCGCCTACCCCGACATCGGCTCCAAGTCGACTCCCAAGCTGGTGGACGAGTGGGTCAAGAAGGCCGGCGCCAAGCTGACTGCGCTACCCGAGGGTCAGCGCGAGAAGCTGATCCGCAGCTTGCTGATGCAGGAGTCGAGTGTGCGCCACTGGCGCAACTTCAGACCCGTCGTCGGCCAGGCTGCGGACACCGGCTTCGGCCAGTTTCTTCCCGCCACGGCCAGGCAGTTCGGCATCAACCCCTACGACCCCGAGCAGAACATCCTGGGCGTCGCGTTGTTCCTCAACCGGCTGGTCCGTCAAAAGCGCGGCAATGTGCGCGAGGCGCTCGCCTCCTACAACGGCGGCTCCAGGCCCCCGCCTGTGAGCTACCGCTACGCCGACAGCATCCTCGCCCGCGCCAGGTGAGGCGGGGGGGAGCCAGTAGTCAGTAGCCGGTAGACAGTGTAGGGGGTGGCACAACGCACCACGTCGGCTCAGGGAAGCGGCGCTTTCGCTGATGAGCTCGAAAATGGAGCACCGTGCGCCAGTTCCTACTGACTAGTGTCTACTGGCTACTTCTTTCTAACCTTTTCTCCCCCAACCTGCGTCCTCATGCGGGAGGCGGTACGGACCGCCGGGAGGATAACGAAAGATGCAGCTCGCAATTGCCATCGGAATGCTCCTGACGATCGGCTTCCTGCTCAAGGCGACGGAAGTCTGAGCGACTAACGACGCACCAGCATCGCCAGGAAGCGGACGTGGGAGCCCGCGATGGCGCGGGGGCCGGCTAGCGACACGAGCTGGATGGTGAAGCGGTTGTCTCCGTCGATCAGGAGTCGCGGGTCGAACGTGTGAAACAGCGCGGCGACCGGTCGCCCCAGCATCGTGGATGGCTGGCGGAACCTGATCGTAAGCCGGCCGTTGATCTGCACTTCGAAGACCGTCAGCGGGTCTTTGACGTCGACCGCCAGCAGCACCTCGGCTGAGCGGATCTCGCGCGCCCGATCGAGCTTCACCAGCACCAGCGAGCTCGAGGCCGCGGCCCCGGCCGGCGTGGCCTTCGGCGCAGAGACGCTGGTCGGAGTGAAGCCGAAGGGGTTGACCAGGTCGCGCTTGTAGATCTCCGAGGTCTTCACGCGCCCCTGCGCAGAGGGTGAGAATGCCTCGGGAAGACACTCGTCGGCCGGCGCATGGAAGGGGACGCGGCGCAGGTCGCAGTAGTGGTTGAAGTCGCCGATCGGGCCCAGGGCATTGAAGAGCTGTAGCTTCTCCGCCAGCGGCACGTCGGGGCTGGCGAGGAAGGCGGGTCCGATCTCCTGGAAGCCGCGAAGCAGCCGGGCGGCCGGCATGGCTTTCCAGAGCTCGTCCAGCTTCTGTGCGACGAAGCGCGGCTCCTTCCTTTCCGCCATCCACTTCTCGGCGCGCGCATACCAATCACGAGCTGGGAACGCCTGCGTCGCGGTGGCGACGGCCCGTGCCAGAGCAATCGGAGCCGGCGCATCCATCCAATCTCCTGCCTTCTCGGCGCCGCTCTTGCCGATGGCCACCAGCCGCACGCGCACCGGCTTCTCCAGGTCCAGCCGGTCCAAGGCGAAGCGATGGCCGCGCGAGGCTTCCGCAGGGCCCTGGAGCGAGCCCTCCTCGTCGCCCTTGCGGAACTCCAGCCGCGTCCGCACGTCGGCGGAAGTCTGGGCCGCGACCTCGACGGCGTCGAGCGCCGAGCGGCGTACCGAGGACGAGGTGAAGTAGAGGGCCGGTGTCTTGAACTCGAAGAGCTGCGAGTGGCGCCGATCGGGGAAGCCTATCCGGTAGACGTACTCGGTGCCTTCTTTCAGCCCCTTGAGGACGACGGAGTGCGACGTCCGCGCCTGGCTTTCGTCGGCGGTCACCACCGGCTGCAGCAGTGCCTCGTTCTCGCCGTACTCGAGCCGAGTGGGGTAGGGGGTGTCGCTCGACCAGCGGATCCGGGCTTCCGTGAAGTCCGGTTCGCACCGCACTTCGCGGGCCGAGTACTCGGCCCGCAAGCCGGGCCACATCGCCAACCCCACGGCTCCGACGAGCACGGCCAGGAAGGCGAACAGCACCTTGGCCAGAGTCGAGGCCAGGTCGCTCGTCGGCACCTCGATGGCGACCGAGGACCGGGAGCCCGGCAACGGCTGGGTCGGGGCAGCGGCCTCTTGGTGCGGGGAATCGGCCGGCCGGGGTACTTCGCCGGAGGCGCCGCTGTCCGATGAGCCGAGCGTCTTGAGAGGTCTTGCGCCGGCGCGCCGCCCGATACGACCACCCTCGCGGAGGGTGGTCAGGTCCTCGAGCATCTCGTCGGCGCTCTGGTAGCGGCTGTCGATGTTCTTGTCGATCGCGTTGGAGATGAGGTGTTCCAGCGAGAGCTCGACCAGCGGGTTGAGCTGGCTGGGACGCTCGGGCTCCTCCTCCATCAGCTTCCGGGTCACCTCCTGGCGGTCCTTGCCGCGGAAGGCGGGGACGCCCGCGACCATCTCGTAAAGGACCAGGCCCAGCTGGAAGATGTCGCTGCGGCCGTCGATCGCGCCGCCGCGCAGCATCTCGGGGGACATGTAGCGCGGTGTGCCGACCAGGCGGCCTTGGATCGTGATGCCGCTGGCGTAGAGCGCCTTCACGAGCCCGAAGTCCATCAGGACGGCCTCGTGCGTCACGTCCTTCACCATGATGTTCGCCGGCTTGATGTCCCGGTGGACCAGCCCCATCGGGTGGTAGTACCTCATCGCCTCGAGCAGGTCGTTGGTGACCTTCAGGGCCTGCTCTACCGGCATCGGCCCCTTGCTCTGGACCAGCTCCAGCAGCGTCGTCCCCTGGATGTGCTCCATGACGTAGTAGAGCGTGCCGTCCTGCTCGCCGTTGTCGTAGATGCGGATGATGTTCGGGTGGACGAGCCCGCCGCAGATCTGCATCTCGCTGACGAAACGGCGTTTGACCTCCGGGTTCTCCGAGTAGGCCTTCGGGAGGATCTTGATGGCGACTTCCCGATTCAGGTTCTTCTGGAAAGCCTTGTAGACGACCCCCATGCCGCCTTGGCCCAGCTTCTCCAGGATTTCGTACTTCTTCATGCCGAAGGGCCACAATACCAGAGCGTTCGACTCATTTTCCTAGCTACCCGGCCGATAGGAAGATCGATGAACAGGTCCCTTCAAGGAGGATGTCCATGCGCAGTCGCTTGACGCTAATCCTCGCCGCGGCCGTCGTGGCGCTCGTTGTGACGAGCAGCATGAGGCCGGGCGGGAGCTCCACCCAGGGGCTGGATGCCCAGGGCGCGAGTCTGATGCAAGTGGTGCCGAGCGACCACTGGATTTACCCTGCGCTGCGTGAGCTGGGGGGCGAGGGAAACATCCCGATGGCCCAAGGACTGAGCGGCTCCAAGCCCGTCACCCGATTCGAAATGGCCGTCCTTCTCTCGCGGATCATGGAGAAGCTGGAGGCCGCCGGAGGCCCCGGAAAGCTCTCCGCCGAGAAGGTCGCCGTCCTCGACAAGCTCGCCCGCGAGTTCCGCACCGACCTCGACGCCATCGGCTCGGACATCAACTCGATGAAGAGCCGGATCGACGAGCTGGCCAAGAAGATCGAGAACGGCACTCCCGGTAACGGCGCGCTGGTCAAGCAGGTCTTCGACGCCAACCAGAAACTCGACGCCGTCACGGGTAAGTCCAAGGACCAGGATCAGAAGCTCGACTGGCTGACCAACAAGGTCACCGTCCAGTCCGGCCAGATAGCGGAGGGCCAGAAGCAGATCAAGGTCTACGCCGAAGTGCTGGCCAAGCTGCTGGTCAAGACGGCGCGGCTCGAGAAGTCGCCGGCGGCCGGTGAGGCCTCGGGCGGCCTGACGCGCGCCAACCTCAACGACCTTCGCAGCCTCATCAAGGACGTGGCCGTCGACTTCGAGCGCAGGATTGCGCGGCTGGAGCGCCCGGTGGGCGCACCGGTCCACGTTCCCGCAGCCACTCGCATGCCGGCGCCCGAAGGCGACCCCGATCCCGATCACGTGCTCGAGAGCGAACCTGCCGCAACCGAGCCGCCCGTTGGTCCGGGAGCCGCTTCATCCTCTCAGTCTCAGTCCTACATCCCCGACGACCGGATCTGAGCCTGGGACCTCGCGCGCGCACCGCGCCTCCAGGGCAGCGCCAGAAGGACGAAGGTCGCCAGAAGCGTCAGCGCGCTGACGCGCGAGCCGATGCGGAACGTCCAAGGGTCGTAGCGCATCAGGAGCCGGCGCTCGCCCCCCTCGACCTCCACGCCGCGAAAGGCCCCAGCCACTCGCAGCACGGGCCGCTCCCGGCCGTCCACGAAGGCTTGCCAGCCCGGATAATGCTGGTCCAGAACGACCAGCAGCCCCTTGCCCTCGAGCTCAAACGAGACGGCCAGCTCCTGGGTCCCGTAGCGCTCCACCTCGCAGCGGCCGACGCGCGCCGGCGTCCGATCGGGACCGCCGACCAGGAGCTTCTCGGTCTCCCCGCCCGGGTTCCCGGCCGTCTCGTAGACGGCGCGCTGCTCCAGCTCCAGCACAAGCTGGGTCGTGGTCCGGACCCGCCCCGCCGAGATTGGCATCGCGCTCTTCGCGACGAACGCCCGGCTCCTGGCTCCCGGGAGGCGCTGCATGACCACGGGGCCGCTGCGGGCCACCACTCGCCCCTCGTCGATTCGATCACCCGGTCCTGGGCGGCAGAGCAGATGCTCCACTCCCGTCGCCGCCGCGACCGCCTCGAGCTCGGGCGTGATGGGTCCCAGCATCAGCCGCCGCAGCTGCTCGTAGCCGGCTAGCCGCACCGAGGTCTCTCCGGCCACGCCGTTTGCTCCGTGCAGGACGCCTCGATTGCCGGTCATGGCGGCAGTCTCGAGATAGAAGCCGGAGAAGGCCGTACGATCGAGCCGGATCGACATCTCGCCCAGGCCGGTCGTGAGGAAGCGGGGCGGGGCCATGGAAGTGCCGGCGAGGAGCTTCTGCGCGGTCACCGGCCGGTAGTCCACGAGCGCGTCGTCGGTGACGAGCACGTCGCGCACGGTGGTGGCCGCCAGGTCGGCCAGGGCGACGATTGCCACGAAGGCGGCCGCGGCGCGCGCGGGAACTCGCCCCCCGAGCGCGAACCCCAGCAAGGCGGCTGCTGCTCCGGCCATGCCTGCCAGCGTCAGCAGATCGGCGCTCGAGCGATTGACGAGCGCCGCCGACACCTCGCCCAGCGTGCTCCATGTAGCCTCGTCGCAACCCACGAACCTTCGGGCCAGGGCGTCGCCGCTGGCCGCGATCAGCCCCCAACCGGCGGCCGCGGCGAGGAGAGCCGCGCCAAGCAGCAGGGACACCGCGCGTAGGCTCTTGCGGCGGCCTCGCCAGAGCTGTTCGAATCCGAAGGCCGCCGCAACGCTCACCGCCAGGCTCGTGAGCAGGAAGTACTTGGAGGGATAGCGAAACGCGCGCAGCGGCGGCACGAGCCGGTTGAGCCACTCGAAGAACGGGAGCGAATCTCCCAGGCAGAGCAGTAACGCGCCTAGTGCCAACGCGAGCCAGGCGCCCGCAGCGCGCAGCGCGGCCGTCGCCCGCCCGGGCCGGATGAGAGCGGTGGCGGCCAGCGCCAGGACGAAGACGCCGAAGTAGAGCTCGCCGTAGAGTGGAATCGAGGTCTTCTGATAGCTGAAGTAGTAGTAAGGTGAGACAGGATCCGGGAAGGCGACGGGCACAGCCAGGTTGAGCAGCTCCACCGGGCGCACCGCGTAACCGGCGACCTCCTGCGTGGCAAGGCCGGCTCTCCGATTGGACTGGGCGATCAGCTCGGCCAGGGGAAGGAACTGGTAGGCGAGCAGCGCCCCCGCAACCGTGGCGGCGCCGGCGAGGCCGCCCGCCAGTCGCAAGGCGGAGACCGAGACAGGCAAGGGGCGCAGCCAGGGCGAGAGTGCCACGAGCAGGCCGCTGAAGAAGACGTACTGCGGATCGGTTCCGCTGCCCTGCACGGCCAGGAGGACGCCCGTTGCGGCCACCGCTCGCGCGCCGCCTCCCCGCAGGTACCAGTCGAACGCCAGCAGCGCAGCGGGCGCCCAGGTGAGCCCGCGCAGCAGGGTCGTCAGGCAGGTGCTGCTGGCCGTGAAACCCGAGAACATCGCCACGGCCGCCCCGAAGGCGGCCGCCGGGCCCGGCATCCGCCATCGTCTCAGCAGCGCGTAGAGGAGCGTTCCGAGCAGCGGTACGTGAACTACCGTGAAAATGTTGTACGCAAGCGGCCAGGGGAAGAGGAACAGGATCACCGCCAGCGGGTAGAAGACCATTGAGTGCGGGTCGGCCTGAAAGGGATAGCCGTAACCCAGTTTTGGCTCCCAAAGTGGAATCTGGCCCGATCTCCAGCCCTCCATCATGGTTCGCGCCTGCGGCATGTAGATCGCTACCGTATCGCGGAAGTAGAGCGACTTGCCCTCGAACAGCACCGGCCAGAAGTAGACGGCAGCCGACATCCATATCAGGAGTATGAAGCCTGCCTCGCGGGCCAATCGATTGCGTCTCCCCGAAGCCGCAGGGACGCCCTCGACGGGAGCAGTTCTGCGCTGCATCCCGGGGATTCTACCAGTTGACGGACTCCCGGCCCCGCGCTAAGTTCGAGGACGGCGGCGTTGCTATGGAGATCTTCTACGAGATCAAGAACCTGCTCGGTGAGCGTACCAACCGAACGGTCGCGTACGGGCGGTTTCACGAGGTGTTCACCGGCGAGGCTGAGAAGCGGCTCTGGCTTTCGGAGCTGCCATCGCTTGTTCAGTCCGATCCGGGCGAGCCGGCGGACGCCTGGGGCTCGCTGGCCTGCCGGGACAAGCTGGTCGACGCGGCGCAGCTCATCCAGATGCTGCTTGCCGTCAGCGCCCAGTTCCCTCCGGTGGAGATCCATCTGCGGGCCGACGAGTGCCCCGGGTTCGTTCTGGAAGGCAAGACCGAGATCATCAGCGCGGGCAAAGCGCAGCGCTACTCCCGCCAGTTCAGCCAGTTCTGCGAGCAGAACAAGGCCGAGACCGCTTCTTGGGACTTTCTCATCGATCCCCGCATCTGGACCGCGTTGCTCCAGAAGCACCAGGACCTGAGCGAGAACCAGATCCTCACGCTCAGGCTGGCTCGGGCGCTCGACTTTGCCCACAGCGCCAAGCTCAAGGAGCCCTTCCTGGGGTTCCCGGTCGATTACCCGGGGATGGACCGCAAGAAGAAGGAGCTGAAGGTGCCCAAGGAGCTGGCCGACCGACTGCTCGCCGTCTGCCAGTCGCTCAAGCGCAGCAAGCAGGAGATGACCGAGCGGGCCATCTACGCCGGTTTGATGAAGTAGGGCGGGCTCAGTTGTTGGGGGCGCCGGCGCGAATCCAGCGCAGGATTGTCTGGTAGTCGGGGTCCGACGTCGACGAGAAGATGATGATGCCGCCCGACATGGGGACGCGGCCGGACGGCTTGGCCAGGAGCAGGCTCGCCTCGGGGACCTCGACGTCGACGACGCCTCGGTTCTGGATTGCAGAGAAGCTCTCGGCGGCGCTCGATGCGGCCCACTGGCCGTTGCCACTGCCCGGTCCGTGGCAGCTGATGCACCGCGAGCGGAAGATCGGGTAGACGTTGGCCGCGAAGGCTGGGTCGGCGGGGAGCAGTGTAAGCCTGGCTCCGCTCGCGGCACTGGTGCCGGCCGGGGTGGTGACGCGCAGGTCGTAAGTTCCCGGTGCGAGCCCCGCAGGAACCTGCCCGGAGATGCGCGTCGGGCTGACCAGTGTGGCGGCGCTCAGGAAGGTCGAACCCGGGTCGGAGAGCTGGACCGCCAGGAACCCCTCGAACCCCTCGCCGTCGAGCGTCAGACTCCCTCCTTGCGCGGCCGGAAGCTCGGTGATGCTCAGCCCCGACACGCGCGGAGGCGCAGGGCGCTGGGCGGCGTCGAACGGGTCGGTCCCGCGCAAAAGCTCGTAGCCGTCGTGGACGCCGTCGCCGTCGGTCTGCGCTCGGGCCGGATCGGTGCCGAGCGCCAGCTCGAGCAGGTTCGACACCCCGTCGCCGTCGGCGTCCCCGGCAGCGCCTCCGGGGAGGGCCGGCGCGCTGTCCGGAAGACCGTCCGAGTTCAGATCGGCGTAGAGCTCCAGAGTCGTTGTCGTCGCCCCGGGAGGCACCGACAGGAGGTAACCCGCTCCGGGATCGAGTGGGAAGCCGGTTCCGCCGGTCCCGGGCGCGTGGATCTCGAATCGGGCTCGGCCGTCGGTCGGATCGATGGCTGTCCGGATGACGGCGGTGGCACTCGTCGCGGCTGCGAGCTCGGCCGATCCGGGGCCTGCCCGGGCGCCGGCAAAGAGTGGCAGTCCGACCGGCGCCAGATGCCCCCCGGCGACGGGCTCGATGCGCGCGCGCGGAAAGGGCGACAGGGGCGCAGCCGGCACCCGCAGGACCGAGCGCCGCCGGGCGCCGGTCACCACCAGCACCGCCTTGCCCGCCGGCAGCTCGAAATCCCGCGCGGCGATACCGGGGACGTAGAGAATGGAGGGCGATGTGCCCGGGAGAGCGATGAGCGAAGCGCCCGTATCGCGCGCCAGGTCGGACGCCCGGTAGGCTGGCGTTGCCACGGCACCGGCCGGCAGCGAAACCAGGTTGGCGCCGCTGCCCAGCTCCAATCGCACGAACTGCGCCTGCGCTCTCCCCGCTGCCACGAGGAGAAGCGCGGCCGTCACCACCAGGCCACGCATCGACTCCCAGGATAGCAGGCTTCTAGGCCAGCATCCGGCTGCAGACTGCTTCGACCTTGGCCCGGTTCGCCGTGTCGCAGTAGGTGGCGAAGATGGTGTGGGTCGACTCCTTCTGCGTCAGGGCCCGCGCCAGGGCCGAAAGCTCCAGCAACGGAACCACCTCGCCCGTCTTGCGCAGCACTCGCAGGTTGAACTTCTTCAGACGCGGCTCGGAGAGCTTGAAGACGTTCACCGGAAGGTCGACGATCACCTCGCCCGCACCGAGCCCGGCGCCGGCTGCGATCTCGTTTTCCAGTTCGCGCGCCGACTTGGCCTCGATCAGCCGCATCACTCGCGCGGCCATCTCGTCGCGCCCGGCGCTGTCGACACGGTAGGCGGTCTTGTACAGGTCCCGGAAGACCACGCGCCGGATCAGCGTGCGCGAAAGCTCGCCCGCTCCCTCGAGCCGCATGAGGACCTCGTGGTCGGTCATCTCCTGGAATCCATCGACCGGCCGCTCGGCCAGCTGCATGGCCCGCAGCAGCATCATCTCGCCGATGCGCCCCGTCTTGTGACCGTACACCGCGCTGTACATGTGGTCGCGCGCCACCAGCATCTCCTCGATGGCGTCGACGCCCTTCTCCTCGATGACGATTTCCTGGTGCTCACGATCCAGCTTCAGCGTGTAGAGGATGCGGTAGAGATCGATGTTCCCATGGCTGATGCCGCAGAAGTAGCTGTCGCGCAAGAGATAGTCGAGCTGGTCGCAGTCGACGTCCCCGAAGATGATCGCCTGCAGCACGCGGTCGCGATGCCGGCCCTCGATCAACGCGCCGACCTCGGATGGATCGATGCGGTGGAACTCCAGCACCTGAGGCAGCCGCCCCGCTCCCGGCAGCCCCATCACCACGGTTCCGCCGACCAGGTCCCGCGTGTAGTGCATGTGGTCGCCGGGCAGCAGGCTCTCCAGCGCGTGCGAAAACGGAGTATGCCCGGCGTCGTGCAGCAGCCCCGCCGCCTGCACCAGCAGCGTCTCCTTGTCGCTCAACCCCAGAGCCCGGGCCATCTCGCCCGCTACATGACTGGCACCGATCACGTGACAGAGCCGTGAATGTGTCCCTCCCGGAAACGACTGAAAAGCAAGCCCCAGCTGCTTGATCCAGGACAGCCGCGCCAGCTCCGGCAGCGCGATCAGGTCCCGCTGCAGCTCGTTGAGCCGGATCAAGCCATGAATCGGATCGTTGAGTAACAATGCGACCTCCGCGCTTCCGCCCCCAGCCGCGGAATGTAGCACGAGACCCCACCTTCCCGTAGTACCGCTGTGCCCCCACCACTCAAGCCTCGCTTCTCACGCCTCCCCCCCATTGACGTTCCCCGACTCGTTCTTATAATTTCGGGCATGAAAAAGGCGCTGTCAGTCCTAGCGGCTCTCGTGCTCCTGGTTCATCCCGTCTGTGCTTCCGACGGTGGCGACTGGTTCGCCGTCTCGGGCGCGACGTTCGTCGAATCGATCGGCGCCGGAACCTCCTTCCTGCTCGTCGCGAAGCGGCCCGACGGTCGCTTCGCCCTGCTCGCCGAGGGCGAGGAAGCCGCTCCCGGAATGACGATCAAGAAGATCGGCACGGAGCAGGTGCTGGTCACCCGCGGCCCGGGCCAGCAGACCGCCGCCCCCATCCTGCGCCAGCAGGTACCCGCCGACATCATGATCACCGCCATCTGCCGGCTCTACAACCAGAACCTGGTCATCGGCGGCGAGATCGAGACACTGGTCAGCTTCAGCGAAGGTCTGCTCAACTACAAGAAGGAGCTGCCGGGCCTGGTCCAGAGCCTGGGATTGGCCTACCACGCCGACGACCGCGTCGTCCTCATCCGCAAGGAAGGCATCGCCCGCCCCATCCCCGCTGTCTCCAACAAGAAGGACGCCGGCTTC
>JACQZN010000117.1 GCA_016213845.1 Candidatus Wallbacteria bacterium
CAGCCGCGGCAGGGCCGACGGGTCCTGGACCGCGCCGATCCCCGCGACCGCGATTCGTCGCACCTCGCCGTCTGCATCGGTCAAGAGCCCTTCGAGCGCCGCCAGCGCGTCCTGCGAGCCCAGGCCGCCCAGGCTGCGGGCGATAGGGATCTTGAGCTCCTCACGGTTGAGCGCCAGCACCTCGATGAGAGGCGGTACGGCCTCGCGGCTGCCGAGCGTGCCGAGCGCCTCGATGGCGGCCCGCTGCACGGCCAGGTCGCCCGCGGAGCGCAGCACGCCGATCACCTCGACCACGACGGTGTCGTCGCCGATGGCGCCCAGCGCGCCGACCGTCTCGGCCAGGAGCTCGTCGTCGCCCGCGGCCAAGAGCGAAAGCAGGTGCGGCACCGACTCCCGGCTCTTCATGCGCCCCAGCGCCCGGACGGTCTCCAGCCGCACGCCCCGGTCCGGCTCCGACAACAGCTCCAGCAGCGAGCGCGCGCTGCCCGGGTCGGAGAGCGCCCCGAGCGCCTGGATGGCGCGGATGCGCACGTCGCGATCCGGATCGCGCAGGAACTTGAGCAGCGTCCCGAGCGCCTCGGGGCTGCCGATCTCTCCCAGCGACCGGGCGATGATGTAGCGCATGTCGCGATCGGCGACGCCGGAGAGCTGGATCAACGGCTTCACGGCGCGCTCGTTGCCGATGTCACCGAGCGCCTCGACCGTGATGTAGCGCAGGTCCTCGTCGGGCTCGTCGAGCAGCCGGATCAGCGGCTCCACGGCCGACTGGTCTCCGATCTTGCCGAGCGATTTGACGCAGAGGTAACGGATGTTTTGGCTCTCGACCTGCAACGCCTTCAGCAGCGGGCCCGTGGCGCGGCTGTCGGACAGGTTGCCGAGCGCCACGATCGCGCACTCCCGGATCTCGGGCGACGGGTCGGCCAGGAGGCCGATGAAGTCGGGCACCGACCGCGGGTCCAGCATCCGCCCGAGCCGCTTGACGATCTCGTAACGGCGGTCCTCGTCCTTCGTGATCACGAGCTGCTTGATCAGCGCCTCGGTGGTCTCGTCCTCATCCCCGCCGGCACCGGCGCGGTAGGCGCCCTTGCGCTGTTCCTCCGCGGCCTCGGCTTCCTCCTCGTCGGTCCGCGCCTCGGGCGCGGCGGCGGGGCGGCGGCCCATCCGGGCCACCATCCCGGCGATCTCCTCGTCGGAGGCGTCCGCCGACGGCGCTGGCGGCGCCGCGGGGATCAAGTCCTCGTCGTCGTCGCCGTCCAGAAGACTCGAAGCAGCCGATAGCTCCGGCGGCTCCGCCGACTCCTCCGGCGCGCCCACCGAGGGCGCCGACTCCAGGTCGGCCAGGAAGTCGTCCAGCCCCTCGTCGGCAACCGCGGCCTTCGCCTGCGGTGCCTTGGCCGCCACGGGCTTCTTCAGCGGCGGGAACAGGTCCTCGTCGGCTGCTTCCGCGCCAGGCTCGGCCGGGGCCTCGTCCAGCTGCTTCTTGCGCGGCGGCAGCAAGTCCTCGTCGAAGTCGGTCACCGGCGACTCGAGCGACGCCAGCGGCTTCCCGGGAATCTGCGGCCCCTTCCCCGCCGGCGCGGAGATGTCCTTCAACAGCGAGTCGAGCTCGTCATCGCCCGACAGCGCGTCCAGCTCGCGCGCGGGTGCCGAGAAGTCGTCCTCATCGGGCGGCGGTGCCGCCGCCAGCGCGGGCTTCTTCGGCAGCTTCGGCGACAGCTCCCCCAGAAGCTCGTCCAGCTCGTCGGCAGGCTCCGCCGGCTTGCCCTTGGCGGCAGGACCCGAGCCGACGTCGGCCAGCAGGCTCTCCAGCTCGCCATCGTCGACTCGCGAAGCCGGCTTCGACAACGGCGCGGGCTTCCGGGGCGGCAAGAGCGAATCGTCCATCGACGGGGCCGGCTGCCCCCCCCCACCCTTTGGCTTCTCCATCGCGCCGAACAGCTCCTCGAGCTCACTGTCGTCCACGGCCCCGGCCTTGCGCGGCGCCGGCAGCTCCTCGCCCAGAAGGCTGTCCAGCCCCGAAATGTCCGACGACACCGCCGGCGGCGTCCGCGCGGCCGGCTTCTTCGGCCCGATGTCCGGAGTCGACCCGTCGAACCCGCTCAAGAGCGACTCGATATCGTCCTCGCCGCTGGCCGCCGGCGCCTTCGCCTTCGCGGCCGACGGGCCCGTGTCGAGCGCAAGCTCCTCCAGGTCCTTCAACAGGTCCTCCTGACTCGCCGTCAAGGCGTCGCCCCCGCGGCCGGCCGAGGGAATCACCGCGGACGAAAAGATTGGCGCCTTCGCACTCTTGGCGCCCTCCTCGCCCAGCGGGTGTCCGCACATGATGCAGAACTTGTTCTCGTCGGTGTTCTTGAATCCGCAGCTCGAACACTTCACGCCGACCACATCCTCGAAAAACGACAGTACCCCGGAGGACACATCGACAAAACTGACCGCAGTTCGAAGAGGACTTGTGCGATCGCGCCGCGTTCCGCGGGCGCCACGACCGGGTCCAGGCGCGCCCTCCCGGACGCGTCCTGGGTCGAGCCTACCGCAATCGAGCCACGTCCGCCGCCCGGGACCGCCACTCGGCTAGACTGCTTCCATGACCGCTTCCGACACTGCCGGCCCCGCCCCCCGTGCCCGCGCCGGCCAGCTCCTCTACCTTTCGCGCGCCGACGTCGAGGCGCTCTGCCTGCCACCCGCCGAGGTCATCGCCGCCGTCGCCGAGGCCCTGCGCGAGCTCGGCTCGGGCGCTGCCGAGATGCCTGCCAAGCCGGGCATCCACACGCGCCCCGACTCCTTCATCCACGCGATGCCGGCCTACCTCCCCTCGCTCGGCGCCGCGGGCATCAAGTGGATCTCGGGCTACCCGGCCAACACCGCACGCGGGCTGCCCTACATCTCCGGCCTGCTGATGCTGAACGATCCCGGGACCGGCCTGCCGCTCTGCGTCATGGACGCCACCTGGATCACCGCCGCCCGCACCGGCGCCGCCACCGCCGTGGCCGCCCGCTTCCTGGCTCGCCCCGACTCGAAGAGCCTCGCCATCCTCGGGTGCGGCGTCCAGGGCAGGAGCAACCTGGAGATGCTCCGAACCGAGCTGCCCGGCCTATGCGAAATCCGGGCCTTCGACATCCGCGCCGAGGCCGCCTCGGCCTATGCGGCCTGGGCCGAGGCCGCCTTCGATGTCACGGTCCGCGTCGCCGCCAGCCCCAGGGACGCGGTCCAGGGCGCTGACATCGTGGTCACCGCCGGCCCGATCCTCCAGGAGCCGTCCCCCGTGATCGAGCCCGGCTGGCTGGCCGAGGGAGTCTTCTGCTGCACGCTCGACTTCGATTCCTACGTCTCGCCCGAGGCGATGGAGGCCTGCCCGCGCCGCCTGACCGACGAGCTCGCCCAGCTCGCCTACTACCGCAAGGCCGGCTACTTCCGGCGGACCCCGCCCATCGAGGAGGACCTGGGGATGCTGCTCACGGGCCGCATCCCGGGCCGCTCGAACCCGGGCGAGCGCATCCTCGCCGTCAATCTCGGGCTTGCCGTCGAGGACATGGCCTGCGCCGTTCGCCTCTACGAGCGCGCCACGCGCCAGGGCGCCGGCGTGCGGCTACCGCTCTAGGCGCCGCCCGTGCTCCGCTCCGGATCGAGGTCATCGGCAAACCGGGCATGGTGCTCGGCCTCGTCCAGGGCACGCTCCACGTCCACCAGCTTCTGGCGCTCCACGAACGCTTCGGAGGCCAGCCGAGAGACCGTCTCTATGTTCTCGACCAACCGCAGGATCCGGGCAAGGTACTGGCGCAGGTAGCGCGCCGCGCGCTGCTGGCGCTCGTGCGGAAATCGGTAGGCCTCCAGCTCGGCCACCTTGGCCAGGGCCGCCGCGGCGGGTTCGCGAATTCCGGGCGAAAGCGTCGCTGCCGCGCTCTGTAGGAGGTTCAACCGCTCGCTGTCCGAGACGCGCCGGTAGGTACGGGTTCGCTCCAGGAGCCTGGCGATGCGGGCGATGAGCGAGCCGGTGTCCGTCTGCTTACCCACGTAGTCGTCGGCGCCGGTCCTGAGACCGGCCATGACGGACGGCACCTCGGTCTTCGACGAGAGGATGATGACGGGGATGTCGTGCGTCTCGGTGCCGTCGCGGATGGCGGCGCAGACGTGGAAGCCGTCGACACCCGGCAGCTGGACGTCCAGCAGCACCAGGTCCGGCCGGCGCTTCCTCAGGGCCGCCAGCCCTTCCTCGCCCGATGCCGCGATCTCCACGGAGTACCCCTCGCGCTCCAGGAGCTTGGCGTAGAACTTCGACTGGAACTCGCTGTCCTCGACAATGAGGATGTGGCCCGGCCCGGCGGCAGCGGCTGGTTCAGTCACGGTCCGCTCCTTGCGCGACGGCCTCGCCCACGGTGGCGGGCTCCTCGGCGGATTCGTGCGCCTCGCGCGCCATGCGCTCGGCCTGGGCCAGCGCATCCTCCAGGTCCAGCATCTGGTCCCGCGCGATGAACGTGTCCGACGCGATGCGGGAGACCCGTTCCACGTTCTTCAGGAGCCGGACGATGCGGGCCAGGTGCCGGTCCAGCTCCTCCACGGTGCGCCCGAAGACGGCCGTGTCGGGCGCGTCCGCCTTCAAGACCTCGAGGCTGAGAAAGACGACCTGAAGCGGGTTCTTGATGCCGTGGGAGAGCGTGTCGGAGGCCTTGCGGAGCAGGCTGAGCCGGTCCTGCGACGAGAGCCGCTTGAACTCCCGGGTCCGGTCGAGCAGCCGCCGGATGCGGGCCAGGAGCGTGCGCGTGTCCTCCGACTTGCCGACATAGTCATCCGCGCCGACCGTCAGCCCCTCGAGGACCGACGGCACCTCTGTGCGGGTGGTCAGCATGATGACCGGCAGGTCGAAGGTGGCCGGGTCGTCGCGGATGGCGCGACAGACGTGGAATCCGTCCATGCCGGGGAGTTGCACGTCCAGGAGGGCCAAGCTTGGTCGGGCGGCCCGGATGCGCTCCAGGCCGTCCTCGCCCGTGACGCAAACGTCGACTGCGTACCCGTTTTCGAGGAGCAGGTCCTCGATGAGGGCCGCCTGGCTGGGGCTGTCCTCCACCAGGACGATGCGCTCCGGATTGACCGTCTTGTCTTCCATTTTCTCGTCGACCGCCGCGAGGACCGAGACCGACATGGTTCCGGCAGGACAGCCCGCACCTCGGAGGCAAGCCGTCCGCCCCCCGGAACAACCTTCTGATCGATGCTCCCCCGCAGGGTCGGTTGCATGTTGACACATCCTGCCGCCCCGCCACAACTACGCGCGGCGCCGGCGTGCAACCTCCACGAACGCCCGCCCGTAGTAGGAGACGGAAGAGGGCCCGGGTAGTCAGAGTGGCACAGGCCACCAGCAGAGGTCCTCTCCGGGAAGGTTCGAGGAGAGAGTATGAAGAAGGTTTTCCTGGCGTTTTGTGTCGTGCTCGCCGGTCTGCCGGCCGGCCTCCAGGCGGCCCCCACGGCCGCTGACATCGCCGCGGCGCACGCCCCCGTCATCCGCCACCAGGTCAGCTCCGACAAGGACTACCTGGCGGCCTTCGATTTCGACGGCAACTGGAACGGCTACGACAACTGGCAGAAGCAGGAGTGGGGCTACCCGCTGAAGGCGGTCGTCTACTACAGCGTTCTGGAGAGCGCCAGCCACTGGTTCGTCACCTACTTGACCTTCCACCCCCGCCGCTGGAACACGCTCAACTCCGCCAGCTGGAGCCAGGAAAACGACCTCCAGGGCGTGCAGGTGCTGGTCGCCAAGGACGGCAGCCCGACCGGCAAGGCGCTGGTGCTGGAAGTCTGGAACGGCAAGGGGTTCGACGCCTACCAGGCCGACCTGGCTGCCCGCCTCAAGAGCGGCCGCTGGACCGGCGCCGCCGGGTTCGAGGGGACGCACCCGATCGTGACGATCTCGGCCAAGAACCACACGATGCGCGTCGCCGCCCCCCGGAGCGCTCCGGCCAAGGGCGACGTCGTCTACCGCTTCACGGGCCGCGCCGAGGAGCCGAAGAAGGGCGCCGCCAGCTGCGGGTACGCGCTGGTCGCCGTGGCCGAGAGCTTCTGGCGCAACCGCGCCGCGGTCGGCAGCGGGCAGACCTACGGCACGAGCGTCGACACGGCACACGGCCCCGCAGGCGCGGCACTCGGAGGCGACGACTACCGGCGTGACGCCGCCACGATGCCCTGGACCTGGGCCGACCCGAAGGCCTCCAAGGTGGCCGCGGGCGATTGGTTCTTCGACCCGGGCCACTCGTTCGCCCAGCGCTACGAAACGACGGCGCCGATCAGCCGGGCCTACACGGCCAACCCCTACGCCCCGGAACAGGGCGCCGGCACCCAGCTGGCCGCCCGGGTCGCCAACTTCGAAGCGCTCTACGGCGAGGAGTGAGCCGACACCCTGGTCAGGGGTGGGGGGGATCGCCTATCGTGTGGGCGTGAGCAAGGCTCTTCGGGTCGTGGCGATTCTCTCCCTCTTGGCGCTGGCCGGTTGCGGGCGCGAGGAGGAGATAGTCGTCCGCTTCGAGCCGGCGAAGCCACCGGCGCCGCCCCCGTCCGTGCCTGCCGCACCGCCGGCCGCACCGGCGACACCACCGCCGCCCCCGCCGGCAGCCCATCCGACGCCCGCCGCCCAGCCGGCCCCGCCCGCCGCGCCCGGCCGCAAGCCCCACGCAGTCGCCATCTTCTGCGAGGCGCCCTTCTACCCGAGCGTCTCGGTGACGCTCACTCCGACCGGCACCACGACGGGCACGACCCCCATCCATGACATCGCCTCGCGCGACGGATTCGGCGCGACCGGCAAGCTCGGCCTGCTGCCCGTGGGCGAGTACATCCTACGACTCGAGAACAGCCGCCTGGGCAGCTTCCCCATGCTCGAGACGACCGTCACCGTCGACGGCCACCAAGGCACTTCGGTGAAGCTCGGGTTCGTGAAGTTCCGCGTCCAGCCCAAGTCCGAGGAGGCCGCCGGCCGGGGCATCCTGGTCGAGATCCTGGAGGAGCCGACGGGGCGCTCCGTCTTCAAGGGCCCCCTCGCCCAGCTCAAGACCGAGGACATCTCGGGGAGCCAGCATCCGATGACGCTGGTTGTCCCTCCCGGCACCTACACCTATGCCCTGACCGATCTCGAGCCGGCGGACTCGGTCTCCATCGCCCTGCCCGGCGGCAAGCCCGGAGGCCTCGTGCGGCCGGGCCTGGCCAACAGCTTCACCCTCACTGCCGACCGCTCCACGGCCATCGTTGACCTCCGCTCCGTGCTGGTGATAAAGTGACTCCTGGGCGATTTAAGACCATGAAGACAATTTCACTCCTATTGCTCGGCGGACTGCTCGGCGCCCTGCCGCTGCCGGCCGAAGATCAGGTGCCGCCCTCCACGGGCTCCACGGCCGCCACGACGTCCACGACCAGCGCCCGGCTGGAGGCCCTGCGCCGGGAGAAAGAGGAGCTGCGGCGCCGCCAGGCCGCGACGACCCGGCAGCTGGCCGTGCTCGAATCCGACGAGAGACTTGCCGAGCTCCACCGCGCGCTGGCCGACGCGCGCGCCGCGGGTGACGACCGCAAGGTCGCGATGTTGCAGAAGAAGATGGGCCGCATCCAGCTCGAGCGGCAGTGGGTGCAGGAGTCTACGGCCCTCGAGGAGCAGCTCGAGGCCGCGAACATCTCGGGGGACAAGGCAGCCGGCCGGGCGCTGGAGCTCAAGCTCAAGGCTGCGCGCGGGGCCCGGGAGCTCGCCAACGTCCAGATGGACCTGGACGAGGCTCGCGTCCGCGTGCGCGAGCTCGAAGAGCGGCTGGCCGAGCTCACGGGCCGCCGAGGCAAGTAGGCCGCCGGCCGCGCGCATGCTGGAGCTGCGCAAGGACCCGGTCCTGAAACGCTGGGTCATCATCGCCAGCGGGCGCCCGGTCGCCCACACGGAGCACCGCGTCAGCGAGGAGCAGCGCCGCGGCCGCCAGAACTGCCCCTTCTGCACCGGCGCCGAGGCCGAAACGCCGCGCGAGGTGCTGCGCGTGCCGGTCGCCGCCGGCCCCGACCCGGAGCCCTGGGCCGTCCGCGTCGTGCCGAACAAGTTCCCGGCGCTGGCCAGCGAGGGCCGCCTGCACAAGTCCGGCGTCGGCATGTATGACCGGATGACGGGAATCGGAGCGCACGAGGTCTTCATCGAGACGCCCCTGCACGACACCGCCTTCGCCGAGCTCTCCATCGAACAGCTCGAGAAGGTGCTCTGGGCCTACCGAAGCCGCACGGACGAGCTCTCGCGCGACCCGCGCATCAAGTACGTGCTGGTCTTCAAGAACAACGGCCGCGCCGCCGGCGCGTCGCTGGAGCACCCGCACTCCCAGCTCATCGCGACGCCCGTCGTGCCGCGCCGCGTGCAGGAGGAGCTGGCGGGCGCCGAGAGCTACTACGCCTACAAGGAACGCTGCGTTTACTGCGACATCCTCAGCCAGGAGCTGGCGGCGCGCGCCCGCGTCTGCGTCGAGGGCAAGCACTTCGTGCTGCTGACGCCATTCGCGTCGCGCTTCCCCTACGAGATGCTGCTCTTGCCGAAGGACCACCAGGCCGACTTCACGTCGACGGGCGCCGACCAGCTCTCCGACCTGGCGCGCGTGCTGCGCGACGGCTGCGCCGCAATGGGCCGTCAGCTCGACGATCCCCCGTACAATTTCATGATCCACACCGCCCCGGTCAGCCACACCGCGCGCGAGTACTACCACTGGCATATCGAGATCATCCCGCGCCTCACGCGCGTCGCCGGCTTCGAGTGGGGCTCCGGCTTCTACATCAACCCGATGCCACCCGAGGACGCCGCCCGGCAGCTCGCCGGGACCCTCGGGCAGCCTGGCCCGAAAACTTGATTCCGCGACCGCCGCACCGACTACACTGTCGAACCTCTCCATGCCGCTGAAAATCCTCTACGCCGCCTCGGAAGTCGCGCCCTTCGCCAAGACCGGAGGGCTCGCCGACGTCGGCGGCGCGCTCCCCAAGGCCCTCGACGCCCTGGGCCGGGGCCACGACGTGCGCGTCATCATGCCCCGCTACCGCAGCATCGACCCGGAGCGCACCGACTATCTCCTCGATTTCCCGGTGCCGCTCGGCGGCGACCGCGAAACGGCCGTCCTCAGGTGGACCAGCCTGCCAGGCGGCGTGCCCGTTCTCTTCGTCGACAACTACCGCTTCTTCGATCGCGACGGCATCTACGGCGCCAGCGGCGGCAGCTACGCCGATAACGGCCTGCGCTTCGGCTTCTTCTCCCGCGCGGTCGTCGAGTACATCCGCAGGAGCGGGTGGTTCCCCGACGTCATCCACATCAACGACTGGCAGTCCGGATTGGTGCCCGTCTTCCTGCGGACGCTGGAGTACATAGAGCCCAAGCTTGCACGAGTGTCCACCGTGGCGACAATCCACAACCTGGCCTACCAGGGCGTCTTCGACCCGGCAGTGCTGAGCCACCTGAGCCTGCCCTCGGGGCTGTTCGAAAGCCAGTTCCTCGAGTTCTACGGTGCCGTCAGCTATCTGAAGGCGGGCCTGGTCTTCGCCGACAAGCTGACCACGGTGAGCCCCCA
This sequence comes from Candidatus Wallbacteria bacterium, assembly GCA_016213845.1. Classification (GTDB taxonomy): domain Bacteria; phylum Muiribacteriota; class UBA6191; order JACPRK01; family JACPRK01; genus JACPRK01. The sequence goes on from JACQZN010000117.1 coordinate 9,549, forward strand.
GTACGCTCGCGAGATCCAGACGGAGGAGTACGGCTGCAACATGGAGGGCGTGCTCCGCGAGCGCGCGAGCGACCTGGTCGGCATCCTCAACGGCATCGACACCGACGTCTGGAACCCGGCGACCGATCCCCACTGCTGGGGCATCCGCTACGACGAGGACCACCTCAGGGGCAAACCCGAGATCAAGCGGCGCCTGCTGCGGGATTTCGGAATGCCGTACCGGCCCGAGACGCCGCTCATCGGCGTGGTGAGCCGGCTGGCGGGGCAGAAGGGGCTGGACATCATAGAGGAGGCCATCCCGGCCCTGATGTCGCGCAACGTGCAGATGATCTTCCTGGGCACCGGGGAGCCGCGCTTCGAGGGAATGCTGCGCTACTGGTCCAGCCGCCTCCCCGGACGACTCAATTCCTACATCGGGTTCAGCGAGGTCGTGGCGCACCGCATCGAGGCGGGCGCGGACATGTTCCTGATGCCTTCCTACTACGAGCCGTGCGGGCTCAACCAGATGATCAGTCTGCGCTACGGCACGGTCCCGATCGTGCGCAAGACGGGCGGGCTGGCCGATTCCGTCGCCGACGTGAGCCAGGGAAGCCGCGGGACGGGCTTCGTCTTCGAGCACTACGACGCCAACGCCATCGTCTGGGCCGTGGACCGGGCGCTCTCGCTCTACGCCGACCCGGTGCGGTGGACCAAGCTGGTGGTCCGCGGAATGAAGAAGGACTTCTCGTGGCGCCACAGCGCCGAGCAGTACGAGGACGTCTACGAGTGGGCCGCGGCAGAGCGGGCCGGCGGCCGGCGAGGCCGCTTCTCGATGGGTGCCTGAGGCGCTCGGAGCGACGCGCACGACCGTGACCGACCCCAGCCCTGGCGAGCCCGCCACACCGGCACCCGAGTTCCGCAAGGACCCGGTCACCGGTGGCTGGGTCATCTTCGCGCCCGAGCGCTCGCGGCGTCCGGAGGACCTGATGGCCCCGGAGGTCGCCTCGACGCCCAGAGAAGGCTGCCCGTTCTGCCCGGCGCGCGACGGCGACAACGGCAAGCTCGAGATCATCCGGTTTCCGCCGACCCCCGACTACGGCGGCCAGCCGTGGACCATCAAGGTGCTGAAGGACAAGTTCCCGATCCTGTCGGACCAGGAGAACTATCACCGCTTCGGCGACGGGATGTACGACCTGATGAGCGGCCACGGCCACCACGAGCTGGTGGTGGAGTCGCCGCTTCACGACGACGGTTTTCCGCGCTATCCCGACTCCCACGTGCGCGACCTCTTGAGCGTCTACCAGAACCGGTCGCTGGAGCTCTCCAGCTTCCCGAACATCCGGCAGATCCTGATCACGCGCAACTCCGGCCACGACGCGGGCGCCCAGATCTCCCACCCGCACTCGCACATCGTCGGGATGCCGATCATCCCCAAGCGCATCCAGGAGGAGGTCTCGGGCTGCCAGGGCTACTACCGGTTCAAAGAGCGCTGCGTCTACTGCGACATCATTGCCCAGGAGCGGGAGGACGGCTCGCGCATCGTGCTCGACAACGACTGCTTCGTGGCGTTCACGGCCTGGGCCGCCCGCTTCCCCTACGAGGTCGTCATCGCCCCGCGTGTCCACCTGTCGCGCTTCGAGACGATCCGCCCCAACGAGATCGTGCTGCTGGCTGATATCATGAAGGGCGTGATCAGCGCCATCAAGGGCAGCCTGCCCAGGCCCTCGCTCAACTACATCTTCCACACGTCGCCGACACCTCAGGCCCGCACAGCCGAGCTGACGGACGTCGCGAAGTACTACCACTGGCACATCGAGATCATCCCGAAGATCACGCGCATCGCCGGCTTCGAGTGGGGCAGCGGCTTCTACATCAACCCCGTCATGCCCGAAGATTCCGCCGCCAGCCTGCGCGGATGGCTCGAGCGCCAGAAGCAGCTGACGGGCGCCTTCCCGTTCTCGCGCACGCAGCCCGACGCCCCTCGCTCCAATCCCCGGCCGCCCGTTTCCGCGCAAGACTGATCGCCCCAAAGGAGCTCCCATGTCGCAACGCAAGATTTACCTGGTCCAGCGGGAGATGCAGGGCAAGTTCACCCTCACCCTCCTGATGCTCATCTTCCTGGTGGCCGTCATCAGTTTCTGCAACCTCTACGTGATCGGCCAGTACGCGCTGGACCACATGAGCACCATGCAGGGCAGCCCAACCTCCATCGGCGTCGTCTTCTCCGAGGCGCTGGCCGTGCTCTGGCCGAGGCTGCTGCTGATCATCCTGGTCAACGTCATCATCGTCGTCATCATCGGCGTCTTCTACTCGCACCAGTTCGCAGGCCCCTCCTACAAGCTCGAGAAGAGCATCCGCGAGATCGCCCAGGGCGATCTGGCCACCCGCATCCACCTGCGAAAGGGCGATTCGATGCACAATGTGGCCGACTCGCTCAACCTGATGGTCGACAACTTCCGCACCGTGGTGCTGCGCGCCCAGGAGCTGACGCGCCAGCTCAAGGACGAGGGCGAGAAGCTGGCCGCGCACGACGAAGCCCAGACCGACAAGTCGATCGCCGCGCTCAAGGGGATCGCGGGCGAGCTCGAGGACCTCTGGAGCGGGTTCCGGGTGGACCCGGGCTCCAAGAGCGCCGCCAGCCAGGTCGAAAACAGCCTGGAAGAGGCCCGCCAGGCGGCGGACACGGAGGACTGATCCGGCTTGCTCACCGTCGGCCTGACGGGCGGTATCGCCACAGGAAAGAGCCTCGTCTCCACCCTGCTCGGGGAGCTGGGCGCCACCGTGGTCGACACCGACCGCATCTACCACGAGCTGCTCAGCTCGAGCACGGACCTGCTGATGGAGCTGCGCAGCACCTTCGGCGCCGACTACTTCGACGAACAGGGACACCTCGACCGCAGGAAGCTCGGCGCACACGTCTTCGGAAATCCGGAGGCCCTGCAGAAGCTCAACCGCATCTGCCATCCCGTCATCATCGACGAGATGATGGCCCGCGTCGACAAGCTGCTGGAGCAGAACCCGGGCCTGCCGCTGGTCTTCATGGCGATCCCACTGCTCTTCGAAGTCCGCCTCAAGGACATGGTCGACCGGGCCGTGCTGGTCTACGCACCCGAACAAGTCCAGGCAGCGCGCCTCAAGGCCCGGGACCGCTTGACCGATGAGGAGGTCCGCGTCCGGCTCGCCTCTCAGCTGCCGATCGAAGAGAAACGGCGCCTGGCCGACATCGTCATCGACAACTCCGGAACCATCGAGCAGACCGCCGAGCGCGTTCGCTCCGTGCTCGACCAGCTGATGCTCGATTCGGTAAAGGCAGCCAAGAAGGCTTGAGGCTTGAGGCCTGAGGCTTGAGAGAATCCTCTCACTCCTCACTTCTCAAGCCTCAAGCCCCAACCCTCACCCCTCGAACCGGCGAGTCGCCTCCTGGACGGCGGCTCGGAGCCATTCGGGGAGCTGGTCGGAGTGGTCGAGCATGCTGAAGTACGAGGCGGTCTGGCCGCCGGTGCGCGGGTCCTTGTCGAGGGTCAGCTTCAGGTTGAAATCGCCTCGGCCCTGGAAGTCCTCGATCGTGTAGACGGTGGCGCCCTTCTGGCCCGTGTGCGGGAACGCGAACTGGATCGCGTTGTTCCTCACTTGGAAGCTGAAGAGCTCGATCGAGAACTTGACGACCGACTCGACTTGCACGAACGCACCCGTGTTGTTCTCCTGGAACAGGTAGAGCCGGAACGGATCACGCGGGTTGGCCGGCAGCTTCTCGAGCCAGACCCGGCCCATCAGGTAAGCCTCGCGGTCCAGCGGACCCGCTTCGGGTCCAGCAGCGCCATGCGACACCGTGGCGCCAATGGCCGGCACGTTCTCAACCGCAGCCGGTGCCAGCTCACGCTCCAGCGCCACGACCGCAGCCAGGTAGGCCACCAGGACGGCCATGCCCAGCAGCACCGCCTTGCGGCGCCTGGGATGCAGGAGATACCCGTTCACGAAACGGTCTCCAAGGAGACCGACCACGCGCAGACACCGTGCCAGGATGGAGCTCTTCATCGCTACGCCTCCGGATTGCAACAGAACCGACGGACAGGCATCATTCTACAACGAACCCGCCACTCGGCCGCGGACTCCCGGCCCGCCCATCGCAACCGGCGAGCCTCCGAGGACACCAATACGTCCATGCTCATCCCCATCTTCGCGCTCCTCCTGACCGTGACCTCCGCCCTCGCCCAGACGCCCCAGGCCGCCGCCGCCTCGGGTCGCACCACCGCCGACGCCGTCCGCGAAGCGCTGGGTCGGATCGGGCAATCCGAGGCACGCTCCGGCCCGCAAACGCCCCCCGTCACCAGCACAGCAACAGCGCCGACCGCCCCACCGACCGCAAACGCGCCACCGGCTCCATCGACTCCTCCCACCTCCGCGCCCGCTTCCACGCCGGCCACCGCGCAGGCGCCAAGCCCAGCGCCAGCGGCCGCGCCCTCGACGCCCCCCACCACGCCCGCAACCGAATCGCTGGCGCCCGCAACCCTCTCCACCGACGGAGCACTGCGCGTGGAGACCGATCCCCCGGGCGCCGACGTCATTCTCGACCGCCAGCTCGCCGGCACCACGCCCCTCTTCATGCGCGGCCTTGCCCCGGGCTTCCACGAGCTGGAGGTCTCACGCTCGGGCGCCACTATCCGCCGCCGTCAGATCCGGATCGCCGCGGGCAAGGTGCTCAACCTGAAGCTGCCTGGCGTCCACCCGGCGCTCCCCTCCCCGATCACCACAGACCTGGGCTTCCTGACCGTGGAGGTCAAGCCCGCCGGCACCTCCGTCTACCTGCCCGGCCGCGAGCTCCTCGGCAAGACCCCCATCCGGCGCGCAGGGCTCGAGCCCGGCTTCTACATGCTCACGCTCGAATCCCCGGGACACGGCACCGAGGAGCACGAGGTGCGCGTCGACCGAGGTCACGAAACCCGCATCGTCTCGTCACTGTCGCCCAAGAAGGACCTCATCGAAGTCTTCCGGACCCGCCGCCGCGACCGCGAGCGGGACCTCTATCTCGCAGAAGCCAAGCGCCTGGCCCGGCGCGGCGAGTTCGACCTGGCCCTCGAACGGACCCGGCAGGCCCTGGCGCTCGACCCCGCCAGCGCCGACGCCTACGGCCTACTCGCCCAGCTCTACAACTCGCTCGGCGACAAGGCCGGCTACGCCGAG
>JACQZN010000121.1 GCA_016213845.1 Candidatus Wallbacteria bacterium
AGGTTTGGCACCTCGATGTCGGCTCATCGCATCCTGGGGCTGAAGTAGGTCCCAAGGGTCCGGCTGTTCGCCGGTTAAAGCGGTACGCGAGCTGGGTTCAGAACGTCGTGAGACAGTTCGGTCCTTATCCGCGGCGGGCGTGGGAAATTTGAGAAGGGCTGCTCCTAGTACGAGAGGACCGGAGTGGACGGACCGCCAGTGTGCCGGTTGCGCTGCCCAGTGCAATGCCGGGTAGCTGTGTCCGGTCGTGAGAACCGCTGAATGCATCTAAGCGGGAAACACGCTTCAAGATGAGATTTCCACTGGGGGAGAAATCCCCCTAAAAGAGCCCTGGGAGACTACCAGGTCGATAGGGCAGCGATGTAAATGCAGCAATGCATGTGTCTACTGCTCCTAATAGCTCGAAAACTTGATCTTCAGTCCCCCCTGCAACTGCCCTGACCCTGTTCTATTCCCCATATCAGGCCTCAGGCTTCAGACCTCAGGCTTCAGGATTGCCCCCGAGCGGCTGCTCGATGGCTCTGCCTGACCCCTGAAGTCTGAAGCCCAAAGCCTAACCAAATAACCTCGTTGACAATAGCGGAGGGGCCATACCCGTTCCCATCCCGAACACGGAAGTCAAGCCCTCCTGCGCCAATGGTACTGCAGAATATGTCTGTGGGAGAGTAGGTCGTCGACGGGGTTTTCTCTTTCCCCCCAAAAAACTCGCCCCGCCCCTGCCCTAGCCCAAGCCCCCGCCCCTGCCGTAGGGGCCCGCCAGGACCGCGGATCGCCCCATCCCGCGCGCGCTCCACTCTTCTCGTCATGCTATACTCCCCTCGCATGTTATGACCGGAAAGCGCATCCTCGTCGCCGACGACTCCCCCACCGTGCGGGCTCTCCTCCAGGAATCCCTGACCGAGGAGGGTTATGACGTGGACGCGGCCTCCGATGGCGTCGAAGCGCTCGACCATCTCTACAAACATATTCCCGACGTCGTTCTCCTCGACATCGAAATGCCTCGGATGAACGGCTACCAGGTCCTCCGCCTGCTCCGCGAAGATCCCCTCGTCAAGGACCTCCCCGTCATCTTCCTCACCAGCAAAGGCGAGAAGAGCGACCGATTCTGGGGCTTGACCGTCGGTGCCGACGCCTACCTGGTCAAGGATGCCGACTCCTGGATGCTCCTCGGCAAGATCAAGGAGTTCCTCGATAACCCCCCGCGCCCCGTCACCTACACGCCGGGCCAGGCCGCTACCTTCACCTCCACCACTCCAGAAGCGCTGATGGAGCGCATCAACTTCCTGCTCGACCGCAAGCTCTTTCAGGCCACGCTTGCCAACGAGCTCGCCTCCATCGCGCGCAATCCGCTCCCCCTGCGCGATGTCATCAACCAGTGCTTCCAGCTGCTAGGCCGCGTTTGCGAGTTTCACCTCACCCATCTCCTCCTGGTCAGCGGGGAGCTGATGACCTGCAAGGCCGGCGCGATCGGCCTCGACTTCGCCACCCAGGCCGACGTCAAGTTTCGTCAGATCTGCACCACCCACAGCCTCAAGTTCGAATTCCGCGATCGCCTCGACTTCGAGCTCTCGGAAGTTGCCCTCCGGACTCGCGGCGTCCCCAAGGCCGTCGTCACAACGACTGACCTCATCCTTCGAGGCCGGGACGGCGTGATCGGCCTCCTGTTCCTGGCATCCGGACGCGAGGGCGTCTTCAACGAAATCGTCAACGAGACGCTTGCCGTGTTCGCCGCCGGTTCCTCGATGGCCATTGATGCGGCCCTGCGCGCTCGCGACCTGACCCGTAGCCGTCAATCCCTGGAGGCCGCCGCCCGCAACTCCACGACCCTGCAGGCCCAGCTCGACACTGCCCGGGCAGAGTCGCTCCTCCTGGGCCAGCTGGTCTCGGCCCTGACCGAGGCGCTCGGCAAGAAGTCCCTGCCCGAGCTTCCGCAACTTCCGGAAGGCTGCTCGCAGGAGCTTCGCCAGCTGGTCGACGCCATACGCGCGGCTACGGCTTCTCACTGAGGAGACGCCGTGACCCAGGCTGCCCAGCGGCGCGCTCTTTGGCTTCTCGGCGCTGCCTATGCGATCCTCGGCGTCAACGTTTCGGCCGTGCTCGTCTACGGCCCGCTCTATATCCGGCAGCTGGAGCCTGAGCGCGCCGATCTCTGGATCAGCCTGCTGCTGGCGCTCCCGTCGTTGACGGGCTTCATCGGGCACAATCTGTGGGGTGTCGTCTACGATCGCGGCGGCACCCCGGGCCGCTTCGCTCTGCTGTCGCTCGTGTCGGAGGCGCTGCTGTTCGCGTTGCTCCTGACGACCCGGTCCGCAGCGGCGCTCGTTGGGCTGGCAACGGTGTTCAGCCTTTTCAGCACCGCGCTCTTCCCGGCAGCCAAGGCCTGGTCGACGCTGGTGAGGCCCGACGGCAAGGGGGCCGTGCTCGGGAAGCTTCACGCCGCCGAATCGGTCGGCTGGGCCATCGGCGCGCTGGCCGGTGGCTTCGCTTCGATGTCGACCGCCGACCTCCTCTCGGTGGTGCGCGGACTCTTCTGGTTCTGTCTGCTCGGCTCGGCCGCAACCGCGGTGCTCGTCGCAGCGGCGTTCCCGCGCGTGTCCGCGCCGGCCGCGCCTCCGGTCGCCCACGCGGTCGTCTCCGGGCTGAGAGCGCTTTACGGAAGGACCGATCTCCGCAAGCTCTCTGCGTTCCTCTTCATCGTCACCAGCGCCAACGTCGCCTTCTTCACCTACATCTCCACCTATCTCTGCAGCTACCTGGGAGGCTCGGCAACGCTCCTGAGCGCCTCGATGGCGGGTGCGACCGTGGGCGGTACCCTGGCCTTCCCGATCTTCGGGCGGCTGGCCGACACGCTTGGCCGGCGGGCCCTCTTGCAAGGTGCACTCGCGGCGTACGTGCTCTTTTACGGCACGCTCTGCATGGTGACGGACCCCGTGACGCTGGCCTGGCTCTACGCCATTCCCATCTACCCGGCCATCCGGATTGCGACCAACGCCTGGCTGGCGGATTTGACCGAGGCGCGAGAACGCGCCAGCGGCATGGGCCTGCTGGAAGGCGTGGGGGCCCTGGCGTCGGTGGCCGGACCGATCGTGGGCTGGCTGTTCGTCAGTCGGCTCGGGCATGGGGTGCTGCCCCTGGTGCCGCTGGTCCTGCTTCTGCCCGGACTTGCCGTGCTCTTCCTGATGGACCGGCCGCCCGTCGCGGCCTCGGTCGGGCGAGTACGGGAGCCCGTCGACGTGCGGGTCTGAGGCACTTTGCAGATTCCACGCAATCCGAACCCCGCCGCAACACGCACGCAACAATTCGGACGGATAGTCGATCCTGGACGCGGGGCGAAGTCGCACGATGAGCCAGCCGCGGCCGGGAACCGGAGGTGAATCATGTCGGGCAGACGCAATCGATGGATCGTGGCGGCCACGGTGATCGCGACCCTGGGGTTGGGGACCGTGTCCGCGCTGGCGGCGCACGCTGCGAAGGGCGAGCCGGGCAAGAAGGCTCGGGAGATGGGGCAGCGCCTGGCGGCCAAGGCCGGACTGAAGGGCGAGAAGGCCGTCCAGTTCGTCAAGACCTGGGACGCGGCCGCGCAAGAACGCCGCGAGAAGCGCAAGGAGCTGGTGCAGGCGATGAAGCAGCTGGCGACCGAGTTCCGGGAGGCCGGGAAGGACAAGCCGCTGACCCGATCGCTCGACCGCGTCCAGGCCGCTGTGCTGGCGTTGGTGGACGGGCACGGAAAGACGATCGAATCGCTCCGGTCGACCCTGACGAGCGAGCAGCAGTCGCGCCTGGTGCTGGAATCGAAGGGGCACAGGATCCTCGCGCTCCCCGGGATGAAGCAGGCCGTCCCGGCCCTGGTGAAGCACCTCCGCGGAGAGTTCCTGGCCGCTGTTCCGGAGCTCGACCGGCAGGCGCGAGAGAAGCTCGAGTCGATCGGCGAAAGTCACATGCAGGAGCGCTCCAAGCTCCTGGAGCAGCGGCTGGCGATCATCGAGAAGCTGCGTGGCGCTTCCGGCGATGGCTCGCAGGCAGCCGCATTGCTCGATCAGCTCGTCGCCAACGGGGCTGCTCTGCGAGAGACCGTTACCGAGCAGATCGTCGAAGTTCGCAAGGGTGTTCCCGAGCGTGAGCTCGCTCGCGTGCTCGTCGCGCTTGGCGAGAAGGTCCGCTCCCTGCGCGGCAAGGCGAAGGCTCTTCGGGAAGCCGCCAGCGAGGAGTGAGGCTGTAGGCTGAAGGCTGTAGGCTGGAGTGGAGGTCCGGGGCCTCCAGCCTACGGCCTGCGACCTACGACTGTTACCACCATGCTGAGCCCGAGAATCCTGATCGTGGAAGACGACAAGAGCATCAGCGGATTGCTCGAGCAGAGCCTGCGCGAGCAGGGATACCGGGTCGACGTCGCTCGCGACGGCGAAGCGGGGCTGGAGCTCTTTAGACTCAACGGGCCCGATCTGGTGTTGCTGGATCTGAAGCTGCCCGGGATCGACGGGTACGAGGTCTGTCGGAGGATTCGCGCTCAGGCGGCAACTCCGGTGCTCATGCTGACCGCGCGCGACGAGGAAGTGGACAAGGTCGTCGGCCTGGAGCTGGGCGCTGACGACTACGTCACGAAGCCGTTCGGGATGCGCGAGCTGGCCGCTCGCATCCGCGCACTCCTGAGGCGCGGACAAGCTCACAGTCCCCAGGCCACACGTCGCATTCGCGAGGCTGGGCTGGAGATCGACCTCGACTGCCGCACGGTCGGAGTGGCCGGAACGTCGGTCGAGCTGACCACGACGGAGTTCGATCTCCTCGCCACTCTGGCGGCTCATCCGGGCCAGGTGTTCAGCCGAGCTCAACTGCTGGAGCGGGTCTGGGGCTATCACTTCGAGGGCTACGAGCGGACCGTCGACAGCCATGTCACACGCTTGCGCAAGAAGCTGGATCTCGACGAAAACTCGACTCAGCTCATCCAAACGGTCCGAGGAGTGGGTTACAAGTTCCGCAGGCGGGAGCAGCCGCGGTGAAACGAAGCCTCTACTGGAAGTTGGTCCGCACCCTGCTGGCGGTGTTGCTCTTTTCGACGGTGCTCAACGGGCTGTTCGTCGCCTTCACCGCCAAGGGCGTCGCCCGGAAGACGCAGGAAGCGACTCTCGGCCGCTTCGCTCGGTACGTGAGCCGGACCGTCGGCTACGCGCTGTCCACCGGGGCCCGCCAGCGCCACCTTCCGGATTTGCTTCGCGCGGCCGTGCAGGAGTTCCCCCAGGTGCAGATCGCCTTCAATCCGGTCAAGGGCCCGACCGTCGGAACTCCTGACGCGGAAAGCGCGCTGCTGGAAGCGGCCGAGCGAGGAGAGTTCGGGCTGGTGCCGCTGGGGCGCTGGCCGCGCCGCGCCGCGGTCGCGCCGGTCTGGGTCAAGGGGCGGCCGGCAGGGACCGTGGCCGTCGCTGTCTCCCAGAGCCAGGCAGCCGGCATGGTCGCTGCCATCGGCTGGACCGGCATCCTGATGTTCCCGCTGCTGTTCGTCCTTTCGGCAATCCTGGGCCTGCTTGCACTGCGCCATCTCCGGCAACGTCTGGGGCCCGTCAGCGCCGTGCTGTCGCGGATTCGATCGGGCGACCTCTCGGCGCGGCTGCCGCACGAGGAGGTCGACGAGGTCGGCCAGGTCTTCGTCGCTTTCAACGAAATGGTCGAGCGCGTCCAGGGGACCGTCAACAGGCTCGCCCAGGTCGATCGCAGGCGGCGCGACTTTCTGGTGGAGGTTGCCCACGAGCTCAAGACGCCGCTGGCCGCGGTGGAGGGCAGCCTGGAAGTGATGATGATGCAGCCGGCTGCCGATGCCGCCCCTGCTGGCGATCCCGCGCGCCAGCGGCATCTGGAGAGGGCCTACGGCGAGGCCGTCCGGATTCGTGGTCTGGTCGCCGATCTCCTGGAGAGCGCTCGCATGGAGGAGCCCAGGTACTCGCTCGCCCTGGCGCCCGTCAGTCTGCAGCGGTTGCTGACACGCGTTCTCGAGAGGTACTCGCTGGTCTTCGAACGGCGCGGAATTCTGGTCAGGACGCGATTCTCGGAGCAACCGATCGTGCTGGCCCTCGACGAGCGTAGGATGGAGCAGGTGTTCGGCAACCTGCTCCAGAACACGCTCGATCACACGGGCGCAGGCTGCGCGCTGGAGGTCTCGAGCCGGCTGGAAGGGAGATTGGCGCTGGCCGAGCTGCGGGATGACGGGGACGGGATGTCGATTGAACGGCTGGAGGCCGTGCGTGGCGGCGACGTGGTCCCGCTTTCGCCAGTCCCGCAGGCACGCGACAAGCCCGAGATCAGCGGTGTCGGCCTTGCCATCGTTCGCAAGCTCGTGGCCCTGCACGGCGGGACGCTCAGTGTCGAGAGCGCCCCCGGCAGCGGGACCCGCATCGTCATCGCTCTGCCCCTGGAGCCCGGCTCGCGGGAACCCGATCCGTCCTAGGGGTGCCTGCCTAGGAGCGCGTCGGAGAATTCGATCCGGCCCGCGCGTCTGGTCCCAGTCGAACAGGGAACAGGGAGCCGGGAACAGGGAGCCGGGAACCGGCAATGAAGAATCGAGCACAGCGAAGGCTCAACCAGGGAAATGGGAGAT
>JACQZN010000122.1 GCA_016213845.1 Candidatus Wallbacteria bacterium
AAAGGGATAGAGGTAGCAGAGAACAGGAATTCGGGAATCGAACGGACAGGTTCAGTTTTCCGTTGCCTGTTCCCGGTCCCCGGTTCCCTGTTCCCTGTTTGTTTTTCCCCGACGCGCTCCTAGGGCGCGCCCCACGTCCGGCTTGTGCCCTCCTCGATGCCGATGGTAGGATGCCCCCCGCACGCCGCGCAGGCGGCGGAGTTCCACCCGGCCCCGTAGCTCAGGGGATAGAGCAGCGGTTTCCTAAACCGTTGGTCGCACGTTCGATTCGTGTCGGGGCCGCCAATCGATTGCCACGCCCGGGCGTCGGCCATGCCGAGCCCGGGCACGACCACCTCGAGGCCACGCCCCCTCGCAGGCGGCCCCCAAGGAGTGCGCATGCTCTCGAGATCGACGCCCGCCGCCCTGCTCGCGGCCCTCTGGCTCACCACCGTCCCGGCGACCGCCTTGGAGGGATTCTCGCCGGCCGTATCCAAGCGCCTCGATGCGCTCTTGGCCGGCCCACCCGGAACGGCCGTATTCGACGCAGACCACACCCTCTGGGTGGACGACGTGGGCGAAGGCTTTTTCGAGTGGCTGGTCCGCACGGGCAGACTCCCTCGGGTTGGCGGCACCGAGAACCCGTTCGAGGAGTACGTGCGCATCGAGAAATCCGACAAGCTTCGGGCCTACGGCATGGCGGTCACGCGCATGGCCGGGCTGGCGGAAAGTGACGTGACCCGGTGGGCCGCCAGCTACTTCCGGGTCGTCTTCGCGCGGCGGGTCTACGCGGCCCAGCGAAACCTGATCCGCGCGCTCCAGGGGAAGGGCTGGGACGTCTGGATCGTCAGCGCCTCCAACCGCTGGATTGTCCAGGCAGGAGCCCCCTACCTGGGGGTGGCGCCCTCCCGCGTCATCGGCATCGACCTGGTCGTGAGGGACGGCGTGCTCACCTCGGAGCTGGCCTACCCGGTCACGTGGGGCCTCGGGAAGGTGGCCGCCATCGAGCGCTTCATCGGCGCACGGCCGGACTTCGCTTCCGGCGACAGCCGCGGCGACCTGGAGATGATGGAAGAGGCCCGCCGTCTGGCGCTGCTGGTGGTGTATCCGAAGAAGTCCTCGCAGGCCGGGATGCGGGCAACAGCGCGCAGGCGAGGCTGGGCGACCCAGCGTCTGCCCTGAGCCCAGGGGCGCGAGCGAAAAGCGAGTAGCTTCGCAAAGCTACCCGGCAAGCTCCCGTCCGTCCCGGACACCCGCGAGTCCGCCGGGCCGGAGGCCGAAGCGATGCCAGGCAAGGGCGACGAGCACACCCGCAAGACAGAGCCAGGCGCCCAGGAGGAGATCGCGCTGCCAGCGAGTTCTGTAACCGACCTCCAGAACTCGCGAGCCCGCCCCGACTCGCACGCGCACGCGGCCCCAGTCGTCGGCAGCGACCCGTGCCTCCGCACCGTCGACCCACGCGCGCGTGAACGGCCGCGCCAGGAGATTGACGACGACGTCCACGTCCCGCGCCGGTCCCGCCAGTTCGACAGTCGCGCCCGCCCCGTGCATTCGAGCGGCGAGCGCGACAGGCGCCGGCCCGCCCTCGAGGAAGGCCATCGGGTCCGCACCGGGAAGCTCCCAGAGCGTCACGTGCCCGTCCCGTCCCAGAGTTCGTGCCTGCAGTTGGAGCTCGGGGGCCAGCCGCGCCAGCTCGGTCGGCGACGTGTTCACCCAGTCGAGTGGCGCCATCCGATCGAGATCGATCGCCTCCAGCTTGTCGTGCAAGAAGACCCAGCGAATGCCATAGGCCCGGGCAGCGCGGGTCGGGTCGGCGAGCAACCTTGCATGCGCCCTTTGGTTCTCGGGCGTCGCGAAGACGAGCCAGTCGTAGCCCTTGTAGGAGTAGCGGCCGTAAGTAGTCGGCAGACCCTCCATCCAGGCCCACGGCGCATCGCGTTGCACCTCGCACTGCACTGCCAGGGTCAGCATTCGGAACCCGCCCGGCTCGCCCGGCACCGGCAGGGCGTGGCGCTCTGCGCGGCCGGTCAGCGGCGGATACGGCTGCGCGTAGTAACTGCGCAGGATCGACCTCGCCATGGCGCAGTGATAGAGCATCAGAAGTGCGGTGGCGACGAAGACTGCGCCTCGGAAGCGCCGGTTGGCGGCTCCAAGTCCGCGCTCCCAGACCAGCGCGCCCGCCACCGGGAGCAGCAGGTGGAGTTGCATCAGGAACTTGAAGGGCTCCCGGAACTTCTCCAGGATCGGCAGCGCCGACATCCATTGCCAGATCAGCCCTTGCCTGCCGAGCGCGCAGAGAAACACGACCATCGCCGTCAGCGACCAGACGTTTGCCGTCGCAAAGCCTCCAGGCGACCGCAGCGCGAGGAGGGAGCTCGCGACCAGCGCCAGTGCCGCCAGCCCCGGAATTGCCAGGATCGTGCCGCAGTAGTAGAAGTGGCCCATCAACTCCCGGTGAACGTTGCCCCAGTTGTTCGGGTGGCGCGCCGATGCCAGCGGGTACGGAAGGGCCAGCGCTGTCAGACCGACGAAGATGCCGCCGCCCGTTCCGCCTCGCCGGACCATCGCCTGGGCCAGCTCCAGCTGGGGAGCCAGGAGTGGCGCGGCGAGCCCGCAGGCGATGAGCGCCGCGGCGGCCAACGGCACCAGCCGGGTCGGCCCCACGCGGCCTGACGCCAGCGGCACCGCGATGGCGAACAGGAAGGCCAAGAGCGAGTAGAACCAGAACTGGACATTCCCGGCGTGGAAGAAGACTCCGATGGTCATCCCGGTAGCGACGGTCCAGCGCCAGCCGGGCCTGCCTCGGGCGAATCGCTCCGCCGAGACGAGCAGCAGGGGGAAGAAGAAGGCCACCGGAGCCACGCCGATCCAGGAGCGGCCAAGGATCAGCATGATCCCGGAGAGCGCGTAGCTGACGGCGAGCGCCGCCGAGAGCGGCGGGGAGAGCCCGAGCCTGCTCCCCAGCCAGAACGTCGTGAGGACCGCCCCCGAGAGGTGGCCGATGCAGAAGATCTCCATCGTCCAGGCTTCACGGCCAAGGACCTTGGCGGCCAGCCACCAGCTGGCCAGCGCCGGCGGATAGCTGATGGCGTAGTTGCCGGTGTCGAAGGTGGGCGCGCCAAGCAGGACGTGAGGGTTGAACCAGGGCCATCGCCCCGAGGCCAGCGTCTCTCCGGCCAGCGAAAGATTGGGCAGGAACTGCACGAAGTTGTCGTCCTGGAGGAAGTAGAGCGGCTGGCGCCACTCCAGGAGCGCGAGGCCCGCCAGAACCGTAAGGAGCGCGGCCGCCAGCCAGCATCGCCCGGATGCCTCTGCGCCGGCCGCCGGTCGCTCTTCCCCCGAGATCGCGAGCAGCAGCTCCCGGGCGCGCGGAGACTGCCACAGCCCCCTCGCCACCAGGCCCGCAATCGCCGTCAGCACGAAGACCGCCAGCGGCCAGAGCAGGAGCCCGCCCCCGACCGAGCCCCACGGAGGCCAGTTGAGGAGATAGCGTGCCGGGTCGAGCACGCCGGCACCCGGAGTGCCTTCTGGTCCCTGGAGCACCGCCTGCCCCTCTCCTGCCCGGCGCCACGCGGCCAGCTCCTCCTGGCGCACCGAGCGAACCGGCCCGTCGCGCACTCTCCACTCGACGGACTCGACGGCGTCGATGACGTCGCTGGATGCCCTCAGTCTAAATGATCGCACCCACCACGCCGCCCGCAGCTCCCTGGCCCCATTGACTGCAACCATGGGCCGCCACCGGCCCGATACGGTTTGCCCCTCGACCTGCAGGCCCGCCGCCTCACCGCCCCCCTTCATCACGACCCGCACCGAAAGCGCGTGGTCCCCCCCCTCGTCCAGAAAATAGACCGCCGCCAGCTCCGAGGCTATCGCCCCCACCAGGACCGCCGCCGCCAGGCTCAACACCCGGACCGCAGGCCGGACCCGCCCGTCAGTCACAGGAGCCAACCGCTGCTTCGCCTCCGCTCACGCCGCCAGGATACCCCACTCACCGTTGCGCTACCCGGAGCGCGCTACGCCGTGCTAGAATCCCGCCTCCCGGATGACGCAACGCACCTTCAAGTCGCTCAAGATCCTCCTCGACCTGGCCGACATCCCGGCCATCTATCTCGGGCTGCTGGCCAGCTTCTACCTGCGGTTCCATTCGGGCCTTTTCGACGTCGAGAAGGGCATCCCCCCGATCGCGGCCTACCAGCGCACCTTCTTCGGGATCGCCTGCCTCTGGTACCTGCTCTTCTGGCTCGAGGGCGTCTACGCCATGCGCGGACGCTTCACGCTCGACCAGTTCTTCCGCGTCGTCAAGACCGTCTTCATGGCCAGCGTCCTCTTGCTGGCCACCGTCTTCTTCTTCCGCTCCTTCGCCTACTCCCGCCTCACCGTCGTTCTCGGCCTCTCCGTCACGACCGTCCTCCTGGCGATCTTCCACGCCTTCAAGCGTCACCTCCTCTTCCACCTCCACCAGCGCGGACTGGGCGTGCGCCGCGCCGTCATCCTGGGCGCCGGCGACTCCGTGCGGACCTGCTTCGACCGCATCAGCAGAAACCCGGAGCTCGGCATCCAGGTCGTCGGCTCCCTGACCGAAGCCGAGGAGGCCGTCGCCGGCTGCCCCCGACTGGGCTCGCCTGCCTCCATCCGCCAGGTGCTCCTCGATCACGGGGTCGAGGACGTCTTCGTCGCCTGGCCCGAGTTCAGCGCCAAGCGCGTCATGGAGCTCATCCAGACCGCCGACATGGCCGGCGTCACCTTCCGCGTCATCCCGGACGTCTACAGCATCATTGCCAGCAGCGTCCACCTGGGCGAGATGGCCGGCCTCCCCGTCATCAACATCGGCCTGCTCCCCATCCACGGCTTCCAGGGGACCTTGAAGCACGCGCTCGACTTCGTCCTGTCTCTGGCCGGTCTCATCGCCGTAGCCCCCCTGCTTGCACTGGTTGCCCTGCTCATCCGCCTCGAGAGCCGCGGGTCCATCATCTATCGCCAGGAGCGCGTCGGACTGGACGGTCGCACCTTCACCATCTACAAAATGCGCAGCATGCGCGAGGACGCCGAGGTGCAGACCGGGCCCGTCTGGGCCTCCAAGAGGGACCCCCGCGCCACACGCGTCGGCGCCTTCATCCGCAAGTACTCCATCGACGAGCTTCCCCAGCTCTACAACGTCCTGCGGGGCGACATGAGCCTGGTCGGCCCGCGCCCCGAGCGGCCCGTCTTCGTCGACCAGTTCAAGAGCCAGATCCCCGACTACATGCAGCGCCACCGCGTGCGCACCGGCATCACCGGCTGGGCCCAGATCAACGGCCTGCGCGGCGAGTGCAGCATCGAGGAGCGCACCAAGTACGACATCTGGTACATCGAGAACTGGTCCTTCTTCCTCGACCTCGAGATCCTCCTCAAAACGATCTGGGTCTGCCTCTTCAAGCCCGAAGGATCCTGATGCTCATGCCTCGGGCCACGGTGTGGGTTCTCGAAGGGGAGGCCGGCGAAGCCTCCGAGGCCCTCGAGCGGGCCGGCCATCGCGTGCTGGCCCCGAGCATGCTCCCCGGCCGGCAGAAGCCCCAGGTCCTGGTGGCCGACATGGCGCATCTAGGAGTCTCGGGCATCCAGCAGGTCCGCGAAGCCACAGCGCGCCAGCCGGAACTGGTCCCCATTCTCCTCCACGTCTGGGAAGCGCATCTGGCTCGCGACGTCGCCGGTGCCGACGGAACTCGGCTCTTCCTCGATCCGGTGTCCACCGACCTGCTGGTGGCCGAGGTCGACGGGCTGGCCGAGGCGATGACGAGACCCAACACGCCACCCGCGGACGGGGCCGGCCGAAAGCTGATCGCCGATCTCCCCTCCATCCCGGAGCTGGTGCAGCCGCTGGTCGCCTACCTGGTGCGCGAGTGCCGGGAGGCCGGCCTGCCGGACGCGCTGCTCTCGACACCCGTGCCGCTGTGCCTGACGGAAGCCCTGGTCAACGCGGTGGCGCACGGCAACCTCGAAGTCGTCTCCCGCCGCGTGCGCCTCGAGGCGCGCGTAAGCTCCGGCAGCTTCTGGTGCACCGTCACCGACGAGGGCGAGGGCTTCGATCCGGCGCGAGTGCCCTCGCCGACCGACGACGAGAACCTCTTGCGAGATCACGGGCGCGGCCTCTTCCTGATCCGCCACTTCATGGACGAGGTCACGTTCAACGCTCGCGGCAACGCCATCACGATGAGCAAGCGAGCCTGAAGCGCTCCCGGCGATCCCACTGAGAGCCGTGAAACGCCTCTACCTGCGCCACGAAAAACTCTGGCTCGCGCTGGCTGGTCTGGCCGAGTACCTCCTGGGCTACTTCGGAGCCAACTCCTTCACGGTCGGCCGCCAGGCCGCAACGCTCGATACGGATCTGGACCGGATGATCCCGTTCGTTGTCCCGTGGGTCTTCGTCTACAGCCTGGCCTACCCGCTCTGTTTCACGCCGGCAATCTTCGTGGCCGACCCCAGGCGATGCCGCACGGTGTTCGTCGCCTTCACGCTGGCGATGGCAATGGGCGTTACCACGTTCATCGCCTTCCCCGTTGTGATGCCACGCCCACCACTGCCCGAGCACGCAACGGGGGGGTGGCTACTGGCGCTCACCTGGAGCCTCGACAAGCCTTACAACTGTTTCCCCAGCCTGCACGTCGCCCTCGACAGTCTCGCCGCGCTGGCCATCTATCCGTCCAACCCGAGGGCCGGACTGGCTGTTGGAATCGTTGCTGCCCTGATCAGCCTGTCGACGATGTTCGTCAAGCAGCATTACTGGCTGGACGTGGTCAGCGGATTCGCGGTGGCCGTGATTGCCGTGCGCGCGGCGAACTCACGCGTGCTGCGACGGTGCGTGCGCGCAAGGGCGCTCTAGCGCCGATTGCCGGGCCTACCGGCCCCCCATGAACCGGGAGAGGAGCCTCGAGATGATCCCCTCCCGCTCCTTGGCCTCCTTCAGCGCCTGGAGGCTGTCCTGCAACTTTCGAACGTCCATCAGCGCCGAATCGTGGCCGGGCGGCAGGGTCCCGTCCGGGTACTGCGGCGCTTCCGGGTTCGTGAGGGCTGCGTCGAGGGTCTCGGCCACCAGCTTCAGCACTCGCTTCTGCGCGAGCGGCGGGTGCTCGCAGAACTCCCGGAACGCCAGCTTCAATGTCGAGAGGTTGAGCGAGGCCTCCGCTTGGATGAGCGCCGAAGCGAGATGGTGCCCGACGCCACGGCCCCGATCCGCGCGGCCGGTCAACATCCCGCGGCCGGTCTCGTAGTCGATTACCAGGTCCGGGTCGAGGAGCAGCTGGTAACGGACGACCTTCCCCGTGCCGTCCTGCCAGAGAGCCAGATCACAACTGTCGCCCTGGAACCAGCGCTTCCGCAGCCCCGGATAGTCCTGCCGGATGTGTTTCTGACTGATCTCGTCTGGCATTCGAGGTCCCCCCTGCCAGAGAGTGCCAGACAGCGCCGGCTGGCGCAAGAGCCGCCCCCCCCGCTCCCGAGGCGCGCCCCTGGCCGTTTGGGAGGCATTCCCAACCAGAATGCTTGATTCCGCCCGGCTTTTGAGGCATAATGCCGCCGACTCGCAGTACCCAAACTGATATTCGAAACACAAGGAGGCCGAATCATGGCCAAGATCAGCAAGTCCAAGACGACAACTCCCGCCAAGGGCAACGGCGGAAAGGTCACTCAGCCGAAGGCCGTTGCGGCGCCGAAGACGATTGCAGCACCGAAGGCGGTTGCAGCACCGAAGAAGGACGCCCCCAAGGCCGCAGCCAAGGCTGCTGCCGCGACGGCGCCGGCCGCCGCGCCGGTCGAGACACGTGAGACCCGCGACGCCATTGCGCGCCGCGCCTTCGAGTACTTCCAGGCCCGCGGCTGCCAGCCCGGACACGAGCTGGAGGACTGGCTCATGGCCGAGCGAGAAATCCTCGCCAGGCAGCCCAGACAGTAACGCGCCCAGGCATTCCCAGGAAGCCGGCTCCGACTGCAGGAGCCGGTTTTTTCGTCTTCGGCCTTAGCAGCCGCTCCCGGCGCGGGCAAGCACCCTGCCGATTCCGTCCCGGAAAGCGGTCGGATTCGTCAGAAGGCTGGCCACCACGTATCCCTCGTCCGCAAAGTCGAAGAAGTACCCCGGGTGGACCAGGACGCCATCCTCTCGCACCAGCTCGAGTACGCGCTCCTCGTCGCCGCACGTCCTGGGCAGCCGCAATACACAGCTCCAGCCGCCTTCGACCGGCAGCACCTCGCAGGCAGGGTGACCTCGCATCAGCTCTGGCAGCGCTCGTAGATTGGCAAGACAGCGCTCCGCGATCCGCCCGCGGATCTCCGCACCGGCTTCCAGAAGCGCAGGCGCTGCTTCCTGCACCGGCGTCCCGACGGAGAGAAACGTGTCCGCGACCAGCTCCAGCCGACGCAAGGCCGCTTCCACCAGCGGCGCCGGTCCCCCCGTGACCATCCACCCGAGCTTCATCTGCGGCAAACCGGCAGCCTTCGAGAGCCCCCCCAGGCAGAAGGTCAGCGCCGGCAAGTCGCCGGTGAGCTCGTGGACGAGGTCGCGCGCGCCCGACCAGTCGTAGCTGGCGAACACCTCGTCGGCCACGATCGCCAGTCCGTGGCGCTCAGCCAGCGCCGAGAGTCTCTCCAGCTCCTCAGGCAGCAGGAAGGAACCCGTCGGGTTGTTGGGATTGACCACGATCACGGCCCGGCACCGGGCGTCGATCGCCCTGGCCAGGGCCTCGAGGTCCAGCCGCCAGGACCCGTGATAGACCAGCGGGTAGGGCACGGCCTCGACACACTCCAGCGTCGCCAGGTGCTCGAAGAGCGGGTAGCTCGGGACCGGGACCAACACGGAGTCGCCCGGATCGCAGAGCAGCTTGAACAGGAAGGCATAGGACTCGGATGTGCTGGCCGTGAGCATGATGCGCTCCGGGCTCACGCTCGCGCCCCGGCGGGCATAGTCGGCGCTGACGGCCTCGCGCACCCGATAGAGCCCCCGGGCGTCGGGCCGGTAGACGGCTCCGGCCGTCAGGGCCAGCGCAGCTGCGATC
The DNA here is from genome assembly GCA_016213845.1 of Candidatus Wallbacteria bacterium. GTDB lineage: Bacteria > Muiribacteriota > UBA6191 > JACPRK01 > JACPRK01 > JACPRK01. The sequence goes on from JACQZN010000122.1 coordinate 9,003, forward strand.
CGCTCGGTCGGGTACGCGATACCCGCCGCCGTCGGATTCGAAACGGTCAGGTCCACGAGCGGCGCGCCCGATACGCGGCGGCGCGCCAGCTCGACGGCCAGCCCGTTCGGCTCCAGATTGCGTCCCGTGCGCGTCGAGAACCTCGTCATCGCCGCGGAGTATAGCCCGACCGTGCCCGCCCAACTTCGGCTATACTGTCGCGCGCCGCCCGGGCGGCACAAAGGAGACACCGGCGTGAAGAAACTACTCTGGGTCGATCTCGAGATGTCGGGGCTAGACGACGCAAAGGACGTCATCCTCGAAGCGGCCGTCGTCGTCACCGACATGCAGCTCACGGTCCTCGAGAGACTCGAGCGAGTCGTCTTTCAATCCGACGAGACTCTGGCCGCGATGCACCCCTGGTGCATCGAGCACCACGGCGAAAGCGGCCTGACGCAGGCCTGCCGCAACGGCGAGCCGCTGGAGAAGGTCGAGACCGATCTTCTGGCTCTGCTCGCGCGCCACTGGCCCGAAAACGAGATGGCCGTCCTCGCCGGCAACTCCGTCGGCACCGACCGGCGCTTCCTGATGCGCTGGATGCCCAGGCTGGGCGCCCGCCTGCATTACCGCGTGCTCGACGTCTCCAGCTTCAAGATAGTCTTCAAGGAGCGCTTCGGCATCCTCTTCGACAAGGCCGAAGCCCACCGCGCCGTCGCCGACATCGACGAGTCGATCGCCGAGCTGGGCCACTACCTGAAGCACATCCGCGTCGAGCCCTGAGAAAAAAACTGGGGACACACGACTCATTTCCGGCTGGAAACGAGTCGTGTGTCCCCGGTTTTCCCAATTCTGCCGGGGTATAGTGATAGCTGGATGGAGAGCGAGCCGCGGGAAGTTTCGTGCCTCGTCTGCGGGATGTCGCTGCGGGAGGGGCGGCTGGTCCACTGCAAGGCGTGCGAGACAGCGCACCACCAGGACTGCTGGGACTACAACGGCGGCTGCGCAACGTACGGCTGTTTCGGCGGGAGCACCGGTGGCGCGCGCGAGCAAGCGGCGGCCAAGGCGGCTCCGCCACGCGCCGGATTCGACGCGTGGCGAACGGTCGTGATTCCGGTCGTGGCGGTCGTGGCGCTCAACGTGGCGTCGAAGGAGAAGACTCCCCCGCCCCCGGTTCCCCCCGCGCCCCAACCCGTCGCGGCGCTACAGCCGCTGCCGCACCCGTCTCGCTGGAAGACGCCGGCACTCGACGCGATCCGCGACGAAGTGCTGGCACCCGCCTGGCGGACGGCCATCGAAGGGACACCAGAGCCCGACGCGGTCGCCTGCCCGGTTCAAGATTCGAGACCCGTCGTCGTCGCCTCGCGCTCGCAGTTCGAGGAGATCCTGGCGGGATTCGATGCGGAAACGGGAAAGAAGCTCTGGACGACGCGTTACGCGGCTACCGGCGGCCCGGGCAACCTGGCGGCCGCGGCGATCGGCGATCGCGTTGCAGTTCTGCGGGCTCGCCTTGGGCTGCAGATACTGGAGCGAAGCTCGGGGCGGGAGCTCTCGGGCTTCTCGGGTGACGGCCCCGCCGCGGGCGATGCCGAGGTCCTTGGCGTAGACCACGCCGAGGTCAGCCTGGGCGGCGGAGCCTACGCGGTACAGATCGGCGAAGCCGGAGCGTTCTCGTCCGGTGTGGCCGGCCTGGCGATCGAGTCGGGACGGTTCTCCGGGGCCGGCAAAGTGCTGGGCGCCGGCCGCGGTGTTGCCGTCGTCCAGAACCGGAAGCTGGGCGTGGAGCTCTGGAAGCTGGGGGCCAACCGGCCGCTCTGGACCACACCCCACAACAGGCCCGCGACGACCGCCCTGGTTCGCATGAACTACATCTTCGTCGGCGGCGAGAGCCTCTGGGTCTTCGACCGCGCGTCGGGCAAGCTCCTGGACACGGTCACCGTCTCGGCACCCGTGCGGCGCATCGACGAGCGCAGCTGGCACCTCTACGTGATGGACTTCGCCGACCGCCTCAGCGTTTTCGACCTCGACAGCCGGCGGCTGCTCTTCATGCTTGCCGACGTGGCTCGCTTTCAGTACCTGATGATGGCGGAAGTGGTGGTGGGCGTGGGCGGCGCCGCCCGGATTGTCGATTTCCAGAGCGGAGAGCCCCTGGCGCGTGCCCGCCTCGAGGCCGGCGGCAGGACACGCGGGGCGCCGGGTGCCGGCAGGGCTGCCTCCTTCATGCAGAGCCCCGCAGGCTGGCTGCGCACGGCAGACGACCGGCTTGTTCTGGAAGCGCTGGGCGGACCAGGCGGCGGCTACGAGCTCTGCGCCTACGCGCTCAGGCCCGAGTGAGCGGGCCCCGGCGCCTCTCAGAAAAGCAGGCTGGCCAGCGCGCAGACCCAGCGGACCGCCGCGAACTCGAAGGCGACCCGAGGCATCCGACCGGTCAGCGCCAGCGCCGCGGTTAGCGGCTTGCCGGGCAGCGGCATCACCAGGGCAGATCGGTTCTGAATCCGGAACAGCGGCAAGCTTCCATGTCGCGGGCGGTAGAGCCGCGGCTCGTCCAGATCCTCGACCACCACGCGGCCGGATTCGAAGGCGGCCTCGACGGCTCCTTCCAGCCGCATCCAGCTGGTCGGATCGAGCTCCTCGCTGCCGGCCCTCATCTCGGGCGGCCCTCCCCCAGCCCGGATGAGGCCGACAGACGCGGCCTGCAGCCTTCCGGCCAGCTCATTCGTCAATCGCTCCAGCGGGTCCAGCGACTCGGAGCGCGCCTCGGCCAGAGTCCGCAGCAGAGCTCGCGCCGCCTCGACGCGGTCCGTGGCAGCGCGCGCAGCACCCTCGACGGCCGTGAAAACCAGGGCCAGCGGGCCCGCCTCCAGCAGGTCGCCCTCGGAGAGCTGCGCCTTCAGAATCGGCACGCCGTTGACGCGGGTCCCCAGGCTGGAGCGCGCGTCAACCGCGTCGCACCCGGTCGCGGTCGGCACCAGCAGCGCGTGGCGGCGGCTGACGGACTCGCTTGGGACGCGGATGTCGCACTCGGGGCCGCGGCCGATCCAGAGCGGCCGGTCGACAGGCATCGACACCCCTTCGCCGTGCGCCGCCAGACGCCTGGGCCGCAACTGGGCGCCGGCGGCAGGCAGACCGTCAAGAGCGATCCAGCCTCCGGCCGCCAGTTGCTGGGGCACCAACAGACAGTGCCCCGGGTCGGCCGCGCCGTCGCCGAAGAGCTCGCTCCGCACCCAGCGCGCCTTGGACGCACCCGCCACCAGCGCCAGCGCGGGCAGCGCCGCTTCGAGCGCCTCGGAGCCCGTCGGCGCTGCAGCCGCTCCCAGGGCGACCGGCTGCAGGTCCTCCACGGGCCGTGACACCGGAACGTAACGCGGCTCGCCACCCTCGGCCGTGACGGCCGGGTCGACCTCGAAGACGAGCTCCATGTCTCCTATCGAAAGCCTGGCCCCGGGCGCGAGCGGAGCCTGTTCCACCAGCCGTCCGTCGACATAGGTGCCGTTGCTGCTGCGCATATCGATCACCTGACACTCGGCCGGTGCGGTGCTGGTGACGACGGCGGCGTGGGTCCTCGAGACCGTTCCGTCGCCGGTCAGCCTCAGGTCGTTGGAATCGTCTCGGCCGACGAGCACGACGCCCTGCTCGGGCAGCGGCACGCGGACCGCCCCGGCGCGCAGCCAGGCCCCGGCACGGACGCCGGCAGGCTCCGGGAGCTGCGCCAGCCGTGCCGGAGGTTTCGCCAGCCCGGCCAGCGGATCGATGCGGGAGGCGATCTCCTCGGCGACGGCAAGGGCGCCGGGCGCGAACCCTGGGCGGCCGCGCGTGCGGGTCAAGACCAGAGCGGCGCCCTTAGGCGCGAGCGCCACGGCCATCGCGCCGCCAACGATGGCCAGCGGCTCGCCTGGCCGCAAGGCGACCGACGCCAGCTCCGGGTCCGCGAGCAGGTCGGCTGTGATGGCCGGCTTGCCGGTGGCGATCGCCCGCTTCGTCAGGGCATCGAGGTGGCGCGACGGGATGCCCGTCGAGCGCATCCAACCTTGCGACTGGTGGCGGCTGATCTCGACCAAGGTCGCGACGACGCTCGACGGTTCCTCGGTCGTCCAGACCAGGGAGCCCGAATGGGCGCCGGAGAGGGTAATCGCGGCCAGAAGGCAGGCCTCGGCCCGCTCCTCGGCCGACTTGAGGCCAGTGAGGGCGCAACCTAGCGAGAAGGCCCCGGCCACCACGTCGTCGGGCGCGCCAAGAAGCGCCTGCAGCGGCATGGGCAGCAGCGCCGACGCCGCCGGATGAGCCAGCACGTCGACGTCCTGCTCCAGGATGGAGAGGCGCATCCCCGACTCCACGACCGCGTGAGCTACCGGCGACCGATTGACCTTCAGGGCCCCGGCGCCGGAGAGGTCGAGCAGGTGCAGCTCCTCCCGAAAGGCGGTGACCAGGATCAGCGGGTCCCGGACGTCGGCGCGGCTGAGGTCGAGGTGGCAGAAGTCGGGCCAGCCAAGCACGCCGTAGGCCCCGAACGAGACATCTTGCCTGAAAATGCGGAGCGTGTGCTCCCGGTAAGGCAGGACGGCGGCTGCGCTGGCGTTTCCCCAAAGCGCCACGTCGTCCAGCGCCGCCCCCAGGCTGCCGAGCTTGTGGGCGAGCTCGCTGTCTTCAGGCTGCGGACGATTGCCCCACTCGAGTCTGAGGACCTTGGAGTCATCGCGATAGAGGGTGAGCTCGACGCCATCGTGCAGCCGCTTGCGCGGCGCAGAGACTTTGCTGGCGCCCGTGACGGCTGAAACGACTCGAAGCAGCTGGCGGCTCCTTCCAGTCGCCGACTGCTCGCTTGCGTAGGAGAGTCCGGCGTCCAGGGCCCGCCGCAGCTGCCTGGCCTGGTCGGGGCCGGCGTCCGTCAGGCCTCGCCCGGGCTGAGGGTCCAGCCTGACGTGCATCGCAATGCCGCCCAGGGTGATGTGGTCGCCGTGGCGCAGCGGATGGCTACCGTGGGTCTGCCCGTTGACCTGCATCGGCGCGGGCGTCCCGATCGGGTAGAGGGTGTTGGTCTGGAACCAGCGGACGATCGCGGCCGCGTAGAGCGGCCCGGCTTCAATCCGGACGTGGCAATCGGGGGCCGAACCGATCAGACTCAGTCCGGGCCCCAGCGACCACGTCCGTCCGGGTGTCTCCAGCAGGAGGCGCACGACCCCTCCACACTACACGACGCGGCCGTGCGCGGGCGAGCGGCGACTCGGCGGGGCCATCGGCCGACCAGGCCGGCGGGTCACTGTTCCAGCCGGGAGTACTGCAAGGCGCGCCGAACTGCGGCGGGAATGACCGTCCGTTCTCCCAGCTCGCGCGCGCGCGGGCTCTCCGGCACGAGGATGGCGCCCCAGTTCCCCGGAACGCGAACCCGGACGTTGCCGTCGGACGCAGTCAGGAGGCGGTTTCCCAGCAGCTCTCGCCACTGGCCGCCGGCGGGGACGGGCAGCGGTGCCTCGGAGGCATCCGCCTTGTTGTTCAGGAGCACGAGCACGTGATCGTCGCCCAGGCTCCGCCGATAGCCGTACTGTCCGCGGTCATTGTGACGCCAGACGGTGGTCATGCCCCCGCGCCTGAGCGGGGCCAATTCGCGGCGCAGATGGATCAGCGTGCGGAACAGCGCGCGCAGCTCGCCGTCCTGGGCGTCATCCCAGGGCATTCGCTTGCGGGTCTCCTGATCGGAGGCCTCGTGGTTGATCTGTCCCGAGCCGCCGCCGGCAGCGCCGCCAGACGCGACCGACCCGGTATGCGATGTGACCTCGTCGCCGTAGTAGACGATCGGAACCTCGTCGAAGGTCATCTGGGCGATGGCGGCCACATAGAGCCGCCAGACGTCGTTGCCGGCGGACTCCAGGAACCTGGGCACGTCGTGGTTGCCCAGGAAGCTTCCCATCGCCATCGGCCCGTAGATGCGCCGCAGGTCGTTCATGCTGCGATCGAAGCTGTCCACGTCAATCGACTTCTGCGCAAAGAACTGGTTGAACACCGCCTGGCGAGGGAAGTCCATGCACCCGTGGAGGGCGTCCGCCCAGCTCCCGATGACCGGCGCGTCCTCCCAGACCTCGCCCAGCAGATAGCGGTCCGCGCCCAGCCGGCCCGAGAGCTCTTGCCAGAACTGCTTGCCGGGTCCGACCGCGAAGTCGAGCCGCAGGCCGTCCACGCCGTACTTGCGGATCCAGCCGACGGCGGCCGACATCAGCATCTCGCGGACCTCGCGGCTACCCGTGTTCCAGCGAGGCAGATCGGGAAAGTAGTAGAAGCGCTCGTACTCCTTGGGCCACGATTTCCAGAGGAACCAGTCGTGGAAGCGGCTCTCACGGGACTTGAGCGCATCCTGGAAGGCGGGATGGTACTCGCTGGCATGGTTGGCGACGTAATCGAGCAACACGCGAATGCCCTTGGCGTGCGCCTCGTCGACCAGCTTGCGCAGGTCCGACTCGGTGCCGAAGCGCGGCTCGACCTTGTCGTAGTCCATCACGTGATAGCCGTGGTAGAACGGCGTGCGGAAAACCGGCGTCAGCCACAGGCAGTTGACCCCCAGGTCCGCCAGGTACGGCAGCTTCTGGCGGATGCCGGCGAGGTCTCCGCCCAGGAAGTTGACGGTCGGGCGGTAGCCAGGGTTCTGGGACGGCGGTAGCGGCTGGTCCTCGCCAGCGTGATTGTTGGAGGGATCGCCGTCGTGGAAGCGGTCCACCAGCACCTGGTAGATGACCGCATCGCGAGCCCAGTCGGGGGGCGCAGCCAGCGCGCTGGAGAGCGCGAGGGCAAGGATGAAAGGACAGACAAGAACGAGGCGCAAGACTACCTCCGTGTTCGACTACGGCCGGCGCGCTCAAAGGTTGCCGGTTGAGGGGCCCGGGGCCCAGGCCGATGATCATGGTGGACCATGCCGATCCGACTCGCCTGCTTCGCCATCCTGCTCGCCCTGACCGGCCTGGCGCTGGTCGCCTGCGGCGACTCCTCTCCCGGGCTGCTGCCCGCGCAGCCGGAGCGCTCGGGCAACACCGAGGCCGTCTCGTTCGTGCAGGACGAGGTGCTGGTGACCTACCGGCAGACGAGGGTGAACGAGTTTCAGAAGACGACCCTCGTGTGGAACGGCAGCGTCCGGAACCTGGGCAACCGCGTCTCCAACGCCCGCTTCGAGGTGCTCAGCACGCGCGGGCCCGTCATGCGCGGGCAGCTTCAGACGAAGGTCGAGGTCGCCCAGGCCTTCGGAGACCTTCTTCCCGGGCAGGAACAGCTCATCCACGCGACGTTTTCCTTCCCGAACACGCACTCTCTGGCCGTGTCCGCCCGGTTCGCGCGAGACCCCTGAGCGGAACCCGCCGGGCCGGGATCCCGGCAAAGTCGCGAGCCCGGAGGCGGAAATCGGGGACTGGCTCCGGAAGCCTGCTGGAAACTTGGCAGTCGTACCGTCGGCCGGCCGGGCTTCCGGTGGCTGTACCCGTTTTCCGACGACTTTGCCGTTGTCCTCCCCGCCGGGCCGGCTGCGATTGCGCGGCGGGCGGCGAGCCGGTACCGTGGAGCCGTGCGAAACGGCATGATGCTCCTGGCGACGAGCCTTCTGATCGCAGCCTCCGGGGCGGCCCAGGCCCAGCAATCCGGGCAACCGGCGGGCCGACCACTGCCGGAGCTGGACCGGGCCTTCGACCGGCACCAGGGCTGGACAGGCGCGGACGCGGCCTACTCCGTGCAGCTCACCGACGAGCTCACGCTCTGGCTCTTCGGTGACACTTTCCTCGGCGCCGTCCGCGAGGGTAGGAGGGTCGAGAGCGTCATGGTGCGCAACACCATCGGCCTGCAGTCCGGCAGCCCCCCGACCGCTCGGAACCTGGCCTTCTTCCACGGGCTCGACGCCTCCGGGAAGCCCGACTCCTTCTTCCGACGCGAGGGCAGCCCGAACTGGTTCTGGCCGCTTCAGGGCATCCGGACTCGAAAGGGCCTTTTCGTCTTTTTGACCGAAATCGAGAAGACCGACGCCGCCGACGTCTTCGGGTTCCGGCAAGTGGCGGTCTGGCTGGCGCACATCCCGAACTGGCGCTCCCACCCGTCGCGCTGGCGGATTGCCTACACGCCTGTCCCGCACTGCCGGATCGACGCCCTGGGAGGGACCATGTTCGGCACGGCCGTACTGCTGCACGCAGAGGAGCTCTACATCTATGGGGTTGCCGAAGAGCGATGCCAGGGAGCGCTCGAGAAGTCGCTGGTCCTGGCCCGCGCACCTGCCCACGACCCGTCCGACTTCGCGGGCTGGCGGTTCCGGGGGAGCCGCGGCTGGACGGCTGACCCGGCCGCAGCCGTGCCGATCCGCGATTCGGTGGCCAGCGAGCTCAGCGTGACGTGCGACGAGACTGGCGAGCGATTCCTGCTCACCTGCTCCCGTGACGGGCTCTCGCCGGAGATCTGGGTGGCGGCCGCCCGCCGGCCGTGGGGGCCCTTCGAGCCCGAGCGCTTGGTCTACAGCTGCCCTGAGCCGGCGCGCGACTCGACCGTCTTCTGCTACGCGGCGAAGGCGCACGCGGGCCTGGCCAGCCCAGGGCGGCTCGTCTTGACCTACGTGGCCAACTCGACCCGCTTCGAGCGCATCCTGGAAGACGCCTCGCTCTACAGGCCGCGATTCGTCTCGGTCGAGCTCGGACCAGCCAGGCCCTGGCGACGCGTCAACGCTTCGAGCGCCGCCTGGGCGCCAGCGCCACGTCATGCCGAGCCCGCTCGCGGCCTCGAGCAGCGCCAGGCTCCGGATCGTCCGAACGACGTTGATACTCATCAGCGAGGCGGGAGCGAGCTGGGGCTTTCGCGAGAGCAGGATGCCGAAGGGCAAGCCGACCAAGGAGGCCAGGTAGGCCCGCGCGACCTCCTCGGCTGTCTTGCCGCGATGCAGTCTTCGGATGCGCCAACGAGGGCCGCTGCCAGCCACCACGTTGAGGACGCGGCGGAGAGGGGGAACCTGTCCGCGCGCCACGAAATCGCAGTCCTGCCGAGTCGAAATCGGAGCGGGCTCCGCCCTGGGACCCGGGCCGCGAGAGCTGCCTCCCCCAAGCTTCGGGCGCGTAAACCCGCCTCTAACTGCGGCTCGCCGAGGAGACCACGCAACCCCCCCAACGGCGCCGCCGTATACTGGGTGGATGCAGTTCCTTCGCCTCTGCCTGGTCCTCTGTCTCCTGGCGACGTTGCCGGCTGACGCGGCGGAGCTCGATTTCGGCGACGACTCGGGCCCCCGCACCGACGCGGGTGCCGGAGGGGCGCGCGCCGGCGGCCTGCCGATCCGCTTCATCCGGGTCGAAGGGACGATCGACAGGCCGGTCGTCGAGGAGATCCCCGCCGGCGACCCGCTGCTGGGCCACTTCGCTAAGCTCGACTACGGGGCCGGGATAGCCAGGCAGATGTCCCACTTCCAGCGGGTGTCGAAGGGCAGGCCGCTGCTCGTCTGCATCACGAACAGGCCCGACGAGAACACGCCCCGCCACACCACCTCGGTGCCGCTCGATCACTCCATGTACATCAAGTGGGAGATCCCGCTTGCCGACGGCACCAAGCTCGCGGTCCAGGAGCCTCATCCGATCCTCGTGTTCCCGCGCCACGTGCTGCAGCGGTTCAGCCAGCGGGACGTGACCCGGGCGTTCAAGCATGAGCTCGGCCACAGCCTCCACGAACTGAATGCGCCCATCCACGACGGCGGCATGGAGGAGACGTTCGGCGCTCACAACCTGCCATTGCGCACCAACGGCCGACAGGCCTTCTCCGAGGGTTTCGCCGAGTTCACGGCGTTCAGGTTCCGCGACAGCGACGACGAGAACGATCCGCGGGTGCTCGACGACGTGGTGACGAAGAGGAATCCGCGCGCCCACTGGATCCTGCTCGGCTACCACTTCGTGAGCTTCCGCGCGCGACCGCTGCTGACGAAGCGCGTGCCGGCCGCCGAGCTCTTCGCCGCGCAGAAGAGGCTCGTGGACGAGCTGAAACGCCGCAGCGCCGCGGACCAGCCGATGCCCCTGGCCGAGTTCCGCGCCGCCGTGGTCAAGGAGCTCACGGGCAAGGGCCGGCCCACGCTGCAGGCCCGGGAGCTGCAAGCCGAGCTCGCAACGCACGAGCAGGAGAACGGTCCCGCGATGGCCAACCTGAACCTGGAGGAGGAGCGGCTGAACGGCGATCCGCGGGAGCCGCGCAGCCCGGTGGAGCTCTTCAGGACGGAGGGCGTCGCCGTGAAGGTGCTGCTGGAGCTCGACAAGGAGCTCTCGGGCCGGGGGATCGACTTCTATGGAAAGCTGCTCGAGACCATGCCGAAGGACCCGTACGGCGGGCGATCGGACCCGAAGGAGTCGATCAACCTCAAGGAGCTGCTCGCGATGCTGGATCGCGATCCCGAGCTGACCGGGAAGATCTTCCCCGCCGTCTCGAGGGCGACGCGGGGCGCGCTTCGGGCCGAGGATTTCCGGCTGGCGCCGTCACGCGAGGACGAGCCGGTGGACGCGCCGACGCCCGGAACGGTCGAGGAGCAACTGCGGCAGTACCGTAGCAAGGCCGCGAAGGCGACGCCGCCCGCGGACGCCGAGACGAAGCCTGGGTTCGATGGCCTCCGCCAGACCGAGTAGCGCTCAGAGGCTGTGAAGAAATCCCCTGGAACCGTTCGCCTCGAGCCTGTCGAGGGGCCATAGCCGCTTCGTTACTGGGCTTCGCCGAGCTCAGCCCGAGCGGCTTTTTGGGAGTTCTTGGATAGATTCACAGCCTCTCAGGCGTGCTTCTCGGGCAGCGTCGCCACCAGCAGCGTGATCCCGATGATCGAAGCGAAGCTGGTGAGCCGGTCAGTCAACTCCGAGCCGTCGGCCTGGACGACTATCGTCCCGACCGGCTTGATCTCGACCTCAAGGAGGCGCAGCACCCTGCCCCCCTGTGGACCGAACCTGCCCCCCTCCTGCTCCGGCCGCAGCACGTCGGGCTGAAAAGGGCGCCGGCTCGCTGGTAGCGCGCGAAGATGCTGCCGTCGGGCAGGTACGGCGCCGCATTGACGATGCACGGCTCGGCAACGGCACCATCACCTACACCGGCCAGGCGGCGTCGACTTTCCGCGCGAGAGCCGCGTGCCGATGGATGACGTGCTCGCCCGCATCGAGGAGACGACCGGCGGACTGCTGCGTCGCGGCGACTTCGTGCCTTGGCCTTTCGCCCATCCCCTCTGCTACCCGATCGCCTACCTGCTGGTCGACCCGGAGGGCGGACAGACGTACGTGGCCAACTCGACCCGCTTCGAGCGCATCCTGGAAGACGCCTCGCTCTACAGGCCGCGATTCGTCTCGGTCGAGCTCGGACCAGCCAGGCCCTGGCGACGCGTCAACGCTTCGAGCGCCGCCTGGGCGCCAGCGCCAGACCAGCCAGGCCCTGGCGACGCGTCAACGCTTCGAGCGCCGCCTGGGCGCCAGCGCCAGCTCCAATCGCGCCAGCAGCAGGTCGGCGGCGACCGCCAGCAGCGCCGCAGGGACCGCGCCCGAGAGGATCACGTTCGGATCGACCATCGCGATGCCGCGGAAGATGGGCTCTCCCAGGCCGCCGGCCCCGATCAACGCCGCCAGTGTGGCCGTGCCGATGTTGATGACCGTCGAGGTCCGTACGCCCGCCATGATCACCGGCAGCGCCAGCGGCAGCTCCACCATGAAGAGTACCTGCCGGTCCGTCATGCCGAGCCCGCGCGCAGCCTCCAGCAGCGCCGCATCGACTCCGCGGATACCGGTGAAGGTATTGCGAACGATCGGCAGCAGCGCATAGAGGAAGAGCGCGAAGATCGCCGGCACCGCGCCGATTCCCAAGAGCGGCACCATGAACCCGAGCAGAGCCAGGCTCGGGATCGTCTGAACGACGTTGATGATCATCAGCGAAGCGGGAGCGAGCTGGGGTTTTCGCGAGAGCAGGATGCCGAAGGGCAAGCCGACCAAGGAGGCCAGCAGCACGGCGATACCCGTGATTTGCAGGTGGACGGCAGTGAGGCCGGCCAGGTAGGCGCGCCGGTCCCACATGTAGGCGAGGAACCCGCTGTGGGAGGAGACTTTGGCACCGGCGATCGGATGGCGCGCGAGCCCCTTGGAGGCCAGGTAGGCCCGCGCGACCTCCTCGGCAGTCTTGCCGCCGTCGTCGACGGCATAGTTCATCTCGCGCATCTCCTCGTCGGTGACCAGACCGCCCAGCCTTTCGACCGCCTCGCGGAACTTCGGATGCTTGCGGACAATCTCCGTGCGGACGACGGGCAGCGCCTGGTAAGGGGGGAAGAAGCGGCGATCGTCGTCCAGGACCTGGAGGTTGTAGGCCTTGATGCGCCCGTCGGTCATGTAGCCGTCGCAAACGTCAATCTTCCCCTCCGCCAGCGCCTTGTAGGTGAGACCCGGGTCGAGCGCCTTCACCTCCCGGAACTCGATCCCGTACGTCTTCTGGAGGCCGGGCAGGCCGTCGGGCCGTTCCACGAACTCATGAGTGCAGCCCAGCAGCATCTCCCGCGCGTGCGGCACCAGGTCCGTGATCGACTTCACGGAGAGCGCCTTGGCGCGGGCCGCAGTGAGGGTCAGTGTGTACGTGTTGTTGAAGTCGAGAGGCTTCAGGACGGTGAGCCCGTACTGCCCCTCGAAGGCCTCCTTCACGCTCTTGTAAACAGCGGCGCGGTCCGGGACGATTGGGAGCTTCAGGATCGCCGCGAGCGCCGTTCCCGTGTACTCCGGGTAGACGTCGATCTCGCCTTTCTTGATGGCCTCGAAGCAGATGTGCGATCCGCCCAGGGGGAACTTCTTCACGACCTCGAGCCCGGCGCCTTCCTCGGCCAGGATCGCCAGCATCTCCCCGAGGATGATCTGCTCGGTGAAGTTCTTGGCGCCGATGACGATCCGCCCTGCGGCGGGGCCGGCGGCGACCGCCGGAGTCAGAGCAGCAACGAGCAACCCAACCCAAACCAGCCGCTGGAGCGTTTCACGCATCTGGGGCATCCCCCTGCGGATCGTGGATCGTGTGGGCTTGAAGGAAGTCCGTGACGAACGAGCTGGCCGGACTGCGCAGCAGCTCGTGCGGCGTCCCGAGCTGCATCAGCTCGCCGGCGTGCATCAGCAGGATGAGATCGCCCAGCTTGAAGGCCTCCGGAAGGTCATGCGTCACGAAGACGATGGTCTTGCCCAGCTCCCGCTTCAGGCGGAGGAATTCGTTCTGCAGACCGATGCGGGTGATCGGATCGAGCGCGCCGAACGGCTCGTCCATCAGGACGATGGGCGGATCTGCCATCAGCGCCCGCGCCACGCCCACACGCTGGCGCTGGCCGCCCGAGAGCTCCTCCGGATAGCGATGGCGGTACTCGCCTGGATTGAGGTTCACCAGTTCCAGGAGCTCGTCGACCCTGCGGGCTGTCCGCTCGGGCTCCCACGCCAGCAGCCGGGCCACCAGCCCCACGTTCTGGGCCACCGACATGTGAGGGAAGAGGCCTCCCTCCTGGATCACGTAGCCGATCGAGCGCCTCAGGGCGATCACGTCGCCGCCCAGTACGTCCCGGCCGCCGATCCGCAGCTCCCCGCTCGTCGGCTCGATCAATCGGTTGATCAGCTTCAGCGTCGTCGTCTTGCCGCACCCCGACGTTCCGATGATGCAGAGCGTCTTGCCAGCTGGAAGCACCAGCGACAGCTCCCGCACCACGGTCTTGCCGGGACCGTAGGACTTCGTGACCTTCGAAAGCTCGATCTCGAGGCTCATCGGTGGAAGGTCGCGCTGGCGCTGCCGGTACGAGGAGCTAGAAGTCGCTGCGCGTCAGGAGAAGGAACTCCTCACGGGTGCGTTGGTCTTCCTTGAAAACGCCCAGCATGCAGCTCGTGACGGCCTTCGAGTTCTGCTTCTCCACGCCGCGCATCATCATGCAGAGGTGCTGAGCCTGGATGGCCACCGCCACACCATGCGGTGAGAGCGCTTCGTCCAGGCAGCGCGCGATCTGCCCGGTCAGGCGCTCCTGCACCTGAAGTCGCCGGGCGAAGACGTCGACGATGCGTGCCAACTTCGACAGGCCCAGGATGCGGCCAGCGGGCAAGTACGCGACATGTGCCTTCCCGAAGAAGGGCAGCATGTGGTGCTCGCACATCGAGTAGACCTCGATGTCCTTCACCAGCACCATCTCGTCGCACTCTTCCTCGAAAATCGCGCCGTTCAGGACCTTTTCGATGTCTTCCTGATGCCCGCCGGTCATGTGGCGCAGGGCGGCTGCCACCCGGTGCGGCGTGCGAAGGAGCCCCTCCCTCCCAGGGTCCTCTCCCAGCTCGGTCAGAACTCCGCGCATCAGGTCCTCGAGCGGATCGCCCTGTTTGCGTCCCTTCGCTGCCACTGGGCACCTCCCCGGGTCAGAGCACCAGGTGGCGCGCGACCAGCAGCGCCCGAGCCACCAAGTCGCCGGCGGCGCACGCCGCGAACGCCACATAGAAAAGTCCCGTCGCGGACATGTTGGCCCGCAATCGGGAAGATTCGACAATCATGTAGGCCAGGCCTAGGGGCGCAAGCACCCCCACCGCGAGCCGGACCCAGACGAACAGATCGATCACGGCCACGGGCGACCAGGCCATTCCCAGAGCCCAAACGGGCGCCGTGAGGAGCTGTCCCACCTGGTTGACGCCGAAGAGAACCGCGGCGGCAATCGTACCCAGACCGAAGACCCGGGAAACCAGGATGAGCGGCTCGAAAGGCAGCATCGGCTTCATCAGGTACCAGTGCCCCACCAGCATCCCGAAGAGCGCGCTGCCGGTCACCCAGGCCGAAGCGGCGAAGGAAGCGGCCAGCCCGGCGTGCTGCCAGCCGGGAGAAAGTGGCACCGGGCAGGCGAATCCGCCTGCCACGACCGCGGCCATCCCAAGAGCCGAGGCCGTCACGCAGTAACCCAGCGCCGGCGTGTCCTTGCGTCTCCAGAGGGCGAGGTTGTACGCCGCCAGCGCCAGCATCGCCGCGTGAAAGAGCACGAACTCGCCCCAGACGACTGTCGAGGCCGTCGGGGCAGGCACCGGCAGCCAGCTCCACGCCAGACACCCCGTCAGGAAGAAGATGCCGGCATTGACCCGGAAGAAGCTGGCGCCGAACACTTCGAACGGGATGAGCGGCGTGAGCGCCAGGGCACCGAACGTGATCTGCGTGATGACGTAATAGAACGCGAGAGACATCGAAGGAAGGTAACTTTTATCACGTTCGCGCGGCGAATGCAAAAGGCGGCGGCGCCCCTGCCCTCCGCCGCCGGCGAAGGAACACGGGCAGAAGCGCCACGAGAAAGGCGGCGCCGTCGGCTGCCCCCGAGCGGCCGCCGAGAGAACAGGCGCTGCCCTGAGGACCGGTCGGGAAGGCGGGGACGTTGTTACCGAGGGCGACGAGGACGTTTTGAGGCTGTCCGAGAACCTCCGGATTGACGAAGAGCGTGCCAGGGTCGCCCAGCACCAGCTGGCGCGAGGCCGTCGCGGAGAGCCGGACCGTGTAGGTCCGGACCACCTGGTGGGGGAAGAAGAACTGGCCGTTCTCGAGAACCTTCTCGAGCGAGAGTACGGTCCCGTTCGTCGTGGCCGTCGAAAGCGTCACGCTCTCGAGCAGCGCAGTACCGTCCTCCGAGAGCCGGGCTGGCGCAGGCGAGAGCGGCGTCTGGCCGATGTAGAGCTGCACGAATTCCGTGGCGACCGCAGAGGTTGGGCTGGAGGGCCTGGCGAGGAGCCGCGGGGGGACTTTGGTGTCGGGGCCCGCCTCGAGCGCGAAGTCGAGCCGGGTCGCGGAGCTCAGCTCTTCGCCAGCGACCACGGTGAGCCACGCCCGATACTCTCCAGGGTCCTGCGCTCTCGCCCTGGGCCTGGGACTCGACGGGTCCGTCAACTCCACCGGCCCGCGCGGGCCGTGGACCCGCCACCGGTACGCCACCTTGCGACCGCCCATGTCCCAGCTCCCGCTCCCGTCGAGCGCGACCCAGGTCCCCGAGGCCGCGGTCTCGACCAGCGCGTCCACCCGGGCGACCGCTCGTGGCGCCTCCGCGCAGGCCGGCCCCGCCAGCAGCACGGCCAGTACCGCGGCCAGCGGCAGGGCCGGCGGCGAAAACTCGTGGCGTCTGCCTGTACCGGGTTTTTTCAAAAACCCGGTACAGGCAGACGCCACGAGTTTTCCCGGGGGGAGAGGCAGCCGGGCCCGAGGGGGCGGAGTGGGCATGCGGTGGGGCTGGGGCTGGGGCTCGGGCACGGGCAAGGGGGGGGGAGTGCGGATTGTCGGGCAGGGGGGCGGCCTGGAACTCTCCTGGCTTGCCACCGTCTGGCTCACGGCCTGCTACTTGCTCGCCACCGGCGTGGCCGGGACGCCCAGCTTCTTCAAGACGCCGCCCAGGTCGAGCGGGTCGAACTGCAGTGTCGAGAAAGTGACGTCCATCAGGGTCAGGTTCTTCGCGGCCTCCAGCGCCGCGAGCACCGCTCCGCCCGGACCCGACATCGCCTCGTTGCGCAGCTTCTCACCTTCGGCCTCGGCCTTGCGAATCATGAGCGTCCCGGCCGCGTCCTTCTCGGCGGCGTAGAGGTCCGCGTCGGCCTTCTTCTCGGTCACGTACTTCTGGAAGTCCGCCGTGACCCGGGCGATCGTCTGATCGTTTTCGGCCTTCATCGCCGTCAGGGTCGCGTCGCGGCGCTGCTCGATCACCTTCATCATCGCCTCGGTCTCGGCGCTGATCTTGTTCGTGAGACCCTTCTGCTGCGCTGCCAGCGCCTTCGACTGGTTCAGGACGATGTCCTGGTCGGCCAGCTTCTTGTCCTTGATCTTGCGCTCGTATTGCTCGTCGAACTTCACGTCGCGGATGAGAATCTCGACGATGTCGACATCGGCGTTGTTCTTGACCAGCCCGTCGATGAGGTACTTGCGAGCCCGCTCGGTCGCCTCCGTGCGTGAGCTCGGCTGGTAGAACGCCTCGGTCTTCATCACGCCAAAGGCCGAGCGGCACGCGTCCCGGCAGAGGTTTTCGACGAACCCCTGGTAGCGCTGCAGGGTACCCAGGTGGACGAGCACTCGGTGCGCCTTGCCCTCGCGGATGCGGTACTTGATGGTCACGTCCAGGCTGACGGAGTAACCGTCGTGGCTCTTGAGCTGAAACGGGTGCTTCGAGCGGGCGCTCATGTGGAACGTCTGTACGGTGTTGTCGAAGAAGTTCCATTCGTCGACGAACCAGAGGTTCCTGTGCCAGCCTGGACCGAAGTCCTCCTGGACCACGCCCTTCGTCCCGAAGAAGTCGAGCTTCTGGGTGCGCACGCCAACGTTGCCCAGCGTCACGCGCACGATGAGCGTCTCACCCATGCTCCCGAGGAAGAGCAGAAGGCCCGCGACGGCCACGATGAAGATCTTGAAGGTCACTTTCATCGCACGCCCTCCGTAGCCTCGCCGTCTGCAGTTGCCGCCGGGCCCAGCACCGCCGGGCCGGCCGCCCGGGCCGCCCCCGAGCCGAAGTGCTGCAGCCGCTCCATCCGGGTGTCGAAGAAGACCGGCTGGCCCGTCAGGCGCATCGACCCGAGCTTGCGCACATACTCCAGCAGCACCAGGTTGCGCCCGCCCTCCAGCGCCCGGGTCAGCTGCCGCACGCCATCGGCCTCAGCCTTGCGCGTCGTGAGAATTCCGGTGGCGCGTTTTTCGGCCTGGTAGAAGCGCGCGTCGGCCCCTATGCGCGTCGTGTAGGCGTACGCATCGGCCTCTGTGCGGGACTTGCCGGCCAGCGCCTCGGCCTCGACGCGCCGCTTTTCCATCTCGCCCTTGAACTGGGCGATCTCGACGTTGACCTTGCTGTCGACCTCCATCTTCACGCGCTTTTGCCGCTCGGTGGCCGCCTTGGCCTGGGACTTCTGCTCCTCGACCTCCTGGTCGGCCAGCTTCTTCTCGCGGATCTTCTCCTCGTACTCGTGGTAGAAGCTGAAGTCCTGCACCTGCACCGCCGTGACCTTGATGCTCCAGGCTGCCAGCACGCGGTTCAACTCCAGCTGCGCCTGGCGCGCCTTCTCATCGCGGCGCTGGCTGTCGTAGAAGTCCTCGGTGGTCAGCTCGCCGAGCACGTTTCGGCAGATGCTGCGCGCGTAATCGCGGACCCACTTGCGCTGGTAGTTGTCGCCCGGGCCGGATTGGCGCACGACCGCGATCGCCTGCTCGGGGTCGATGCTGTAGTTGACGATGATGTCGGCGCTGACATCGCTGCCGTCGATGGTCTTGATCTTGACCGCGCCGCGTTCGTCCTCCGGGTCTTCGGCCTCTTCTCTGCGGCCCTGGAGTCGCTTCATCTCCACGGTCTGCTGGCGTCGGTCGATCACGTAGAGATCGCTGACGATGCTGTTGTAGAAGACGGTCCCCGGATCGAGCCGCTCCACCTTGCCGGTCAGGTTGTTGATGAGGATCCCGACCTCGTCGGCGCGGATGGTCCCCATCGCCATCGCCGCGACGCCCACGCAGACGAGAAAGAGCGTGGAGAGCACGAAGAGGACGTTCAAGGCGGTTTGGGCGACGCTCCGCTCACCCGAGCTGCGCAGCAAGAGCCGCATGTCCACACGATTCTCGGACATAGGTTCACTCCTCCCGGGACCGGCGGCGACGCGGCGCCCCCCTGGTCCTGTCGGCTTCCTGCGGCGGCGCCTCGAGGGCGTTCTCCTGGCCGGTGCGCTCCGCAGATTCGGGGCCGTCCAGGTCACGGTACATCGATTCGATAGTGGTGATCTCTTCCAGCATGCGCTCCATCTCGGCGGGGACGTCCTCGCCGGATTCGGAGACGCCGAGCGACACCGACTTCGACTCGAAGGCCTCCAGGTAGAGCAGCACCTGCTTGAGCTGCGCCTCGGTCCGCTCGAGCAGCAGCTGCATCTTCTCGCGCGCGCCGAGCCGCTGGCGAGCGAGCTCCAGGTTCTCCTCGAGCAACGTCCGCAAGCCAGGGTCCTTGGTGCGCAGGAGCTTCGCCTCGAGGCTGGCCACCTCGTCGGCGACCCGGTTGCTGGCGCTGGCGGCCAGATGGTTCGAAAGCCGGTCGTACTGCTCGAGGATGCGGGGCAGCCTGTGCTCCACCAGCCCGTCGATGTCGGCCAGGCACTTCTCGGCGACGGCCGGCGCTGCGGACTTCAGGTTGATGGCGATGCGGTCCGCGATGGCGCGCGCTTCTCGCAGATAGGGTGGCTCCCCCGACAGCAGGCGCGTCAGCCAGGCTCGCCCCGGGCCGAACAGCAGATACGCCGCGCCGCCCACGATGCCGAGCGGCACGAGCAAGCGGAGGAATATGAGGAGGATGGCTTCCACGAGAGGGACGGGCTCGCCGGCCCAGGCGCCGGCCGATCCCCGCGGGCCGGGCTCCGGACGCGGTGCGCATCAGGGCCCGACGGGCGATGCGCCCATCATACCGATTCCATCCCGGAAAGGGTAAGATGCCGACAGGGGAGGCACGGGCGTTCCCCGTCGCAGGAGCCGAAGAATCCATGGAGAAGACCTCTCGGAGGCGGGTGCTGGTTCTCGACGACGACCGGGCGATCGTGGAAAGCGTCCGCGACTTCCTCTGCCTGGAGGGCTACGACGTCCAGGCGGAGACCTCCCCAGACGCCGCGCTCGCCCGGCTCGACCGAGGCGACATCCCGGACATCGCTCTCATCGACCTGCTCCTCAACCAGGTCGACGGCATCGAGCTGATCGCCGAGGTTCGAAAGCGAGCCGTCCTGCCGGTGGTGATCATGACTGGCCACGGCACCATCGAATCGGCCGTGCGGGCGATGAAAAACGGTGCAGCCGACTTCCTGCTGAAACCGTTCGAGCCCGACATCCTGCCGATGCTGATCGACAAGACATTGCGCAGCGACGACCTGGAGCGTGAGAACGCGCGGCTGCGCGCCGAGATTGACGACCGCTTCCAGGCTGGCCAGCTGCTGGGGCAGGACCCGAAGATCGTCCGGCTGAGACAGATGATTGGCGAGGTCGGGCCGAGCATGGCGCCCGTGCTACTGACGGGCGAGACCGGCACGGGCAAAGAGGTCGTGGCGCGCGCAATTCACGGCGCAAGCCCCCGGGCAGAGATGCCCTTCGTGGCGGTCAACTGCGGGGCGATACCCGAAGAGCTCTTCGAGACCGAGTTCTTCGGCCATGAGAAAGGCGCCTTCACCGGGGCCGCCCAGGCCCGGCAGGGCAAGATCGAAGCCGCCGCGCGGGGAACGCTCTTTCTCGACGAAGTCGGAACGATGCCGATACGCCTGCAAGCCAAGCTCCTGCGCGTGCTGCAGGAGCACGAGTACGAGCGGATCGGCAGCCAGGTCCCCAGGCGGGCGGACTTCCGGCTCATTTCGGCGACCAACGTCGATCTCGACGAGGGCATCCGCACCAAGCAGTTCCGCCAGGACCTCTTCTTTCGGCTCAACGTGGTCCCGATCTCGCTACCGCCCCTCAGAGAGCGCCCCGGGGACATCCCGCTCCTGGCAGACCACTTCCTGCGCAAGTACGCCTCCCAGACGGGCCGCCCCGTGCGTACCTTCGGCCCCCAGGCGCTGCGCGAGATGGCCGCTTACTCCTGGCCCGGCAACGTTCGCGAGCTGGCCAGCGTCGTCGAGCGCGCCGTGCTTCTCTCCCGAGGAGAGCTCCTGTCGGCCATGCCGATCAGCCCGCAAACCCCGGATGTGACCGTCCCCTTCGTGACGGCACTGCGCGAGTTCCGCGCCACCTTCGAGCGCGCCTACCTGGAGGGGCTCTTCAGCTCCACCCAGGGCAACGTCAGTCGAGCCGCGACCATCTCCGGCCTATCCCGGCGCCATCTGCAGCGCATGAAAATCAAGCTGGGTCTCGAGATGCAGACCTTCGCGCGGCTGCCATCAGAGCCGGAGTGACCGTCCTTCGACACGACCGCTTCGCGGTCGGCTCAGGATGAGCGGGGGGGGAGGATGAAGATGGAAGATGGGAGGTGGAAGGGGCTGGGGCGAGGGCGAGGGCGAGGGCAAGGGCTGGAGGCGGGGCGCTCCTCCGTCCGTGCCGCTCTGGGTCTTCCGCTCCTCACTGCCCGCTCCTCGATTCTCGATTCTCTACTCACTACTCTCCCTCGGCGGACCCGTATGCGAGACGGGAAACTTGATTGCCATCGTCGTGCCTCGGCCGAGCTCGGTATCGACGTGGATGCAGCCGTCCATGGCGGTCACCATTCCGAGGACTATGGAGAGGCCCAGGCCGGTGCCTTCGCCGGGCGGCTTGGTGGTGAAGAAGGGGTCGAAGATGCGGGAGAGGTCGTCCGGATGGATGCCGGTGCCGTCGTCGGTCACGGAAATGCGCAGCGCGGGGTCGCCCGCTGCGAAGGAGGGTGGCGCCAGCGTCGGGGCGCGCACGGGCAGCCGGCGCCCGGAGTTGTCGGCTCCGGGCGGGTCGGAGACGCGGCGCGGCACCACGCCCGGCTGGCGGACGTCGGATTCCGTGAAGTACTCGTCGGCCGTCTCGAGCGTCACGCAACCCGAGGAGCCGGTCGCGGCGACGGCGTTGACCAAGAGATTGACGACGATCTGCTGCAGCCGGGTGGCGTCTGTCCGTATGATGCCGCGGCTATCGAGCCTGGAGTGGAACTGACGCTTCTTGAGCTCGTGCTGCAGCAGGAGCACGGTCTTCTCGATGAGCGGGTTGGGATCGATGGGGACCAGCTTCAACTCCTCGGCGGACTTTCGGGAGTAGTCGAGCAGCGCCCGGATGATCTCCTGGGCCCGAGACACGTTGGCTCCGATGAGTCCGCAGTGCTTCCGCAGCAGCTCGAAGTCGAGGACGCCCGCGCTGCCGGAGGCGCGCTCGACGATGCGCGCCGAGAGGATGATGCCGCCGAGCGGGTTGTTGATCTCGTGGGCGATGCCTGCCGACAGCTGGCCGACGGCGCTCAGCTTTTCGGCCTGCAGGAGCTGCCCTTGCGTCGAGCGGAGGTCGCGAATGAACTGCTGGATGCTGGCCTCCTTCTCCTGGAGGTTGCCGGCCATCAAGTTGAATGTCTCGGACAGGTCCGCCAGCTCGTCTCCGGACGTTGCCTCCACGCGGACGGACAGGTCGCCTCGGGCCAGCGCGTGGGTTCCTTCGACCAGGCGGCTGATCGGCTCGGTGAGACGCCGAGAGATTGCCGACACCACCGCAATCGCCAGCATCAGCACGAACGCCAGGGCCAGCAGCATCTGGCGGCCGACTGCCCGTTCCTTGGCGATCAGCTCGTCCTTCTGCACGGCCAGCCCCACGCCCCAGGGCGCTCGCGACAGCCGCCGTAGCGCGACAACCCAGCGGTCTCCCCGGTAGAGCTCGGTCGACCTGGGCGGGTCGGCCAGCGGCACCTGTCCGAGCTGGGTGAATCCCCAGTCCCGCTGTCCGGGGAAGTCCGAGGTGCGCCGTCCCATAGCCTCGGCCAGCGGGTGGTAAAGAAAAGAGCCCTGGCGGTCGGCCAGGAAAGCATAGCCAACGCCGGCATAGTTGACGTGGGAAAGCATGCGGGCAACTCCTGGGCGGTTCAGCTCACAGACCAGCTGGCCGATGGGCGCGTCGGACTTGCCGCTCACCGCAGTTACCATGAGCAGCGCCGCTCCCAGTTGGTGAAGCGCTACCTGGCCAGCCGCGGTCTTCGTGGAGCGGGCCATCAGCTCCGCCATTTCCGCGGCCGGAAGCTCCGGTCCGGCCCCGACGACACGCTGGCCGGCCGGCTCCAGGAACGCCAGCGAACGGTACCGGCCCGTGCGGGCGATGAACCCCGCAAGCAACTCGCCGAGCTGCCCCGACAGCACCGCGGCCTCTTCCTTCAATCCGTATCGGCGGGTATCCTGCAGGTCCCTCAGCTGAGGCAGCATCGCCAGGGTCAAGAGGTCGTTTTCCGCCTGCCCGAGGAGGCCATCGAGATCGCCGGAAACGGCCTGGACGATGTCGAGCATGTCGCGCGACGCCGACTCGAGCACCAGGGCCGTCGTCCGTTCGTAGGCGAACCATCCGGACGCGAGAATCGGCCCCAGGATCGCCAGGATGATGAAGGCCAGTAGCCGGGTGCGGATCGAGAGCTTCACGCGGAGGAGGCGCGCCGCCAGTTCGCGGACGCCCTCCCGAGAGTGTACCCGCACGTAGGCCGCTCAGTCCTTCGTCAGCGGCCGATAGTCCGGGCCTTCGTACTGCACGTCCTCGCAGGCTTGCGGCAGGAACTCCGCGGGCGGCTTGTCGTAGCCCTCGCAGATCGCGGCGAGGATGCTGGGCAAGAAATGCATCAAGGCCAGCACGTTTATCTGGCGAGGCGAGAAGCCGAGATCGGACAGCACGGCGCTCACGAACCCTCCGCAGTTGAGCGCGATGTCCTTTCGGGCCAAAAGCTCCTGCTCCAGGTCGAGGGCCAGCTCCAGATGAGGCCCCCTGTTGAAGCCCAGCCGCCCGTGGATGTCCAGTAGGATTGCCACCCGCTCGTCACGTCGCACCAGCGGCCGGCCAAACCCCGGGATCATGCTTCCCTTGGCCTCTGCCTCGTCAACGAGCTTTCGCACCGTGGTCGTACCGTCCACCAGTCGACGGACCGCCTCCTGCATGTACGTGCTCACCAGAAAGGTCGCGTATCCTCCGAAGACTCGGCTGTCGACAACCGACACCGCGGCTGAGAAGGCCGCGCCGACCGGCGCCCTCATGGAGGCGGCCCACCGCGCCGTGCTCAAAAACCAGAGTCTCGGGTCTCCATACGTGGTCGAGCCCGTCATCGCGTCCAGCAGCCTCTCTTCGGCCGCCGTAGGCATTCGCCCAGCTACGGCAAGGAACTGAAGTTGCCCGTAAGTGGCGCGCGCGGTCAACTCTGCGAACTGCCTGTGTCCCATGAACAGGAGGTCCTTGCGGTCCTTCAAGATGACCCCGGTTCGGGTAGAGACACGCCCCCTGCGGCTTGTCCAGAAGGTCGAATCCTTTTGCTGTCTCCAGACACTCATGAGCTCTCCTCTTCCGTTCCGGGAGGCATGAATCCCTCGTAGGAGTACAGTTTCGGGTCCCAGTAGATGGGGTACTCGTTCCAGCGCCTGTTTCGTTGCTCCGCAGCGTGCGCCAGAATGCCGGGCGCCGACGCGATCAGAAAAAGGCCTGCCGCCTGGTCCTCGGTGAAGCCCAGGTCGAGCAAAGCAGCAGCGAAGACCCCAGGGAGAGTCAGCCAGATGCGGTGCTCCGCAGCGATCGACTGTTCGGCAGCACGCGCCAGGTTGAGCACAGGACCCGCAAGCTCCATCGACTCCAGGAGCTCCGCGACCCGCGCGGCGCGCGAGTCCCGCTCGGAGTAGAGCAGACCATAGCCGGGCAGCTCTGGCCAGCGCGAGGCGAAGACGGTGGAAGCCTGGGAGGGGTCGGCCGCCTGTTCCCGGGCCCAGAGGAACATCTCGGCGGCCTCGCGTACGCACTGGGCGCCCAGGTACTCGCCCTGCATCGTCCCCAGGCCCGCAATCAGGCAGTTGCCGATGGAGGTGCCGCCGACAGCACCATTCATGGCCGCGCGCACGGCCCAGTGCCTCGGTCCGGGGTTGATCACGGAAGTCAGCAGCAGATCCAGGGTCCGCGCTTCCAGCCCACCCGGCAGTTCACCGCGCATCAGCAGGTAGACGACGTGGGTGAACGGCCGGGAGCCGAGCAGCTCGCCGAAAAAGTCATAGCCGTGGCACAGGGAGCGGCGCGGGAAGAAGGCGTTGGCGGGCGCGGGCTCCTCCTTCCAGATCGAAGTCCGAACCCTGTGGGAGAACTCGCGCTTCGACTTGAACTTGGACGGGTCGGTCGCGGACGAACGGTCGCGCTCCCCCACTGGGGCGAGCGGCGCGCGCTTGGAACCGGCCCGGCCGTCGCCGATCTGGCTGACCGCCTCGCGCACGGTCTGACCGACGCGCCAGCCCAGCATCTCCGCCGGGGAGTTGACGGCGCTGAAGCGGCCGTTCTCCCAGACGTCGACGCCTTCTCCGATCCGGGCGGAGGTGTTGTCGACGGCGGCCGCGGGGACTCCGCGCGTGGCCAGCAGCTCCAGCCCCTTGACGCCGGCCGCGTCCTTGCCGAAGCCGGCGTCGTTGAAGACGACCGCCCCGACCGGGAAGCGAGCGGCGAACTGGGCTGCCGAAAGGCCCCCGTGGGAGCCGCAGCAGACGATGGCGCCGGCGTGTGTGCTGTCGAGGTAGGCGATGGAGTCCATGGCCAGGACTCGAGGTGGACCCGAGTCCACGACGGTCACGCGGACCGCGGGATAAGGACTGCTCATGGCGGTGAGGACGACGCGCTCAGTCGTGCAGCGCGGCCGGTCCGCCAGGCTTGGGCGGGGGGTGCTCGGGCCCCGAGATTGCGGTCAGGTGAAACCTGTGCATCTCGCTGGTGAAGGGCACGAAGCCGACGTCCCGTGCAAGGCCGTAGGTCCGGATGCGCTGGTAGGTGAAGAGGTTGAGGGCCTGATCGTGAATGTAACGATCCAGCCCGCGGCTCAGCCTGTCCCGCGAGGCGTCGTCCAGCGTCGAGACGACCTCCGCCAGGCGGCGGTCGAACTCGGCGTCCCGGACCAGGCTGAAGGGGGAATCGGAACCACAAGCGACCCACTGGATGAAGTAAGTGTGGTAGAGCGGGTCGGGACAAGGACACAGGAAAATGTGCGGCTTCAGGCGCGCCAGATCGGCGATCATCTCGGGCGCAGTCGTCTTGACGACCTTTGCGCGCACGCCAATCTCGGCGAACTGACCCGCGATCACCTGGGCGGCCCTCGCCGAGGTAAGCGCTGCCAAAATCGTCAGCTCCAGGCCGCCCTGATACCCAGCGTCAGCCAACAGTCTTCTGGCCTGCAACGGGTCGAAGACGTACGGCTGGAGGTCGGGTTCATGCCCGGCCTCGCCCGGCATGCTGAGGCTGGCCACCGGCCGCGCGTTGCCCATCGCCTCGATGTGGATCAGGTTCTGGCGGTCTATGGCCAGGTTGAGCGCCCGCCGCACCCGCGCATCCGAGAGCGGCGGACGGCTGGTGTCGAACGTGCCGTAGAGGGTCCAGAATGACGGATTCTTGACGACGGTCGTGCGCGCGTGGCGCACGACGTCTATGGTGCGCGTACCGGGCAGCTCCGTGATCAGGTCGAGCCGCCCCTCGAGCAACGCCGGTAACTGCTGCTCGAGCGGCAGGAAGTGGAACTCCAGGCCATCGAGCTTCGGAAACCCGGCGGCCCAGTAGTCGCGATTTGCCGCGAGCACCAGGCAACGCCCTGGCTCCCGAGAGACGAAACGGAAGGGACCGGTGCCGATCGGATGCCGGGCGAAGCCCTCGGGGCCCACCTTGCGATAGTAGGCGGGCGGCAAGATTCGCAGGGCACCGGCGAGCCGGCTCAGGAGCAGACCGTCGGGGGCACGCGTGAGGATCGAGACCCTGTCCGGAGCCTCGATTTCGACCCCCTGGATCGTCCTGACGAACGGAAAGCCCGGAAACCGCGTCGCCGGGTCCATGTAACGCTCGACGCTGAATTTGACGGCCTGGGCGTCGAACGCCGTGCCATCGTGGAATCGGACGCCCTTCCGGAGCCAGAAGGTCATCCGAGTCGGAGCCACGCGGGACCAGCGCTCTGCCAGCGCCGGCTCGAGCATGCCGTCGGGCTTGAAGTGGACCAGCCCCTCCACAATCTGCTGGACCACGGTGTCCGACTTGGAGTCGAACTCCTGGGTCGGATCGAGCGACCGCGGCTCCACGGTGTCGTCGCACACCCGCAGGATGCGCTTGCCGACCGGCCGGGCGAGAACACCCCCGCAGAGCACTGCAACGCCCAGCAGCGCTACGATTCCGGCTTTCCCGTTCACTTCGGAGACCGTATCACAGTCCCTGAGCCTATGCCATCGGGCCCTTCGCAACCAGAGCATGCCCCGTAAGCGGTCCCCTCCCAAAGTGCATCGAGGGCCGACCTCGCTTTCGTGCCCACGCCCGAGCCCGTGCCCACGCCCGAGCCCGTGCCCAAGCCCCCGCCCACGCCCGAAAGGTGGTAGCGACGATGATCCTCGGCCACGAGAGACTCGAAGTCCACGGGAGGTACGCCTACGTACTGTGGCCATGCTTGGCCAGATGAGATGGCCCGAAAGCTGGCCGAGTCGGGCTTGGGCACGGGCACGGGCTTGGGCACGGGCTCGGGCGTGGGCACGGGCTCGGGCGTGGGCAAGGGCAAGGGCAAGGGCACGAGGGGATGCGAACGGCACCCCTGCATGACATGCTCCCCTTCGCAACGGGAGCGGGGGTGAGTTATGGAAGACGCATCCGCTCGTGGTGAGCTTGTCGAACCACCAACGGCTCGAGGCGCGGATACTGCCCGGCCCGTCCTTCGACACGCTCGGGACGAACGGGAACGCAGTGACGCGGCTTTCCACCTTTCGGCGTCGCTCCCGTCGCACGTCGCAAGGAATGTTACGATTTGATGACATTCGCGTTGGTTTTCGCGGGCGGCCGCTGGGCCGGGTCGATGACGACGTCAATCACCGAGGGGCGCCCCGTTGCCAGGGCCGCGTCGATCGTGCGCCTCAGCTCCTCGGGCCGCTCGACGCGGAACCCCTCCGCGCCCAGCTCCCGCGCCAGAGCGGCGAAGTTCACCGGCGTGCGGTACGTGGCGCAGGTCGACCGCCCGAAGGCACCGGCCTGGCCCTGGGCAACCATGCCGAGCTCGCTGTTGTTCATGACGACCCAGACCACCGGCACGCCGTACTCGACGGCCGTGTGCACTTCCATGCCCTGCATCAGGAAGCAGCCGTCGCCGACGACACTCACCACGGTCCGCTCCGGGACGGCCAGCTTGGCTCCGATGGCGGCGGCCAGCCCGTAGCCCATCGTGCAGAGCCCGCTCGACAAAACGAACGTCTTGGGCACGTAGGCATCGAAGTAGTGCAGACCCCAGATCATGTGGGCGCCGGTGTCGAAGAACACGATCGTGTCGCGGGGAAGCGCCAGCCGGAGCTCGCGCATGACGCACTGCGGCGCCAGCGGCGTGGCCGTCGAAAACATCTGGCTCTCGTCGACGAATCTGGGAACCTCGCGCTTGAGCGCCTCCAGCGCCGAATCGCGCGGCCGGCGTGCCCCGGCCGGATGCTTGTTCAGCTCCCGCTCGATCGAGTATCGCAACTCCTTGAGGACGACCTGCGCGTCCCCCTGCAGCGCCACCTGGATCGGGTAGTTCTTTCCGAGCTCGGCGGCGTCGATGTCGATCTGGACGAGCGCCTTGCCCTCCAGCGCCTCGCAGTAATTGTCCGTCTGCCACTGGCCGAGCGAGCTGGCAGCGACCAGGACCAGATCTGCCTCCCGCTGCACGTAGCGGTCCGCGCGTGGGTGCCCGGCAAAACCGAAGATCCCAAGCGAAAGCGGGTGGTCCTCGGGAAAGCACCCCTTGGCCTTCGGAGTCGTAGCGACCGGAATTCGCAGCTGCTCCGCCAGGGCCAGCAGCTCGGCCTCCGCGCCCGAGGCACCCACGCCCGAGCCGGCCAGGATGACCGGCCTCGCGGCGGCCATCAGGGCCTTGGCGCCTCGCGCCACCATCCGCCGGTCGAACGGCCGGTTGCGGGTCCGGTAGTCGTAGGGGGATTCGTGGACGTCGTCGGTTACCGACGCGGCCAAGACGTTGACGGGGAAGTTGAGCGCCACGGGGCCCGTCTTTCCGGTCTGGGCAAGCCGCAGCGCGCGCTTGAGGAGCCTCGGCAAGAGCGACGGTTCGATGACCATCTCGCTCATCTTGGTCACGCCTCGGAGCAGCTCGGTGGCGCCGAACGTGGAAGTGGTCGACTCCTGAAACGCGCCCTTGCCGAACACGGTGGTCGGCACCTGCCCCGTGATCACCAGTAGCGGTATGCCGTCTGCGTAGGCGGTGGCGACCCCCGTCACCAGGTTGGTGACGCCGGGGCCGGTCGTGCCGATGCAGACGCCGATGTGCCCGGAGAAGCGCGCATAGCCGTCCGCGATGAAGGCGGCGCTGGTCTCGTGCTTTATAAGGATCGGCTTCACGCCGCTGTCGTGAAGTCGGTCGAACAGCGGCCCCAGCGGGGAGCCCGGCATACCGAAGACGTACTGGACGCCCTCCTGCTCGAGGTAACGGATCAAGGTATCGGCGCCCGATGTGGCCAGCTTCAAGACTACTCCTCAGCCCTCCGCGCTCAATCGAGCTCCGCCGGATTCCATGACTGGCCGGCTCCGTCGGCGGCGAGCGGTCAGCGCAACCCGAGACTTTGCGGCCGCGCGATCGGCCGCAGCCGTCGGGAGAGGAGGTCGGTCCACGCGGCTGGCGACCCAACCGTCGCAAGGTTCGTGCCGGTGCCTACGAAAGATCTGTGCAAGATTGTCCAACGAGCGTCAGGGGCCTCCGCCAATCCCACGGTGGAGTTCGATAGCCATCAGTCATGCCTGACTATCCGCTTCCGGAGCGGACTCTGTCACCTTCGAGCACTCTACACGAGGAACGGATCTCCGGGTCTCGATCGGGCGGACCGAAGTCGGCCGAAGCCCTTCGAGCGGACCGCCGTGCCCTGAAGCCGCAAGCGGTGCGACACGCGAGTCGCAGCTGCGGGGCCGCATCGCGCCGATCGGCTCCCTAGCAAACCACTGGCGCCCCTCCTTCACTGCGACATCGATGTCGCACCTGGGCCGGCCGTGGATCCGGCTTCTTCACGCTGAAACGGCTCTCTGGGGCTCGCTTCTCGTGGCACCCGGCGCCTGCGACATGCATGTCGCACCGTGCACGCCGGCAGCGTCGAATCAACCATGACTTGAAGTCTGAGAACCCTCTCCAGGCCTGAAATCTCTCGGTGCGTCCGATTGGCCCTGAGGCCCTCCGCCTGGCCCGGTTCTTGCCAAGGTACTGGCGAGGTGCAGTGATGGAAGTTACATCGAGCGAAAGACCCCTGGTCCTCGTTGCCGACGACGAGCCCGCGGTCCGGGAGATAGCCCGGCGCTACCTCGAGGGCTGGGGTTACCAGGTCATCGAAGCGGCCGACGGCATCGAGGCGATCGATCAGGCTGTCACTCGCAAGCCTCACCTGGTGCTGCTGGACGTCATGATGCCGAAGCTCACGGGCTTCGACGTCCTGCCCCGGCTGCGAAGCGAGCCGGTCCTGGCCTTGGTGCCGATCGTGCTCCTCACCGGATTGGCCGGGGACGACGATTACGTCCAGGGCGTGCGGCTCGGCGCCGACGACTACATTGCCAAGCCGTTTGACCCCGTGTTGATGAAGGCGCGCGTGCGCAGCCTGATCGCTCGCGAGACCTACCGCCGCCAGGTGGAGCAGATGCGCCGCCAGTTCACCGCCATGATCGTCCATGACCTCCGCAATCCCCTGAACGTCATTACCGGATTCGCGGAGCTCCTCTTGAACGACGCCCCCCAGCCCGATCCGGAGTTCCTGGCCACCGGCCTTCGCCGCATCATCGTCAGCGCCCAGCGGGCGATGGAGTTGGTCGGGCAGGTATTGGACCTGTCCCAGCTCCAGGCGGGCCAGGTCAAGCTCTTCCGGCGCCGGGAGGATGTCGGCCACATGATTCAGGAGATCGCCGAAGACCAGCGGCTGCTCGCCGAGCGCAAGAAGATTTCGCTCGAGTTCCAGACCCACCCGGAGCTGCTCGCCAGCGTCGACAAGAGCAAGCTCACCGAGGCGGTCGTCAACCTCGTAGCCAACGCTATCAAGTTCACCCCCGAGGGCGGCAAGGTCCGCCTCGAAGCCCTGCCCGGCGCGGAGGGCGAGATTTTCGTGAAGGTGGTCGACACGGGTCCGGGAATCCCGGCCGACCAGATCAAGTTCCTCTTCTCGCCCTGGCAACAGGCCCAAGGCCCGGTCGCCCACGTCAAGGGCTACGGGCTAGGTCTGGCCATCGCGCGCATGCTGGTGGAGGCGCACGGCGGCCGGATCTCGGTCGACAGCCGCCCGGGCTCCGGCAGCACCTTCCAGTTCTGGATACCCTCCGAACGAATCAGCCAGGCCGTCCTGCACCAGCAGATGGCCGCTTGAAAGACCCCTGCTCCCATCTCATTTGGCCCCGGCCCGGCCTTCCCAGACCTGGCGCTAGCATCGGGGAGATGCCAGCCACAGGTCCCGGAGAGCCCCCGGGGTCTTTTTCTTCTCCTCGAAAGCCCCCTCCGGAAAGATCCGGGTCCCGCCGCCCGTTCGCAGCATGGGTAGCTCCGCGCCAGTACTCAGGGTCTCGGCAAAGTCGCGAACCCGGAAGCGAAAAACGGGGACCGGCCCCGGAAGCCCGGTTGAAATCTGGCAGTCGTCCGGTCGGCTGGCCGGGCTTCCGCTGCCTGTGCCCGCTTTTCGCCGACTGTGTCCGCCGCCCTGGCGGGCATTCCGCGGTTGTTGATTGCCGGCATGGGTCCTGCTACAATGGCGGACTTCTATCATGACCAAGCCGAAACTTCGCCGGGCGGAGCAGCCTGAGCTCGACCGTTCGCAGCTGCTCGACGTCTACCGCGTCATGCTGCTCTCCAGGCGCATCGACGACAAGGAGATTGCCCTCCGGAAGCGAAATCTCGCCTTCTTCCAGATTTCCGGCGCCGGCCACGAAGCACTCGGCGCAGCCTGCGGACTGGCATTGAGACCGGGCCACGACTGGTTCTTCCCCTATTACCGGGACCGGGCCCTGATGCTCCAGGTCGGCCTCACTCCCCTCGACATGCTCATGCAGGCGACCGGGGCCGCGGCCGACCCCTCCAGCGGTGGCCGACAGATGCCGGCCCACTGGGGGTCGCGCCGTCTGCACGTCGCCAGCACCTCCAGCCCGACCGGCACGCAGTTCCTGCAGTCGGTCGGCGCCGCGGAGGCCGGCCGATACATCCGAGCGCTCGAGATTGCGGCGGAAGCGGCTGCCGACGAAGTCATCCTCGTCACCACAGGCGACGGCACGACCAGCCAGGGTGAGTTCTGGGAGTCCTTGAACACGGCCTGCCAGAGAAAGCTGCCAGTCCTCTATCTGGTCGAGGACAACGGCTGGGCCATCAGCGTCCCCGTGCGGGCCCAGACCGCCGGCGGCGACATCTCCCGGCTGGTCTCCGGCTTCCCCGGCCTGGCCGTGGAGAAAGTCGACGGCTGCGATCCGGTGGCCTGCTACTCGCTGCTGGGTCGCGTCGTCGAACGCATCCGGGCAGGCGCCGGCCCGTGCCTGGTCCACGCCTCCGTGGTGCGACCGTACTCCCACTCGCTCTCCGACGATCAGACGATGTATCGGACCCGTGCCGACCTGGCTGAGGAACGGCGGCGGGACCCGCTGGCCACCTTCCCGGCCTGGCTCCTTCGGCAGAAGCTAGCCAGCGAGGCCGAGCTGACCCGGATCCGCGCCGAGGTCGACGCCACGGTCGAGGCCGCCACCGAGGCCGCCATCGCCGCGCCGAAGCCGCCGGTCTCGTCGGCCACACGCCACGTCTTCAGCGAATCCGTCGATCCGACCTCCCCCGACTTCGAACGCCCGCCGGCCTTCTCGGGCGGCGAGCCGCAGTCGATGGCAGCTCTCATCAACTCCACACTGGCCGCCGAGATGGCTCGCGACAAGCGCATCGTGGTCTTCGGCGAAGACGTCGCGGACGCCTCCAACGAAGAATCGCTGAAGGAAGTCAAAGGCAAGGGCGGCGTCTTCAAGGTCACCTACGGGCTCCAGGCGAAGTTCGGCAGCGATCGGGTCTTCAACAGCCCTCTGGCCGAGGCGAACATCGTGGGCCGGGCCATCGGGATGGCGCTGCGGGGGCTCAAGCCCGTGGTCGAGATCCAGTTCTTCGACTACATCTGGCCGGCGATGATGCAGCTGCGCGACGAGCTCGGATTCATCCGCTACCGGTCCAATGGCGACTGGGGCTGCCCCGTCGTGGTGCGGGCCAGCATCGGCGGCTACCTGAAGGGCGGCGGGCCGTACCACAGCCAATCGGGCGAGTCGATCTTCGCCCACTGCCCGGGCCTGCGGGTCGTCTACCCGTCCAACGCGGCCGACGCGGCCGGTCTCCTCAGGACCGCCATCCGGTGCGACGACCCGGTGATGTTCCTGGAGCACAAGCACCTCTACTTCCAGGGCTACAACCGCACCCTCGACCCCGGGACGGACTACATGATCCCGCTGGGCCGAGCCCGGCTGGTCCGCCCGGGAACCGACCTCACGCTGGTAACCTGGGGGGCGCTCGTGCAGCGATCGCTCGACGCCGCCGCGGAAGCCGACAAGCAAGGGCTCTCCGTGGAGGTGCTGGACCTGCGGTCGATAGCGCCGTGGGACCGCGAAGCGGTGGCGAGCTCGGTCGAAAAGACCGGGAAGCTTCTGGTGGCCCACGAGGACTCTCTGACGTGCGGCTTCGGCGCGGAAGTGGCGGCGTGGGTGGGCGAACACTGCTTCCAGGCGCTCGACGCGCCCGTGCGGCGGCTGGCGGCGCGCGACTGTCCGGTTGCGTACTGCCCGGAGCTCGAGGAAGCAATCCTGCCGCAGAGCGGCGACGTACTACGACAGATACGGGAGCTGGCGGCTTACTGAGCCGGACCCGTCACGGAAGGTGAATCGCATTGGCGCGTGAGAAGCAGTCTCAGACCTCGGAGGAGCGCATCGATCGGCGGCGACCGGAGAATTGCCGGCCGGACCCGGCAGTGACTCTCGAGGCGGTCCGCAAGCTGCCCAAGACCGATCTGCACTGCCACCTGGACGGCAGCATGCGGCTCGAGACGGTACTGGAACTGGCGCAGGACTGCGAGGCCGAGCTGCCGAGCACGGACCTGGCGGAGCTGGCCAAGCACCTCATCATGGAGGACAACTGCAAGAGCCTGGAGCAGTACATCCGCGCGTTCGACATCACACTTTCGGTTTTGCAGACGCGGGAGGGACTGGAGCGGGCGGCCTACGAGCTGGCCTGCGATGCGGCCGACGAGAACGTGAAGTACCTGGAGGTCCGGTACTCGCCCATCCTGCACACGAAGCGCCACCTGAAGCTGGCCGAGATCGTCGACGCCGTGATCGAGGGGCTGCAGAAGGCCGAGCGCGAAAAGGACATCAAGACGGGCGTCATCATCTGCGGCATCCGTCACATCAAGCCGGAATCGTCGCTGAGGCTGGCGGAGCTGGCGGTTGCCTACAAGGACCGCGGGGTGGTCGGCTTCGACCTGGCAGGCGTGGAAGAGAACTTCCCGGCCAAGGAGCACCAGGAGGCATTCCAGCTGGTGCTGGACAACAACATCAACTGCACCCTCCACGCGGGCGAAGCGTTTGGCCCCGAATCGATTGCGCAGGCAATCCACCGCTGCGGCGCCCACCGGATCGGCCACGGCACGAATCTGAGGAAGGACGGCGACCTCCTCAACTACGTGAACGATCACCGGATCCCCCTGGAGATCTGCGTCAGCTCCAACGTCCACACGCGCAGCGTGCGACGGCTGGAGGACCACCCGGTGCGTCTCTACTACGATTACGGCCTGCGCATCACGCTCAACACCGACAACCGGCTGATGTCCAACACCACGGCCTCGCAGGAGCTCTTCAAGGCCGCCGTTCAGTTCGAGTTCACGATGGAGGACATCAAGAACATCATCGTCGCCGGCTTCAAGAGCAGCTTCCTCTCGTACCGGGACAAGGTCCGGCTACTCAAGCGCTTCCTGCCCGAGCTGGGTCGATACCCCGTTTACTCGCGGCCCCTCCCCTGAGCTTGGCCGGCGGCCGGCGCAACGTACTCCCAAAAATGGTTTGCGTCGGGCGGGAAGCTGGGATAGTCTTCGATCGAACACGACAGGGGCGGCTTTCGAGCAACGAATTGCCCCAACGGTTCAGGGAGACCATCTGGACACTCAAAGCAGCGCCGACGGCCCTGCCTCGGGCCTGCACGTCCTCGTGATCGAGGATAGCCAGGTCGATCGACTGGTCCTGCGTTCGCACCTGGAGGCCCACGGCGTCCGTGTCACGCATACCGATTCGGCCATCACGGCGCTGGAGCTCCTGGAGCTCGGCCACTTCGACGCGGTGGTCTGCGACGTCATCCTGCCGGGCATCTCGGGGCTGGAGCTGCTCAAGAAGCTGCGCAGCCTGATCCCCGGTCTGCCCGTGCTGATGGTGACGGCCTCCTCGAAGGCCGGTCCCGCCGTGGAAGCGATGCGGATGGGCGCCGCCGACTACCTGGTCAAACCGGTGAGCCAGGACGCGCTGGTCACAGGCGTGATCACCGCGGTCCGCGGACGGGGCGGGCGACTCGAAGCGCCACCGCCAGATCGAGCTGCCGGGCCGTCCCACGAGGCCCGCTCGACGGGAAGGGCCATCCTGGAGCAGATTCCGGATGGCATCCTGCTGGCTGACGATCAAGGGCAGGTGTTGTTCGTCAATGGCCCTGGGCGGGAGATCCTGGGGCCGCAATCCCAGTCGATTGGCGGCCGCCCGGTCACGATGCTGCAGGACTTCCCGGAGTTCGTCGCGTTCGTGACCCAGGCGGTCATCGGCCTGGAAACGGCAGACTCGCGCCTGGTGAGGGTCCCCGGGACGAGCGGGGCGGAGAGGACCCTTGCGTGCACGGCGCGGAAGCTGTCGCCCGCGGGAGCGGGTACGAGCCCGGTGACGCTGATTCATTTTTTGGACTCGTCGCGCCATGCCCGGCTCGAGGCTGCGATGCTGAAGGCCGACAAGCTGGCCTCGCTCGGCTTGATGGCCGGCGCGCTGGCCCACGAGATCAACAACCCACTGTCCGTCGTCCTGGGGACGCTCGGCTTCCTTCTGGAGGACCTGGGAGATACGAATCACGAGGTGACCGACCGGCTCCGGATCGTGGAGCGCAATACCTGGAAGTGCGTGGACATCGTGCGCCACTTTCTGAAGCTCTCCAGGTCGGGCACCGGCGAGCTCCACGCCGTGCTGATCGACCGGTTGCTGGACGACATTCTCGCACTGCTCTCCAAGAATCTGGCCGTGCACGGCATCCGCGTGGAGCGGGAGATCGAGCGGAATTTGCCGGGCATCATGGGCAGCGAGACGCAGCTGCAGCAGGTGCTCCTGAACCTCGTTCTCAATGCGCGAGATGCGATGGAGAAGGGCGGGACTCTCACGCTGCGGGCACGCCGCGCAGGGGATCAGGTGATCATCGAGGTTGCCGACACGGGCCCCGGAGTTGCGCCTCAGCTCCGCGATCGCGTGTTCGAGAACTTCTTCACCACCAAGGCCCCGGGAAAAGGGACGGGGCTGGGGTTGGCCATCTGCAAGGCACTGGTCGAGGAGCACCGGGGCACGCTGGAGCTGGTCTGCCCGGAGCGGGGTGGCGCAACTTTCCGGATGAAGTTTCCGGCGGCCGACTCGGGCGAGGTCACATGCGGCGAGATCATGCGCGTTTCCGGTGAGCCGAAGATGCAGACCTTCGACCTGGACGTGCTGGCGGTCGACGACGAGGAAGGCATTCTCGAGATCTATCGAGTGGCGCTCTCGCGGGCGGGTTGCCGCGCGGCCTTCTACACGAACCCGGAGCTGGCGCTCAGGGAGTTCGTGGCCGGCTGCTTCGACCTGGCGATCCTGGACTTGCGGATGCCGCAGATGGACGGTTTCGAGCTCTGCCGGCGACTTCTGGCGATCGATTCGGGGCTGCCCGTGATCTTCGTCTCGGGCACGCTGATGACAGAGGACGATTCGCAGATCGAAGCGGCCGGAGCCAAGGGCTACGTGAGCAAGCCGTTCCGGGTCGAGGAACTGAACGGCTGGCTGGAGCTGGCAGCGCGGACCCGGCGAGCGCGCCGGGGGATGCCGTACCGCCAGCCGCTGGTGCCGGATCGGCAATGGCGCGTGCTGATCGTCGACGACGACGAGGACGTGAGCTTCATCCTGCGCAAGGGGCTCGAGACGGCCGGAAAGTTCGAGGTCGTGCAGGCAGCCGACGGGGTCGAGGGGCTGCAGCGAGCGCTGGACACTCCGCCGGATTTGATCCTCCTGGACATCATGATGCCCGGGCTGGACGGGCTGGAGGTCTGTCGCAGGCTCCGGGCCGATGCCCGGACGGCCACGGTCCCGGTGGTCATCCACTCGGTGAAGATGCAGATCCACGATGTGCTGAAGGCGATGCAAGCGGGCGCCAATCACTACCTGATGAAACCGATGGAGATCGGGGCTCTGACGAGGGAGCTGCTGGAGCTCTTGGAGCGGCCGCCGCTGGTATCCACGGGCTCGCCCCCGAACTGAGAGGCGCGACTGGCTTAGCATCTTGCGCGGCCCGGTGCGGCCGTGTTACGTTCCGGGGGAAGTTTGCCGCGTCGTGAGACACCCCGGGCGGGCGGCTGGCCGTCAGGCTCGCGGGTCCGTTTGGTGTCGGGGCGAGACTCGCGCCGCGCCAAGCAGATTTCCCCCAAGCTGGAGACGGCTACGGCCGAGATTGGAGCAGCAAGGCGTTTTATGGCCATC
Organism: Candidatus Wallbacteria bacterium; assembly: GCA_016213845.1. Taxonomy (GTDB): domain Bacteria; phylum Muiribacteriota; class UBA6191; order JACPRK01; family JACPRK01; genus JACPRK01. Next base: position 46,299 of record JACQZN010000122.1, read on the forward strand.
CAGGATCGAATCGTCATCACCGGTGTCGGGTTGACCTCGCCCAACGGCGACAACCTGGAGCAGTACCGGAAGAACTTGCTGGCGGGCGTGTCCGGAGTGCAGGACTTCGAGACTCGCTACATGGGCAAGCTGATTGCCGGGGTCTGCCACTACGACCCGCTGAAGTACCAGAAGAAGAAGGACGTGCGGCGGGGCACGCGGGCCGGTTCGATCGCCATCTACTGCTCCCACGAGGCCATCGCCGATTCGGGCATCGATTTCTCCTCAGCCGACAAGTCGCGCGTCGGCGTCTTCCTCGGCATCACCGAGCACGGTAACGTCGAGACCGAGAACGAGGTCTACAACATCAGCCTGAAGGGCTACGACACGGCCTTCTGGACGCACCACCACAACCCGCGGACCGTCGCCAACAACCCGGCCGGCGAGGTGACGCTGAGCATGGGCATCTCCGGGCCGCACTACACGGTGGGCGCAGCGTGCGCAGCGGGCAACGCGGGGCTGATCAGCGGAGTGCAGATGCTGCGACTTGGAGAGGTCGACGTCGCGCTGGCCGGGGGCGTCTCGGAGGCGATCCACACGTTCGGCATCTTCGCCAGCTTCAAGGCCCAGGGGGCGCTGGCGACTCACGAGATCGCGGCGAAGGCGAGCCGGCCCTACGACCTGGACCGCAACGGCATCGTCGTCAGCGAGGGCGGCTGCGTCTACGTGCTCGAGCGCTACGAGGATGCCCGCAAGCGGGGCGCCAAGATCTACGGCGAGATCGCCGGCTACGCGATGAATTCGGACGCCTCCGACTTCGTGCTGCCGCTGCCCCAGCGCCAGGTCGAGTGCATGCGGCTGGCGCTGGCGAGGGCAGGCATCACGCCCGCCGAGGTCGACATCGTGAACACCCACGCCACGGCAACCCGGCTGGGCGACCAGCAGGAAAGCCAGGCGGTCCGCGAGGTGTTCAATGAGACGCCGACAACTTACATCAACAACACCAAGAGCTTCATCGGGCACGCCATGGGCGCGGCGGCTGCCCTGGAGCTGGCGGGGAACCTTCCGGCCTTCCAGGACCTGGTGGTACACCCCACCATCAACGTGGACCACCTCGATCCCGAGTGCGCCATCCCCAACCTGGTCATGAACGAACCCAGGAAGATTCAAAAGGTCGATTACATCCTCAACAACTCCGCCGGGATGCTGGGGATCAACGCAGTCGTTGTGGTGAAGCGAGTTTGAAGGCCCGGCGCGCTCGCCCAGACCGTTTCAAGGAGATCACGGAATGACCCGACAGGAAATCCGGCAGGCAATCATCGACATCCTGGCTGACATCGCCCCCGACGAGGACACCGCCAGCCTCAAAGACGACGTCAGCCTCCGGGACCAGCTCGGCCTGGATTCTATGGACTTCCTCGACATCGTGATGGAGCTGCGCAAGCGCTACAACGTCGAGGTCCCCTCGTCCGACTATCCGCAGCTGGCCACGATGACCAGCTGTCTCGACTACCTCTCGCCGAAGATGGCGTGACGCCAGGCGCCGGTCCTGGGCGGCCCGTGGGCGGCGGCCTTTGGCCCCGCCCCAGATGCCCGTGCATTACGACGTCCTCATAATCGGAGCCGGGATGTCCGGACTGGGCGCCGGCATCCGCCTGGCCCACTACGGCCGCAAGGTCTGCATCCTCGACCGCCACTACCTGTGGGGCGGGTTGAACAGCTTCTACCGGCTGAAGGGCTACCGCTTCGACGTCGGCCTGCACGCCATGACCAACTTCGTGCCGCGCGGGACGCGAAACGCTCCGCTCACGAAGCTCCTGAGGCAGCTGCGAATCGACTACGACGAGCTCGACCTGCGGCCCCAGCTGATGTCGGCCACGTGGTTTCCCGGCAAGCGGCTGCGCTTCTCCAACGACTTTGCCCTCTTCGAGTCCGAGGTGGCCGAGCAGTTTCCGGCCCAGGCGGACGCCTTCCGCCGTCTCGTCCGCCATGTGATGGAGTACGACGCGCTGAACCTGGCGACCCCCGAGTTCAGCGCGCGCGAGGTGGTCGCGGGTTTTCTCACGGACCCGCTCTTGATCGAGATGCTCTTCTGTCCGCTTTTCTTCTACGGCAGCGCCGTGGAGAACGACATGGACTTCGGGCAGTTCGTCATCATGTTCAAGAGCATCTACTGCGAGGGTCTGGCGCGGCCCACCGAGGGCGTGCGCCGCGTGCTGCGGGTGCTGATGGAGAAGTACAAGGGGTTGGGCGGCGAGTTGCGCATGAAGTCGGGCGTCAAGCGGCTCTCGGTCGCAGGCACCAAGGTCACGGAGGTCGTTCTGGACAGCGGCGAGACGCTGACGGCGGACACGGTCTTCTCGTCGGCCGGGTATCCGGAGACGCTCGAGCTCCTCAGCGACTACGAGCCCGGCTCGGAGGGCGCGACGCACGGGCAGCTCAGCTTCGTGGAGTCGATCGACGTTTTGACGAAAGAGCCCAGGGACCTCGGCTACGAGTTCACCATTCAGTTCTTCTCGACGACCGAGAAGTTCCACTACCAGAAGCCCCAGGAGCTGGTGGATGTGCGCAGCGGGGTGATCTGCTGCCCCAACAACTTCCGCTACGACCGGCCGCTCGACGACAACCTGATGCGCGTGACCAGCCTGGCCAACTACGACCTCTGGGCCGCGCTGCCGCCCGAGGAGTACCACGAGGCCAAGACTCGCTGGCACCGCCTGGTGCTCGACGAGGTCGTCAGGATCGTTCCCGATTTCCGGCCCTTCGTGAAGTTCACGGACATTTTCACTCCGACGACTGTCCGCAAGTTCACGGGCCATGTAAACGGCGCGGTCTACGGATCGCCAGTCAAGTTCAAGACCGGCCGCACGCATCTGGACAACCTGTTCCTGTGCGGCACCGACCAGGGCATGCTCGGGATCGTGGGGGCGCTGCTCTCCGGGATCTCGATGGCCAACATGCACGTCCTGCAACAAGCGTGAGGCCCGCCCACGATGCCAAAGGATCAACTCCAGGGAATCCAGAGCGAGTACGACGTCATCGTCATCGGCAGCGGCCTCGCAGGGCTCACCTGCGCCAACATCCTGGGCCGGATGGGCCGGCGAGTGCTGGTGCTGGAGCACCATTACCAGCTCGGCGGCATGGCCACCTGGTTTCGGCGCAAGCGAGGACACATCTTCGACATCAGCCTCCACGGCTTCCCGTTCGGGATGGTCAAGAGCTGCAAGCGCTACTGGAACGACGACATCGCCAGCCGCATCGAGCCCATCCGGGGCATTCGCTTCGACAACCCCCAGTTCAGCTTCGAGACGACCTACGACCGCAAGGACTTCACGCGCATCCTCGTGGAGCGCTTCCAGCAGCCTCTCGAGCGGGTCGAGGCGTTCTTCGACAAGGCCCGCTCCTTCAACTTCTACGATGACGACGGAACCACGACGGGCCAGTTCCTGGAGCGCTGCTTCCCGGGCAGAAACGACGTGCACAGGCTCCTGATGGAGCCGATCGCCTACGCCAACGGCTCCACGCTCGACGACCCCGCGCTCACCTTCGGCATCGTCTTCTCCAACTTCATGTCGAAGGGCGTCTACATCTTCAAGGGCGGCACCGACCTGATGGTCGGCCTGATGAAGAAGGAGCTGATCCGTAACGGCGTCGACGTCCGGATCTACAGCGACGTCGAGCGGGTGCTGGTCGAAAGCGGGCGCGTCACGGGTGTCGTCTGCAACGGCCGCCCCATCCGCGCCCGCTCCGTGGTCAGTAACGCCAACCTGCGGGGAACCATCCAGAGGCTCGTGGGCGAGGAACACTTCGCCTCCGATTTCCTCGAGAAGGCCAGGAAGGTGCGCCTCAGCAGCTCCAGCTGCCAGGTCTACATGGGCCTCAAACCCGGCGAGTCCTTCGACTACCTGGGCGACCTCTTCTTCACGTCGACGCTCGACCACTTCGACTCCGTGGCGCTCTGCGCCAAGGACGTCACCAGCCGGACGTTCAGCTGCTACTACCCCGACACCCGCCCTGGCAGCGACCGCTACAGTATCGTCAGCAGCACCAACGCCAACTGGGACGACTGGGCCAGTCTGCCCCCCGAAGAGTACGAGCGCGAAAAGGCGAAGCTGATCGAGGACACCATCTGTGCGCTGGAACGCTACCTGCCCGACATCCGCGGGAAGCTCGACTGGATCGAGGCCGCCACGCCCGGCACGTTCTCGCGCTACACCAAGACCGTCCACGGCGCTACGTTTGGCACCAAGTTCGAGGGGCTCTCGGTCAGCAAGGCCATCCCGGAACAGATCGCGGGCCTGTGGCACGCCGGCTCCGTCGGCATCATCATGTCGGGCTGGCTCGGGACCATCAACTACGGGGTCATCGTCAGCAACGAGGTCGACTCGTACCTCTCCAGATCGAACGCGGTCCGAGCGACCGAGGAGGTTTAGCCGATGCCAGATTTCAGCGGACAGACGGCGATCGTGACCGGTGGCACGCGCGGAATCGGCAAATCGATCTCCGAGGCGTTCCTGACGGCCGGCGCCCAGGTCGTGGCGACCTACACGTCCAATGACGAGGCAGCCCAGGCGTTTCGCGACGGGCTCAAGCAGTTCGAGGGCAAGCTGCACCTCCGAAAGTTCGACGTGGCCGACTACTCGGCCTGCGAGCAGTTCTTTCAGTACGTGGACGACGAGCTCGGCGGCTGCCAGATCGTCGTCAACAACAGCGGCATCCGAAAGGACGCCGTCGTGGGCGCGATGGAACCGGCAGATTGGAACCGCGTGCTCGAGGTGAACCTCACCGGCACGTTCAACATGTCCAAGTTCGCGGTGCGGTCGATGATGCGGAAGCGCTACGGCCGCATCATCAACATCACCAGCCCCTGCGGCCACTTCGGCTTCCGCGGTCAGGCCAACTACGCGGCCTCCAAGGCCGGCCAGGTCGGGCTGGCGCGCTCGCTCTCCAAGGAAGTCGCCAGCCGCAACATCACGGTCAACTGCGTCAGCCCGGGTTTCATCGACACCGAGCTCATCGCAGATCTCCCGGAGGATCTGGTCAAGCAGTACAAGGCGCAGGTCCCTCTGGGCCGCTTCGGCACCGGCACCGAGGTTGCCGCCTGCGTGCTTTTCCTGGCATCCAGAGAGTCCAGCTATGTGACCGGCACCACCCTCGAAGTGACCGGGGGACTGTAGGAAGATGGAAGAGAGAAGTCAGTAGCCAGTAGCCAGTAGTCAGTAGACAGTAGTCAGTAGCCAGTAGGGGGCACGCGCCTTCGACGCTCCCGACCTTCCCTGGGCCGCAACCCCTGACTCCTCGAGCCTCACTCCTCGAGCCTCACTCCTCAAGCCTCAAGCCTCACTCCTCAAGCCTCACTCCTCGATTCTCTACTCACTACTCCCATGTCCTGCTCCTTCTGCGGCAAGGCCTCCGACCAGGTGAACTTCCTCGTTCCGGGCATGAACGGCGCGGCCATCTGCGACAGGTGCGTCGATCTCGCCAGCGGGGTGCTGTCTCGGGAAGAAGTCGCGCCGCCGCCGAGCGCGGCAGACGCGGACGTGCTCGCGGCAATTCCGCACCGGCCGCCGTTTCTGTTCATCGACCGTATCCTCGAGTGCACGGCGGACCGCATCCGGACCGAGAGGACGATTCGAAGCGATGAGCCGCACTTCCGCGGGCACTACCCAGGTCAGCCGCTGATGCCGGGCGTGCTGCTCTGTGAGGCGGTCGTCCAGAGCGGCGCAATTTTGGTTTCGCGGCGTCTATCGGACCCAGCGCTGGCTAGCGCCGCGGCCTCCGGCTCGGTCGTCCCCGTGCTGACCCGGCTGCAGGATGCGCGCTTCAAGCGGATGGTGCTGCCGGGAGACCGGGTCGAGATGGAGGCTCAGATCGTCCAGCAGCTCGAGAACGTGTACTTCATGAAGGGCCGCGCAAGCGTCGAAGGCCAGAAGGCGCTGTTGCTGGAGTTCGCCGTGACCCTGGCCCCGCGCGCGAGCGGCTGAGCCGCAACGAGCCGTTCAGGAGGAGAGGCTCACGCATGCACGGAGCTTTCGAAAGACCTCTTGAGTCCAGAACTCCCTGGCAAGCGCCGCGAGCTGGAAAACCCGCATCAAATGGGAGTCCAAGGGGACGGGTCTCCTTGGTGGGGGTTCGGGGGCGAAGCCCCTGAGAGGAATGGAGTACATCCAGTCTTTTGTGCGGGGTCTCAAAGATCCATGAGTGCGTGAGGAGGAGCGACCGATGGGATTCCTCGGATTCGAGGGCAAGACGTACTTGGTCTTCGGAGTGGCCAACAAAAAGAGCGTCGGCTGGCACGTCGCTCGAGTCGTTCGCGAAGAGGGCGGCACGGTCGTCTTCGGCGTCCGCAGCGAGGCCCGCAGGGAACAGCTCGCAAAGCTCGCGCCGGACGCCGAGGTCCACGTGTGCGACGTCGAAAAGCAGGCCGACATCGACCGGGCTGCCTCCGAGATCCGCGCGCGCCATCCCGTCGTCCACGGGCTGGTCCACTCGATCGCCTTCGCCAACTACTCGGAGGGCATCCAGCCATTTCACGCTACACCCAGGCGAGACTTCCTCCAGGCCATCGACATCAGCTGCTACTCGCTGCTCGCACTCTCGAACGCCTTCAAGGATGCGTTGGCTCCGGATGGCTCCGTCGTCACGATCTCGATCTCCACGACCCGGATGGCCGCCGAGAACTACGGTTACATGGCGCCGGTGAAGGCCGCTCTGGAATCGAGCCTGGCGTTCCTCGCCAAGTCCTTCAGCGCCTTTTCTCAGGTGCGCTTCAACGCCGTCTCGCCTGGCCTGCTCAAGACCAGCGCCTCCGCAGGCATCCCGGGCTACGTCCCCAGCTACCTCTTCGCCGAGAAGGTCATTCCTCGGCACAAGGCGGTCCAGACCGAAGAGGTCGCCAACGCGGTCGCGTTCCTGCTGAGCCAGCGATCCTCCGGCCTCCAGGCCCAGTCGCTGGTGATCGACGCCGGAATGTCGATCAACTACTTCGACTCCGAGGTCGTGCGGCTGGCATTGAGGCCAGAGAAGTAGCGAGTAGTGAGTAGCGAGTAGTGAGTAGTGAGTAGCGAGTAGTGAGTAGAACTCGCGCCCAGGGTATTCTGAGAAGCATGAAAGCGCGGCGGCTGGGGCAGCTCTTCCTGCTGGGGGTGGCCACGGCATGGGGGGCGGCGGTCGATGCGGCACCTCCGGCGGGGGAATCGGCTCCGGCGGCTCCGCAGGGGATGACGGCGACGGGGAAGAGCGGGCAGGGGTACTGGTGCTTCCGCAACGACCGGGACAAGAGCCTGCTGATCCTGGTTCCGGGCGGCACGTTCAGGATGGGGCGCGACGACGGGCCTGCGAACGAAAAGCCGGCCCACGAGGTGACGCTCTCCCCGTACCTGATCAGCAAGTACGAAGTGACGTGGGGACAGTACCTCCAGTTTTGCGACCAGACCGGCCGCAAGAAACCCGAACGCACGGAGTGGGCGACGAACAAGCACCCGGTCGCCAACGTGACGTGGGGAGACGCGCTCTCCTATTGCGAATGGGCCGGTTTGCGGCTGCCTACCGAAGCCGAGTGGGAGTTTGCGGCCCGCGGCTCTGAAAGCCGTTCCTATCCATGGGGTGAGGACGATCCCGCCGGAAGTGGCTACTGCAAGTACGGGGAACAGCGCTGCTACCTGAAGGAGTCGGACAAGCACCCCCGCTCCGTCGGATCGTATCCGAAGGGGGCCTCGCCGGTGGGCGCGCTGGATCTGGCGGGCAACGTGGCGGAGTGGTGCCGCGACCGATACGACAGCGGTGCCTACGCGGCGCGGCATGGAAGCGGCCCCGTGAAGGACCCGTCCGGGCCAGAAAAGGGCGACTACCGCGTGGTCCGCGGGGGCGCCTGGTGCTACGACCAGGAGAAGTTGCGCGGCAGCACGCGGTTCCTGTTCGATCCGGATCGGCCCTTCGCCGGGATCGGATTCCGGGCGGCCCGCAGCTACCCGTGAGCTCCGCACCCTCCGACCCGGCCTCGCGGGAACTGCTTCAGGACCTCACCGGCCTCTCAGTACGGCTGGGGCGTCAGCCGATGCTGGTCCAGGGCGGTGGCGGCAACACGTCGGTGAAGCACGCAGGCCGGCTCTGGGTGAAGGCCTCGGGGGTGTGGCTCTCCGAGGCGCAGGAGGCGGGGGCCTTCGTTTCCCTCGACCTGGATGCCGTGAGGGCCGCGTCCGCCCGCGGGGAGCCCGAGCCGGCTGCGGGCCATGTCCTGGGGCCAACGCGGGCGCGTCCCTCGATCGAAACTCCGCTTCACGCGCTCCTGCCGCACCGGTTCGTCGCCCACGTCCATTCGGTCAACACCCTTGCCTGGGCGTGCCGCGTGGACGCAGAGAGGCAGCTGACAACGCGCCTCGCGGGGCTGGCCTGGGCATGGGTCCCGTACGTGCGGCCGGGCGTGCCGCTGACGCTGGCCGTGGCCGATCGATTGAGCGCCCGGCCCGATGTGCTGGCGCTCGCCAACCACGGCCTGGTGGTCGGCGGCGATTCCGCTGAAAGCTGTGAGCGGCTTCTGGACGAAGTGGAGCGCCGCGTCGCGTGCGCAGCGTCCCCGCCGGCCCGCGCCGACGCCAGACGCCTCGAGAAGCTGGCGACCTCCGGCGGCTGGCGACTTCCGGCCTACCCCGATTGCCACGCGGCCGCACTCGACGCCCGGGCCTGCCGCCGTGCGGCATCCGGGGCCCTCTACCCGGACCACGTCGTCTTCCTGGGCGAGAAGCTCCCCGTGCTGTCGCCCGGTGAGGAGCTACCCGCCCTCGACGCGGCCTACCGCTCCCAGCATGGGAGCTCGCCCGCTGCGGTGCTCGTGGAAGGCGCAGGCGCTCTCGTGGCGCCAGGATCGGGCAGGGGCGTGGACGAGATGCTCCGATGCCTGTCACTGGTGCTGGCGCGGATTTCCGAGGACGCGCCGCTCGCATTCCTCTCCAAAGAGGCGGTCGGCGAGCTCACCGGCTGGGAAGCGGAGAAGTTCCGTCAGCAGCGGGACCGACAGCCATGAAGATCGTCGTCCCGATGTCGGGCACCGGGGAGCGCTTCAGCCGCGCAGGCCACCCCACGCTCAAGCCTCTGATCGAGGTCGAGGGCAAGCCGATGGTGGCGCACGTCATCGAGCTCTTCCCGGGCGAAACCGACTTCCTCTTCATCTGCAACCGGGCGCACCTGGCGGACCGTGCGATCCGGCTTCAGGAGACATTGGAGCGATTCTGTCCGACGGGTCGCGTCGTGGGGATCGACCCGCACAAGCTGGGTCCGGTTCACGCGGTCGCTCAGGCCGCCAAGCTGCTCGACCCCGGCCAGCCGGTCGTCGTCAACTACTGCGACTTTGCGTGCTACTGGGACTGGAACCACTTCCGGCGATGGGTGTCGGAAGCAGCCCCAGCCGGCGCCATCCCCGCCTACCGCGGGTTTCACCCGCACTCGCTGGGCCCAGGGACCTACGCCTACTTGCGGGAGCAGGGCGGCCAGGTCCTGGACATCCAGGAGAAGCAGCCCTTCACGGACTGTCCCATGGAGGAGCCGGCCTCGAGCGGGACCTACTACTTCGCGCGCGGCGAGCTCGTGACCCGGTACTTCGCCGAGGCCCTCCGGAGCGAGCCGAGCATTCGCGGCGAACACTACGTGAGCCAGGTCTACCGTCCTATGCTGCGGGACGGCCTGCGGGTGGGCTGCTACGACCTCCAGCACTTCATGCAGTGGGGTACTCCGGAGGATCTCTCGGCCTACAGACGCTGGTCCGACGCCTTCCGGGCTCTGGCAAGGCCTAGGGTCAGGGCAGCGCACGCAGGGGCCGTGATCGTTCCTGCCGCGGGAGAGGGTGACCGTTTTGCGCGCGCGGGCTACCCAGTGTCCAAGCCGCTCATCGAGGTCTCCGGCCGGCCGATGATCGCCCAGGCCGTCGCTGACCTCCCGGAAGCTCCGAACACGGTCTTCATCGTGCGTGGCGACACTGCGGCGGGGAGGCATCTCGAATCGACGCTGCTCCAGGACTTCCCAGGGAGCCGGATCGTTGCGGTTCCGGGTCCGACGGAAGGTCAGGCGGCCACGGCGCTGGCGGCGTTGCCTCAGGTGGAGGCCGGCTTGCCGCTGACGATCGGCGCGTGCGACATGGGGGCCGTGTACGAACCGGCCGCGCTCGAGGGGTTGCTCGCCGCGGGCGGCGCTGACGTCATCGTATGGACCGCGCGAAGCCACGAGGGCGCGCTCAGGACCCCAGGGCAGTACGGCTGGGTGGAGCTCGAATCGGGGCGCGTGGTCGCCTGCGCGGTCAAGCGGGCTCCCGAGCGGCCTTCCGCGAGCGCGGTCATCACCGGGGCCTTCACGTTCCGGCGCGCGGCGGACTTCGGGAGGGTCGCCCGACGGCTGCTCGAGCGCAACGGCCGCGTCAACGGCGAGCTCTACATCGACAGCTGTCTGGAGGACGCGCTGGCGCTGGGGCTCGACTGCCGGGCGCTGGAGCTGGACCACTACCTTGGCTGGGGAACGCCAGACGACCTGAAGACCTTCGAGTACTGGCAGTCCTGCTTTCACAAGTGGGCGGCCCATCCCTACCGCCTCGAGCGCGATGCGCGAGTTGCCCCCGGCGCCATCGCCCGGCTCGAGCGTCGCTATGCCGCCCGATTGCCGTCTAGACTGTAGGCGTGACCGCACCGCTTTCGCTCTCGCTGGTGATCCCGGCGTTCAACGAATCGCCGACGCTGCCGGCGCTGTTCGAGCGCTGTTCGCGCGGGCTGCTATCGCCGGGGGTCGAGCTGATTGTCGTGGATAACGGCAGCACGGACGCCACCCCGGAGCTGCTGGAGAGCTTGTTGCCGGCGTACCCGCAGGCGCGCTCCGTAAGGGTGCCGCAAAACCTGGGCTACGGTCACGGTATCCTGGCCGGTCTCCAGGCGGCTCGCGGAGACATTCTCGGATGGACGCACGCCGACCTTCAGACGCCGCCCGAGGATGCGCTGCGCGGCTTGCGGTTGTTCGGGGAGGCCCCGAACCCCGAGTTCCTGTTCGTGAAAGGGCTCAGGCAGGGCCGGCCGCTGGCCGACGCCTTCTTCACGGCGGGGATGGCGCTGTTCGAAACGGTGATGCTGGGCTCTCGGCTCTGGGACATCAACGCGCAGCCAACGCTCTTCCACCGGTCGTTCTACCGGGCGTGGAATCAACCACCGCACGACTTCTCGCTCGATCTCTTCGCGTTCTACGTGGCCCGCGCCCGGGGCCTCACGGTGCGCCGGTTTCCCGTCGAGTTCGGCCAGCGCGCGCACGGTCTGTCGCGCTGGAACATCGACTGGCGAGCCAAGATGAAGTTCATCGGGAGGACACTCGACTATAGCTTCAAGCTCCGCAGGAGCCTCTCGGAGAGTCCATGATCATCGTCCGCCATCGGATCAATACCCGGGAGGCGCTCGAGGCCGTCCCGCCAGCCCACGGCGTGGAGATCGATCTCCGGAGCACCGGCGGGCAGCTGTGCCTGCAGCACGATCCGTTCGTGGCCGGAGAGCCGTTCACGGAGTGGCTCGGGAGTTACCATCACCGGCTGCTCATCGTGAACGTGAAGGAGGAAGGGCTGGAAGAGCGGGCGCTGGCGCTCCTGGCCGGACGGGGTATCGAGGAGTTCTTCTTCCTGGACCAGTCTTTTCCATTCCTGGTGCGCACCGTGAGGGCGGGCGAGCAGCGGACGGCCGTCCGGGTCAGCGAGTACGAGTCGGTGGAGACCGCGCTGGCTCTGGCGGGGCTGGCCGGCTGGATCTGGGTGGACTGCTTCAGCCGGCTGGCGCTCGAGGGTCCCCAGGCGGCGGCCCTCAGGGCTGCAGGCTACCGGCTCTGCTTCGTCTCGCCGGAGCTGCAAGGACGCACTGCGGAGTCGGACACGCGGCTGATGCGCCAGGCGCTCGCATCGCGGGGGATCGAGCCGGACGCGGTCTGCACCAAGCAGCCCCAGCTCTGGGTGTGACGCGGCGCGTCATGGACGGCGCGGGCGGTCGGTCGACTTGAACCGATGTGCGGCGCCGGCAAGCAGCAACATCATCCAGCCCAGCATCGAGGCCAGCTCGGGCTGACCCTGACCGGCGACGGAGATGCTGCAGCCGCCGGAACCGCCGCTGGCGCCGCCTGTCGGCAGCGCGGCGGAGGTATCTGCAGAGGCGGGCCGGACGCCGGTCGCGGGGAAACCCGCGACGCCGAACGTACCGAGCTGGGAACTCTGGAAGGTGACCGTTCGCGCGCGCCGGTCGACCGTGCCGCCCATCAGGGCCCACTTGCCCGTGCCCGTGTCGAATCGGAAGGCGCCGAGCGTCCCCTCGTCCAGGCCGGCGGCCTCGGCGTCGGTGTAGGCCAGGGAGATGCGGGCGTTGGCGCGCAGAGAGTCGCCCGCCGACTTCTCGATGGCACGCACGGCGCGGACGGGCCTGACGCCTGCCGGCATCGTCTTGCCGTCGCGATCGGGGACCTGCAAGGGCAGTGAAATGATGATCTGGGTGGACTGGGCGAGCGCGCCATCGGGTATCTCCACGGAGCTGCCCGTGGCGTCCCGGATGTTGCGCGTTCCGCCAGTCGACGCGATGTCGTCGGCGTAGGCCAGGTCGGCGGTGTAGACCTGGAAGACCCCGCTGTCGTCCCGGACGAAGGCGATCTTCATGCCGTCCGGAGAGAGCGTGGGAAAGGTCTCGCTCCGCACGGTGTTGAGCGCGGCCACTGCGGACCTGGGGCCGGTTCCGGAAGCAGCGATGGCGACCAGGTCGAAGCGGCCGCCGCCCAGGAGACTCTCGGAGTTCTCGGAGTTCGGTACGCAGTCCTGAGGCTGCCAGTAGGTCGGCGCGCTGGCCATGACCAGGAGCGAGCCGTCGCCGCCAAAGGAGGGTACGCCGTCATAACTGGCGCCGTCCGTGAGGCGACGGATCGACGGGTCCGTCAGACTGGTCGGCTTGCTGACGTCGCCGCTCAGCAGCTCGGGGACGCGGTGCAGCATGTAGAGGCTGGAGGCGCCAGAGCCCTCTTCGACGGCGAAGGCCACGCGGGAGTGATCGGGTGCGATGCGGCGCTCCAGCACCCGCACGCCCGGCCCGAAGTCCGTGACTGCCACGGCATTGGCCAGCGGATCGAGGGAGAGCAGACTCCCGTCTGGCCGGATGCCCAAGAGCGAGATCTGTCCCGCGATGCGCGCGGCCAGGTAGTACCTCCCCTGGAGCGCAACGTGGCCGGCATTGCCACCCAGGCACGTCAATCGAACTCGGCTGGTAGTGGTGACTCCGGTAGCGGAGGCGGAGGCCGTCTTGTAGTAGCCATCCGTCGTGAGGAAGCCGACGAAGTGGCCGTTCGGAGACCAGATCGGCAGCGAGTAGGCTGAAGCCCCGTCGGCGTCCCGTGTGATCGCTGCCGCGTCGGCCTTCTTCTCGAGGTCCTTGACCCAGACGTTGAAGATGCCCGAGCCGGCCTCCTTGCGCTGGAGCCAGGCCAGCTTCTTGCCGTCCGGCGACCAGGCCACGGAGACCTGGTCGACTTCGGTGGCCGCGAGACGCGAGGCGCTACGCGCCACCTGGAGGGTCGAAGGGCTTGCCGCGGGCAGCGCGACGGGCGCCACGGCGAGCGCGATCATCAGGGCCGTGCGGGCGATGCGAGGAAGGTCCGAAGGACGCAAGGGGTCGTTCATGGCTGGCCGGAATCCATGACGTGGAACAGAGGATTCCGCCTCCGCGTCATGCATCGGCCGCCCCGAGCGGCAAGGATTAAGGCCGACAAAACAGGACGGGAAGCGGCCCTGTTTGGTGCCGCTTCCCGATGATGGTGGGCATTGCAGGGATCGAACCTGCGACTCCTACCGTGTGAAGGTAGTACTCTCCCGCTGAGTTAAATGCCCACGCGTGCCGCCTCGGCGACGGCCGATCCTAGCTCATCTTTGCCCCGATTTCAAGCCGCGCGTGGCACCGAGAAATGCAGGGACACACGACCTATTTCCTCGGAAATAGGTCGTGTGTCCCTGTTTTTCGGACAGGACCGCGGCGGAGTGGTGCGCAAATGTGTGCTCCTGCGAGTTGACGCGCGGTAAGGGATGGGTTAATCGGACTCTGGATGGAGCTCCGCAAGTCCGGCGCGGAGCCCGGGGTGACCGCCGCGAGCAGGGACAGCTCGCGGGCCACCGTGCTCGAGCCAAGGAGTCGATCGATATGAAGCGAGCCCTACTGGTCGCAGGTACTCTGGCCATCGCCGCGGGACTCCAGGCGGCGCCAACCGAGAATCCGTACCACTGGTATCACGAGGCGGTCTGTTCCACCTCGCTAGCCGACCAGCCAGGCCTCTTCGAGAAGTCGCTGGCCGACCACCCGAAGCACTTCGCCTCCAAACACGGTATGGCCGTCGTCTACTACCGCAAGAATGATCTCGCCAAGGCGATCGAGCTCTTCGAAGCCGAGCTGGCTGACGGCAAGGCCCTCGGCATCGTCCATTACGACCTGGCCTGCTGCTACGCGCTGAAGGGTGACAAGGCCCTGGCCGTCGACCACCTGCGCAAGGCCGTGAGGCACGGCTTCTCGGACTGGAGGCTCCTGCGGGAAGACGGCGATCTCGATTCGATCCGAGACGATCCTCACGTCGCCAAGCTGATGAAGCGCGCAACGGCACGCCGGGCGCAGTCCAAGGCAGCGGCCACGGAGCCCGCCGCCGCGAGCACCGCGGGCGAGCCCAAGCCGAAGAAATCTCGAAGCCGCAAACCCAAGAAGGCAGCTGCTGAAGAGCCCCCCGCTGCGGCGCCAGCAGCGCCTGAGCCGCCGGCGGCCGCTAGCGCCCCCGGCCCAGTAGAGTCCAAGGCCGCCGCGCCGGCCCCTGCCGCTCCCGCACCCGCAACGCCCTCGGCCGAGGACTTCGACCCGACCGCCGACCCCGCGCCGCCGGCCCCGGCCGCGCCGGCTCCTGCAGCCGCTCCCGCTCCCGCCGCACCGGCGAAGTAGCAGGCCTGCGCGGCACTGGCGGCTGCTGCACGTCGCAGATCCAGCCTCACTCCTCGCCGACGTACTCGGCGATGGTGCGCTGGAAGCGGCCCAGGTAGATCAGGTCGAAGGTGCCTTCCGAGCCGGGGAAGATCTCGGTGACGCGGCGGCGGACTTCGGCCACCAGCTCGAGCGCCTCGTCGCGGGTCATCCGCTTGTTCATGATCCGGAGGATGGCGCTGTCGACGATCCCGACGACCTCTCGAGCTCTTTCCTCCTCGAGTTGCTCGAGCTCGGCCCGATCCATCGGCACGCCTCCCGTCTTCCGCGGCTGTGACCTACTTTTTCGCCCTTACAACCTTGTATACGACGATCGGTTCGTTCTTGCCCTTGACCTTCACCTGCATCGGGTCGCGCACCTCGATGCGGTCCTGCACGGCGCTGAAGGTCGATTCCGTGATGACGATCTCGCGGCCCTGAGCGAGCCCGCAGAGCCGGCTGGCCGTGTTCACGCAGTCGCCGATGACCGTGTAATCCATGCGCTTGGGGGAGCCGATGCTGCCTGCCACGACCTCGCCCGTGTTGATGCCGACGCCCATCAGCAGCCACATGCCGTGCTTGTCCATCCACTCCTTGCAGAGCCTGTCCATCTGGACCTGCATCGCCATGGCCGCGCTGACCGCTCGAAACGGGGCATCCTCGGCCTTGAAGGGCGCACCGAAGATGGCCAGGATGCCGTCGCCCAGGTACTTGTCCAGCGTGCCGCCGTGCTCGAAGATGCAGGCCGTCATCGCCTCCAGGTACTGATTGAGGATGTTCACCACCATCTGGGGCTGCGCTCGCCGGGCCTCGGAGAACGTCGTGAAGCCGCGGATGTCGCAGAAGAGCACGGTCGCGTTCACGAGCTGGCCGCCGCGGCCGATGTCGCCCTTCTCGGCGACGATCTTCTCGACGATGTCGGGGGACAGGTACCGCGAGAGGTTCAGGCGCTGGCGGGTTTCGTCCTCGATCTTGGCGTAGAGGCGCGCATTCTCGATGGCGATGGCGGCCTGGTCGCCGAACGCGGTCAGCAGCTTCAGGTCTTCCTCCTGGAAGCAGTCGCTCTGGATGCGGTTGTCCACATAGAGCACGCCGATCGTGTGGTCCTTGGAGCAGAGGGGCACGCACATCGCCGAGCGAATGTTGTACATCTGGATGGAACCGCTCGTGACGAACCTGGGGTCGACCAGCGCGTCCTTGGTGAGAACGGGCTGGCTACCGGCGAAAACCTCGTCGACGATGCTCTTCGAGATCGTGATGGGGCCGTTCTTGCCCATCATCCCTTCCATCTCGCGGGAGACGGTCGGCACCAGCTGCTTGGTCTGTTCATCGACCAGCATGATGAAGCCGCGGTCTGCCTTCATCACCTCCAGGGCCAGGTCGATCACGCGGTTGAGGAGCGAGGGGAGATCGAGCTCGGAGGCGATGATCTTGGAGACCTGGTACAGGATGAGCAGCTTGTGCACGGCCTCGTCGGTCTCGGCGCTGGTCGTGTCCGCGACTGGCGGAAGCGGTTCCGCCAGCGTGTGGAGCGCCTTGGCGCCGGCCAGGTCGAGCATCGTGAAGAGCCTCGACTTGTCCGCGCCGCCGCCGGCCTGCGACTTCGGGGTCGCCGGGCGGGACGCCGGCGCCGAGCCGCCCTCGTCCTGGTCCCGGCGGAACTCGAAGATCTGCGAGCCCATCTTGATGAGATCGCCGCTGTTTAGCCGGCACTGCTCGACCGGCCGGTTGTTGACTTCGACGCCGTTGCTCGACTTGAAGTCCATCAGGGTGTACTCGGAGTTGTAGCCGATGATGAGCGCGTGCTTCCTCGAGAGCTCCTGGTCGTCGAAGAAGATCGTGCAGCTCGGCTCGCGGCCGATGGAGCAGATTCCGCCGGAGAGCGTGTACTCCCCGGCCCGGTGCTTCAGGTACGCCCTGCCCAAGAAGGAGACCTCCTCATCGGCTTGCAGGATACGTCCGGGAAGCCGGCGCGATCAACGGGCATGGGCGGCATTGCGGCGCTCCCTCAGGCGCCGCCGGACTGCGGCTTCGAGCTCGCTGAGCTCTCCGGGCTGGGCGGGGATGGCCAGGCAGCCGCCGCTCTCCAGGTCGAGAACGTAGCCGCTGTGCAGGTTCGGAGCCAGATCGCGGATTTCGGCCCATGGGACGAACCGGCTCCAGAGCAGGTACCCCAGGCGCAACCCCTCTCTCTCCAGGCCAATCGTCCGCACCTGGAACGCATACAGGAAGAGCGGGAAGCTGATGAAGAGCAGGTTGAGGGCACAGAGCCAGCCGCCGTTGACGGTCGCGGGCAGCCAGAGCAGCGGGAAAACGACCAATGCCAGGTGAGCCAGGTCCACGTGGCCGGCTGCACCGGCCACGCGAAAGACCGTCGGCGGGGGCTCGGCGTCGCCTTCGATGAAGAGCGTCGCGGTCTCGCGAAGAGGGCCCTCTGCGCCGCGCGAACGCTCGGAACCGCAGCCGTAGACTGCGCAGACCCCCTGGAATTCCCAGCAGTCGCGGTGGTGCGGAGTCTCGCAGGCAGCGCAACGGACGACGTCGGCTTCGCCGTCGAGCAGCTCGCCGCAGACGATGCAGACCGGCTCGGCCTCGTCGGTGCGCTCGGGGCGCCCTGGGCTCATGCGTCCTCTCCGATGAAGAAGACGTCCTCGGAGACTGCCCGCCGAGAGAGCGCCAGCGTCGTGCGGCGCAGGACCTCGTCGAAACCTGGCTCGCCAACCGGCATCACCATCACTTCGCCGCCCTTCAGAAGTACGGCGCCGGTCCAGTCGCCCGCGCCCGGGCCGCGCAGGACGTCCTCCCAGCGCACGGAGCGCCGGACGCCGCCCAGGTACTCGAAGGTCATCCCCGCGCGGTCAACCGTGACGCCGCGCAGCCAGCCCAGGCCGTCGGTGATCAGCCTGACCAGCGGAAACGCCAGCAGCGCCAGGTAGAGCCCCCCCCAGGGGACCAGGCACGCGGCCGCCGAGACTGACGCGAGCAGCGCCGAAGTCGTGACCGTGGCCACCAATGGAGCCAGCTCTCGACGCCAGACATATGGCTGCGCTGGCGCGGGACACACGGGCGGTGCGGCGAGGGTTCGCGGGTAACCGGCCATCGCGCGGCGTCCCTCGCACGCGTAGACGCCGCACTTGCCGCCGTTGAAGGACCAGCAATCGACGTGGTAGGGCGTGTCACAGGCCATGCAGCTGACCGGAGGCGCGCCTAGCCGCTCGAGCCTTTCACCGCAAACGCGACACGTGATCCCGCTCACGTCGGAACCTCCTGCCTTGAATATAGGCCGCAAGTCACAACCTGGCAAGAGCCGGGGGGGGGCAATTGGGGCGAACCTTTTGGCCTCGGGCGACGTCCAACACTCGGAGGGCCGAAACTCGGACCGCTGTCGACTCTACTGAAGGTGAGGACCATGGTGAGCGCAACAAAGCACCCCAGGCAAGAGGTGGTGGCACTGCTCGATACTCTGCGTGAACGCTCGGCCCGCGCTTCTCCCCGCGACGATGCTGCCGAGCTTCCGATTCGCAAGCGGCGCGCCGTGGCCTTCGCCTCGCCCGCGGTGAGCGCCCCCAGGCCTGACGCCCGGCTCAGGGCCCTGCTCTGATTGGCCGCCGCCGGGGCGCGCGCCCAGGGTTTATACTGTGCGCGATCGCGTATGGCGGCAAAGCGACGAGCATCGACGAAGAAGAAACGCGTCTGCATTCTGGGCGCGGCGGGCTACGGCGGGTCCGAGTTGCTTCGGCTTCTCCTCTTCCACCCGGCGGTCGAAGTCGCCCACATTACCTCCAGGCAGCACCGCGGACAGCCGGTGTGGCGCGTCCATCCCAACCTCCGCAACGTCTCGGAGCTCGCATTCGAGGACCTCAGCATCGCCGAAGCGTGCGAGGACACCGATCTGGTGTTCTGCGCGCTGCCGCAGCTGTCGGGGATGAAGGCCATTCGCAAGCTGCCCACCAAGACTCCGGTCATCGACCTGAGCGGGGACTTCCGGCTGCGCGACCCGGACGTCTACCGCAAGTACCATGGCAAGTCCCATGCCGCGCCCGAGCTGCTGGAGGAGTTCGCCTACGGGCTGCCCGAGTTCGAGCGCGATGCGGTCGCGGACGCACGGATCATCGGTGTGCCGGGAGGATTCGCGACCGCTGCGCTGCTGGGCTTGCTACCGCTGGCGCGCGACGGACACCTGACCGGCCCCATCGTACTCAATGGGGTAGTCGGCTCTTCCGAGTTCGGCGCCGAGGCGCGACTGGCGACTCACCATCCCGAGCGAGACGAGGCCTTCCGCGCCTACCGCATGACGGACCATCCGCAGATTCCGGAGATCCTCCAGCAACTAGCGGCCCACGGCACGACCGCCTCCGAGGTGACCTTCGTGCCGTACGTGGCGCCGATGGTTCGTGGGCTCTTCATGGCCGTCTATGCGCGCCCGCTGCGACGCGTGACGCGGGATCTGGCCCGCAGGGCCTTCGAGATGGCCTACGTCGACAAACCGTTCATCCGGCTACTCGACGGCTCCCCGGACTGCAACGTCGTCTGCGGCTCCAACTTCGCCGACATCTCCGTCGACGCCCAAGGCAGCACCATCGTCGTGATGGTTGCCATCGATAACCTCGTCAAGGGCGCCGCCGGTCAGGCAGTCCAGGCCATGAACCTGCGCCTGGGCCTCGACGAGCGCACCGGCCTCGAGTTCCCCGGCATGCGCCCATGATGCAGGCTCGAGGCTCGAGGATTGAGGGGTGAGGCTTGAGGCTTGAGGGGGCAGGGATCAGGCGTCAGGCGTGAAACCCGAGGGGGGCGAGAATGCGCCGCAGTCGCCTGCCCCCTACTGACTACTGGCTACTGGCTACTCAATTCTCGATTCTCTTCTACCCTCGCGCCTCGGCGGGCTTGCGCGTGGGGTGGACGCGGTAGACCTGAATCACCTCGGGGAGCTCCGAGATGTTCTTGAGCAAGCCCTCGAGCTGGGTCTTGTTGTTGATCTCGACGGTGTAGTTGAGGACGCCCTGGTCCTGCTTGTTGACGCGGGCGTTGGCGGCGTGGATGTTGAGCTTGAGGACCGAGATGGCGTTTGTGACCTTCAGGAGGACGTTGGGGCGGTCGTAGACGCGCACCTCGATCTCGACCAGGTAGGTGGTGTCCTTGCGCGTGCCGATCTCCACATCCCACTGCACGTCCACGGCGCGATCGGCCTGCGCCTCTAGGGCGCCGATGTTGGGGCAGTCCCGGCGGTGGACGCTCACGCCACGGCCACGGGTGATGTAGCCGACGATCGGGTCGCCGATGACGGGGTTACAGCACTTGGAAAGCCGGATCAGCATGTCGCCCATGCCGGCCACCAGGACTCCCTTGGTTCCGGCCTTGTTTGCAAGGGGCTTTGGGGGCGGCGGGGGCAGTGGCTCCTCCGCGGCCTGGCGCGCGAACCAGGGCAGCGCTCCGATGAGCAGCTGAGCGCTCACATCCCCCTGCCCTACGGCGACGAAGAGGCTGATGAGCTCTTTGAAGCCGGCCTTCTTCATCGCCTCGTCGAACTCGGCGGTCTTCATGAAGCCCGACGGCCCAGGGACGCGGTCTTCGTTGCCCTTGCTTCGCTTCTTGTACTCGTCGGCCAGCGCCTCGCGGCCGCGAGCGATGAATTCGTCGCGGTTCTCCTTTTTCAGCCAGGCGCGGATCTTGCCCTTGGCGCGCGTGCCCTTCACCACGTCGAGCCAGTCGCGCGATGGGCCCTTGCTGTGCTTGCTTGTCAGCACGCGCACGATCTGACCGTTGCGGAGCTGGTAGGTCAGCGGCACCATCTTCCCGTTGACCTCGGCACCCACGCACTGGTGGCCGACCTCGGTGTGGATGGTGTAGGCGAAGTCGAGCGGAGTCGCGCCCGCGGGCAGCTCCAGCACGCGCCCTTGCGGCGTGAAGACGTACACCTGGCTCTGGAAGAGGTCGAGCTTGACGTTTTCGACGAACTCGCCGGTGTCGGTGACTTCCTGGTGCCACTCCAGGATCTGGCGTAACCAGGCCAGCTTCTCCTGCACGTACTTGGGGTTCTTGACGTGCTCGTCAGCCTTGTAGCTCCAGTGCGCCGCGATGCCCTCTTCGGCGATCTCGTCCATCTCGCGCGTGCGGATCTGGACCTCGAAGACCTGCCCATCCGGGTGGATGACGGTGGTGTGGAGCGACTGGTACATGTTCGACTTGGGGACGGCGATGTAGTCCTTGAATCGGTTGTGGATCGGCTTCCAGGTCTCATGGATCACGCCGAGCGCGGCGTAGCAGTCCTTGATGGAGGCCGTGAGGATGCGGATGCCGATGAGGTCGTAGATCTCGGCCAGGTCCTTGGAGCGCTTGAGCGTCTTCTTGTAGATGCTGAAGAAGGACTTCGGCCGGCCGGTCACCTGGGCCTCGACGCCCGACTTCCTGAGGACGGACTCGACGTCGGTCATCAGCTGCTTGACGAAGGCGTCGCGCTCGCTCCTCTTGCGGGCCACCCGGCGGACGAGGTCGAAGTAGATCTTCGGCTCCGTGTAGCGCAGGCAGAGATCCTCCATCTCCCACTTGATCTTGTAGATGCCCAGGCGGTGGGCGAGCGGGGTGAAGATCTCGGTGGTCTCGCGGGCGATGCGCTTCTGCTTCTCGGGAGGCAAGTACTTGAGCGTGGAGAGGTTGTGCAGACGGTCGGCCAGCTTGACGAGGATGACTCGCACGTCGCTGGTCATGGCGAGCAGCATCTTGCGGAGGTTTTCGGCCTGGAACTGCTCGCGGGTTTCGAAGTTGATGCGGGAAATCTTGGTCACGCCGTCGACCAGGTTGGCGATGGGCTCGCCGAAGCGCTTGCCCAGCTCCTCGTGGGTAACGCCGCAATCCTCCAGCACATCGTGGAGCAGGCCCGCGCAGATGGTGGCCGTGTCCATCTTCAGGTCCATGAGGATGGAGGCGACCGCGACGGGATGGTTGATGTAAGGCTCGCCGGAGTCGCGCTTCTGGCTGTCGTGAGCGGTGGTGGCGAACTCGAGGGCATCGGCGATCAGCTTGCGGTCCAGCCTGGGCGGAAGGCCGTCCAGACGGGAACGGAACTTCTCAGGCGTGACGGCATAGAGCCGGACGGGCTGGTCGGCCAGGGAGAGCGGCTTGGCCTCGATCCCGTGGTCGTGGTGCGGGCCGGTGCCTTCGACTGCACCAGCCGGAGCGCCCGGCGGCATCGTGTCGGCCGGTCTGTCGCCGCTCTCCATCGCCATGAATCATTATAGCGCCAGGCCCCCCGACCGGCCAGGCACAATGGCGCGCGCGCCGGTCAGGCCTTCAGGAAGCGGAAGAAGAGGCTGGCGACGAATACCAGCGCCAGCACGATCCCCAGGCCCACGGTGGGGTAGTAGAGGTCCGAGCGGTTCTCCTCCCAGACCAGGCTCCGCAGCTTGGCGCGGGCATCGGAGTTGCCTGGCCGCAACCGCAGGATTCCACCCAGGTACTTCTTGGCGCCGGAGGTGTCGCCGGTGGAGAACGCGCGATCGCTCAGGGTCCGGTAAGAGGTGACGAGGCTTTCCATTGCCTCCTTGTTCTGGGGATCGTTTCGCAGGACCTCCTCGTAGTGGAAGGCAGCCCGCGCGAAGTCCTGCTGGCGGAAGTTCCAGAGCCCCAGATTCAGGTTCCGTCGGTACTCGTTGACCACCAGGATCTGCACGCGGCAGTTCTCGCCGTCGGCAACGTAGAGGTTGCCCTCCGGGTCGACTGCGATGCCTTGTGGCTCGTTGAACTGTCCCTGGGCACTCCCGCGACCGCCAAAGCTGCCGAGGAACATCCCCTGCTCGTCGAACTTCTGGACGCGGTGGTTGCGAAGGTCGGAGACGTAGATGTTGTCGCGGATGTCGAAGGTGATGTAGCGCGGATCGTTGAGGTAGCCGGGAAGGCGGCCGTAGGTGCCGAAGATGAACTCGGCGTCGCCATCCGCGTTGAACCGGACGATGCGATTGATGCCGCCGTAAACGCCGTAGAGTCGGTCGCGGTAGTCGACACCGACGCCGCGGGGCTGCACGGGTGCCGGCTGATCGGGCATCCGGAAGGTGAAGGCGCGGACGAAGCGGCCGTCGTTGTCGAGCTCCTGGATGCGACTGTTGTAGTAGTCGGCGACGAAGATGTGGCCTGAGCTGCCGACGGCGATTCCGCGGGGGCTCCCGAAGAGGCCCGGGGCGCTGCCGGTGCGGCCGAAGACGGCCAGCTCCTTACCGGCGGGGTCGAACTTTCGCACGCGATTTCCCCGGGTCTCGGCCACGAAGACGTTTCCGCGGGCGTCGACCGAGACGCCGATGGGCCCCTCGAAGCTGCCCTGCGCGGGGGTGAGCGGTTTGAGGAACTTGCCGAACTGACTGAAACGCTCGACTGTGTCCTTCTTGGCGTCCGCAACGTAGAGGTCGCGCTCGGCGGTGAGCGCGAGCGCGGCCGGCTGCTTGAACTCCCCCTGTTCCGTGCCTTGCTGGCCGAAGACCAGCTCGCGGGCGATCTCGCGGCTGGACGCGCCGGCCCACGCGGTCGACCCCAGGGCCAGCACCGCGCAGAGCCCCAGCAGCGGCCCGGGAAGCAATGACCCCGCCAACCTCACCGGAACTCCTCCTCGCTCTTCAGATCGCGGCTCATCAAGTCCACCACCGCGGCCCGGGCGTCCTTGCCTTCGAAGAGAACGGAGTGGATCTCCTTGGTTATCGGCATGTCGACACCCAACAGACCAGCGTGCTCGCGCACGGCGCGGGTCGTCGGCACGCCTTCGGCCACCATCCCCAGCTCCTTCAAGGCGTCGTCCAGCCGGGCGCCGCGGGCGATGGCGAAGCCGACGCGGTGGTTGCGGGAAAGAGGACTGTTGCAGGTGGCAACCAGGTCACCCATGCCCGACAAGCCGTTGAACGTGAGCGGGCGGGCGCCTCGCCGGACGCCGTAGCGGGCCATTTCAGCCAGGCCGCGAGTCAGCAGCGCGCCCATGGAGTTGTCGCCGAAGCCGAGCCCGCGGACGATCCCGGCCCCGATGGCGATGATGTTCTTGAGCGCACCGCCCATCTCGACCCCGATCACGTCGGTGCTGCTGTAAAGCCGGTAGAGCTGCGTCGAGAGCGCCAGCTGCGCCTGGCGGGCGTCGGCCGGGTCGCGGCTTGCGACCACGGCGCCGGTCGGCTTGCCGGCAGCCATCTCGCGCGCCAGGTTCGGGCCCGAGAGCACGGCTATCCGGGCGCCCGGCCCCAGTTCCCGGCCCAGCACCTCGGAGACCGAGCAGTGAGAGGCGATCTCGATTCCTTTCGCGGCGCTGACGAAGAGCGTCTGCCGGGAGACCAGGGGGCGCGAGGCGCGGGCGATCGCGGCGACTGCCTCGGTGGGCACGGCGACCAGGACGAGCTCCGCATCGCACAGGGCGGTTTCGAGCTCGCCGGTGAAGGCGACGTTGGCAGGCAGGGCGACGTCGGGAAGGTACCGCACGTTGACACGGTGCGTCGCGACCTCCTCGGCCAGGCGGGCGTCGCGGCACCAGACACGCACCTCACAGGCGCGCGCGGCCGCCGTGAGCGCCAGCACCGTCCCCCAGCTGCCGCCCCCGAGGATGGCAATGCGGCCGGCCGCCTCCGTCATGACGCGTCCGGGCCCGGGTCGGTCTGCGCGCCGCGTGAGAGCGGCAGCTTCGATTCCGTCCCGTCGCGAATCCTGGCCAGGTTGGAGCGATGCTTGTAGGCGATGGCGATGGCGATGGCTATCGAGAGCAGGAAGACCGGGTCTGCGGGCTGGCGATCGCGCGCCAGCAGAATCGCCGGCAATGCCGCGGCGGCCAGGCAGCTTCCCAGCGAGACGTAGCGCGTGGCCAGCACCGTGGCAGCGAAGACGAGGAAGGCGCCCCCGAGCGCCGGCGCATCGATAGCCAGGAACACGCCAGCGCCGGTCGCCACGCCCTTGCCGCCGCCCTTGCCCGCCAGAAACACGGGCGCCATGTGGCCGACGACCGCACAGCACCCCAGCCCCAAGAGCATCAGCCTGTCTCCCCGGGCCAGCGCTCCGGAGATCGTCCCTGCCGCGAAGACCGCCGCCGCTCCCTTCGCCGCGTCGAAGAAGAGCCCGAACAGCCCCGCCCGCACGCCGCACGCCCGCCCCAGGTTGGTCGCCCCCACGTTCCCCGACCCGTGCTCCCGGATGTCGACCCCATACCCCCACTTCCCGATCAGCAAGCTGAACGGTATCGCCCCGAGCAGATACGCGGCAACCGCCGCCAATGCAGTCGACATCTCGAGAATCGCGAAAGCCCGTGGCATCTACCTGTACCGGGCTTGTCCCGGACGGGCGAGCGGCCCGCTACGCCTCCTTGAAGACGAACGTCAGAGGAACGCCAGTGAAATCGACGGCCTCCCGGAGGACACGCTCCAGGTGGCGTACGTAGGAGAAGTGGACGAGCTCACGGTCGTTGACCTTGAAGATGAAGGTGGCGACCTTGTTCTTGAGTTGGGAGACGTAGCGAATTTGGAGTTGCTTGCCCTTTCGAGTCGGAGGCGGATGGACCAGTTGGGCCTCTCGTACCAAGGCGTTGAGCTTGCCGGTTCCCAGATGGGTCTTTCGCAGCAGCGCGACGCGCTCGATTCCGATGATCAGTTCGTCGATGCCCGAGCCGGCCACCGACGAGATGTGGACGCGCGGCGCATAGGCGAGGAAGCCGAGCTTCTCGTCGAAGACCCGCTCCCAGTCGACGGCAGCGCCTTCCTTTTGCTCCATCAGGTCCCACTTGCTGATGGCAACGACGACTGGCTTGGCCGCCTCGTGGATGAGCCCGGCGATGCGCTGGTCCTGCGCCTGGATGCCAGCCGACCCATCCAGCACCAGCACGCCGATCTCGGCGCTCTCCAGCGCCCGGCGAGCCATCATGCTCGAGATCTTCTCGATGGGCGAGTCGACCTTGGCTCCTCGCCGGATGCCGGCCGTGTCGATCAGGGTCAGGTTCGACTTGCCTCGCTTGAAGGGAACAGGCACCGGATCTCGAGTGGTACCGGGCTGGTCGTCGACCAGCACCCGCTCGTCCTCGATCAGCCGGTTGATCAGGGAAGACTTGCCGACATTGGGCCGGCCCACGATGGCGACGCGCACCGGCTCCTCGTCGACCTCGAGCACCGGATGGTGCGCCTTGAGCTCGCGCGCCACGGCGTCCAGCAGGGCGTCGACGTTCAAGCCGTGCTGGGCCGAGACCCAGATCGCGTCGCCCAGCCCCAGCCGGGCAAACTCGTGAGCGTGTGCAGCCTTCGACACGTCGTCGATCTTGTTGACGACCAGGATGACCCGCCGCGCCTTGCGCCGGATGAGGTTGGCCGCTTCCTGGTCCAGACCACTCAGACCCTCGCGCCCGTCCACAACGAAGACGATGGCCTGCGCCTCCGCGACGGCCTTGTCGACCTGCCGGTGAATGTGACGCCGGATCTGGGCGCGGTCCCCCGGTTCCAACCCGCCCGTGTCGATCACCTCGAAGGCGAGCCCGCCCCACTCGCAGATGCCGTAGAGCCGGTCCCGGGTTACACCGGGCTCGTTGTGCACGAGCGCCAGCCGCTTACCTACCAGGCGATTGAACAGGCTCGACTTCCCCACGTTCGGGCGCCCGACGATCGCAACCTTCTGCATCCCTGCCATCCGCCCCAGCGTATCAAGTAACCCGTCCCAGGGACAGAGGAAAGCGGGAACGACCCAGGTCAACGGCAAAGTCGTCGGAAAACAGGTACGGGCACCGGAAGCCCGGCCGGCCGACCGGACGACGCCAGGTTTCGAGCGGGCTTCCGGAGCCAGTCCCCGCTTTCCGCCTCAGGGCTCGAGACTTTGCCGGGACCCTGGGGGATGACCCCGCCGAACCCGAAACGGTCGGGCGGGTTGTACCTCAGCGGGCGACCCGGAAACCGTAGCTGGCGTAACGGCTTTCGGGGAAATCGTAGCCGCGGTAGTTCGCGCGCAAATAGCCGCGGTCGTTGTACCAACTGCCGCCGCGCAGGCTGCGATAGGTGCCGGATCCGGGACCGGTGGGGTCGCGCGACGGACTGGCCGTGTAGTAGGTCTCGCCGTGGAAGTCGCCCGTCCACTCCCAGGCGTTTCCCAGGAGATCGTCGATGCCGAACGGAGAAGTGCCGCTGGCCCGGGGACTGACGGCGGCCGGCCCGAAGCTGCCGACCGGCGCCGTGTAGAGGAACCCGTCACCGTTCTCCTCGGAGCAGCAGGTATCCAGGTTTCCGGAACCGGCCCGCCGGAGGCCGCCGGCGTCGAGCGCGGAGGCGCCCCAGGGATAGAACCGGCCATCAGTCCCCCGCGCGGCGAACTCCCACTCTGCCTCGGTGGGCAGTCGCAGGCCGGCCCAGGCGCAGTACGCATAGGCGTCGTACCAGTCGATGCCGACGACGGGGCCTTGGGCGTCGGGGCTGTACGTCGTGACGACCGAGCCGTCCCAGTTGAACGGCGAGTGGTCCTTGCCACCCGGTTCGGAGGCGTGATGGCCCTGGTGGAGCGTCGGGCCTGCGGGATCGGACGTGGCCGCCAGGAAGGCCTTGTACTGCGCGTTGGTGACCTCGTACTTTCCGACGAAGTACCTCGAAAGCGTCACGGCGTGGAGCGGGGCCTCGTTCGTCAGGGCCAGCGAGGCGTCGACCGAAGCGGTGGTCGATCCCATCTGGAAGGCTCCGGACGGGATCTCCACGACGACCGAGCCGTCCTTGTCGTTTTTCAACTCGCGGAACCCGGAGGCATTGACGGAGAGGAAAGTCATCGTCGCGGGCGCGACGTTGAGGGTGAAGGAGCGCTCGTCGGTACCCGATGCCCCCCGGGCGCGCGCGACGAAGGTGGCGGCGCCAGCTTGCGAGGGAGAACCCGAAAGTGTCCCTCCCTGAGAAAGCGAAAGACCTGCGGGCAGCTGGCCCGCGGCCACCGACCACGTCACTGGCTGGCTGGCCTGCACCGCCAGCGTGGCGGTGTAGGACTGCCCCACCTTCCCGTCGGCCAGCGACCGCGTCTGGATGGCCGGGTCGAGCTGGCGCGCGACGCGGAAGCCATAGGTGACGAAGCGGCTGTCCGGCAGGTCGAAGCCACGGTAGGTGGCACGCAGGTAGCCCGAAGAGCTGTACCAGCTGGCGCCCCTGAGCGAGCGAAGTCCGCCCGTATCCGGCCCGGCCGGGTTGCGGGGGGGGCTCGAGGCGTAGAACCGATCGTCGTACCGATCCGCGGCCCACTCCCAGGCGTTTCCGATCAGGTGCGAAAGCCCGAAAGGCGATACGCCGCTGGCCTGGGAGCCCGAGGCCGAGCGGCCGAAAGTGCCCCCCGGCGCTGCATAGAGGTACCCGTCCGCGCCGTCCTCGGAGCAGCAGGTCTCCAGGTTCCCGGCGCTGGCGCGGTGAGCGCCCCCGGAGACGAGCGGCGCCGAGCCCCAGGGCTGGAGCCGGCCGTCGGTGCCGCGCGCGGCCAGCTCGAGCTCGGCTTCCGTCGGCAGGCGCAGGCCGCTCCAGGCGCAGTAGGCGTAGGCGTCGTACCAGTCGACGCCGACGACTGGCGAGTCGGAGGTCGTGCTCCACGGAGTGGAGCCGGCGCCAGTCCAGTCGATCGGTACGTGGCTCTTGTAGGCAGGCTCGTCGGGGTGGTGGCCTTCGTGGCGCGCCGGGCCGGCGGCGGCGGTGGCGGCAGCCAGGAAGGCGGCGTACTGGGCGTTGGTGACCTCCTGGCGGCCGAGGAGCACGGGCGAAAGGCTGACGGTGTGCACCGGGTTCTCCGAGGAGAGGGCGAGCAACGCCGCAACCGATTCGGAAGTGGAGCCCATCTGATACGTGGAGGCCGGCAGCAGCACCAGCTCGGAGCCATCGGCGTCGTGGGTGAGCTCGGCGAAGCCCTCGGCATTGGTGCGGGCGAACGTGACGCCGGCGCCGTCGACCCGCAGGGCGTAGGCGCGCTCGTCGAAGCCGTTCGCGCTCGCGGCGCGCAGGGCGAAGCGGTGGTAGCCGGCCGCGGCCGGCGTCCCGGAGAGCGTACCTTGCGCGTTGAGCGTCAACCCGGCCGGCAAGGAACCGGCGACGAGGGACCAGCCAGCGGAGACGCTGCCGGCAGCGGTGAAGACGTGGCTGAACGGTTCTCCCACCCTGGCCGCCGCGACGGCCGAGACGTCGATGCGGGGCTCCATCGGTCGAGCGGCGCGGAATCCGTAGACCGCAAACTTGCTCGACGGGTAGTCGAATCCGCGATAGGCGGCCCTCAGGAGCTCACGCGAGCTGGACCATGCGCCGCCCCTGAGCACGCGAAGCCCCGTGTCATTCGGACCCGTCGGGTCTTTCGAGGGCGAGACCGCGTAGTAGGTCGCCGAGTAGGAGTCGAGCGCCCACTCCCAGGCGTTTCCGGCGACATCCGCCAGACCGAACGGCGAGCGGCCGTCGGCGCGCGGCGCGGCGGCCTCGGCGCCAAAGCTGCCGGCCGGGGCAGCGTAGAGGAACCCGTCGGAGGCATCCGCCGAGCAGCAGGCGGTGAGCGCTCCTGACGACGCCCGGACGAGACCGCCCGCGTCGACGGCGCCCAAGCCCCAGGCGCCGGTGCGCGCGTCGGTCGCCCGGGCGGAGTACTCCAGCTCCGCCTCCGAGGGAAGTCGCAGGCCGGCCCAGGCGCAGTAGGCATAGGCGTCGTACCAGTCGACGCCGACGACCGGCCCGTCCGGAGAAGTGCTCCAGGGAGTGGAGCCGGCGCCAGTCCAGTCGATCGGCGTGTGGTCCTTGGCGGGCGCCTCGTCGGGGTGATGGCCCTCATGCCGCACGGCGCCGCGCGCGTCGCCCGTCGCAGCGAGGAAGGCGGCGTACTGACGGTTGGTCACCTCGAATCTCCCGATGTAAACGGGCGAGACGGTGACCGCGTGCGCTGGCGATTCGTTGGCGACGGCTTCGGCCGCGTCGACCTGGGCCGTCGTGGAGCCCATCGTGACGGTGGCTCGAGGCAACGCGACGAGCCTCGACCCGTCCACGTCGTTCGTCACCTCTCTGAAACCGGCCTGGTCGAAGCGGCCGGAGCCCGCGCCGGGCGGGTCGACCGCAAGGACGAACGAACGCTCGTCGAACCCCGCGGAGCTGCGCGCTCTCAGAGTGAATCGCACCACCGAGGATATTGAAGGAGTCCCTGCGATGCGGCCGGAAGGGTCGAGGGCGAGTCCTGGCGGGAGACTGCCGGCCTCCAGCGACCAGGCCACGGCGGCTGTGCCCGCCGCCGCGAGGGTGGCCTGGTAGGCGATGGACTCCCTGGCGGCCGGCAGCGAGGTCGTGAGGATGGCTGGCTCGTGGCTCCGGGCGACGCGCAATCCGTAGCTGCCGAAGCGGCTGCCGGGGGAGTCGAGCCCGCGGTAGGTGGCGCGCTGGAAGCCCGAGCTGTTGTACCAGCTTCCGCCGCGCTGCACGCGGTAGAGCCCGGAGGCCGGCCCCGCGGGGTCCCGAGCCGCGCTGGCGGCGTAGTGGTCGTCCTCGTACCAGTCGAGCCCCCACTCCCAGGCGTTTCCGACGAGGTCCAGGACGCCGAACGGAGACTCTCCGTTGGCGCGCGGCGCGCGGGCGCCCGGGCCATAGCTTCCGACCGGGGCGGCGTACAGGTGCCCGTCGGCTGCGTCGCCGAAACAGCAGATGTCGAGGTTGCCGGAGTTGGCCTTGTAGGCCCCGCCGACGGCGATGGCCTGGGTGCCCCAGGGATAGACGCGACCGTCGCTCCCGCGACTGGCGAACTCGAGCTCGGCTTCGGTGGGCAGCCGGACGCCCGCCCAGGCGCAGTAGGCGTAGGCGTCGTACCAGTCGACTCCGACGACGGGCGAATCCGCCGAGGTGCTCCAGGGCGTCGCCGTGGCGCCGTCCCAGTCCTCGGGCGTGTGGTCCTTCGCCGGCGGCTCATCGGGGTGATGGCCGAAGTGAGTCGCCGGACCCGTCGGCTCTTTCGTGTCGGCCAGGAACCGGGCGTACTGGGCGTTGGTCACCTCGTACTTTCCGATGTAGAAGCGCGAGAGTCCGACCGGGTGCTGGGGAGCCTCGTCGGTGAGCGCCAGCCCCGCGGCCACCGAGGCGGTACTGCTGCCCATCTGGAAGGCGGCCGCCGGGATGGCGACGAGCCGCGAGGAATCGCGCAGGTTCTCGAGCTCCAGGTACGGCGCCCCCGAGGCAGCCAGTCCGCGCGTGCCGGAGGGCGGGTCGACGATCGAGATCGTGTAGGCGCGCTCGACGCTGCCGCCGGGATTGGAGACGCGCACCGTGGCGACGAAAGCGCCTGTGGCGGTCGGCGTGCCGGCGACCGAGCCCTCGGCAGCGAGCGTCAGGCCCGGCGGGAGTGCGCCGGACAACAGGCTCCACGTGAAGGGCGGCGTCCCGGTGACGGCCAGAGTCGCCGCGTAGGAGACGCCGGGCGCGCCCTCGGGGAGGCGCGTGCCGAGCAGCGTCGGGGCGGCGGGCTGGCCGAGGATGAGCTGGCTAGCGCGCGTGGCGTAGACGGCGACGCCGCCGCCGCGGGAGAGCCAGACCTGGCTCGAGAGGTCGGAGACGCCGAGCAGGTGCGACAGGAACCGCGATCCCGCCAGCCGCATCACGACAAGACCTTCTCCGCCTTGGGCCTGGATCGACTGGAGCAGCGCGTCAGCGCCGACGGTCGCGTCGAGCGTCGAGCCGATCAGGTTGAACCCCTCGGAGAGCTGCACTGCGCTGCCGGCGACGCTTCCGCCCGTGAGGACCGTGCCGGGTGCCGGGGAGCTCAGCTGAGCCGCGTACGCTTCGCCGAAGCCCACGCGGAAATCGGTGCCTCCCGGAGCGGGCGAGGCGACGTACTCCTGAAACGCGGCGCCGTCGAACCGCGCCAACCGGGTCACCTGGGCGCCGGCTGCCACCAGTGCCCTGACGAGATCCGAGGCTCGTTCGAACGCGGGGCTCGAGTCGGCCGCCAGGCTGATCAGGGACCAGCCAGCGGGCAGGTCGTACGCCGCGCCCGTAGCCGGCGCTCCGTCGCCGCTGGCCGGGGCGCCCTTGGCAAAGCTCGAGACATCCACGGAGCCAGCGCTGGCAAACACGAGGTAGGCGCGTCCGCCTTCGAGGAGGAAGGCGGACGCATCGCCCGCGGCGATGTACGGCTCGGGGCGAGTCACTCCAAGGGGGCCGGGCGCCCACCGGACGGCGAAGCGGCCACCGGTGTTTTGCAAGAGATCGGCCGCGTCGCGGGTCCGGTTGACGCTGGCCGCCAGCCCCAGGAGGTTCAAGCCGGGGACCAGGGAACGCACCAGGCGGCCCGACGGCCATGCAGGCCCCACGAAGCTGAGCTGCCCCGGAGCAGACGGCCGCCGGCTGACGAGATAACCCGCGGCCGGCTCGAGCTCTGGGGCGTCCGACGAAAGCCCTCGCAGCCAGACCTTGAAGCGTCCCTTGCCGTCGCCGCCGGCCTCGGTCCAGGCGACGAAGGGGCTGCCGGTGTCGCGAGCCAGGTCCGAGACGGAGTAGCCCGCAGAGCCACCGGCCTGCACGGGGAGCGACACGGCATTGAGGCCAAGGTGCAGGGTGAGCGTAGCGCCCGAGATCGAAGCGGGATCGACCCTCACGGCCACGACGGAGGGCGGGCTGCGCAGACCGTCGTCGGCGAAGAGATGAAAGGCGTAGAGCCGCTCTCCAGGCAGATCGGGAACCGCGAAGGTGGTGACGGCCGTCGCGGGATTCGACAGTGCCGCCGACGGGCCGGCGACCTGCACCCATCGGTACGAGACTGCCCCCCCCGAGGAGCTCGAGGCGCTCCCGACGAGGCGGACCACGGTTCCCGCAGCCAGGATGGGGGTGCTTGCGGAGGCCGTGCCGGGGAGCTCGACGGCGGCGACGGCCGAGGGCACCCGGGCGGCAGTGGAGTCCACGACGACTCGGATGCTCCTTTCGGTCTCGAACCCGGAGGGCTGCCGGCGCAGCCGGCACCGGAACCGGTAGACTCCCGCGATCGTCGGAGTGAAGTCAGCATAGGAATCGTTCCTATCCGAATCTTCGAGACCGCCGCGCTGGGTGAAGGGGACGTAGGGCCCGGACAGCTGGGTCCAGTAGAAGGAGCTCCTCTCGGCAGCGGGGCGCGACGGGCCGGCGACGGCGCTGAGCGTGACCCGCTGGCCTGCCTGGGCGCGCAGGTCCGTGCCGGAGGCAAGGTCCTCGGCCTCCCCGAGATCGTCGCCTCGGCGTGCCCCGGAAACCGCCGTGAGGGCAAAGTCGGTCAGGGTCTCTCCGGCGGCACGCACCCGCACCCGCACGCTGACAGGCCGGCTTTCGATCCCGTCGCCATCGGCCACCGTCAGCTCGACGCGATAGAGCCCTGCGGCAGAAGGCGAGAAGGTGACCGTCGGCGATTGCGAGGTGGCAAGGATGGGCGGCCCCTCCACCTGGCTCCACGTGTAGGAGAGCGGCCGGCTCGTTCGGCGATCCAGCGAAGAACTCCCGTCCAGGATCAGCGGCTGCCCTCCGACGAGGTCGAGCACCCGGGTCGTGGCATCGCCGCTGACCAGCGACGTTGGCGACCGGGCCTCGATCGAAGCTTCCGGCGGCGACCCGGCCCGCACGGTGACCAGGGACGCGAGAGCGTCGAGGCTGCCGTCGCTGACGGCGAGAGCGAAACCGTACTGGCCAAGCTGGCCGGCCAGGAAGGTCGCGATGGGCGACTGAGACTGCGAGAGCGTGACGTCCGGGCCCGCAGTCTGGCTCCATCGATAGGCCAGACCGCCCGACGGTCCTGCCGCCGTGGTGCTCCGGCGGCCGTCCAATGCGATCGGCTCGGTCCCGATCGCAGCCTGCCCCTGGGGCACGCCGGCGTCCGCCGACGGCCTCAACGCTCGGACCGAGCTGGTCAGGTTCGAGGCTTTCACCGAGAGCACTGCCACGGCGTCCCTGGGGGGAGCGCCACGCTGGCGCAGCGGGAAGTCAAGCACGGCGAGCTCGGCCCCGATGGCGGAGGGCGGGTTCGCAAGCTCTCCCTCGCGAGGTCGCAGCACCAGCTCCATGTGCGCGGGCGCCGCGGCGGCGGTCGTCAGCGCGAACGCTCCGATCCCGGCGCCTGCGGTCACCGACGGCGGCCGCATCGTTCGTGCGTCATAGGCGATGAGCAGCCGAAGCTCGCTCAGAGGGATGGTAGTCGAGCCGGTTCGCACGCTGGCGCGCAGCGAGCCCTGGGTCGCGGTCGTGACCAGAAAGGCCGGCGGCGTGCGCGCCAGCAGCTCGGTCCGGACGCCCATCCGCACGCGGTAGGCGCCAACGTCGGCCGCGTCGGCGCCGGTCAGGCGCGCGAAGTAGGTCCCGCTCGCCTTCGGCCTGAACTCCCCCAGGGTCAGATCGGCCCCGCCGGTGACGTTCCCAAGGACCAGCGGGCTCGCGCCGTCGATCGCAACGATCGCCGCCCGGGCTCCGGGGAGCCCCTCCGAACGGACGGAGAGCTGGTAGACACGTCCCGGCTCCGCGTGGAACCGGAACCAGTCCTGCTCCGAGGCGATGGCCAGCACCCCGGCCAGTTCCGCGCCGACACCGGGGGTAGCGGCTTCGACCAGCGTGTCGGCGGCGGCGGTCTGTGCCGGTCCGCTGGCATGGTCGTTCGGCGCCGTGTCCGGATCTGCGACCAGGATGGTGACCGCATCGGTGGAACGCCCCCCCCGGCCATCGGAAGCGGCCAGCTGAAAGCGGTAGCTCCCCGGAGCGGGGGGCGTGAAGGACGGCGTCAATGTCGCGGGCGCTGTCAGCGTCACGGTCGCCGGGTTGCCGGGCAGCTCCGTCCAGGAGAGCGTCAGCAAGTCGGAATCCGGATCGCTTGCGGCGCCGCGGAGAAGCACGGGCCTGCCGGTCAGACCCGGGACATCGGGTCCTGCATCGGCCAGCGGCGGCCGGTTTGCTCCGGGAAGCACGATGGTAGACAGGCGCTTGACGAAACGGTTGGCCAGGAGCGTGACGCGGACCGTCGTCACGGGCGCGCTCGCCTCGCCGCTGGCGGTGAGCACCAGCTCCTGTGAGCCCTCGAAGACCCAGTGCTGCGTCAGGTCTTCCGAGAGGAGCTGGGCGAGATCGAGCAGCCGCGCCACGCCGTCGATGACCGGGGCCGAACCCTCCTGCGAGCGGGCGCCGCCACTCTCCAGATGGTAGGTGACGAGCGCCGCGCCGGAGGCGTCGGTCGAGGGCGTCAGGACGCCCACGCTTGCTGGCTCGGGAAAGACAAGGCGCGGGGCGAGGAGCTCGGAAGTGCGAAACGTGAAGTGGCGCCCGGAGTCGTCGTACCGGACGCCGCCCGAAACGACGTCGAAAAAGTAGGTGCGGCCCGGCGCCAGTCCGGAGCGCTCGAGCGACACCCGGTTGTCGAAGTGCGCCGGGTTGCCCAGCGTCACATGGTGCGCCAGCGCCGGGCTGGCGTCATCGGCGGCGCTGCGGAACGTGCCGGTGCGAGCCTCGAGGTCGGCGATGCTCTCGGCCAGCTCAACGGTCCCGGTCTCGACGTCCGGCGAGACCCAGAGCACGGACGCATTGTCCGAGCTGACGTTGGTGACCGACAAGCGAGCCGGGACGCCGCCAGCTTGGAGGCGGCCGACGCACGCGAACAGGAGCACGGCCGCGGCGAGCCCCTGGCCTCCCGAGGTCGAGATGAGCCAGTCGCGAAGGCCGCTGCCCCCATCGGTCCTGTGACGCAAGTCCCATGTGCACAGACCCGTACAACTTTTCGGGAAGACTCGCCCGACGCGGGCCACAGTCGCCATCGAGGGCGAAACCCACCGGCGACAGAGATCGACGACAGCGTTGAACCCTATGGCGGAGATGAAGTCGCGCACGACAGGCCTGCAGGCGGAGCAACTTCCATTCCATCGCCCCCCCCCGAAGCGCTTCCGATGGCGGCAGTGTACACTTCGCGTCGACGTCGAGCTCGAGGATCGATTCTTGCAGCCGGCGGCCCGCGCGGAGCACCGCCGGCTGGAGGGGAGGCCGCCGGGACGCTCCTGGGTTCGGAAGAGATGAGGAGGACGAGTGACGAAACTTTCGCGTCTGGCAGTCAATGAGGAGGGCTTCGCCTTCGATCCCGTGACGGGCGATAGCTTCGTCTTGAACGAGACGGGGCTAGCGATCCTGAAGGGGCTCTCCAACGGCAAGACCGTCGGCCAGATCGCCGAGGAGCTTTCGCAGTCGCACGAAGTGGAGGCGCTGGACGCCGAGCACGACGTGGCGGACCTCGTGGAGCGGCTCCGGGACTTCGGCCTGCTGTGAGCAAGCCGGACAAGCCGATCGTGGTCGGCGTCTCGGGGATCAACGCAGTCGACAACCCGGGTCCCGGCGCCGGCGTGGCCCGGAGTCTCCGGGAGGCCGATGGGCTATCCGCACGCGTCGTGGGGCTGGCCTACGACGCGATGGAGCCGGGCATCTACATGGACTGGCTCTTCGACCGATCGTTCATCCTCCCCTACCCTTCCGGCGGCGGCGAGGCCCTGGTCGAGCGGCTCCTGTATTTGAAAAGCACTCACGGGCTCGATTGTGTCATCCCGAACCTGGACGCCGAGCTCCCGGTCTACATCCGGTACTCGCAGGCACTAGAGGCCGCCGGAATCCGCACCTTCTTGCCGACGCGCGAGCAGTTCCAGGTTCGCAGCAAGGCGAACCTCCCCGACGTCGCCACCGCCATTGGCATCCGGGCGCCGCGCACCGAGGTCGTGACCGCCCCGGAGCTGTTGCACGCGGCAGTGGAGCGGCTGGGGCTGCCCCTCATGGTCAAGGGCCTTTTCTACAAGGCCAAGCGCGCCGTCACGCACCACGAGGCAGCTACCTATGCGCACGAGCTGGCCGTCGAGTGGGGATATCCGATCCTGCTGCAGGAGATCGTGACGGGCGAGGAGCTCAACGTGGTCGGCGTCGGCGACGGTGAGGGCGGCAGCCTGGGAATGGTCGGCATCAAGAAGAGCTGGATCACGACCCAGGGAAAGATCTGGACGGGCCTCACGGTGCACCACCAGCCGATGCTCGAGGCCGCCGGCCGGTTCGTGAAGGAGTACCGCTGGCGGGGGCCCTACGAGCTGGAGTGCATCGTCGCAGCCTCGGGCGAGGTCTTCCTCATCGAGGTCAACCCGCGCTTTCCGGCCTGGTCCTACTTCGCGACCGGTGTGGGTCAGAACCTTGCCGCGCTCCTGGTGAAGCGCATGCTGGGGCTGCCGGTGGAACCGGCGCGGGGGTATCCGGCCGGGCGGCTCTTCGTCCGGTACACCTACGAGCTGGTCACCGACCTGGAGACCTTCCAGCGAATCGTGACCCGAGGAGAGACCTGATGCGAAGACCCTACGTGAAGCCGCTGGTCCGCAAGCTGCAGAGCGGCTTCATGAACAAGTTCGGACAGAGCCCGCTGTACGCCCGGAGGGTCTGCACGGAGATCGACGGCGTGCCCATCTCCGAGCTGGTCGAGCGCTTCGGCTCGCCGCTGTTCGTGTACTCGGAGCGGCGCGTCCGGGAACAGTGGCGAGCCGCGCACGCGGCCTTCTCCACGCGCTATCCGAACGTGCGGTTCGGCTGGTCCTACAAGACCAACTACCTCTCCGCCATCTGCGCGCTCATGCACCAGGAAGGTGCGATGGCCGAGCTGGTCTCGCGCATGGAGTACGAGAAGGCCTGCGCCCTGGGCGTGCCGGGCGACCAGATGGTGCTCAACGGGCCGTACAAGCCCGTGGAGACTCTGGAGGCCGTGCTGGCGGGCGGGGGAATGGTCAATGTCGACCACATGGACGAGATCCAGGACCTCGAGCGTGTCGCAGAGAAGCTGGGCCGGCAGGTCAACGTGGGGCTGCGGCTCAACATGGACACGGGCATCTACCCGCAGTGGTCGCGTTTCGGGCTCAACCTGGAGCGGGGCCAGGCGATGGAAGCGGCCAAGCGGATCGCCCGCACGGGTAAGCTCAAACTGAACGGCCTCCATTGCCACATCGGGACCTTCATCCTCGACCCGAAGGCCTACGGGCGACAGGTCGAGAAGATGGTCCTCTTCGCCAAGGAGCTCGAGGCCGCCTTCGGAAACGAGATCGAGTACCTGGACGTCGGCGGCGGCTTCCCCTCGCGCATTCAATTGAAGGGGACGTACCTGTCGCCCGACGTCGGCATCCCCAGCCTCGACGAGTACGCCGAGCAGATCACGTCGGCGCTCTGGCGGACCCTGCCCCCGGGCAAGTTTCCGGCGCTGATCCTGGAGACGGGGCGGGCGCTGATCGACGAGGCCGGCGCCTTGATCACGACGGTCTGGGCGACCAAGCGGCTGGCCGACGGTACGCGCGCCTACATCGTCGACGCCGGGGTCAACCTTCTCTTCACGGCGTTCTGGTACAAGTTCCAGGTGGCCCTGGACCGGCAGGTACCCGGCCCCAACGAGCCATGCGTCGTCTACGGGCCTCTCTGCATGAACATCGACGCCATCGACGAGGGGTCGCTGCTGCCGCCCTTGTCCCGGGGCACAAGGCTCATCTTCTCGCCGGTCGGCGCCTACAACAACACGCAGTGGCTCCAGTTCATCGAGTACCGCCCCAACGTCGTCCTGATCGGGACTGACGGGCAGGTCGAAGTCATCCGGGAGAAAGAGACGCTGGAGGATCTGGAGCGGCGGGAGAAACTCCCGGAGCGCCTCAAGAACCCGGCGGCCAGGCCCCGCCCGGAGAAGCGCAAGGAATCGTGAGAGCCGGCGCATCTACTGACTCGTGAAGCAGCACGTCCAGGCATTCTTCGGCAGCTACGCCGAAATTCTCTTCCTCCAGGGCACGGCGGCAGGGGCGGCCATCTTCGCGGTACTCCTCTTGGCGCCGAAGACCGCGGGCTGCGGCGTGCTGTCCGTGCTCTCCGCGTACGCGTTTGCGCAGTTCATCGGCCTGGGACCGGAGTTCCTCAGGACCGGCTACTACACGTACAACCCGCTGCTCGTGGGGCTCTCCATCGGTCACCTTTTCGAACCGACGCCGCTTGTCGGTTTTCTGGTCGTGTCGGCCGGCGTGCTCACCCTGGTCTTGACGGTGTCGCTGGCCAACCTCTTTTCGACCTACCTGCGGTTGCCGATCCTCAGCCTGCCCTTCGTCGTCGCCAGCTCCATCGCGTATCTGGCCTCGCTGCGATACTCCGGCCTGCTCTTCGGCACGCACGGGGGCAACGCCTGGGCGCCCGACGTCGCGGTCCCGGCCTGGATGGCGGGGTTCTTCAAGTCCTTCGGCGCCATTCTCTTCGCACCGACCGTGCCGGTCGGTCTTGCGCTGGCCCTGCTGGTCGGCTGGCGCTCGCGCATTCTGCTGATGCTGGCGCTGGCGGGCTACGGGACGGGCGCCACGCTCCGCGGGCTCATGCTCGGCTCCGCCGCCCAGGCCTACGCCGATCCGACCAGCTTCAACTTCATCCTGATCGCGATGGCGGTCGGCGGCGTCTTCCTGATCCCCTCCCCCAGGAGCTTCGCCGTGGCCCTGGGAGCCGTCGCCGTCTCGACCCTCTTCCTCGACGCGACCACCGTCTTCTGGTCCTACTACGGTATTCCCGTCTTCACGCTGCCGTTCAACGCCATCTCACTGGCAACGATCTACGTGCTCGGCCTCAGCGCCAGCCCGCTCGTCGCCCGATACATCAAGGAGACCCCCGAGGAGACTCTCGATCACCACCTCTCGACGTTGCTCAGGTTCTCCGGGTCCCTGCGGACCCTCACGCTCCCGTTCGCCGGAAAGTGGACGGTCTGGCAAGGTTTCGCCGGCCGCTGGACCCACAAGGGCTCCTGGTCCCACGCCTACGACTTCGTCGTCACCGACGACACGGGAGCCACGTTCCGCAACGAGGGACTCGAGCTCGAGGATTACTTCGCCTACCGCAAGCCCGTCCTCTCCCCGGTTCGAGGGAGGGTCGTCCGGGTGATCGACGACCTGCCCGACAACCCGCTCGGCACGGTCGACCGCGCGCAGAGCTGGGGCAACGCGGTCGTCATTCGCGACGAGCGCGGGTTCGCCGTGGAGCTCTCCCACCTGGCGCCGAAGTCGGTCATCGTGCGCGTCGGCGACTGGGTGGAGCGAGGGGCGCTGCTCGGACTTTGCGGCAATTCGGGCCACTCCCCGCAGCCCCACATCCACGTGCAGGTGCAGGCGACCGACGATGTCGGGGCCGCGACGCTGCCGTTTTCATTCGTCTTCTACCGCCAGCAGTCGACCTACCACGCCGACGACCTGCCGGCCGAAGGCGCCGCCGTGGAGCCGCTCTTGCCCGACAGGACGCTGGATGCCGTGACCGGGCTGGCGATCGACTCCCGGCACCGCTTCGAGGTGACCAAGCACGGCGCGCCGCAGGGCACGGTGGACCTGGAGGTGCGGATGGCAATCGACGGCACCTCCTACTTCGAATCGGACCGCGGCAGGCTCTACTTTTCGCGCTCGGAGGGCACGTTCTACTTCCTGGGCATGGACGGCTCCGACGAGCGGCTGGCGCTGATGTTTCTGGCGCTGCCGAGGATGCCGCTGGCCTACGCGGAGGGGCTGGGCTGGAGCGACCACGTGCCGCTGGCAGTCGCGGCGACGGGCTGGCCGGTGGCGGCGGCCCGATTCCTGAGCGCCTTCCACGCGCCTGCTGCCCGGGTGGAGGTCGAGCTCGCCTTCGCGGGGCGAAACGTCGTCGCATCGCGCGCGCGCTCCAAGCTCCTGGGGCTGGATCGCGAGGCGAGGGTGGAGCTGGACCGGCGGTGCGGGTTCGCGCGGGTCGAAGGCAACGGCCTCGTGATGAGGAGGATCTCCAATGAGACTCACTGACGCAGTTGCGGGCATGCTGCTGGCAGCGATGGCCGCGGCGCCGGTTGCCGCAGTCGAGACCCGAGTGGATGCGGTGGCGTTCGCGGGCCGGCTCGACTACAGCCACTCGTCGCTGAAGGATTCGTCGAGCTATCGCGGTCTGTACGCGTACGTCGGGCGCGGGCTGGATCACCAGTACGAGCTCTCGCTGCAGCAGATCGACGTGGAGTTCCTGGGCGGCGCGATTTTCCGCCAGCGGGACTTGACGTCGGTCTACACGAACTACACGCAGCCTGGGTGGCGGTTGAGGGGCGGGTTCCATGCCATCGACAGCGATCGGGCGCTGTCGGGGGACGGGCTGGTGCTCTTCCTGGGTGCGCACGGACTTCAGAGCGGGCCGTGGGACCTGGGGCTGGACGTTTACCGTTCGAGTTACTCCGAGCTGGCGCCCGACCTGACGGTCTGGCAGATCTCGCCGCAATTGGCGTTCGGCGCCTGGTCGTCGGCAGCGCACGGGTTGCGCAGCGAATTGCGCGCCCACCTCATCTTTGCCAGCGACGACATCGGGCTCGGCCGCCGCGAGTTCCGTTCGGCCGAGGAGCGGCTCATCTACACCTGGCGCCGCTGGACCTTGACAGCCTCGGGCTGGGCGGGCAATCAGGGACTGGCCGTGCGCGACGACGGCTTCACGGTCTTCAACCTGCCGGAGCGCCACGAAGGCGGGTACAGCTTCGAGTCGCGCTACCGGCTTGGAGGAGACACGACGGCCACCGTCCGGACCGCGCAGGAGATCTATCGTGAAGCCGGCGCCACGAACCGATCGTCGGCGCAGAGCTGGACGGCCTCGGTAGGCCACACGTTCTGAACCCTGGGCGGGCGGAGGCACTCAATGCGAGATCAAGCAATCCAGACACCGAAAGGGAGCTTCGAAACCCGCGGTCGGAGGGCCGCCAGGGTGGGCGGCGCCCTCGTGCTGGCGCTGGCGCTGGCAGCCGGGCTGGGGTCGGCCGCGCTGGCGGGAAGCGGGGGCAAGGGCAAGGGAGAGCTTGCGGAGACCGACATCCGGGACAGCTACCATCGCTCCTACCGCTACGAGAAGACTCAGGACTACGACGAAGCCATCAAGACGCTCTTGCCAGTCTCGCAAGCCTACCCGGAGGGCTACACGGTCAACCTGCGGCTCGGCTGGCTCTACTACCTGGCCGGAAAGTTCACGAACGCTCAGAAGCACTACGAGACCGCGATGAAGGTCGCTCCGTACTCGCTCGACGCGAAGCTGGGCTACACCCTACCCCTGATGGCTCGGGAGCTGTACAAGGACGTGGAGGTCTTCACCAGGCAGGTGCTGGCGATCGATCCGGCCAACTACACGGGCAACCTGCGACTGGCGTTCGCACTTCGGATGCAGTCGAAGCTGGATCAGGCCGAGCAGGTGCTGGTGGCGATGCTGCAGCTCTATCCGACCGACGTGAAGTACCTGACGGAGCTCGGGCTGGTGCATGTAGCGCGCGGCTCGCGGGACGCGGCCAGAGGCGTGTTCCGCGAAGTGCTGGTGCTCGATCCGGAGAACCCAGTGGCGCGTCACCAGCTGGCGCAGTAGGCCCGCAGCCGGGGGGTCAGGCAGCGCCCGTGGGGACTCTGGGCTCCGAGGGGAGCTTGGCGGCGACCTGGCGCCAGTCGGGCCAGTCACGGCCGGTACGACCGACATGACGGAAGAGCACCTGGCCGCCGGGGGAGATGAGGATCGCGGCGGGAAACGGGCAGCCGAATCGGCGCTCGATCGGCAGGGCGAACGCGCCGGCGATGGCGAGGTCGTCGTCGGCGACGATGCGAAACTTGAGTTTCAGGCGCCGGCGGAGCTCGATCATCTTTTCAGTCGGTTCGACGCTCACCAGCACGACCTGGCAACCCTGGCGCGTGAAGAGCGGCTCCTCCTCGCGCAAGGCCGCGAGCGCCCTGCGGCTCAGGAAGCACCAGCTCCCGCGATAGAAGACGAGCAGCTCCGGCCCGGCGGAGAGGTCGGCGGCCAGCTCCCAGCCCTCGCCGTCGCAGTCGACGCCGCGAACCGAGGCCAGGTGGGAATCGGACCGGGCATGGGTCATCGCGCGCTCCTCAGCTCCCGTAGATCGCAACCTCGGCCGTCGACGTCTGGGTGTCGAAGACATGCTTGCGCGGGTAGCCCCACAGCTCCCGGAGCAGCTCCTCGGCGCTGTCGGGGATGGGAACGACCTCGGCGCCGAGCTCATCGGCCAGCGCCTCGGGGGTGACGTCGTCCAGGAAGCAGGCACCGTCGGAGCGCAGGGAGTGCGCCGGGATGATGAGCCTGTCGGCGTCGAGCTTGCCCCGGAAGGCGGCGAGATAGTCGGTGGCCGAGAGAAGCCCGGCGACCGTGATGGTGTTCCCGTAGAAGAGGTTCTCGACGTCGACGATCCGGACGTCCAGGTCTGGCCTCTGCCGGAGAGCGGGTTCCACGACCTCCGCGAACATGGGGCGCGCAGCCCGGCCGGTAGCGATGACGGTGCGAACGGGCGGCTTCTGGAGACGTCTTCGCGCGTAGCGAGGGAAGGCTCGCCGGAAGTCGACCGTGAACTTGCGGATCATTCCGACGCCGTCCTCGCGCAGGACGTAGCCGTCGTAGTAGCTCATCGGTGGCACGGGAAGGCCGGCCGCCAGGTAGAACTCGTCGGCGAGATAGGCGATGCGGCGGCCATACTTGCGTTTCATTTGACGGCCGATGCGCTCGCCGTGCTCGATCATCGCCAGGGCGGATTCGCCGGTGTAGGACGGCAGCTCGACGAGCTTGGCGCGGTGGGTGGTGAGGCCTACGGGCACGATGGCCAGCCCGCGGAAGTGCGGATAGAGAGGCAGAAGGTCCGCGAGCGTCCGATCCAGCTCGGGGCCGTCATTCCATCCGGGGATGCTGACGATCTGGCCGTAGAACTCGATGCCTCCGCCGACCAGGCGCTGGAGCATTTCGAGGATAGGGCGCGGCTCCTTGGTACCGAGGAGCCGGGTCCGGAGCGCGGGCTCGGTGGCGTGGATGGAGACGTAGAGCGGGCTCAGGCGCATCCGGAAGATCTTGCCCCAGTCCTCGTCGGAGAGGTTCGAGAGCGTCATGTAGTTGCCGTGGAGGAAGGAGTAGCGATAGTCCTCGTCCTTGATGTAGACGGTTCGCCGCATCCGCCGCGGGTTCTGGTAGACGAAGCAGAACGGGCAGTTGTTCTTGCATGTGCGGATGCCGTCGAAGAGATCGTCGGCGAACTCGATGCCGAGGACGTCCTCGGGGTCCTTCTCGAGCGAGACGGCCACGAGCGTGCCGTCCGGTTTGCGGAAGTCGAGGGCGCACTCCTCGGTGGATTCCTCGAAGCGGAAATCGAGGACGTCGGTGACGCTGACGCCGTTGATGGCGACGATCTCGTCACCGGGCTCGACGCCGGCCATCTCGGCAAGGCTGCCCGGGGCGACTTCGCGGACCCTTCCGCCTGG
Source organism: Candidatus Wallbacteria bacterium (assembly GCA_016213845.1). Taxonomy (GTDB): domain Bacteria; phylum Muiribacteriota; class UBA6191; order JACPRK01; family JACPRK01; genus JACPRK01. The sequence continues at coordinate 90,456 of JACQZN010000122.1, forward strand.
CCTGGGACCCGTTCGTGACGCGACGCGCATGACGCGGCGATTATACTGCAGGCATCGTGAGCGAGCGCGAAGAGAGGGCCTGGAAGTGGACGCTGGGCTTACTCGCGCTGGTGATCGTGGCGACGGGCGGATGGCGGGCGTCGATCTCCGCGCCTGGGCGGGAGGACGTGCTGGAGGTCCTGGTCGAGGCCGGAGCCAGCGGGCGGGAAGTACGAGAGGTTGCGCGGGCCCGGGGATACTCGGGGCCGGGATGGGCGAAGGCGATCGAACGGGAGCTGGGCGACCCGGAGCTGGAGCGGGAGCTGGCGACGCGGCTTGCGCGCGCGCTCGGAGGAACCGGGGCCGAGTCCGGGGTCCAATCGCAGCACACGACGGGGCCGAATGCCGATAACTGAAGTAACTTGGTATGTACGACCGCGACCCTCGGCGGCAGACTGCATGGCGGCCCATCGAGTTGACCGAACCTCTCGATTCGTGCTACAATGCGGGAACTTTCTGCCCGTGGCCGCATGGCTCAGGGGCGCGGGCAAGTGCAAGGAGTCTTCGATGGCATTCCGTGTCGGCGAAAAGGTCGTCCATCCAGCCCACGGGGTGGGCGTCGTTCGCGAGATCACGATCCAGCGCGTCCTGGGCCATGAGACGCAGTACTACGTGATCGAGACGCCGCTCAACGAGCTGGACCGGGTGATGGTTCCGGTAGCCAATGCAGACACCTTGGGCCTGCGAAAGGTCGCCAGCGAGGAGATCATCGACCAGATGCTCAAGATCTTGCGCGACCGTCACGGCAACTACTTCGAAATCCTCGAGGATGAGAGCTTCCACCGGCGCCACAAGGAGTACCTGGACAAGGTGCAGAGTGGAAACATCCTCGAGGTCGCCAAGGTCTACAAGACGCTCTACGAGCGCTCGCGAGAGCGGGACCTGGGCCTCAAGGAGAAGTTCCTGATGGAGCGGGCCGAGAAGATGATCATGGGCGAGCTCTCGTACGCCCGGAACATCTCCTTCGAAAAGGCGCAGGAAGTCATCGAGAACGGTCGGGCCTGAGCCCGCCCTCCCGAGGCTCGACGGCGCGGTCCCCGGCTGCTGCCCGGTTGCGGTCCGCGCGAGTCTTTCGCGCTCTCACTCCGCCCGTGCTTTCCCTCCAATTCTGGTATCCCGACCACAACCTGCGCGACCTGTGCGAGCGGGTCAGGCTAATCGCGCCCGGGCTGGGACTGGAGCTGGCGGGCGACCCGGCGGACAAGGTCGACATGGGGATGGTCGGGAGCTGGGAGCTGGCGCGGTTGGCGGCGCGTCCCGTGTTCCTGGGGCTTACCGAGGGCGACCACCACTACGGAGTGGTGACGATCTTCCACGATGCGGAGACCCCCGAGCTGACCGGCGAGTTCGAGCGGCTGCTGGCAGCCGTCTGGAAGGGCGCGGGGCCGCCCTATCCCACCGAAGCATCGATAGTGAAAGGGATGGACGACGTGCAGGGGCCGATGCTCTGCCTGTTTCCAATCACGAGCCGCCTCATGGTCCTGATCCTGCGCCAGGTGGGCGAGCCGGGGGACGAGACGTTTGCGCCGCAGATCCGGGTCGGCGGCCCGGCGCTGGTCAAGAAGACGGGCCTGGGCGTCATCGCGGCGATGGCACGCAAGCACGCCACGGCTGTCCTCGAGCGCGACGGCACGGTCTGGCTGGACTTCGGGTGGAGCCACTTCCGGCCCGGGTGGCAGATCGGCGGCTGAAGGGGCGGCCGGCTCGCCGCTGCCGTGGGGAGAGACGGGTGGTATATTGCGGGCGATGAAAGCTCGAGTTTCCGTAGTCCGCTGCACACCCGAAACCGTCCTCCAGGACGTCGACCGCCTCTGCGGGTTGGCCGAGGTCGAGAAGCACCTCGCGCCGGGAAAGACGACGATCCTGAAGGACAACATCTCCTGGCACTTTCCCTTCCCCGGTGCCAACACCACACCCTGGCAGCTCGAGGGGACCGTGCAGGCCCTCAAGAACCGCGGGTACACCGACCAGGTCTGCGTCCAGAACAAGACGGTCGTGACCAACGCGTTCAAGGGCGAGGATCTGAACAAGTACCTGCCGATCTTCGGCAAGTACAAGATCCCGGTCCTCTACAACTTCAAGCCGCAGGACATGACCTGGGTGCCGTTCAAGCCGAAGGCGAAGATGCGCGTGCTGGACCGGATCTTCCCGCACGGAATCCACATCCCGGACTACTTCTTCGGCAAGAACATCGTCCACCTGCCGACGGTGAAGTGCCACATCTACACGACCACGACCGGCGCGATGAAGAACGCATTCGGCGGGTTGCTGGCGACGCACCGCCATTACACGCACTCCTGGATTCACGAGACGCTGGTGGATCTGCTGCATGTGCAGAAGGAGATTCACACAGGACTTTTCGCCGTGATGGATGGGACGACCTGCGGGGACGGCCCCGGCCCGCGCACGATGCGGCCGGTCCGCAAGGATCTGATGCTGGCCAGCGGCGACCAGGTGGCGATCGATGCCGTCGCAGCCAAGATGATGGGCTTCGACCCGATGCAGCTTCCGTTCATCCGCATCGCCCATGACGAGGGGCTTGGTGTCGGCAACCCGGCAGACATCGAGCTGATCGGCGAGGACGTGTCGAAGGAGAATTGGCACTTCGAGGTCGGCGACAATCTGGCGAGCATGGTCGGTGACGTGATGTGGTTCGGGCCGCTCAAGTGGGCGCAGAAGCTGTTCTTCCACACGCCGCTCGTGCACCTGTTCGTATTCGGCAGCGAGGCCTACCACGACTGGTTCCGGTGGCCGGTGAAGGACAGCAAGATCTTCGAGAACTGGTTGGCGACCAGCCCCTGGGGCCGGCTCTTCTCCACCTATGATCCCGTCACGCCCGCCCCCGCGTCGCACGCTCCGGCCGAAGTGCGAACGTAGCAACACCGGCTGCTCGGCAGCCGGCCGATCGACTTGCGACCGGCCCCGCGGTGGGGGTAGGATCGGGTAGCTGGAGGCGGTGGGATTCGAACCCACGAAAGACCACGCGAGGTAGCCTTTGCCCGGGTGACAACCGGGTGCATTAGACCGCTCTGCCACGCCTCCGGTGTCCCGGAGGGTTCCTTGGGCCCTCCGGGGTTTCTTCTTGCTGAAGAGACTCCGTCCGGATGCGCTTGCGACCGGCCAGGCGGTGGGGGTAGGATCGGGTAGCTGGAGGCGGTGGGATTCGAACCCACGAAAGACCACTCTGGGTAGCCTTTGCCCGGGTGACAACCGGGTGCATTAGACCTCTCTGCCACGCCTCCGGCATCCCGGAGGGTTCCTTTGGCCCCTCCGGGGTTTCTTTCGTCCGTCGATCCTGCGCCTGGGTTGGGCTCGCCGCGCCTCGGATGAGGGCGGCTTACCGGACGGCTGCGAATCTAGCCGACGAGTTGCTGAAACGGAGCTGAAATCGGCTGAAATCTCCGGGCGCTACCGCGAGGTTGGCGTCCGGGCGGGGCTCGAGACGGGGCGCGAGGCAGGCGCGCCGGACGTGGCCGTAACGGCGGAGGGTGCAGCGCGGAGGCCCTTGAGCGCCAGCGCTCGGGCGGCGGCCAGCGCCGCTTCGAGCCGCTCGTCCACGGTGGCCAGCCAGGCTCGCTCGGAATCGGCCAACGAGATTGCAAAACAGGACTCGAAGGAGCTTTCCAGTTTTGAGCCCTCGCCGATGGCGTCCAGCAGCTTGGCGATGGCGTTCACACCGGAACGCTCCAGCAGGTAGGCGACGAAGTCGTGGGACTGGGCGTAGGCCAGCGATACCTTCTCCGACGGAAGAGACGAGAAGCTGTTCTCCAGCTCCGAGAGTGGCATGAAGAGCCCCTTCGCCCGGCCGCGCATCAAGCGCGTATGCCAGAACGAGCGGTCCAGGGCTCGCTCCTGGTGCATCGCGAACCCCTCCTGCAACCAGGCGGGCACGTGCTTGTTGAGCGACTTGAGCGCCACCAGGTAGTGGCAGTACTCGTGGCGGACCGTGTCCTCGTAGTCCTTGTCGTTCCACTTCGGATTGACGCGCAGGTCGACGCGGTTGGCCTGCTGGATGCCCCCTGCCCAGGCGATTCGCACGGCCCGATCGAACTGGCGGTTCGTATAGACCGTGATGGTCACCTTGTTCACGTCGCCGGTCGAGAGACCGAGCATGCGGGTCAGCTCCTCGTGCGCCTCGTCGAAGTAGGCCAGCAGTCGGCCGGCGAGCGAGGCGTGGGAGCGGTCGTTGAAATCTATGTTGAAGTGCCGGCTCTCCTCTCGCGAGAACCCGCGCTTGACGGCGACCGCCGCCTTCAACTGCTGGTAGGCGCGCTCGGCATCCTCGGGCAGACCTCCGAGCCTCCGCGCGCGCTCCCAGGCGTCGAGCGCCTTCGCGGACTCGCCCTCGAGCTGGTGAGTGCGGCCCAGGAGCAGGAGCATCTCCTTGTCCTCGGGGGACCCGGAGAGGACGTCCTCGATCTCCCGGACGGCCAGTCCGAGAGAGCCTCGGTCACGCGACTGGCCGTCCTTGATGTAGGCGGTGATCAGGTTGCGGCTGATGCTCTGCTTGAGCGGCGCGTTGCCGGCCAGCTCCTTGGCGCGTTCCCAAGAAGCGGCGGCGTTGTAGTAGTCGCCGGCCTCGAAGTACATCGTGCCGATGTTCGACTCGAGTACGGCCGAGCCGTCCTCGGAGTGCTCGATGGCGCTTCGGGCTGAATCGACAGCGCGCGTGAGCTCGCGACGGGAGTGGAGCTCGATCGCCATGTCGTTGTAGGCGCTGACGAGCGCACGCTTCACGGCCTGCGTCTCCCGCGGGCTCGTCGCCTGAGCCAGCGCGTCCTTCAGCAAGTCGGCGGCGCGCTCGTAGTGGTCGACGGCGTCGCCGTCCTCCTGCATGCCGCCCTTGGCGCGCGCGGCCGTCCTCAGCTCCTCCTTGGCTTGCTGGAAGAGCTTGGCGCCGTCGCCCGAGAAGGCGAGCACCGTCGCGGGGACGAGCAGCGCCGCGGCCAGCGCTAGCCATGGGCCTGCACGCCGGAGGTTCGGGCGGTCGAAGGGCCGCCGGCTGTCCGGAGCCGTCACGAAACCAGTATAGTCCGGCGAGCCGTTGGATTCCGCCCGGTCACTTCTGGGGTTGGAGGACCTTGGCGACCTTGTCGTGCTTGGCTGCGACGGCCAGATCGAAGGCAGTCTTGCCCTCTTTGTCCTTCGCTAGCGGGTCGGCTCCCTTCTCGATGAGGAACTTCGCAGTGGCCTCGTCATCGGTCATGGCGCCCACCACATGGAGCGGGGTCCTCCCGTTTGGCCCGGCCTGTTTGACCTTGGCCCCCCGGGAGATCAGCAGCTTTGTCAGCTCCAGTTTCTGCATGAGCACGGAGTGGAAGAGGGCCGGGAAGTCGTCGGGCGCCGCGAGTTGATTGGGGTCGGCTCCGCTATCGAGCAGCAACGAGACCATCTCCTGGCCGCAGTTGATGACCGCGGCCGTCAGGGGCAGCTCTTCGTTCAGAGGCTCCTTCACGTTCGCCCCGGCCGCCAGCAGCTCCGAGGCGACGTCCACTCTCTGGAGCCGAATCGCCAGCAACAGGGGCGAGCCGGCATACATCTGCTTGAAACCCGCGACGATCGTTCCGAGGTTCGGATCGGACAGCAGCTTCTGGACGACCTCGTCGAGATGGGCGATGGCGGTCTTCATGGCTTCGGCTTGATCGGCTCCTTTCGCGGGGCCGGGCCCCAGCAGGCCAGTCAGGATTGCAACTGTCATGGCGGCAACCCTCAGCGGCAGGAAGTTCATGGTTGGCGTCCTTTCGGCCAGCTGGCCGGTAACCGCGATGACGAGGGAGCTCCGAGAGTATACGCCAGAGGCCTCCCATTCGAGTTCCGGGAGCGGCCGTCCTGCAGCAGGCCGCCGGCCGAAACGTCAGAAGCCGTGCGCGGGACTGACTTCGCTTGTAACATGGCGGGGATGCTGACAATGACTACATGCAAGGGTCCAGGACGCCTCGGAATGCTCCTCTTCGCGCTACTCGCACTTGGCGCGCAGCTGCTCGGAGCCTGGCCCAGGGTGCAGGCTGCGGATACGAGTCGGCCCAAGCCGTGGGTCTTCTTCGACCTGGGAGAGAACAGTCTCGTGTCGACACCGAAAGACCCGGCCAGCGGCGACATCGTCTCGCTCGCGTGGATTCGCTACCTGGCCAATGACGGGAAGGTGACCGACGCGCACGCCTACCTGACCCGCCTGCGCGCGAGCGGCTACTCGATTGGGCTGGTCATGAACCTCCCCGCTGACTGGGGAGATCCGCAGCTCGAGAAAGCCAATGCGTGGCTCTCGGAATCGAACCCGGCGCGCAAGGAAGAGCTGGCCGCCTCCCTCACCGCGGCCAAGCTCGAGCTGGTTCGGGACTACTTCGAGGGACGCGGCCCGGGCGACGAACCTCGCCGAAAGCCCCGCTGGAACGACCCCCAGTACCCGTCGGTGGATTTTTCGCTCTTCCCCAGCGGGTCGATCTTCGTGCCGTTCTTTCAGCGTAACCGCAAGCCGATGGACGGCCCCGCCCGCTCATCCGATCAGCTCTTCCTCTACAGGCAGGCGGTGGCCCTGGCCGCGCGCCACGGCGCGAAGGCCCTCTACCAGGCGACGGACGCCCGGGACATCGCTGGCGCGAGGGAGGCAGGCATGCTCGTGCGGCAGCTACCCTATGACCCCGATCGGCGCGTGCAGCAGAAGGGCTACTACCTGGACGAAGCCGCGATCGAGCGGATGACCCGGCCCTGATCGATGCTTCTGCCATGAGCAGCCCGGCCTTGGTAGACGTCGACTGCGCCGTGTGCGGCCAGGGGCCCGGGGTGACGGCGCTGCTCAAGGCTGTCCGTGGACCCGAAGAGCCCGGGCGAATCGCGCGCTGCGGGGGGTGCGGACACATGTTCGTTTCGCCCCGGCATGACGACGTGTGGATCGCCCAAAGCTACGCAGATTCAGGGCTGGCTGCGGAGTACCTGGTGCGGCTCTACCTTCCCCACGAGGTGGGTCGGCGCCGGGTGATGGAGGGGTTCCTGGACGAGATCGAGCGCCATACACCTGGCAGAGGGCGGTTGCTGGACGTGGGCGCTGCGACGGGCCTCCTTGCCAGCCTTGCGACCGATCGTGGCTGGCAGGCGACGGGCGTGGAGCCCTCGGAGCCGGCGAGGCGGTTCGGGTTCGAGCGCTACGGCGTGCGGCTGCTGCCCGGCTTCTTCGAGCAGCTCCCGTGGACGCCGGGCGCCTACGACTGCGTGACGATGCTGGACGTCCTGGAGCACGTCGTCCGGCCGGTCGAATGTCTGCGGGCGGCGGTGGAGTCGCTGGCGCCGGGGGGCCTGGTGGCTATTCTGACTCCAAATTGGGACTCCCTCTCGCGCCGACTGCTGGGGGGACGCTGGGACGCCGTGGTGCCGTCGGGGCACTTGCACTACTTTCGTCCATGTCTGCTGGCGCGTCTGCTCGAGACGCTGGGGCTCGAGCTCCTCGAGGCCACGACGCGCGGCCTTCCCGGACTGGGAGGCCGGCCGAGGTGGCGCCGCCCCCTGGAGCGCCTGGGGCTCGGCGAGGCGATCTGGGTGCTGGGGCGAAAGATGGCCCGGGCGTCGTGACGCGCCTCCTGATCCTTTGCCCGGATCGCGTCGGTCCGCTGATGGCGGGCACGGCGATGCGCCACATGGAGCTGGCGCGCGCGCTGGCGCTGGAACACGAGGTGGTCCTGGCCGTGGCGGGCCGGCCAGAAGCGGACACAGCGCCCGGATTGCAACTGACCTCGCTGGATGATCCGGGGCTGGAAGGGTTGGCTCGACGCGCCGGGGCCGTGCTGGTGCAGGGGTACGCCTTCCGGAAGCTGGCGTGGCTGCGCGAGCTGACGGTGCCGATCGTCGGGGACCTCTACGATCCGGCACCGCTGGCCAATCTGGAGATCGGTGTGACGGGGGCCGCCGCGAGAAGCCGCCAGGAAAGGCACGAGCTCTGCCTGGGATTCGCCATCGAGTTGCTCCTGCACGCGGACTTCTTCCTGGCGGCGCACGAGCGCGCGCGGGACTTCTGGCTGGGAATGCTGGCGGCGCTCGGACGGGTCGATCCGAAAGGCCACGCGCTGGGCCCCTCGTTCCGCGGCTTGATCGACACGCTCCCGACGGGCGTGCCCAGCGCGCCGCCCCCTGACCTCGCTCCGGCGCCCGCGCACCCTGCCTATGCGAATGGACGCAGGCCGTTCATCTGGAGCGGCGGCATCTGGGACTGGATGGATGCGGAAACTCTTTTGAGAGCTTTTGCTCCTTTGGCCGCCTCCCGGCCGGACGCGGCGCTGGTCTTCCTGGGCACTCGCCATCCCAACCCGGAGGTGCCGCCGATGGGCGCCGCCGCGCGCGCTCGTGAGCTGGCGGCCGGCCTGGGCCTGCTCGAAGGCCAGGTCTACTTCGAGGAGTGGACGCCGCTGGCCCAGCGCCACGCCTGGCTTGCCAACGCGACTGCCGGCGTCAGCCTCCACGGAGCGCACCTGGAGGCCAGGTTTGCCTGGAGAACGAGGTTGCTCGACCATCTCTGGCTGGGCACGCCGTCGGTGGTCAGCACAGGCGACGCGCTCGGAGACGAGATGGTGGCTGCGGGAGCGGCCTTGGGCGTGGCACCCGGCGACGCGGCGGCAGTGCGGGTTGCGCTGTCGGCGCTGCTCGACGATTGCGAGCTCCGACGTCGGCAATCCGCCGCCGCACGGACGCTGGCAGGTCGTTACGCCTGGCCCGATCTCGTGGCGCCGCTGGCCCGATTCCTGACCGACCCGTACACCACGCGAAACCGCGGCTCGCCCCTTCGCTACGTCGACTATCTCAAGGAGTTCCTGCCCCACTCGCCGTTTCACTCGGCTCGACTGGCACGCGCCCGAAATGTGCTGGCGACCGAGGGTAGCAGGGGACTGGCGCGCCGGGCGCTGTCCCGCGCTGCGCGAGCGGTGGGGCTATCGGCTTCTGCGCGTCACCGCGGGGAGGACTGAACGTGTCCGGCGACGCGGCCATCGAGCTCAAGGGCGTCACCCAGCGCTTCCCCGCCCGCGCTGGCGGAGGTCTCATCCGGAGCCTGCGGGAGCGGCTCTTCCCGTCCGAGAGGTTGGAAGGCCGCCCGGCGATTGCCGATGTCACGCTCTCGGTGGGCCGCGGAGAGGCCCTGGGAGTCATCGGGTCGAACGGCTCGGGTAAGAGCACGCTCCTTCGAGTGATGGCGGGCATCCTTGCGCCGACCCGCGGCACGGCGAAAGTGACCGGACGCGTCGCCCTGATGTCGGACCTGGGGGCGGGACTGGAGCTCGACTTCACGGGCCGCGAAAACGTTGCCTGGGGCGGGTGCGTCCGCGGCCTGTCGCGCCAGGCCGCCGAGCAGCTGGTAGCCGCCGTCGAGGAGCTTTCCGGCCTCGCGGCCTGGATGGATACCCCGGTGCGTTTCTACTCCGCGGGCATGCAGCTGCGGCTGGCCTTTTCGATAGCCCTGACGGCCGGATGCGACGTCCTGCTCGTGGACGAGGTGCTCTCGGTCGGTGACGCCGTCTTCCAGGCGCGGTGCCGCGAGCGGCTGGCCCGGCTGCGCCGCTCGGGCGTCACGCTCGTTCTGGTGAGCCACGGCCTCTACGACGTGCACCGCTACTGCGACCGGGCTCTCTGGCTCCAGGACGGCGCCGTCCGCATGCTGGGCGACCCGCACGGTGTGGCCAGCGCCTACCAGCTCGAGGTGAGCCGCCAGCTCGAGGCCGCCGCAGGGCGTGCCGAGGGCAGCCTGGCACCCGGCCGCGCGGCCTGGTCCGTGGCGGCCGTGCGTCTCGAGCTGCCGGCCAGCGCCACACGCGGAACCCTTTCGGCCGGCGATCCGATGGTGATCGAGGTCGAGCTCTCGGGCGCGAGCGCCGGTCCAGGCGCCGCCGTCGGTATCGGCATCTTCAGGGACGACGGGCTCTTCTGCTTCGGCGCCAACAGCGCTGAGGACGGCTTCGTGCTTCCGGACGACGCCAGCGCCACGCAGACAGTCCGGCTCGAGCTCCAGCGACTGTCGCTAGCGCCAGGCAACTACTTCGTCAACGTATCCACCGCCGCTTCGAGCGGCCAGGTCACCGACTTCAAGCTCGGAGCCGCCAGCTTCCGCGTCGACGGCCCCCCCGGCGACCGGGGAGTCTGCTCCCCGCCCGCCCGCTGGAGCGCGGTCCAAATCGGGTCAACTCGACTTGCCCCGATTCTTAATCGGGGCAAGTCGAGTTGACCCGATTCTCGTCAGAGCTCCTCGACGAAGCGGCCCTCGAGGGCGGAGAAGACCGTCCAGCCCAGGGCGAGAAGCGCGGAGCTGAAGAGGGCGGCGGGCGCCAGGGAGGCCAGGTCGGGCCAGGCGCCGAGGTAGAGCGCGTCCTGGAAAGCGACGACGATGGGGGCCATCGGGTTGGCAGCCAGGACCCAGCGGTAGGCGTCCGGGACGGCGGAGGCCGGGTAGGCGATGGGTGTGAGAAAGAACCAGAGGCGCAGTACGGCGGTGGCGGCCTGGCCCACATCCCGCACGAAGACGTTGAGGGCGCCGAAGAGCAGCACCAGCCCGAATGCGAACGAGGCGAGCAGCAGTCCAAGCAAGGGCACTGCCAGCAGCGCGGCCGGAAGTCGGCCGTGGTGCCAGGCGGCCAGCGGCAACACCAGCGCCAGCGTCGCGGCGAAGTGGACACCATGGCTGGCGACGACACTGGCGGGCAGGAGGGCCCGCGGGAAGCTCGCCGTCCGGATCAGTCCCGCGTTGCCGAGGAAGCAACCAAGCCCCGAGCCGACGGCGCCGGAGAACCAGAGCCAGGGCAGGAGCCCCGAGAGCAGAAAGACCGGATATCCCGGCGCCGAGGCCCTCAGGATGCCCGCGAAGAGCAGCGAGTAGACGGCGACGAGCGCCGCAGGCTGCAGGAGGCTCCAGGACGCGCCCAGCAGGGAGCCCTTGTAGCGGAGCGCCAGGTCGCGGCGCACCAGCGCTGCCAGCAGGTGGCGGCGGCGGCCCGGAGATCGGGCCGATGCGGAGCTGGATGCGGCAGGCGAAAGCATCCCACTAGGCATCGGCAACCGTCAGAGCCTGATCCAGAAGTCGGAGCGTTCGCGGCACAGATGCGGGCTGTAGAACGGGTCGTCCTCGATCCAGTCCTTCCAGCGAACGCGCATCGTCGTGACCTCGGCTGGGTCGAGGTCGTGGCCGCGCGTGGCCGACTCCCGGTGGGTCAGAACGGCCTCCGGGCAGTAGACGACGAGCTTGCCGGCCTTGCGGAGTCGCAGACAGTAGTCGACGTCATTGAACGCGACGGGCAGGGCGTCCTCGTCGAAGCCGCCGACCGAGCGGAAGAGCTCCGCGGGCGTCAGCAGACAGGCCGCCGTGACGGCGCTGTAGTTGCGCGTGACGTGCGGAGCGCCAAAATAGCCGGGCCATTCGGACGGCACGTGTCCGAATGCGTTTGCTGCGACTCCGCCGACACCCAGGATGACACCGGCGTGTTGCAAGCGGCCGTCGGGATAGAGGAGCTTTGCCCCGACGGCGCCGACGGCGGGGTCCTTCGCGAGCGCGACCATCTCGCGCAGCCAATCGGGTGAGAGGACCGCGGCGTCGTTGTTCATGAAGAGCAGCTGCTGGCCCCGGGCGGCGCGCGCGGCCATGTTGTTCATTGCCGAGAAATTGAATCGGCCGGAGTAGCGGAGGACGCGGACGCGGGAATCGGCCTCGAGCTCGGACAGATATCGAAGAGTGGAAGGCTCCGTCGAGTCGTGGTCGATGACGAGCACCTCGAGGGCCGGGTAGTCGGTGATGGTCAGCAGCGAGTCGACGCAGGGCCGCAGCAGCTCCAGACGATCCCGAGTGGGGATGAGGACGCTGACCAGCGGCAGCTGACCCAGCTCCCGCACCCACCTGTAGGTGCCGGGGAGCGTTCCCCGCAGCGCCGTTCCGGCGACGCGCCGCCGCTCCATGGCCGAGTCGAGCGCCCGGACGGCGCTGTCGACGGCGTACTGCTTGGCGCAGGGGTCGAGCGCCGCCGACCCGGGGGTCTGGCGCCAGTGGTAGAGGATGCGCGGGATGTGGACGACCCGATCGGCGTCTTCCGTCACGCGCAGGGCCAGGTCGTAGTCCTGACTTCCGTCGAATCCGGAGCGGAATCCGCCAGCTTGGTGCACGCGCTCTCGGCGGTAGACCGAGAGGTGCGACGTGTACATCTGCGACTGGAGCAGGTGAGGCGACCAGTCCGGCTTGAAGTACGGGTCGACCCGGCGGCCGTCCTCTGTGAGCTTGTCTTCGTCGGAATAGACGAGGTCGGCCTGCTCGGCCTGGAGCTGCTCGACGACGCGGTAGAGGGCTTCGGGAGAGAGCTCATCGTCCTGGTCGAGCAAGCCGACGTAGCTGCCCGTGGCGATGGAGAGCGCGGCCGAAGTGGCACCCGCGATGCCGAGGTGCCGCTCCGAAGAGGTGATGCAGATGCGACTGTCCAGCTGGGCCCAGTGTCCAAGCGATCGGGCAACCCAGGGTGCCTGCGGCCCGTCGAGGGCCAGACAAAGCTCCCAGTTGTCGTAAATCTGTGCACGAACGGACTGGACCGCCCGCGCAAGCCAGCGTGCGTCGGGCTGGTAGACAGGCACCAGGAGGCTGACGACAGGCCGCCGCCGCAGCTTGCCGGCAGCGTGGGCCAGCGCGCGCAGCTCGAGCGGCCCAGGCTCGTTGGCCTGCCGCCAGACGTCATACGGAGCCGGCGCAGGAGCCACTTTGCGGCGCACGAACGCCAGCGAGCGCTTCGCAAGCCCGACGGCACCCGCCGTCCGCCACGTGTTGGCGGCCCGATCCAGCAGCGATCCCGTATCGGGCGGCGCCGGTGGCGGCACCGGAGCCCAGCAGGTTATGGCCTGCGTCCAGTTGGAAAACGCGTACATGCCCC
>JACQZN010000118.1 GCA_016213845.1 Candidatus Wallbacteria bacterium
AAGACCCGAGTCGAGTGGAGCGTAGACGTGGGCGATGCGGCCCGGCGCCACTCGCGCTTGGTGGGCGTGCTGCTGGGAACAGTCTGCGGGTTTACTGTGGCGGGCCTGCTGGCGGCGACGGGCAGTCTGGCGCTCGTGGGATTTGGCGTCGCGGGCGTCGGAGGTGTCTCCGCGCTGGCGATGCGCCAGATGCGGCAGCAGATCGAGCAGGATTTTGGCGCTTTCTGCGACACGGAACTGAAGAACCTCCAGGTCCTGGATCGCGATCTTGCGGATGCGCCTCCGGAGGTTGGCAGGCGCGCACTGCCGGGGGCCGGTTAGGCGAGCCCAGGCCAGGCGCGGCCTTTGCGGCAACGCTTCGCGGGCCGCCGAAGCTGCCGAGGCCCACGCTTCCGACGCTCGTCTCGCAGGTTTGCCGTGACTTCGCGAGCACAGAGGTGCAGGATGCGGCTGTGAAAAGACGCAAGATCCTCCTGGTCCATCCCGGCCATACCACCTCCTACTGGGGCTTCCAGTATTCGCTGCCGCTCTTCGGCAAGAAGGCGATGCACCCGCCGCTCGGGCTTATCACCGCCGCCGCGCTCCTGCCGCGGGACTGGGAACTGCGGCTGGTCGACATGAACATCGAGCCGCTCTCCGACGAGCAGATCCTCTGGAGCGACATGGTCTTCACAGGCGGGATGACGAGCCAGGCCGATTCGCTCTTCGCCCTGCTCGACAGGTGTGCCGCCCTGGGGCGCCCCACCGTCGTCGGAGGTCCGCTCGGCAGCGGCCAGCCCGAGCGGCTGGCGGGCAAGCCGACTTACGCCGTCCTCGACGAGGCCGAGATCACGCTCCCCAGGTTCCTGGCCGACCTGGAGCGCGGCGATCCGCAGCCCATCTATCGCAGCGCCGAGAAGCCCGCCGTGACCGATTCACCCTTGCCGCGCTTCGACCTGCTGAAGCTGAACGCGTACGGCGTGATGGACGTCCAGTTCTCCCGCGGCTGCCCCTTCAACTGCGAGTTCTGCGACATCATCGCCCTCTACGGCCGCGTCCCCCGCGCCAAGACCACCGCGCAGACCCTGGCCGAGCTCCAGGCGCTTTACGACCTGGGATACCGAGGCCCGCTGTTCCTGGTCGACGACAACTTCATCGGCAACAAGAAGGCGGTGCGCGCGCTGCTCGAGGCCCTCGTGCCGTGGGCAGAGGAGCGAGAACATCCGTTCTATCTCATTACGGAGGCCTCCCTCAACCTGGCCGAGGACGGGCCGCTGCTGGATGCGATGCGCCGCGCCGGCTTCAAGCGCGTCTTCCTGGGAATCGAGACACCCTCGCTCGAAGGGCTGAAGGAAACTCAGAAGCTGCAGAACACCCGCCGCGACATGGTCGAGGCCGTGCACGACATCCTCGACCACGGCATCGAGGTGACGGCCGGGTTCATCGTCGGGTTCGACTCCGACGGCCCCGACATCTTCGAGCGCCAGATCGCCTTCATCCGCGAGGCCGCCATCCCGTGGGCCATGAGCGGCGTGCTCGCCGCCCCGCCGTCCACCCAGCTCTGGGCTCGCCTGGAGAAGGAAGGCCGGTTGCTCGGCTTCCATGTCGGCGACCAGTTCGGCCGCACTAACTTCGTGACACGAATGGACCCCGACGTGCTGATGCACGGCTACCGCAGCATCCTCGCAACCGTCTACGCGCCCGCCACCTACTTCGACCGCGTGCTGGCGATGATCGCCCGGCTCGACGGTGCCGGCCATCCGAACTTGCACAGGAAGCTGGCCAGTCCGCTGCGCGTGGCGCTCGTCACTGCCGTCGCCGTGGTCGTGCAGGGGATACTGTCGGATTACCGACGCGACTGGTGGCGGTTCCTCTACCGGCTGGTGACGCGCCACCGCTCACGTTACTTGGCCGGCCTGATGAACTCCATCGTCGGCCACCACTTCATCCGCTTCACGCGCGACGTGCTGGCCGACGACCGAACGCGCCGCGAGCGGCTGCTGGCCTCCGGGCCCGAGACGACGCGCTCGGCAGCCTGAGTGCGTCGATCGAGCCCGGAGCCGGCGCCTTCGCTAGAAGCTCACCTTCGGGGCGGCCTTGTCCGCGACGGAAACCTCGAAGTAAGTCGCCGACTGGAACCCCATCATGCCGGCGATCAGGCTGCCGGGAAGCTGGCGCAACGAGGCGTTGTAGCTCTTGACCGACTCGTTATAGCGGCCGCGCTCCACCGCGATGCGATTCTCGGTGCCGGCTAGCTCGTCCATCAGTCGAGTGAAGGTGGCGTCCGACTTGAGCGTGGGGTAGTTCTCGACGATCAGCCGAAGGCCCGCCAGCGCGCCGGAGAGCTCGTTGTTGCTCTCGATCTGGCTCTTCAGGTCTTTCGAGGCCACTACCCGGCTGCGCGCGTCCGCAATCCGGCCGAAGACTTCTTTCTCGTGACCGGCGAATCCCTTGGCCGTCTCTACCAGGTTGGGGATCAGGTCCGCGCGGCGCTTGAGCTGGTTCTCCACCTGCGCCCACATGCCCTTGATCTCCTCGTCCATCCGGACGAACGAGTTGTTGTACGAGATGAAAGTGAGGCCCGTGAGAGCCATCGCACCCAGGAACAGGCCTGCGACCGTGAGAAGAGTTTTGTTCATGACTGCCTCCTTGGGGCGCCGTCCGGCGCCCGCCTACCAACCGCGATCCGCGCCGCCACCGCCGGAGCTGCCTCCTCCGAAGCCTCCGAACCCGGAGCCTCCCGAGAAAGAACCGCCGGAGTGCCGGCCCGAGATCGCGGACCAGATGAGCATGTTCAGGATTACGTCTCGCCAGAACGGACTGACGATACAGAGCACCCCCAGCACGAGAATCACGATCAGCGCGCCCGTCGTCGGCCCGCTCGACGGGGGACGGCGGTGGCGTCCCGTGAACGCCCCCAGGCCGGGCGAGTCCTGCGCCGCCGTTCCCAGTGCTTGCATCACCGCGGCCACTCCGGACTTCACGGCGCCGTCGATGTCCCCCGCCTTGAGCAACGGCAGCAGGTGCTGGTCCAGCAGCGCACCGACCTTGCCGTCCGGCAGATCGCCCTCCAGCCCGTAGCCGACGTGCAACCGCACCTTGCGGTCCGCCGTCGCCACCAAGAGCAGCAGCCCCTTGCGGGTCGTGCGGCTGCCGATCTTCCAGTCGTCGAAGGTTCGCTGTGCGTAGTCGGCGGGGGTCGTGCCCTGCAGATCGGGGACTAGCAGGACCGCCATCTGGACCCCTGCCCGGCGGTCGAACATGCCCAGATTGGCCGCAAGCCATCGCTGCGTGTCCGGCCGCATCGCCCCCGTCAGATCCGTCACGTAGCCTCGGTTTCGAGGCGTCTCCCAGCCGGCCGCGAGCGGGCTGGCCAGGACCAGCAGGGCGAGGAGCAGTGAGGTGACGTTCCGGGTCATGGTGCCATTTCGAGCTTGTCGGTCGCCTCGGTGAGCCGATCGACGGCGTGGAGGAAATCCCAGACCAGTCGCGGCTTCTCGTCGGCCGTGGCGCGACGCTGCCCGCTGGCGATCTCGGCCAGCCTCGCCAGCAGGCCGGCGGGGATGCCGGGATCGATCGCCAGCATGTCAGCCAGCGCCGGCCCGTCACTTACAATCATCTTGCCCTTCAGGGTCAGGTAGTAGCGGCTCAGCGTCAGCAGCGATTCGTGGAACGCCATCACCGTCTGGCCGATCACGGCGGCCGTCTCGTCCTCGCGCATCAACTGGGAGAGCAGCAGCAGCTTCTTGGAGCGCAGCTCGAACTCGAGCTGATGCCGCAGGTGGTGCATCGTGACATGCCCCGAGGCGACGACGTCTTCGCCGAGGAGAACGAGGTACTGGCGACGGATTTCGCCGGCCTCGACCGGGAAGACGTCTAGAGAAGAGAGGAACTCCTCGCGGGTGAACAAGACGGGCACCAGATCCAGCTTCTTGCGCGCGCGGGCCAGCGGCGTGCGCACGGCGGCCGTGACCTCGCGGCTCACGGTGCGGCAGAGGAGCAGGAGATTGACCGGCCCCTTCCACTCGGCCGGTCCGGCAAGCTTGCCGCAGGACGGGCCGTACTGCACGAGCGCCACCAGGTTCTCGCCCAGGCCGCGCGAAAGTTCCTCGGCGAATTCGCGCAGGACGGTGCTTTCAGTGTTCACGGGTCCAGGCATTTCTTCTCCTCTTCGAGCTCGCGGCAGCTCTCTTCGATGAGATGCAGGCGATCGACCAGCCCCTTGGAACGGGCCAGTGCCTGTTCGCCCGGGAGCGCCTCGGCACCAGCGAGCTGGGCGTCGAGCGTCTCGAGTGTGCCGACGAGGGTCTCGAGCGCCTGGTCGGTGGAGGCGAGCTTGCCGGCCAGCTCTTCCAGGGCGCGCTGGCGGTCGGCGTCGCCGCCGGGCTCGTAGGCTTCGACGCGCATGCGAAGCTGGCCGTGACGCGCCAGCAGCTCGGGCAGCGCCGTGGCCACCAGCTCCCGGGCCTGAGCAACCACCTCGCGCGAGGTCGTCGGAGGCAACCCTCGGAGTCCCGCCGAGTGCTCGATCCCGCCCAGCGCCCGCTCCGCGCGGGCCAGCAGCTTGGCCGCGCGGGGGCTGCCGCTGATCAACCGGTTTCGCTCGGCCGCTCGACTGGCCGCGTAGACGGCGAGCCCCCCGAATGCCACCGCCGGCACCACGACCATCAAGACAAGAATCCAGCCCATGCGCGCATCATCATCCATTCGCGCCCGCAAGACAACCCCATTGCCGCGGCCGGCACTGCTGCGTGCATCGACCCTGCGGCGCGTGTTACCCTCGGGCCCGATCCGCACCGGCCCGGAACCTGGAGCGACCTGCGTGAACCGAATCGAATTCCAGCGCCACAAGTCCGTCACCGCCCTGGTGGCGGCCGCGAAGGGCACCCTCAAGACCGCCTCCGACGATATGATCGGCGACCTGCTCGAGCAGATGGACAAGCAGGTCCAGGCCGGTCGCGTGACGCTGCCGCAGAAGCTCTATCGCGACATGCTCCTGCAGCGCAAGCGGCTCGACGAGATACGGGCCAGCCGCCAGCACCCGCGCCCCGTCCCCGAGAAGTAGCGCCCGAGGTGCGCTCAGGGGCGGCCGAGCTTTTCGAGCAGGTGCTCCAGTGTCTCGCAGGCGAGCCAGCCCGGCTCCTTGCGGGCAAGCCGCTCGATCTTGCGTCCGTCGGCCGGGTCGCGGCGGGCCCAGAAGGCGGCGTCGGTCGATGAAACGACCGCGAAGCCGAGCTTGAGCGCCGAGAGCTCGAATGGCAAACTCCTCAAACGCTCCGATGTGCCGTCCGAGTCCATTTCACCCGGGAACCACGGCAGCACTGGCAAGGTGGTTACCGCTGGTCCGGAGATCGAGCGCAAGCGCAGAAGCCGCGACGCCAGCTCCTCGCCCGAGAGCTCGAAGAGCTTGCAGTCGAGCGAGGTCAGCACGCCGTCACGGGTCGCCAGCAGGAAGTCGTGCTGCGCCACCGGCCGCCCCTTGCGCAAGAACCGCACGTCCGAGCGCGCGTCGACGATCCCGTTCGCCCCGGCGCTCCGGAGCCAGCCGCAGACGCGGTGCGTCACCAGCGCTTCGAAGAAGGCGCCCGCTCCGCCGAAGCTGCCCAGGGGCGTCTCCTGGGCCGCGGATTCTGTTCCCGTCCAGCCCGTCGCCTCGGCCCAGATCTTCGGGTGAAACGCGGCGTTCAACAGCGACCGTGCCAGGTTCTCCCGCTGCGCCTCGCCCCCGATGTCGGGGATCTGCTCCAGCGTCCGCGCCATGTCCTCGAAGAGTTTCGGTGCATCCGAGAGCGCCTTGCGCGCCTTCCCACCGCCCCCCTTGAGCGCCCACGATGCGGCTTCCAGCTTCGAGCGCAGCACCGACAGCGCCGCCGCCACTCGCTTGTGAGCCGTCGGCCGGCTGGAGAGCTCGTTCCTGAGGCGCTCTCGCATGGCGCCCATCACCTGCGCCGAGCCCTTCAGCTCGCCCACCAGGTCCCACAGGTGCGTGGTCGGCGCGGCCTTCGAGGCCAGGTGTCCCGCGTGCGAAACCGGCCGGCGCGTCAGCCACTCCCTGCGATACGCCGGCTCCGAACGGAACCGCTCGTAGAGCTCGGGGGCGCGCGGCTCAGGCAGCGGCCGGGCGTCCGCAACGTCGTAACCCAAACAGCTCGCCAGCTCCTGAATTGTCAGCCGCGCGTTCATCTCCTGCTCGACTTCCAGCAGGCCGCCGCCGGGTGCCATCCGCATCAGGGTCAGCTTCTTGCGACGCGTGTCCGGGTAGAGCGCGAAGTCGGCCGCGCCGGCTGTCGAGCGCATTCGGAAGATCTCGAAGAGTGCAATCTGCTGAGCGCGCGAGCCACCCAGCCCCCAGATGATTCCGGCGCCAGGCTCACCCATCCGGCCGTCGGCCAGCGTCGCCCGAAGGAAGGCTTCGAGTGCCCCGACACGCTGTTCGGCGCCCGCCGGAATCGCCAGCTCGCGGCACTCCACTTGCCGCCCGGGCGTCGCCAGCACCGCCCGGAGCCCGCTCGAGAGCTCGCTGCGGATCGCCGCGGCCGTCTCGAGCGCCACGTACCGCTTCACGCCCAGGTGCGCGGCCGCCACCAGGTTGGCCGTGTTCGGCTCCGTCGTCAGTCCGACCAGCGTGTAGCCTTGCCAGTCCGGCAGCTGCAGGTCGGGTGCAGCCGCCGACACCGGTAACGCGGAAGGGACCATCACCACTCCCCTTGCTCGTTGCCCTCTGTATGGGTGCCTTTGGTCCCAACTCTACCCCAAGGCCCCCGGAAATTGGGAAATCGGGGCAAGTCGAGTGGGGCCCAATTGCGGCAGGGCCCGGTTTCGGACGGCAGGCTCAGGGAACGCGGATGAAGCCGACGAGCCTCTCGATGCGGCCCAGGACGTACTGGAACCGGCCGACTCTCGGGTCCTTGTTCCCCTCGATCGTCTGGACGAATCCATTGCCGATCGCCTCGACGAACCCGATGTGTCCCTTGCCGCTCGAGAGTGACTCGCGCCAGAAGACCATCAGGTCGCCGGGCTCGGGGGAGTCGACCTCCCACCCCTTGGACTTGCCCTGGCGGAAGATATCGCGCGCGCCCGCGGAGTACCTGAAGGGCATCGCGGTCGTCTCACCGCCAACGGCCTGCAGAAAGCACCAGCTCACGAAGGCGGCGCACCATGGGTTCCCCTCCGGTAGGCCGGTAGGCCGCAAGTACTTGCGCACCCACTCGCCGCGGTTGTTGCCCCCGACCTCGCCGGCGCCGGCCGCGAGCTCTGTGAGAGCTGCCTTCATGGCCAGGCCGCTGATTCCCGCCCGGCGCACGGGCGCCGCCGGCGGAGGCGGTTGAGGCGTCAGCGCTCTGCGGCCCTCGAGGGCTCGCCAGGTGAGCTCTCCGACGATTCCGTCGGGCACCAGATGTGCCCCGCTAGGGTCGTGGTGACCGGCCTGGAACTGCTTCACGGCCGCCAGCGTCTTGAGGCCGAAATTGCCGTCCACGTCGATCTCGAAGCCCCAGTCCTCGACCAGCAGCTTCTGCAGGCGTGTCACGTCCTTGCCCGTGGTCCCCCGTTTCAGGACAACGTGCCGCGCCTGCGGCCCGGATGCTGGGCTGCTGTCCAGGGGCAGCGTGCCGCGCACGGGGAGTGTCCCTGCGCCGAGGTCCACCGGCCTCGCCATACCCGGGATGTCGCCCGCGTCAGCCAGCTTGCGAAGCAGGACGCCGGCGCCGCACTGTTTGGAACCGGCCTCCGGATCGAAGACACCGTCCCTTACGAATTTGCCCTTTGTCCAGTGCTGAGAGAAGCTCCACAGGTACGGGGACGGCATTCCCCTATTGTGATAGCCAGCACCATTGTACGCTTCCAGCTTGAAGAGCATCGCCGCGGGACTCCAGTCGGTCCACCTGTGGAAGCCCTTATGACGCAACGCGTCGACGGCACTTTCCTCCCAGGTGAAGGGCGGCATGCCCTTGGCCGGTCGGCCAGCCGGCACGTTCACCGTCCGCGCGGAGAGCGGATCGCCATTGTGGAGATGCTTCTTGAAGTTCAAGTTGCTCTCCAGGCTGTGAATCACTCCGATGAAGTACCACGGCACTCCCGTCGTCAAGGATACGGCGTCATAAGACGCGCGATTGGCCTTGATGGAGAGCACGACGCGATCGGCGTCCGCCAGCCGGGCGGGAACGATCTGGCAGCTATCGAAGAGTTTCTGGTACTCCCCTCGCAGGTCTTCCAGTCGAAATGCCATGTTCCCTCCTAGATGGCCGCGCTATCGTCTGCGTGGCTCGGTAAACGTGGGGTTGCCACCGGCTGGCACCCTGCCGGCCGGCAAACACTCGCAGGGACGCGATTCCGATGCTCCCGGCCCGGGGCTTGGGCGGGGATTGGGGATGACGATCGGTTCGTGAATCAACTCGACGATAGGTGAGCAGCCACATGTGCCGGCGGCCGCCAGTTGAGGCTCGAGCAACGGACCGATACTGGTCTGGCCCGAGCGGTTCGCAGTCGAGCTGCTCGGCTTCCATTGTTGGGGTGCTCTCGCCATGCCGATCGGATAGATGGTGAGATTTCCCGGGTCGATCTTCAACTTGAGGAAGTTCTTGAAGTCTTCGCACTGCAAGGATGAGGAGGCTTCGTTCCCATGCTGCCCGAAGAACCGGGACGAGATCCACAGGTAGAGGCCCATGACATGGGGGCCTACCAGGCTGCCGAACGAAAGCGCGAGGATCGCCCACGAGAATAGGTGGGTATTCGAGAACAGCCCGGCGTCCCGATTTCCGCACCAGACCGTCGCTTGCCTGGCGGTGAAGTATGCCAGACCACCCAGCAGAACGAACGAGGCGATCTCGGACCAGCCCAGTTGCGCGGTCGGATGCAGCAGCTTGCCCGTACGGATGGCTGTCGTGCACGATCCGAGCAGGATACGGGCATGCGGGAACAGGGCGACGATTGTCAGGCCTAGCAGCGCCAGGAAGCAGAGGGTCGGCGAGACCGATGGTCCGCTGAGCCAGCCGCCGGTCAGTCCCAGCGCGACGAGTCCCAGGACGTATGCGCATGATAGATGAAAGAGCCCATGGAGGACTCCCGCGACTCTGGCGAAGAGAGCGTTGCGGGTATCGGTGAAGAGAATCGCCCCGCCCAGCACGGCGAGCACCCAGAATCCGGCTGTCGGATTCAATACGATCAGATGAGCCAGCAGGGTGAACTGGGAACTGGCCAGATCGATGAGCATTCCACCCGCTGCCGAGAGCTCGAAAGCTCGTAGCTGGGCGAACAAGGTGCCGAGCCAGTCCCACGGTCCGGCCGTGCCCGGGATGTTCACGGTGGCCGCGCATTGCCTCCAATCCGATGAAAGCAGCGCCCAGGCGGTGAGCCAGTAAGCCAGAGCGGTCAAGCCCCCGAAGGAAGGGTTGCGCCCCCAGAAGCCGGGGACCTTCGCTAGGAGCGCATCGGTCTCGACTCTGTTCGGGAAAACGTGAGAGCCCTCCAGGGGCTCCAGCGCCGCGTCGTGTCCACCGGAGCCCGCGTCGAAGTGCTCGATGGGAAGATGGAGAAAGGCGCCCCCTCCACCCGCAATCACCATATGGGCTCCGTCCTTGCGAATGCGATGGCAGTAGTGGTGGAGATCCCCGGCGATGAAAAGTGCGACGCGACCCTTGAGGATCTTGCGCTCCAGGTACTCGAGACTGGTCTCATCGACGGCCGGTTCGACTTCTGGAGGGGCTTCTGGCGTGGCTCGACCCTTGGGTCCGCCCTGGCGGCCGGCTTCGTGTTCGGTCTTGACGTGCATCCAGTATGGTTCAGCGTTGCAGAGCACGATACGATCGTCGGCGCCCATCGACTCGACTACTCCTTTGAAGTAAGCGAGTTGCGGGGCGTCGATGTCGGATCCGAGCTGTACGTCGATCCCGAAGAGCCACCAGCCGTAGGGGAGGCGGATCGCGAAGTAACTCCGACGCTGCATGCTCTTCCATCCACCAATCCAGCGGCGCGAGCAGAAGAGGCGCGTGAACGAGACCAGGTTGTCGTACCAGTCGTGATTTCCGGGTATCGCGAAGACGGCGGGATGAGGGCGGGTCGTGTAGCAGAGCGCCGTCTCGTACGGTCCCAGCAGTCTCTGGTCGTAACACTCGCGGCTGGCGGTGGGATAGCACTGGTCTCCTCCGAAGAGGAGCAGTTCCCCACGACGGGTCTTGTGGCTGGAGCCGGAATCGTTCCGAATCCTGAGCCGAAGGTTCTCTTGCGCCACGTGATAGGCCACACCGTAGGTGGAGTTCCAGCCGTCGCCGGTGTCGGAGACATAGTCGATCCAGATATCGCTTCTGCCCTCGGGCAGGTGCACCGCGAAGCAGTCGAGTTCCTCATCGTAGCTGACCGCGTACTCCGCGGGGGGCCTCGAGCTCGCATCCGGCGAGTCCGCCGCGGGCTTGGCAGGCCGGGCGACTCTCTCGACGGCCGCGTTGAGCGCCTCCGTCAGCCGGCAATCGGAGTACTTGCCGAAGATGGTCGAGAGCACAACCTCGCAGGCGGTTCGCAGCAGCTGCCTGGGATCGAACCAGTTGACCATGGGCAGGCGCGCGTCTGGCCGAGTGCGCCGGATCGCGGCGTCGAGTGCGTTCTGAGCAACCTGCTCCGCGCACGAGAGCTCCGTCCCCTTTGCAGTCACGACAGTGCCTCCGCTGAATTCTCCGCGCTGAAGCCTGCGCGGTTCTACACAGCATGGACGACAGAGCAGCCGAAACTTGCGGGCTCGTGAAAGGTGCCTGGCCGACCTCGCGCTCGCGACCCGGAAATCGGGGCAAGTCGAGTGGGGCCTATTTGGTAGGCTTGGGTGATGGCAGGCGCCGGTGAGAGGCTCGGGCGGTACTTGCTCAAGGAGAAGCTGGGGCAGGGGGGGATGGGCGTCGTCTTCCTGGCGGTGCAGGAGGGGCTGGGGCGCGAGGTCGCGCTCAAGGTCTTGAACGAGGAGCGGATGGCGCGGGGGGCCGAGGCGCGGAGGCGGTTCCTGCGGGAGGCTGCGGTCTGCGCCCGGCTTTCCCATCCCAACGTCATCAAGGTCTTCGACTACGGCGTCGAGGAAGACTGCTGCTACTACGCGATGGAAGTCCTCCGCGCCACCAGTCTCGAGGACCAGCTCCAGGCGGAGCCTGTCCCACCGCTGGAGCGAACACTGCGCCTGGCGCGCGAGATGGCCAGCGCCTTCGAGCACTTCCACCCCCTCGGAGTCGTCCACCGCGACATCAAGCCGAGCAACATCATGATCGACCCCGACGGCCGCGCCATCCTGATGGACTTCGGCCTGGTGAAGGACCTGATGGCCACCGGCATCACGCGCGAGGGCTCCGCTGTCGGCACTCCGTACTACATGGCGCCCGAGCAGGTGCTCTCCCGGCCGGTCACCGGCGCCACCGACATCTACCAGCTCGGCGTCGTGCTCTACCGGATGGCGACGGGCGCCTATCCCTTCGACGGCAAGACTACCTCCGAGGTTTTCAGGCAGCTCCTCACTGCCGTGCCTCGTGCGCCCCGTGAGCTCAATCCGCGCCTGCCGGTCCCGGTCGAAAACGTCATCCTGAACTGCATCGCCAAGGAGCCGTCTGCACGCTACCCGGACGCCGCGCGGCTTTCGGCCGACCTGGCAGCCGCCTCCCGGCGCCAGCCCGTGCGCAGGCTTGGCGAAGAGAGCGATTCTGCGCCTCTAGCGCCCCCGCGAGGACCGTCCCGCCAAGCAGTCGCGTCCCCGACTGCGGAGCCGGCGCACCAGGATTCGCCCTCGCCCGCCGCGGGTCGCCGGGTCGCGGCCGTGCTCGGTGCGGGGCTTGCCCTCCTGGCGCTCACGGCCGGCTTCCTCGCCTGGAAAGGGAGGCCGCCGCCAGAGCTGGAGCTCCGTGAGCGGCTCGGCTTCCAGCGGGCGATGATCCAGTGGCGCCAGGCTGCGGGGCTGCCCGCGGCGCTGGAGTGGGGCGAGGAGGGCGGTGCCGTGCGGCCGGCCGAAGTGGACTCGAGCGCTCCCTCGACTCGCAGGGCCGCCCTGGGCCCGCTCGAGCCCGGGCGCAAGTACCGGTACCGGCTCGTGCACGCCGACGGAAGCCGTTCGCTCGATCACCGGTTCGGCACCGCGGCGAAGACGCTCTCGAGGGTGGAGGTGCTGGCAGCGCCCGGTGGCTTCGAGCTGGCCGTCGAGACCTCGCTGCCGGCGCGGATGGAGGGGCCCCGGGCGGTCCGGCCCGGGAAGAAAGTGTCCGCCGCGGCTGCGCGCGCAGGCTTGCTGGGCAGCTCGGGCAAATCCGGGAACGCGTCCGAGGCACCGACGCTGCACCGGCTCTACTTTCCGGCCGCCGCCCTGGACGGGGACAGCGAGCTGCCGCCCTTCGGCGTGACGCTGGTCGATGCCGCTGGGGACGTGCAGCGCCTGGGGCTCGCGGAGCTGCGCGCGGCGGCGCTGGCGGAGCTCCTCCCAAGGCTTGCGCCCGAGCTGGCGCGCGAGCTGGCGACGTTCCCGTTCGACTCGTTCTTGCTGCGCAAGATCGATCAAGAGCTGCCAGCCAGCGTCTGCACGGGCGCCATGATCACGCTCCAGCGCCACGGGTTCGACGGCGTCGTGCAGGGCATCGGCGGCTCCGAGGTACCGCGCTACGCGCACTTCGAGGCGGGCGATGCGCTGGCAGCGAAGCTGGCGGCCCGGATCGCTGAAGAGCTCGACAATCGCCCTTTCCGCGCCACTCTCGCCAAGCTCGTCTTTGCCGGGCGCGGGCTCTTCGACCAGAGGCGGTTCTCGCCCGACACCACCCTGCGGCTTCTCGAGGCGCTGCAGAAGGTGCGGGATCTCGACTACTACACGGGGTTCCTGCGCATCCCCTACGCCATCGGCATCGAAGACATCTTCTCCAGAGACTTCCGAGTCGGCTACGAGCCGCGGCTGGTCACGATGCCGCCGCTGGACCACCCGATCCCGGGCAGCGGGCTCTGGGGACACCCGTGGACCGAGTACGTGCTGGCGCATAGCACCGGGATGGGAATCGGCACGCTCGTCATGACTCCGCCCCACGAGTGGCGTCCCGTCCTGCCCGACCCGGCAGGCATCTCCCGGGTAGAGCTGACTCTGACCGGCGTGAGGCTGGAGGGCGAGCTCTTCTTCCGCGTCATCGTCAACGGCGCACTGCGGCTTGTCTTTCGGCCCGACGCGGTACGTCATGCCCCGGGTCGCCCCAAGGACTATCCGACGCTCACCATGAGTTTCGATTCCCGCTTCCTGAAGGCCGGCGAGAACCTGTTCCGGGTGGAGATCGACTCGCTTCCCGGCACGCGCTACATGAGCCTGAAGCGCGGCAACCGGCTGAAGGGGTTGCGCCTCGGATGGCAGTGAGGCCCGGGTGGCCGCGCCAACATTGACTTCCGGGCGCTTCTCGTGTAAATTGGCCGCCCTGCGGTTTTTCCCTATCCCATCCCCCTGAATTCCACCCTTCGGGCCCGGTGCGTTCCAGTCGGAGCGTCGCCCGCGGGGCGGGGGGAATGAACCGCCGCCCTGCACGGGCGCGCGGTGTGAACCACGAGGAGCTCCTATCATGGCCAATTACGGCGAAATCTCGCTCAAGGCCCTTCTGGAAGCCGGAGTCCACTTCGGCCATCAGACGCGGCGCTGGAACCCGAAGATGAAGAAGTTCATCTTCACGGTCCGCAACGACATCTACATCATCGATCTGCAGAAGACGGTGCGCCAGATCAAGCGCGCTGCCAAGTTCGTCCACTCGCTGTCCGTCAAGGGCGGCAAGATCCTGATGGTCAGCACCAAGAAGCAGGCCCAGGAGATCGTGGAGGCCGAGGCGCGCCGCGGCGGCATGTTCTACGTCAACCAGCGCTGGCTGGGCGGCATGCTCACCAACTTCACGACGATGTCCAAGCGCATCCGCCACCTCAAGAGCCTCCAGGAGATGGAGCAGTCGGGCGTGCTGGCGACCTATCCGAAGAAGGAAGCCTCCAAGATGATGAAGGAGAAGGTGCGGCTGGAGAAGTACTTGGGCGGCATCGCCGACCTCAAGGAGCTCCCCGACGCCATGTACGTCATCGATCCGCGCCGCGAGCACATCGCGGTCACGGAGGCCCGCAAGCTGGGGATTCCGATCATCGGCATCGTCGACACCAACTGCGACCCGGACGACGCCGACATCGTCATCCCGGGCAACGACGACGCCATCCGCGCCATCAAGCTGATCACGGGCTACCTGGTCGACGCGATGGAGCAGGGTCTGCAGGAGCGCGCGATGCTCTCCGCCCAGGCCGAGAAGGAGAAGTCGGCCGCCGAGACCGAGGCTCGCGAGAAGGGCCAGTTCGGCAACCGCACCGACGAGCAGATGATGGAGGCCGCCGCCGAGACAGAGGAAGAGGGCGCGGCTGAGTAAGCCCGGGAGAGATTCGAGATGACGATTACCGCTACCGACGTCAAGAGCCTGCGAGAGCGCACGGGCGCAGGCATGATGGAGTGCAAGAAGGCCCTGGAAGAGGCCAAGGGGAACATGGACCAGGCCGTCGACCTGTTGCGCAAGCGCGGGCTGGCGGCCGCCGCCAAGAAGGCTTCCCGCATCGCCAGCGAGGGCATGGTCCATGCCTACATCCACCCGGGTGGCCGGCTGGGCGTGCTGCTCGAGGTCAACTGCGAGACTGACTTCGTCGCCAAGAACACCGACTTCCAGTCGATGGTCCGCGACATCAGCATGCAGATCGCGGCCACCAACCCGAAGTGGATCCGGCGCGAAGAGGTGCCGGCCGCGACGGTGGAGCACGAGATGGTCATCTATCGCGACCAGGCCCTGGCCAGCAACAAGCCCGCGCAGGTCGTGGAGAAGATCGCCCTCGGCAAGCTCGAGAAGTTCTACTCCGAGAGTTGCCTGCTGGAGCAGCCGTTCGTGAAGGACGACAAGCTCAAGGTGGCCGACCTGGTGCAGAACCAGGTGGCGAAGCTGGGAGAGAACCTCTCAGTGCGCCGGTTCGTCCGCTTCGAGGTCGGAGAAGGCCTGGAGAAACGCCAGGACGACTTCGTCAGCGAAGTGATGAAACAAGCCGCCTCCTGACCCGGCAGAGTGTCTCCTGGGCCGCGGGCCAGCCAGCGCCCGCGGCCCGCTTTGGCTACAGCTGGCTCTGGAGCGCGACAATGACACCTTCGACGGACACGCACGGCGCCGCAAGCGCTCCGAAGCGCATTCTGCTCAAGCTCTCGGGCGAGGCCCTGATGGGCGAGCAGGAGTACGGCATCGACCCGGAGTTCGCCGGTTTTCTGGCCAAGCAGCTCCAGCTCATCCGCGACGAGGGGATCGAGATGGGGCTGGTCATCGGCGGCGGCAACATCTTCCGCGGGGTCAGCGGCGTGGCGCGCGGGCTTTCGCGCGTCTCGGGCGACTACATGGGCATGCTGGCCACCATCATCAACGCGCTGGCCATGCAGGACGTGCTGGTCCGCCACGGCATCCCGACCGAGATCTTCACGCCCTTCGAAATGCCCGCGTTCGCGCACCGCTTCAACGCTGCCCAGGTCGGCGTCACGCTCAAGTCGAAGGTCGTCACCATCTTCGCCGGCGGCACCGGAAATCCGTACTTCTCGACCGATTCGGCCGCCGCGCTCCGCGCCGCCGAGATCGGCGCCCAGATGCTTCTCAAGGCGACCAAGGTCGACGGCGTCTACGACAAGGACCCGATGAAGCACCCCGACGCCGTGATGTACGGAAAGCTCAGCTTCCAGGAAGTCCTGGAGCGCAACTTGAAAGTCATGGACGCCACGGCCGTCGCCCTGTGCCGCGATGTCGGCATGCCCATCTTCGTCTTCAACCTGCTCAAGGAAGGCAACATCGCCCGCATCGCCCGCGGCGATACGTCCTTCGGCACCATGGTCTGCTGAGACCGGCCCTCGGCCGGTGCGAAAGGAGAGCTGCTCGTGCCTGCATCACCACTAGACATCTACTTCAAGGATGCCCGCGATCGGATGGACAAGGCCATCCAGCTCGTCAAGGACGAGATGGGCAAGATCCGCACCGGCCGCGCTAACCCGTCGATCCTCGACGACCTGCGAGCCGACTACTACGGCACTCCCACCCCCATCCGCCAGATCGCCACGATCTCGGTCCCCGAGCCCCGTGTCCTGCTGATCCAGCCCTGGGACAAGGGGGCGCTGGAGCCGATCGAACGCTGCATCAAGAAGTCCGACCTGGGCCTGCCGCCCAACAGCGACGGCAAGGTCATTCGACTGAACATTCCCCAGCTCACCTCCGAGCGTCGCCAGGAGTTCGTCAAGCTCGCCCACAAGCGCTGCGAGGAAGGCCGCATCGCCATTCGCCGCGTCCGCCAGGAGATCAACGACACCATCAAGAAGCGCGAGAAGTCCCACGAGATCCCCGAGGATCTCGCCAAGCGCGGCCTGGAGCAGGTGCAGCAGATCACCGACGAGTTCATCAAGAAGATCGACGAGATCATGCACCACAAGGAGAAGGACATCCTCGAGGTGTGACCGCCTCAGGTCTTCCTCCTCCCCACCCATGCCCGAGCTCGCTACAGCGCCCCAGACTCCCGCACCCGTGATGCCCCCGGGCTGGGAATCCGTCACGCTTCCCGGACTCACGGCCGAAGAGGCAGCGGTGCTCTCGGGGATCGAGCGCGCGCGTGTGCCGGCGCACATCGCCTGCATCATGGACGGCAACGGCCGCTGGGCCAGAAAGCGCGCCCGCGAGCGAGTCTTCGGACACCACATCGCCCGCGACGCCGTCCGCAAGGTGGTCGACACCTGCCACCGCATCGGCGTGCGCTACCTGACGCTCTACACGTTCAGCTCCGAGAACTGGCGGCGACCCAAGGCCGAGGTCTTCGCGCTGATGCAACTCCTGAAGGACACGCTGGCGCGCGAGAAGACCGAGCTCCACTCGAGCAACGTCCGGTTGCGCATCCTGGGCGACGTGACCGAGCTGCCCGATCGAGTCCGCCGCGAGGTCGAGGACTCCGAGACGATGATGCGCCAGAACACCGGGCTCAACCTGAGCCTGGCGATCAACTACGGCGGCCGCCAGGAGATTCTGCGCGCCACGCGCGCGCTGGTCGCCCGGGCCGCGGCGGGCCAGCTCACGCCCGAAGCTGTGACGGAGGCCGCGTTCAACGCCGAGCTCTACACGGCCGAGCTGCCCGATCCGGAGCTCCTCATCCGCACGGGCGGCGAGCAGCGCGTCTCCAACTTCCTGCTCTGGCAGATGGCCTACACGGAGCTCTGGGTCAGCCCGGTGCTCTGGCCGGACATGAACCGGCTGCTCTTGCTCCAGGCCATCCGCGACTACCAGGAACGCGACAGGAGGTTCGGTGGCCTTTGAGACGCTGGCCGTCCGCACCGCCAGCGCCGTGGTCCTGGCCCCCGCGTTTCTTTGGGTGGTCTGGGTAGGGGGCTGGCTCTTCGCGGTGGTGCTGGGCGCCATCGCGCTCGCCAGCATGCACGAGTTCTGCGCGATGGCCACGGCCGGCGGACACGCGCCCTGCCGCTGGCTGGCGTTTGCCGGTGCGCTGGCGATCTTCGCGGGTGCCTATGCCGCCGGATTCCACGGGGCCGCCCTGGCGATGACCGTCTTCCCGCTGCTCCTGATCCTGCCCTATCTGGCGTCGGCCGATTTCTCCAAGGCCGCGGTCGATTCCAGCCTCACGCTCCTCGGTGTCGTGCAGTACGCCTACTTCCTCTCATTTCTTTTCATCGTGCGCTCCGATCCCGAGCGGGGTCTGGGCGCGCTGGCGGCGCTGCTAGCGCTGGTCTGGGTCGAGGACAGCGTCGCCTATCTGGTCGGCAGCGCCGCGGGCAAGCGGCCGCTCACGCCGATCAGCCCCAAGAAGACCTGGGAAGGGACCGGCGCCGGGTTCGTCGTCTCCGCCCTGGCTGCCGCCGCGCTTCTCAAGTACGGATTCGGCCACCCTGTCGGTATCGTTACCGTGGCGCTCCTGGCCGTCGTCGGCGCGCTCGGCCAGCTCGGCGATCTGAGCGAGTCGCTCTTGAAACGCAACTTCGGCGTCAAGGACTCCGGCGCCACCATCCCCGGTCACGGCGGCCTGATGGACCGCTTCGATTCCCTCTGTTTTTCGGCCCCTGCCATGTACGTTCTCTATCCATGGATGTGAACCTGATCCCGGTATGCCGCGTCATGCGGGCGTCAACCATGCGACAAGCAGTGCCGTTCACTTCAACGGGGACCAGGGCGTCCGTCCCCTGGTGGGGGTTCGGGGGCGAAGCCCCTGATTGGAACTGAAGGACCACTTACTGTCTTCGGAGGAAAAATGCTGTTCTCGATGATCACTCTCGCCTCGGTAGCCGCCTTCATCGGCAAGGCCCTTGCCTTCATCGTGATGATCGCGCTGATCGCGTTCGTCCACGAGATGGGCCACTTCCTGATCGCCAAGCTCTGCGGCGTGAAGGTCTACGAGTTTGCCCTAGGGTTCGGCCACAAGATCTGGTCGCGCACCTGGGGCGAGACGGAGTACTCGCTGCGCTGGCTGCCGCTGGGGGCTTTCGTGCGGCCGGCCGGCATGAACCCGGACGAGGACGAGGCCGAGGGCGAGAACCTGGAGGAGCTCAAGGGGCGGAGCTTTGCCGAGAAGAACTTCTTCGCCAAGCAAGCGATCCTGGCGGCGGGCGCCGGCGGGAACATGGTCTTCGCGGCGGCGGTGTTCGCCGGGGTGTTCTTCGGCTCGGGTATCCAGAACAGCAACATCGAGATCAAGGAAGCGATCGCGGATCGGCCGGCAGCCCAGGCCGGGCTGAAGGGCGGCGACATCATCGCTGCTATCGACGGCAACCCCGTCACCGACCACCAGGCGGGCATCAACTACATTTACTCGCATCCGGGCACGTCGATCCGGATCGAGGTGCAGCGTTTCGAGGAGCGGCCCAGCGTCACGCTTTCGGGTCCCGATCCGGGCCTGACGGGGGAGCTCGTGGTGATGGCCGGCGGCGTGCGGCTGGAGGTGCTGGGCGTGGAGCCCGGGAAGGCCGCCGACAAGGCCGGGATCGCTGCGGGGATGCTGATCTCGACGATCGGGGGCAAGGCGCTAGGCGAGGTGGCGAGCGCGCAGGAGGCGATCGATCGGCTGCGGCAGGGGCCGGCGCCGATCGGTGTGCTGGCGCCCAGGCGGCTGACGTTCGACGTCGTGCCGGCGCCACAGGCTGACGGCCGGGGTCTGATCGGGATCACGTCCTTGCCGCACGCGTACGGAGCGCGGATCGCCGTGCCGCTGGGCGAGGCGATCGCTCGGGGCACGAAGCGGACGGCCGACGGGGTCGTGATGATCTACCGGCAGGCGCTGGTGCTGCTCTGGACGTCGCTGGGCAAGATGGAGGTGCCGAAGGAAGTGGGCGGCCCGCTCAAGATAGCGAGCGAGATCGCGCGCGGAGTGGACCTGGGGCTGGTCTACCTGCTGCACCTGACGGCGTTCCTGTCGCTGGCGATCGGCGTGTTCAACCTGCTGCCGATCCCGGCGCTGGACGGCGGGCGGATGTTCGTTCTGGCGGTCAAGACGGTGCTGGAGCTGGGTCACCGGCTGGTGCAGCCGAAGGCGGAATCGCACGAGGTCCTGGGCCCGCGCGGCGAGGAAGTGCTCCACTTCATGGGGTTCGTCTTCCTCCTGTTCGTGCTGGTGGTGGTGAGCTTCAAGGACGTGCGCGAAATGTCGGGTTCGAGCGATGTGCCCGCGCCCACGCCCGCCGCCGCCACGCCCACGACGACGGCGCCGGCGCCGGCGAAGGCCAAGTAGGACGGGGCAGGGGCCGGCCGTGATCGGCAGGGCATCCGGTAGATCGGAGAAACAAGGCTTCCCTCGCGATAAACGACGTCAAGCCGAATAACGCACATTAGTCTCGAGAAACCGCAACTGGGCTGCCATCCACGATCCGAATGGCGACTGGCCCTCATCGACCGTGCGGTAACGCAATGCTTCCTTGATAGGTCGGGTCGACCTGAGGAGATCGAACGTGACAAGAAAACTGGTGATAGTGATTGCCGCTGGCCTTCTGTATGGCGCGGCGCCGGCTTGCCTTCTTGCCGCCCCAGACGACAACGCGCCCTCCACCCGATGGCGCGAGGTGACCGACCCGGCCGAGGCCGAACTATCCGCTCAGTCCGCGGCCATCATCAACCAGAGCCAGCGCACCAATGCGCAGAGGAATGCGGGGCAGACCCTCCGCGGATTTCACGCCAAACCGCACTCCGCGATGCTTGCCGAGCTTCGCGTCTGTGACGACCTGCCGCCCCGGGCCCGCCACGGGATTTTTGCGACCGCGAAGCGATACCCATGCTGGGTGCGCTTCTCAAACGGCTTGGGCGTGACACAGAGCGATCACAGTCCTGACCTGCGAGGTCTGGCGATCAAGGTATTGGGCACCGAGGGCCCCAGTCTGGCTCCGGGAGAAGCGAGTGCTAAGACCCAGGACTTCTTGATGGCGACTGCCCCGGCCTTCCCGGTCCGGAATGCGAGCCAGTATGTAGCGTTGCTCCAGGGGTTCAAGGGTCTGAGCAAGCGGGTGGGGCGCGCCGAGGCGCTGCGGATCGGAGCCTTTGTGGCGCGCAGGACTCTGCGCCGGATCGAGAGCCTGACGACCGAGACCTACTGGACTGGTGTTCCGCTCAAGCTCGGCCCTCACGCCGTCAAGTGCTTCCTGCAGCCGCAACCGATGGCGGGCCAGTTCCCGCGCGAGAAAGGTCCCGACTATCTTCGCGGGGATCTCGTGGCTCGGCTGCGCAAGAGCGATGTCCGCTTCGACTTCATGGTGCAGTTCTTCGTCGACGAAACGCGCACCCCGATCGAGGACGCCGCCGTGGAATGGCAGGTCTCGGACTCTCAACCCATCAAGGTGGCGGAGTTGATCATTTCCAGCAGGGATCTGGAATCTCCCAAGGCCAAAGCTCAGAGCTTGCTTGGAACCTCCCTGGCTTTCACGCCGTGGCACGCCTCCGAGGACCACCGGCCGCTCGGGTCGATCATGCGTATGCGCCGCCAGGCTTACGGAGCCAGCTCCGCTCTCCGCGGCCACCACGCCGAGCCAGAGCCCGCCCAGCACCAAGAGGGCGAGCCGGAGTTCCTCGAGCTGCGAACCGTGGATCACTGAGCGCGCGCCGCTGCCAGGCGGGGGCTTTGGCGCGCCAAGATCTGGGTTGCCGCTATCGAAACCGACCGCCACTGCCTTCGCTGCGCCCCATTTCGCCCCTCGCCTCACTCCCCGCCCCGCCCCACGAAGTAGAGCGCGCGCAGGTTGGGGCGGGCGTGGAAGCGGGACATCAGGCGCTGGGCGGTCACGCGGCCCTGGTAGCGGCCGGGGGGCAGCGCGCCGGAAGCGAGTCGCGTCTCGACGGCGAACCAGCCGATGGCTTCCTGAGGCGGCAGCGCCAGCGTCATGGGCACGATCATCTCGGGGGCTTCGGGGTTGCCGGCGGGTTTCAGCCGGAGCAGGAAGGCGGAGCGGTGGTCGATGTCGAAGACGAAGCCGACGAAGCGGGGCGGCGCCGGGCCGGCGAGCAGCTCGAAGGGCTCCAGGCGGCTCTCGAGTTTCAAGGCGTCCCCCGTGTCGAAGGCCGAGCCGATCGCATCGGGGAGGAACTCGGGGATGTAGGATTGGCGGGCGTTCTCGTAGGAGTACGAGTCGCCCGAATCGTTGTTGGAGACCAGAACGGACATGCGAGCCTTCGGATACGTCCGGGCCAGGTGGGCGGACATCTTGGCGGGCGACATGGAGTGCTCGTCGGGTTCCACCTGCTGGTGGTGAAAGGTCAGTGTCCGGGAGAGCGCCTCTCTCCAGCGCAGGTCCCGCGGCGAGCTCCAGGCCCGCAGCACCAGGTCGTAGTGGAGCACGTCGAAGAGCTGACGGCTCGTTTGAGTCCGAACGGCCCACATCATGTCGGGCGGCAGCAAGTTTCGCTGTTGCTCCTGGGCCTGCGCCAGGAGCGAGGCGAGCCGGGAAGAGGCAGCGCGCGTCGCGGCGGCGAGGACCAGCGCCGGCCGGTCCGCGGTCTGCGCCCCTCGCAGCCGCTCGTCGAGCGCGAGGGCGCCCGTGGTCGGCGCCAGCTCCGAGACGGCCGCGGCCAGCTCATCGTGCGTGAAGGGTGCGGAAGCCGAGGGAGCGGCCGCCGCGGCCGGCGCGACCGGAGTCCCGGGACCGGATGGCAAGTCTCTCTGGGCTGCTCTCCATGTCATCCAGGCGCCTCCGGCCGCAAGCAGCGCGAAGGACACGGCCACGGCCGCCACGGGCGCGCGGCGGCCGGCCCGCACAGGCGGAGCTGCGGCTGGAAGGGTTCGCCGGCTGCTCCGAACCTTCTGGTCCGGCGTGCCGGGAGGCGTGCGTGCCGCTCGCGCCGCAGTGGCCTCGACGCGGCCCGTATCGGCCGGAAGCGGAAAGCCCACTGCCGCCAGCGCCTCGAGCGCCTCGCGGGCACTCTGAAACCGCTCGTCGGGCTGGCGCGCCATGCACTTCATGATCAGGTCCGCGAAAGGCCGCTGAAGCTCCCGCGACAGGCTGGCCACGTGGACCGCCTTGCCCTCTAGCACCTGCTCCATCAGCGTCCGGAACGTGTCCCCCAGGTAGGGAAGTCGCCCCGCCGCCATCCGGTAGAGCACGATTCCCAGCTGATAGATGTCCGAGACCGCGCCGACCTGATTCCCGGCGAACATCTCCGGGCTGATGTACTGCGGAGAGCCGACAATCTCGTCGGCGCGGGTGATCGCCGTCGCCGCCAGGTCCTTCACCAGCCCGAAGTCGGTCAGCACGGCGCGTCCCCCGTCCGTCACGATGATGTTGCTCGGCTTGACGTCCCGGTGGACCACGCCCTGGGGATGAAAGTGATCGAACGCGGCCAGGAGGTCGCCAGCGACGGCCGCTATTCGATTGGCGGGCTGCACCGGCTGTTTCGAGAGGATCTGGTCCAACCCCGTCCCTTCCAGCAGCTCCATTGCGTAGTAGAACGCGCCCTGCTCGCACCCGTAGTCGAACACCCGCACCACGGACGGATGCGAGAGCCGCGCGCAGACGGAGGCCTCCCTGAGGAAGCGCTTCTGGGAATCGGGCGTGGCGGTGCTCTCCGTCAGCACCTTCAGCGCCACTTCGCGCTTCAACCCCTCCTGCGCGGCGGCGAACACCGTCCCCATGCCGCCGCGGCCCAGCTCCCGGCGGAGCTCGTACTTGCCCAGCTTCTTGCCCAGCCAGCCCATCGCGACACCACTATACGCGAGCGCCGCTCCCCGTCCGGGCCGGGCCGGCGGCGCTCAGCAGACCGCGTCCAGCTCGTTGACGAAGCCGATCGTCTTCCCCGCGGCCCGCAGCCAGTCCCGGACCCGGCGGACCCGCTGCATCCTTTCGGTGAAGACGTTGGTCCCGTCCGACATCGTCCAGTACTTCCAGTGCTCGCCTGCCGGCAGGTCGATGTCGAAGCGCCCGGGCCGTTTCTCGAGCGACGTCCGCGGCGAGATGATCAGCGGGTTCAGGTTGGCGACTTCATCCACCCACGGCGACACCCGCTCCAGGAATGCCATCGTCTCGTCGAACTCGGCCTCGCCCTCGCCCGGGAAGCCGACAATTAGGTTGATGCAGACCCGGATGCCCGCGTCGTGCGTCGCCTTCAGCATCTCCTCGGCCGTGGCCGATCGGAACATCTTGTTCATCTTCGCCAGCACCGTGTCGGAGCCCGATTCGATCCCGTAGATGAGCCAGCGGCAGCCGGCCTTGCGCATCCGGTGGTAGAGCTCGTGCGGCATGTCCTTGCGCACCACGCAGTTGCCGCCCCAGCCGATCCGCTCGCCGAGGCCGCTGGCGATCAGGTGATCGCAGAGCTCCGCCAGCTGGGGCAGGTGGCCATTGACGATCTGGTCGTTGGCGAAGAAGTCGGTCACACCGTAGCGCTCGAAGTGGTGGCGCAGCTCAGCCACCACGTGGGCGCCGCTGCGGTAGCGGTACTTGCGCCAGACGATCGGATCGGTGCAGAACGCGCACCGGCAGATGCAGCCGCGGCTGAAGATGAGCGACAGCGCCCGCTTGTCGTAGGCCTCGATGTCGATCCCCTCGTAGGTCGGAAACGGGATCTGGTCCAGGTCGTGGATGAGCGGCGGCAAGACGAACGGCGCCGGGTTGGGGAACGGCGCCGCCACCACGCCCGGGATCGACGCCGGGTCCCGGCCGCCCGAGAGCAGCGCCCCGGCCAGCTCCGCCAGCAGCACCTCCCCTTCGCCGATGCCGATGTAGTCGACGTCCTCGAAGTAGGGGTACTGGCTATCGTCGATGCCCTGGAACCCGCGCGTGAGCCCGCCGTCGATTGCCACCCCGTACCTGAGCCGCGGGTCGTGCTCCGGCGTCACCGACAGCGCGAAGCCGCCCAGCACGATGCGGACTTCCGGACGCCGGCGCTTGAGCTCGCGGGCGATGTCGAGCGCCACCAGCTTGTTGTAGCTGTTGATGCTGAAGCCGACGATCGGCGCCCCCTGCGCCACGATCCGCTCGACCGCCTCCCGGTAGAGCGATTCGTAGCGGGTGCGAAATGCCGCGTAGAACTCCAGGTCGATCAGGTTGGCCGATCCGAACCGGAAGAGCCCCCGATCGGCTTCCTCGGAGGCTCGGTAGAAGGTCAGATTCAGGTCGACGGCCTCCGCGCTGCGCCCGCGCGTCTCGAGATAGCGCTTCAGGTACGCCAGCCCGATCGGCGGCAGCTCCGCCGACCACGGCGGCGCCAGCACGAGTGTGACATCCGTCATATCTGGTCAATCCTAGCTGCACGACGCTTTCCCCGCAAGATCGCTCCCCCCCTGCTATCCTGGCAGCACCATGCGCTTCACTCAGTCCTTCATCCCCACGCTCAAGGAAACCCCCTCCGAGGCGACGCTGCCCAGCCACATCTTGATGCTGCGCGCGGGCCTCATCCGCAAGACCGCCAGCGGCATGTATCTCTGGCTGCCGCTCGGGCTCAAGATGTTCAAGAAGGTCGAGTCCATCGTCAGAGAGGAGATGCTGGCGGCGGGCGCACACGAGATCTCCTGCTCCATCGCCGTCCCGGCGGAGCTCTTTCAGGAGACCGGCCGCTGGGAGCGGTTTGGCGAGGAGATGTTCCGGCTCCAGGACCGCCACAAGCGCGACTTCGCCCTCGGCCCCACGCATGAAGAGGTCTTCACCGACTTGGTTCGCAATCACCTCACCAGCTGGCGCGATTTCCCGATCACGCTCTTCCAGATCGGCCGCAAGTACCGCGACGAGATCCGCCCGCGCTTCGGCGTCATGCGCGGTCGCGAGTTCACGATGAAGGACGCCTACAGCTTCGACACCTCGGAGGACGGGCTGCGCCAGTCCTACGCAAAGATGGTGGAGGCCTACAAGCGCATCTTCACGCGCTGCGGTCTCGACTTCACCATGGTGGCCGCCGACAGCGGCACCATCGGCGGCGACGTCAGCTTCGAGTTCATGGTCAAGGCTGCCAGCGGCGAGGCCGAGATTGCTACCTGCGAGTGCGGCTACGCCGCCAACATCGAGCGCTTCCCCTGCCACGCGCTCGAGGCCTCTGCCGCCGGTGGCCCCGAGCCGCTCGAGAAGATCTCGACGCCGAAGATGAGCACCATCGAATCGCTGGTCGAGGGTCTGGGCATCCCGGCCAGTCGCATGGTCAAGACGCTGCTCTACCGCGCCGACGACAAGATCGTCGCCTTCCTGATGCGCGGCGACCACGAGCTGAACGAAACCAAGGGGCTGAATGCCGCCAAGGCGACCGGCTTCGGGCCTGCCTCGGCCGAGGAGATTCAGAAGGCGACCGGCGGCCCGGTCGGCTTCTCGGGCCCCGTCGGCCTGAAGGGCCTCCGCGTCATCGCCGATCTCTCCGTGAAAAACCTGGTCAACGCTTTGAGCGGCGCCAACGAAAGCGAGATGCACTACCGCAACACCAACCCGGGCCGCGACTTCGAGCCCGAGGCCTATGTCGACCTCCGCCAGGGCAAGGCGGGCGACCCGTGCCCCCAGTGCGGCAAGGCCGTCAGCCTCATGCGCGGTATCGAGGTCGGCCATGTCTTCCAGCTAGGGACGGTCTACAGCGACGTGATGCAGGCGCGTTTCCTCGACAAGGAGGGCAAGTCGCAGACGCTCATCATGGGCTGCTACGGCATCGGCGTCGACCGCACGCTCGCCAGCGTCATCGAGCAGCACCACGACGAGAAGGGCATCGTCTGGCCGATGGAGCTCTGCCCTTTCCACGCGGCCGTCGTGCCGCTGAACGTCAAGGACAAGGCCGTCAATGAGACGGCCGAGCGGCTCTATCGCGAGCTCGAAGCCGCCGGCGTCGACGTGCTGCTCGACGACCGCGACGAGCGCGCCGGCTTCAAGTTCACGGACATGGAGCTCCTGGGCATCCCGCTGCGCATCACCATCGGCCCCAAGGGCCTGGCCAAGGGCGAAGTCGAGATCACCGAGCGCAAGGGCCTCGTGACCACCGTGGTCCGCGTCGACGAGGTCGTCGCGGAAGTGGCCAGGAGAGCAGGTAGAAGACAGTAGTCAGTAGGACTCGAAGCGAGAACGTCCGGGAGCTGAGCCTGGCCAGAGTAAGCTCAGAGGGAACTGGCAATTCCTGGCCGTGCAGACTCTTCGGTACCTCCGCACTCTACTGACTACCGACTACTGGCTACTGTCTACTTCCCCGCCCCCGGCCGGGAGATCAAGAGCGAGTTGGTGCGCGGGTCGGCCAGGATCTCGAGCTTGCCCTTGAAGAGCTTCGAAAGTTTCTCGGCCAGCTCGGCGGCGTTGCCGTAGCGCAGGGGGATGATCTGCATGGCCCCGGCGCCGCGGACGTGCGCCATGGTCGCAGGATCGCCCACCACCGTGACGCCGTCCTTCACGAGGACCTCGTAGCGGTTGACGGCGGCGATCAGATCGATGGCCTTCAGCGGATCGACCCCGGTCAGGTCCATCGTGATCTTCCCCTTCACCTCCGGGGCGAGCAGGATGTTGCGGCCCGCCAGCCGCGCGATGATGCGGAAGGCATCGCGTACCTCGACCTCCCGGAACTTCAGGTCGATCGGCCTGGCCGCAGGTTCTTGGGCCGAGGCAGCGCTCAGGGCACAACCCAGGAGCAGCGCCGCCGCCAGCTTCAACGCTCTAAGAGGCCTTCGCGGCGCTGGCCGCCATCGAATGACCCTGGTTGATGCGCTGGAAGGTCGAGTGGACGCGGTTGCAGAGCGAGTAGACCAGCTGCAGCGTCCACTTGTGGTGCAGCTCGAAGATGAGCGCGAAGTTGGCCTTCGTGAAGACCAGCACCTGCACCTCCGAGACCGCCGTGGCCGTAGCCGAGCGCGGGTAGTTGTCGAAGTGCGACATCTCTCCCATGATCTCGCCCGGGTTCAGCACGGCCAGCACCTTTTCGTTCTCGTTCTCGCCGCGGCTGATCTTGACCTGCCCGCTCACGATCATGAACAGCTCTTTGCTATTGTCGTTTTCGCGGAAGAGGATCTCGCCCGGCTGGTAGGTGCGCCCCAGCTGGCTGAAGATCTCCGGGCTGGTGTCGCGAATCTCGCTGAACGCGACCTGCAGCAGGCTCTCTTCGACTTCCTCGGATGGCGGTTCGAGCGGTTCCTCGGCGTCAGCGGACATAGTTGATCCAGACCTTCTCGGCTTCCTGGTTGATGGCTCTCAGGTAGTGGGATAGCGCCTGAATGTTGAGCTTCGCGAACTCGATGTAGAGGCTCAGTGCGGTCTCGTAAGACTGCTTGTCCCAGACGTAGAGCTGGCTGTTGGTCTCGGCGGTCGCAGTGACGAACCGGATGCCGCTGGTGATGGCCTCCACCATGCCGAAGACTCCGTCCTTGGAGAGCTCGTAGGTGAAAGTGTAGCCGCTCTCGAGCTGGCGCGACAGGCGGATCTTGCCCTCCATCACGTAGTAGACGGCGTCCTCGGCGACTTCGTCGGCGTCCTTGAAGATCACGCCGCCCGCGGGCACGAAGAGTTCTTTGCCGTTTGTGAGGTACCTCAAGTGTCGCCAGCTTCTGCTCGAACAGGGGTTGTCGGAGGATTATAAGGCCGTCCTCGCGGCGAATGCAACGCGACGCGCTCGACGCTCCCCGCGGCAAGTCCTGTATCATCGCTGTGTGTGCACGACGATGCCCTCGGATCCCTGGCGGGAGCTGGCGGAGGATGAGGCGCCGCTTGCGGCGCTGCTCTGCGGATCAGCCGCGAGCGCCGGGCAGCTCGAGCGCCTGGCGCGCGAGGCCGCCTCGCCCCTGGTCCGCAAGCTGGCTCGCATCGCCCTGGAGGAGCTTGAGCACGAGTGCGTCCCCGAGGACCCGCTGGTCGGCGGCCTCGCGTCTCCGGACCCGCTGGTGCGGCTCGCCAGCGCTCGCGCGCTCGCCTCGTCGGCCCGGACCGCGCATCTGCCGTCCTTGAAACGAAGCTTCATCGGCGAGACGACGCCGGCCGTACGGACCGAGCTCCTCGAGTCGATCGCCTTTGCCGGTGGCCCCGAACAGTGGCCCTTCCTGGCCGGCGCCTTCAAGGACGCCGACCGAGCCGTCCGCCTCAAGGTCATCGAGCTGGCCGCCCGCCTCGCCGACAAGCAGGCGCTGGTCAGCTTCACCCTCCAGGCGCTGCGCGATCCGGAGCCCGAAGTCCGCGAACGAGCGCTTGGCCTCCTGATGGTCGCTGGCGCCCGCCAGGCGGCCGAGAGGAAAGCCGCGGCCGAAACGCCCGGCGCCGAGAGTCCCGTGGCGTCTACCTGTACCGGGTTTTCTGAAAACCCGGTACAGGTAGACGCCACCGGTTTCTCGCTGGCGGGTCCGCTCACCTTCGATGCTGCCGAACAGTGGGCCCTGGCCAGGCGCCTCGCTCGAGAGCCCGACCTCGAGATGCTGCCGGTGCTCCGCGAGCTGGCGCGCGTCTCCCCTTCGCCCGACGTCGTCTCGGAGGCGCTTCGGGCGTTGGCCGTCGTCGGCGGCACGGGCGAGCTCGATCCGATTCGCGCGGGTCTCGACTGCGCCGATCCCGTCATCGTCGCGGGTGCGCTGCTGGCGCTGGGCCACCTGGCCGACCGGCGCGACATCGCCGTTGCCCGCCTGCACGCCCTTCCGGGCAGCCCCCAAGCCCTGCGCGCTGCGGCCTTCGCCTACCTGATCGCCGCGGGCGAGGCTCCCGAGCTCCCCGCGGGCCCCATCGAGGACTACGCGCGCTCCACCGCCGAGCTGCTGGCCGCCGGCCGGCTGGCCGATATCGAGCTCCACCGCCCCCCGCCCCTGCTCGATACCGCCTCCGCGCTCTCGCTCGTCTCCACGGCCGTGGCGCTCCTCCTCATCGGGATGGCGCTCTTCCTGGCCAACCGCTAGTAGTGGATGCAGTTGATGACGCGCGCGACTTTCTCGGCCTGATACGGCTTCGTGATGTAGTTTTCGGCCCCGTTGCGCAGTGCCTCGACCACCAGCTCCTGACGATCCAGGCTGGTCACCATCACTATCTTGATGTCCGGCGAGATCTTGCGGATCTCCTTCAGCGCGCTGATCCCGTCCATCCCCGGCATCGCGATGTCCAGCGTCACCAGGTTCGGCTTGTGCAACTTGCAGAGCCGCACCGCCTCGATCCCGTCGGGCGCCTCCGCCACGACCTGGAACTTCTCGGCCTCGAGGATCTCCGTGAGTATCTTGCGCATGACGCTCGAGTCGTCACACACCAAGGCTTTGAGCTGAAAGGACATGCGCCAGGGGCGGCAGGGCTGTCTCTCGCGGGTCCTCCCCGGACAGTTCGCCGGAGCCGGATTATAGCAGATTCTCGCTTCAGCTCGACAAGGCCAGCTTCTGCACCGACTCGTAGATCGTCCGGATCGTGCACGGCTTGCGGATGACCTCCGCCACCCCCAGCCGCGACAATTCGTCGACCACTTCGTCGGTCGCATACGCCGTCACGAAGATGTACTTGGTCGTCGGGTGCGACTGCTTCAGGTCGATCAGCAAGTCCTTCCCGCTGGCCGTGTCCAGCTTCATGTCGAGTATCACGATGTCGAAGGATTCCTGTCCCAGAATCCGCCGCGCGTCGCCCTCGGAGCTGCTCGTCCTGAGGTCCACGCCGTGGAACTGGAAGTACTCCTTGTACATCTTCAGGACGACTTCTTCGTCGTCCACCGCGAGGATTCTCTTTTCCGTCACCCGAGTCCTCTCCTCGAGGGAGGCCCGTGATTCTCCCTGCCACTCCAAAGCCTAGCACAGCCCGAGAGAATTGGGCACAGCCGGTGTAAGATCCAGTCATGCCCTCCTCGGGTCCCGACATCCTTCTGGTTTCGACGCCGCCCTGGTTGGTCGACTGCCCGCAGCTCGGCCTGGCCACCCTGGCCGCCTACGCCCAGCGCAGTGGCTATGAGACCGAAGTCCTCGACCTGAACATCGAGCTCTACTCCAGGGCCTTCCCCGAGCAGCGCTTCCTCTGGACCATGGAGGAGAAGAACTACTGGGAGCGCTCCAACCTCTTCTCCCGGACCTGGGACCTCTTCCGAAAGGGCCTCGAAGGCGCCATCGACCGCATCGCGCTCTCCGAGGCGCCGGTCATCGGATTCTCCGTGGCCGCTCCCAAGCAGTTCGTCACCATCGAGATCCTGCGAGGCCTTGCCCGCCGAGGCGTGCGCAAGAAAATCCTCCTGGGCGGCCCGGCCTGCCAGACAGCTCCCGAGCGCCACATCTTCACCAACCGCATCCCCGACCTGGTCGACTGCTACGTCGTCGGCGAAGGCGAGCAGAGCCTGGTCGAGCTCCTCGACAGCTTCCGCAAGGGCGAAGGCCCCCAGGGAGTCGCCGGTGTCACCCGATGGGAGAATGACGTCTTCACGCCCTACACCCCGCGCAAGCCGACGCTGCCGATGGAGGTGCTTTCCCGCCCCACCTACGACGGCTTCCCGCTCGACCGCTACACCACACCGTGTCTTGTCGTCGAGTTCTCTCGCGGCTGCGTTTCCGACTGCGGCTTCTGCCAGGTCCGCTCGCAGTGGGGCACCTTCCGCGTCAAGAAGGCCCGGGCCATGGTCGAGGAGCTGGCCGATCTCCACCAGCGCCACGGAACCGACCTCTTCACCTTCGCCGACCCCGCCATCAACGGCCACCGCCGCCAGTTCCTCGAGTTCTGCGACCTCCTCGCCGCCAGCGGGCTGAAGCTGCGCTGGTCGGCCCTGCTGCTGGCGCTGTGGAATCTGGAGCCCGGTGACTTCGAGCGCATGCGGGCCGCGGGCTGCTATCGCCTCGAGGTCGGCGCCGAGACCGGTTCGCCCCGAGTGCTCGAGCTGATGAACAAGTCCGCCACCATCGAAAGCACCGAGCTGGCCCTGCGCTCCATCAAGGCCGCGGGCATGCAGTCGGTCATCTTCCTGCTCACCGGCTTCCCGGGCGAGCTCGAAGAAGACTTCCAGATGACGCTCGACT
This sequence comes from Candidatus Wallbacteria bacterium, assembly GCA_016213845.1. Lineage (GTDB taxonomy): Bacteria > Muiribacteriota > UBA6191 > JACPRK01 > JACPRK01 > JACPRK01. The sequence continues at coordinate 31,360 of JACQZN010000118.1, forward strand.
TCGTCAGCCGCAACCGGCCCTACATCGACATGGTCCGCTCCGTCAACGCGCTCTACCTGCAGGAAGGCACCGACGTCGAGGTCCACGCCGCACGCTACGGCATCGAGGTCCCCCCCGACCGACCCGAGACCTGGAACACGCGCTGGCGCATCGGTGACACCAACACGCCCGGCATGCGTCTGCGGCGTGTCGAGCGCCTCCTGGAACACCTGGCGGCGCTGGGGATTCCGTACCAGCTCACCAGCCTGGATGAGACGGGCGGCGACAGGGCCGCGCCGCCGGCCCCAAACCCAGGCGTCATCGCTCCCGCCCTGGCGTGCGGCTTGTCGTGAGCGCACCCGGCGCCGTGCGACCGGGCTGGACCGACGCCCGCGCTCTCGCCTTGGTCCTGCTCATCGGCCTTCTCGTGCGGCTGCCGACCCTCGAGGAGCCGCCCGGTTGCGACCAGGCCGTCTTCACCTGCATCGGCCAGGGCATCCTCCGGGGCGAGCTTCCACCCAGGGACCTCTTCGACAACAAGCCGCCGATCTACGACCTGCTCTGGGCCCCGGCCGGCCTCTTCGCTTCGACTGGTCTGAGCTTCGCCGCGCTGGCCGAGCTGCTCGCTGCGACGCTGGCTTCGGCCTGTCTCTTCGCCGCCGTCCGGCCCTTCCTGGGACGCGCGGGCAGCACCGCCGCCGCACTCCTCTACACGCTCCACGCGGGCGGCTTCGCTTTCGGCGGATGGTGGACACGGGCCTACCCCGAGGCGCTGCTGGACGTTCCGCTGGCGGCTGCCGCGACGCTCTTGACGCGCCCGGTGGGCGGCCTGCCCACCCGCGCCGTCGCGGGCGCTCTGCTGGGCGGGGCGCTCTGGCTGAAGCCGAGCGTCCTTCCGATGATTCTCCTCCTGGCCGCCGTCCCCGCACCGGCCGGCGCTGGCTACCTCGCCGGACTTGCCTGGGCAGGCGCCGGTCTGGCTGCCGCGGCCGCCGCGCCGCTTGCGCTCCTGGCGGCCCTGGGGTTGCTCGGGGAATCCTGGCGCGCCTTCGTCGGATTCAACGCCGAGATGCTGGTCAGCCACGGCGCCGTCTCTCCCGTCCCGTCCGAGTGGCTTTCGGTGGTCTTTCCATTCGCGACCTACCTGACCGCGCTCTATGCCTGGTCCGTGGTGGCGGTGGCCTCGCGCGGGCCGCTGGCGCCAATCGTGCGGCTGCCGCTTCTCTGGTGGGCGCTCACCGTGGCCAGCGCCGTCGCGCAGCGCAAACTCTTCGCCGCCCACTACCTGGGCATCACCGCGCCCCTGGCCTGGCTGGCGGCCGTCGGCTGGCGCCGCATCGACGAGCGGATGGGTCGCCGCGCGGCGCTGGCCCTGCTGGCCGCGTCCCTGGCTCCCTGGGCCATCGCCACCGTGCAGTTCGGCCGCGACGCAGGCTACGCCGGCCGTCTCAGCGGCCGTCTCGATCGAGCGGCGTTCCAGGACGGCTTCCACTGGCCGCCCCTGGGCTACTCGATCGCGCACGACCGCGAAGCCGCCCGCCTGGTGCGCCAGCACACGCCGCCCGGCTCGCGCATCGTTGTCTTCGGCGCTCGCGCCGGCGTCTACCTCTGGTCCGGCCGGCCGCCCGGGACCCGGTTTCTCTTCAACTTCCCGCTCGTGCTCCCCGGTGGTGGCCCCATCGCGCGCTCCTACCGCGAGCAGTTCCTGGCCGGCCTGCGCACCCGCCCGCCCGCCATGATCCTCGTCCCCGAGGAGGACGTCGGCATTTACGAGCCGCTCCCGAGCCTCGAGCTGGCGCGCCGATGGCCCGAGCTGATGGCGATTCTCGAAAGGCAGTACCGGCCCGGCCCGCGCTCGCCCGGCTACTCGACCTGGGTGCCGGCCGCCACCACGCCATGAAGCTCTCCCGCCGCGCGCTCCTGACCGGCTCACTGCCGCTGGCGGCAGGCGCTGCCGCGCTCTGGCGCTCGCGCCGCCTCGCGGCCGCATCTCCAAATGGAGTGGAAGGCTCCATCGTGGGGCCTGACTTCGACTCGGGGCATCTGCTCCGGTCCGGCGAGCTTCCGAAGCCCTCCGAGCGCGTCGAGGTGCCGGTCGCCATCTACGGCGGCGGAATCTCCGGACTCTCGGCGGCCTGGAAGCTCGCGCGCGCCGGCTTCCGAGACTTCCGGCTCTTCGAGCTCGAGCGCCGTCCGGGCGGGACCTCGGCCTACGGGCGCTCGCCCGTCACCGACTACCCGTGGGGCGCGCACTACGTGCCGGTCCCCGGCCCCGAGGCGAGCGCGGTGCGCGAGCTCTTCGGGGACCTGGGCGTCATCACCGGCCGGACCGCCGCCGGCGAGCCCATCTTCGACGAGCGCTACCTCTGCTTCGCGCCGCACGAACGGCTCTTCCAGTACGGGCGCTGGCGCGAGGGGCTCTACCCCGCGCTGGGCGCCACCGCCGCGGACCTGGCCGAGCTCGCCGCCTTCCGCCGCGAGATGCGCCGCTACCGCCACCTGAAGGGCTCCGACGGACGCAAGGCCTTCACCTTGCCCATGGAGTCGAGCTCGCGCGATCCGGCGCTCCTGGCGCTCGATCGCATGTCGATGCGCCAGTATCTCGACTCGCTCGGGCTCTCATCGAGCCGGCTACGCTGGTACGTCGAGTACGCCTGCCGGGACGACTACGGCTGCACGCTCGAGACCACCTCGGCCTGGGCAGGCGTCTTCTACTACGCCAGCCGCGCCGCCGATGACGATGAGGACGAGAGGCCGCGTGGCGGCTCGCAAGGCCCTTCCGAGGCCGGCCAGGTGCTGACGTGGCCCGCGGGCAACGGCTGGATCGTGCGCCGATTGGAGGAGCGCTTCCGTGATCGGATCTCGCCGAGGAGCCTGGTCTGTCGCGTGCGAGTGGGGCGAGGCGACCGGGTCGAGGCCGACGTCTTCGACCTTGCGAGTCGTCGGATGAAAACAGTCGTTTCGCGCTGCGCCATCCTGGCGCTGCCGAAGTACGTGGTGGCTCGGTTGATGCCGGACACCGGGCCGTGGCAGGAGTTCACGTACTCCCCGTGGGTCGTCGCCAACGTCTGGGTCGACGCCCTGCCGCAGGGCCGCGGCGCTCCGCCCAGCTGGGACAACGTCTTCCACGCCAGCGAATCGCTCGGCTACATCACGGCCACCCACCAGCATCTCTCGGGCCGCACGGGCGCCAGCGTCCTGACCTGGTACCTGCCGCTTTGTCGCGAGGAGCCCGCCGCTGCCCGGGCGCGAATGCTCGCGACGCCCTGGGAGGAGTGGCGCCGCCAGATCGTGGCCGACCTTTCTCGCGGCCACCCCGGTATCGAGCGTGACATCCGCCGCATCGACGTCATGCTCTGGGGCCACGCGATGGTCCGCCCCACGCCCGGCTTCATCTGGAGCCCCGCGCGCCAGGCCTCTGCAGCGCTCCCGAGCGGCCCAGTCTTCTTCGCCCACGCCGATCTCTCCGGCCTCCCGCTCTTCGAGGAAGCCCAATACAGAGGCATCGCCGCCGCCGAGCGCGCCCTGACCGCCCTGCGCATTCCGTTCCAGTCCTCGCTCTAGCGAGCTCGAGGAGCGCCTCCTCTGTCGCGACCGTCCGGCGTACCTCAATCAGCCGGTGGCGGACCCGTGGCAGCCGATGAACGCCAAAGGTGCAGAAAGATTACGACCTGCAACACCTCGAAACACTGGCCCAGGTCACGGAGCGCGCCCAAACCTGGGGCTGACCCGCCAACCCCTCTCCTAGCTCGCGCCGCAGGCCTCCTCGCTCAGGGCCCAGAGCTGGGCGGCCAGCGCATCGTCCATCGCGTGGCGCGAACGCCGGGCGGTCTTGCAGTCCATCCAGTATTCGCCCGTCACTGCGGCGCAATCGGGACTGGCGGCCAGGTAGACGAGCGTCTCGGCGCCCTTCTCGGGCGTGCGAGCCACCAGCGCCATCGCGGCGCCGATCACGAAGCGCGCGATGGGGCCGTTGTTCATCCCGAAGCCGGTCGCCACGAACCCCGGATGGAAGCAGTTGGCTGTGACTCCAGTGCCCTGCAGCCTGCGCGAAAGCTCTCGCGTGAAGAGAATGTTGGCCAGCTTCGTGGCGCCGTAGACGTCGAAGCCGGCCCGCCCCGACGGGCGCTTGGCCCAGTCCTCGACATCTGGCTTGCCCCTGAAGTGCGCGTGGCTGGAGGTGCTCACGACCCGTGCACCCGGCGCCTTGCGCAACAGCTCGAGCAGCTCCCTCGTCAGCAGGAAGTAGCTCAGGTGGTTGAGGGCGAAGGTCATCTCGAAGCCATCAGCGCTGAGCTGGTGCGTCTGGTAGAGCCCGCCCGCGTTGTTCGCCAGCACGTCCAGCCGATCGTGCTTTTGGCGATAGGCCGCGGCCACCGCGCGGATGTCGGCCAGCCGCGAGAGATCGCCGAGCAGCACCTCCGGCCTGGTGCCGCCCGCGACCTCGAGCTCTCGCGCTACCCGTTCCGTCTTCTCCGGATTGCGCCCGACGATGGTGAGCAACGCCCCTCGTCTGGCCAGCTCCAATGCCGCGGCCTTCCCAATGCCCTCGGTGGCTCCAGTGAGTAGGATTGACTTGCCCTCGAGCGGTCTCGCCATCGGTCCTCCTTGGTCGGCGCCGGATTGTACCTCATCGCGGTCCGAGGATGAGGCCGCGCGGCTCGCGGACGCTCAGGCATCGATCGCCGGGGAAGGCGATCTGCTCAGGGCTTTACGCACGCCAGCGAGTCGACGCCGGCTTCCCGCCAGGCGGCCAGCAGCCGGTCGCCTTGCGAGGAGAGTTGCTCCGCGGCCCGGACCGAGGCGAGCTCGACGGTGGCGGCTTGCTCGCCCAGCCGCCGGATCAGCAAGCGCCCGTCCTTCTCGAGCGCCTGCACCGTCGCCGTGGCTGCGCTCAGCGAGACGCCGGATTCTTCGCCGAGCGACTCGAGGCTCTCCGCGTCGAGGTAGCAAAGCCGGCCGGAGGTCGTGAGCGCCCGGAGCAGCCCACCCTCGACCCAGAGCCCCGCGAGACCGCCCGGCAGCTGAAGCGCTTCGCCGCATCCGGGACCACAGTAGCGGCACAGGACCAGGAGCCGTTCTCCCGAGACGAAGATGCGCCGGGAGCCGATGACGGCCGCGCGGGCGATCCCTCCCAGGCGAGTCTTCCAGACCGACTTGCCGCTCGGGAGCGAGACCAGCTCGAGGACTTCCTGCTGGCCGCTGTAGAGCGCCAGTCCACCAGCCGCGGCCAGGACGCGGCGGCCGGTCTTCGGGACCAGAGTGTTCATCTTCACGTCGGCACCGACCGGATCGGCGCCAAAGGCACGGGCGGGCCGCAGGTCGACCACCTTGGAATCGCCGCCCAGGCTGACGCCACCGGGCGCGGTGCCCAGCACTCGAACGCTTTGGTCGGCAGCTTCGAGCCTCTCGACTCGCTTCGTGGAGCCCGAGGCTGCATCGAGGATCTCGAGCTCTCCGTTGCGCGACAGGACGGCAACGCATCCGGGGAAGACTGCCACGGCCAGCGACTGCTCCCTCCTGGCGCGCGGGAAAGGGCGCGACCAGACGAGTGCCCCGTTGGACCGCCGCAGACCGCACAGGTGGCCGGAACTGTCGCCCCGTGTCAGCACGACAATCGGGTCCCTGTTACTTCCCTCGCCCGCCACGGCGGCCAGCACCGGACGTTCAGGCAGCTTCGCGATCCAGTCCGGGGACTCGATGGACATGGAGCCGCCACGCACCGAGGCGCTTGTGCGCATCGCGGGCAGCTTGGGCGCAGGGTCCCAGAGCCGGACGCTTTCGCGCGGGCTGGCGGTGGACCCAAGGATGGCCCCGACCGTGGGGAACACGAAGACCGCCAACGCGAAGAAGCCGAGGAAGGCTCGCCCCAGCCGAGCCTGCGCGGGAGTGGTCGTGGGCGGGTGAATCAACGGAAGGGTGAGCCGCCGCGCGCCTCCGCAACCCGGCACGCCGCACTTTCCGGCGCTCCGCCAGCAGGTCATGTGGTGCGGCATCCGGCACGTCGCGCACGCCGCCAGCGGCGTTCCCATCGCCAAGGTCTGCGCGCATGACGGGCACTGGCTCTCGGGCTTCAAGATCAGGATCTCGAACATGCCTCTCGCCCTCACAACGCGCCTTCCCTTCCGCGGGCCCCGCGACTGCCGGCGGTGAAACCCCGTGGCGTCTACCTGTACCGGGTTTTCCGCCGCGAGCTGTCCCGCCCGCGCGCGGGGACGGCCGCTCACTCGCCCTTGGCGGGCTCGGATCCGGGTGAGGGGCCGGCGAAGCGGTCGGAGTTGCCGCTGGCGCCGGATTCTCGGGATCGACTCCCATGGTATGGTGAACGCACGTGGGATTGTCGGTTCGCGTTCGGCCGATGCAGAGCAGTGCGGCCTGCAGGAGGCTCGGAGCGTGACACCGGCTGAACGATGACAGGCACAAGCAAGTCAAACCCGGTTTCCCCATCGCCCGAAGACGCGGCGCCTCCCCGCAAGCAGAATGGCGTCGTCGAAATCGTCTTCACGAGGTGGATGAGCGTTGCTCTGGTCGCCTGTCTGGTCGGCCCGTGGGGGATGCTCGCCGTATGGTGGGTTCGAAGCAGCGTTCCGGGCCAAAAGGTGAACGCGGAGCTCTTGGGCGGGCTGCCTGTCTCCGACCGTGGCGTGATCCGCGGAAAGCCCGGGCCTTGGGGACAGCTCGAGTGCTCCACCGTGTTCACCGAACTTCCGACGAACGGTGGTAACACCGACACACTTCCTCCCAATCGTTGGGCATTCGGCAAGGCCACGCGAGAAGCCGCGCTCACAGTGCTCCGGAAGGCAGGCGTCACTCCGACCCAGCTCCAAACGCTGGCGCGCAGCGAAGCCTGGAAAGCAGATCCGGACGGCGTTCTCTGGCTGCATCCCAGCGCTGATTCGGTCCTGAGTCTCACCGCAGAAGTTCGTGCCTCCCTCTACTCTGCGCTGGAGCAAATCGGAGCGAACCGCCCCCTGAGAAAGCGCTATGCGTGTGCCGTCGACCGAGTGGACGAATGGTGTCGCGACAGCGGATTGCCGGAGCAGTACGTCCGGCTGTTCAGGCATCTGCTCTATCGCAGGGATGGCTACTATGTCTTCGAGGACCTGTCGTCGGCCTTGAGCACGATCCCCAGTCCTCAGCTTCAACGACTGTTTGTACGGATGGTCACCCGGCAAGAGTCGATCATGGCCAACTTGGTCGTGCTGCCAAGCTCGGACGTGGAGCAAATCAGTGCGTACTGGGAAGTGGGCCGGCAGTCGAAGGGATTGAAGGAGCTCCTGAGGGCGCTACGGCGACTGCCCGGCGGCGGGAAGGTCGATGTTACCCACCTCTTGCCACCACTGGCTCGAGACCTGATGCATGCGGTACCTCACGACTCGGCTCCCACGAGCACTTCCGCGCGGGCGGATGCTTCAGGCACCTGGACGTCGCTGAACTTCTTCCTCGCCGTGCCCGACCAACGGTTTCTGGACCCGATCCTCGCCAGCAAAGAGCTCCAGTCCAAGTACACCCCCTTGGAACGACCAAAGAGATTGGGGGATCTCATTGTCTTCATGGACGCCAACAACAACATCGTGCACATGGCCACGTATCTGGCCCAGGATCTCGTGTTCTCCAGAGTGGGAGACGCCAGCGGCTATTGCTGGGTGATCACGACTCTGGATTCGCTGGTCGGGCGGTTTCAAGTCGAGCACTCCCCCTTACGATTCCGCGTTGCCTTCTCTCGTTCGCTACAATTGTAACCTGAGAGCCCTGGCGGTATCGTGTTTCGGTGTCAAAAATCGTTACGGTGGCGATAGGCTGCAGAGCGTTTCACGTGGTATGGAGCTTGCCTATCGATAACTGCGCCGATTCGCTCGCGGCACCGTCGGCGTCATGGCCAAGGGAAACCGAACAGTTCTCTTGCTCAAGCTCCAACCCGAAGTTCTGGCCGCCCCAGCCCTTGTACGTCCAGGGAAATGTACCGTCCGTTCTCAGGACACACCGTCATGGAATCGGACTACCTGGCTTGGCCCGAGTAGGCCGTTGCGCGATTGTTCGGAGTTGTGGCTAGACGGCCAGCAACCGATTGCCGCTCCCGCATGCCGATGACCTGGAAGGGAATCTCCCACCGACTGGGGTTGTTTTTGACGACGACCCCGGATTCGCCCCGCGCTCCAGGTCGATTCGTCGAGGTTCGGGTCGTACTTCCCAAGGGCTCGGTCCAACTGCTGGTCCTGCTCCTGGTCGCACCCTGGGCATACATGGCCGTTTGCTGGATGGCCTACGACGTGCTCTTTCGATCTGCCTCGGTGCCGCTTTCGGACTGGAAGCCAGAGCGGTGCGCCGTATCCACCCTGGGGCGCCAGGGTCCTTGGGGACAGATCAAGTCCACCGCCATCTTCACCGAGGTGCCGGAGGAATGGATCGATGCCGGGCAAGTTCCGCCGAATCGCTGGTTCTTTGGCCGCGTGCCGAAGGTTCAAGTCAAATCGCTGTTCAGGCGAGCGGGGCTGGACGCAGAGCTGTTGCAGGCACTGAACCGAGAGGAGATCTGGGAGACGACGTCCGAGGGGCTCTGGGTCAAGCCCAGCAATGACACGGTTCTCACTATGCCTCCGAGGGCCCGAGCCATGATCTACGAGGTGCTGAGTGGTTACGCCGAAAACCCTCGGCAACGAGACGTGCACGTCGCTGGCGCCGACCGACTGACCGAGTGGACTCGCGACAGCGGACTCCCTCGTCAATGCGTGGACCTGTTCCGGCAGCTCGCTTATTCTCGCGACGACACTGTGATTTTTGCCGACTTGGAGCCGGTCCTCGCCCTGCTCCCGGGAAGCGAGCTCGACAGGAAGTTCGCCGGCATGGTGTCCCGGCATGACACGCTCATGGCAGAGGTCGTCGTCTTGCCCGACTCGGATACAGCCCGACTCACTGCCTACTGGGGGGTCGGCGGGCGCCGGGAGGTCGTGGGGGCCCTCGTAAAATCCGTTCGGCGGTTTCCGGGGGGCGGC
>JACQZN010000119.1 GCA_016213845.1 Candidatus Wallbacteria bacterium
CTCCATTTGATGCCATCCAGGGGCGTGAAGACGGGCGTCTGCTCCGAATCCGGGCGCTGGCCGAGCTGGATCGCTATCGGCCGCAACACCCCGCCCTCGGTACCGCCGGGCTGCAGGTAAAACAGCGCCAGCGGGGCCGTGACCGACTTGGCCATGCCAAAAACCTCGCCCGCCGGAATACCGTCCAGAATCCGGTAGTCACACAGATAGAGCCGGCCTTCCTTTGCTGCTGCTTCCAGCGTGGTGCCCTCCACCCCGCAGACTTTCTGAAAGAGGGTGTCGGTGACCGGCAGCGTGTCCGGGACGGCGGCGACCCGCTGGATGATCGTGTTGTTGCCTCCGCCGATCCTCTGGTAAGCGAAAGCGAGATCGTCCTGGTAGCTCGCCGCCAGCGAAGGGCGTGGAATCGTCTGGTAGATCTTGTCGTACGATGCGAGAGTCCGCGGACGGGGGACCTTCCCGTCGAGCAAGGACACCATCATGTTCTTCAGCAGGGTCGTGGGGCCGACGGAGCCCGATGCCTGCTCGATGTAGGCCGGCAGTGCCTTCAGGTCCGGCTCGACCTGGGGATTATCCTCGAAGAACTTGTGACACGACTGGACCTGGTTGGCGGCCATGTCGAGAAGCACAGGGAGCATCTGGGCGAAGTAGGCGCCCGACAGCTCCTCACCGGGCGGCTTGCCGTCCACGTTGCTGAGAGGGGGCAGAAAGGCGGGGCTCTGGTACCGCCACTGCTTGCGGCTCTCGGCGAGCTGCTGGGCTCGAGCCTGAGGATCCCGGGTGTCCTGGGGAAGCATCGGCACCTCGGGCCGGATGCCGAACAGCGCCTTGAGCCAGTCACCCAGATCGAGGAGCTTCTCGGTCAGCGCCGCCTGGCATTGCTGCAGGAAGAGGATCGCCCGGCGGGCCTTGCGGGTTGAATTCTGGATGAACCGGTCGATACTCGAGTTTGCCTGGAGTTCGCAACCCATCTTCCCTGCCCCTTTCTCCTGCTGTGGTGCCCCATTGCGGCCCTTCTCCGTCCGCTGCCGGCTGCCTTTGTGACGCCGATCTGCGACCAGATCCGGCTTGACTATATCAGCTCTCCAGCGTGACGCAAGGTACCAATTGAGCTATCTGGTCCCGGCGCGCCGAATGACCATCCTGGCTCGAGCGAGCAAGCCTTTCTGCTACGTGCGGGACCAGGTGGGCGCGGGAATCGACACCGGTCCGCGGCAGCAAGCGCCCCCGGGCGACCACGAGGGCCGCGCTTACTTGCCCGGGAGCGTGGAGAACTCCTGGACGGGCAGCTCTTTCACGCGGTCGTGGCCCGGGAAAAGGCGCAGCAAGAGCTTGTGCCGCTTGCCGGGCGAGAGGCCGCGGAGGCTGACGCGATGCGACGTCGAGGGCTCTGCCGAGAGGATGGCGCGCCGGTCGAGACTCTCCTCTTCGCCGAAGATCGCCTCGCTGGCGAGGGGGCGATCGGTCATGAAGGCGACGGTCGCCTCGCGGCGGCCGGGAATGACGGCGAAGTCGGAGACGCGAAGCTCGCTCGGCGCCGGGCCGACCGCCAGCTGCCAGACGGCGGCGCCTGCCAGGGTGGCCAGCAAGGATGCGGCGGCCCAAGAGAGCCACCGGCGCCGCGCGGTTTCCCGGATCAGGGTGGCGTCAGCGGTGCCGGGCTTCAGGCGCCGTTCCGTCAGCGCGTCGATCTCCTCGATCAGCTGGCCTGAGGTCTGGTAGCGCCGGATGCGCTCGCGCTCGGTGCAGCGGACGATGATCTGATCCAGCCCGCCCGGCAGACCCGGCCGCACCAGGCTCGGCGCGGGGATCGATTCCGATAGGCGCCGCGTGGCCGAAACGTACGGATTGTCGCCTGCGAAGGGTACGGTGCCCGTGGCCATCTGATAGAGGACTAGCCCCAGCTGGTAGACGTCCGAGCGGTGATCGACGTCGCCGCCCTGCAGCTGCTCAGGCGACATGTAGAGCGGCGTGCCCATCAGCGTGCCGGCCTGCGTGAGCGTCTTGTCGTCGGAGAGCTTGGCCAGCCCGAAATCGCAGAGGATGGCGCGGAAGTCCGGCGTGATGAGGATGTTGGAGGGCTTCACGTCCCGGTGGTAGATGCGCCTGGAGTGGCTGCACCTCAGAGCGTCTGCGACGTCGCGGCCGACTCCCAGGATCTCCTCGGCGGTGAAGCCGCGCGGGGCCCGGGCGCCCGGCGCAGTCCGAGGATCGGGCTTGGCGAAGCGCTCCTCCATGAGCTCGCGCAGGGTCTTCGACGGTGTGTTGGCCATCACATAGAAGTGGAGGCCGTCGGCCGAACCGATATCGAAGATCTTGATGATGTTCGGATGGTCGAGCTGCGAGAGGACTTTCACCTCTTGCTTGAAGCGCTGGATCTGGCTGCGGTCCATCCCCTCGGGGAGGATCTTCACCGCCACGGTCTTCCCGTCGCGCTCGTCCACGGCCTGGTAGACCGTGGCTGTGCCGCCCGTCCCAAGGACGCTGTCGATGCGGTAGGTCCAGAACTTCTTGCCGACGAGGGACATTCTAGAATCGAGAATCGAGGTCTAGGAGTCGAGCGGGCGCATTCGGCTCGTTCTCATCCTTTGAGTCCGGTGTGGGCGATACCCTGGATGAACTGGCGCTGGAAGATGAAGTAGAGCACCACGAGCGGGAGGATGCTGAAGGTGCTGGCGGCCATGAGCAGGTCCCAGCGCGTGCCGGACTCCTGGCTGAAATAGCTTAGCCCCACCTGCACCGTCCGCAGGTCGGGAGCGTCCGTGGCGATGAGCGGCCAGAGCAGCGAGTTCCAGGTGCTCAGGAAGGTGAAGATCGCCAGCGTCAGGATGGGCGGCACCGATAGCGGCACCAGGATGCGCCAGAGGAAACCGAACCTGGAGCAGCCGTCGACGATCGCCGCGTCGTAGAGGTCGCGCGGGATGCTCTGGAAGAACTGCTGCAGCAGGAAGATCCCGAACGCGCCCGCTATCCACGGGACCACCAGGGCAGAGTAGGTGTTGAAGAGCCCCAGCTTCTTGAGGATGAGGAAGTCGGGGATCAGCAGCACCTGTTGCGGCACCATCATCGTGGCGATGAAGGCCATGAAGACGAAGTCCTTGGCGGGAAACCGCATGAAGACGAAGGCGTAAGCTGCGAGCACGCTGGTGATCACTTGCCCCAGCGTCGTGAGCACCGACGTGACGGTGCTGACCCAGAAGTACTGACCGAAGCTGGGCTGAACGGTCGTCCAGGCCTTCACGTAGTTCTCCCAGAGCCAGACCTTGCGGACAATCTGGCGATTCTCGAGCCACTCCTTGCGCCCGCGGAAGCTGCCGGATAGATGCTTCACGAACCGCTTTCCCGGCTCGGCGCTCCCCTCGAAGGGTGCGTCGAGCACTTCGACCTCCTCGACCTCGCCGAGCGGGTTGGTGAAGGTGATGTAGAACTTCTCGCCCGGCAGCCAGCTCGTGTTGTCGAGCACTTCCTCGGGGCTCTTGAAGCTGGTCGTCACCATCCAGAAGAACGGAAAGACCATGACCACCGCTCCCGCCACCAGGAGCGAGTGCAGCAAGATCCCTTTGAGTGCGCGCTGTAACCGCAAGGAAGCCAAAGCGGGAGTCTTATACCACGCCCCCGGCGACTCGTCAGTCTGAGCGCCACTTTCGATGGCGCCATCCGGGCGCGAAGCAAGCCGCCAGTCATGCTGTCGTCCCGGACGTCCTGGTTTCGGGGGCACTGGGATGCCGGCCCGTCTGCCGCCCAACCGGAAAACTCCATCTAAGTCGTCTCGGCCGAGGCCGAGTATCACCTATCCTTGCAGGGTGGCGTGGGAGATCGGGACGAGCGTCTTCGTGTTCGCCAGCGCGGTGGCGGACTCGATGATCTCGAGCGCTGTCCTCTCGGAAGGCCACGCTCTACTCGTCGATCCGGGCGTACTCGAGTCCGAGGTCGAGCGCATCGCCTCCTTCGTCGAGGCGCGGGGCGCAGCCGTCGAGACCATTGTCCTCACTCACCATCATTGGGACCACGTCCTGGCCTCCAGCCGGTGGCCTTCGGCGCGCCGGCTCGCTCACCCTAAGCTGGAGCCGCTCGTTCTCGAGCAGCAGGCCAATCCCCAGTACGAGGCGATGCTCCGCAGCTCCCTGCCACAGGTCCCGGCACAGTGGCGCCTGCTGCCCATCGAGCCGCTCGCCTCCCGGTCCATCCGTATCGGCGTCCTCGACGGGACACTGCTCGAGCTGCCGGGTCACGCGCCCGATGCACTCGGGCTGCTCCTGCCCTCCGAGCGAGTCCTCTTCTCCACGGACATGCTCGACCCCAACGAGTGGCCGCTACCCGATCACGATCGAGAGCTCTATCTCCAGTCGCTTGCCCGGATCGAAGCGCTCGTCCAGTCCGGCCAGGTGGAGCATGTCGTTCCCGGCCACGGCTGGCCGCTCCTCGGGAAGCATGCCGTGCTGACGCAAATCGCGCGCGACCGGAGCTACCTCCAGGAGCAGTCGCTTACCGGGTGAGCTCGGGGGCGCCGCGCCGATGGGTGCGGCGCTGCGAGGCGACAGCGACGGGTAGTCGCCAGGGAGCGTGCGGCAGCGGCAGCCGCCGGTTGGACTCGATTCACGACCGTTGTCCGGGTTCACCGGCCCCGCAGCAGATTTAAGCACGTTTGAGCGCCGTTTCAGCGCGAGGCGGGATAGCCTTCGGCCCGCCGCGACAACCGCGGAGACAAGACCGACAGCCTCGCGAGAGGCGAAGGAGGATCCCATGGCTTCATTGAACAGGGTGATGTTGATCGGCAACCTCACCCGCGACCCCGAGGTGCGCATGCTCGCCACCGGCAAGCAGATGACCCGGCTCGGCATGGCCGTCAACCGGACCTGGCGCGACAAGGAGGGCCAGCGCCGGGAGGACGTCACGTTCTTCAACCTCACGGCCTTCGACCGCCAGGCGGAGATGATCAGCAAGTACGCCCGCAAGGGACAGCGGCTCTTCGTCGACGGCCGGCTGCAGGCCCGCACCGTCACCAACGACAAGGGCGAGGCCCGCACCTTCCACGACGTGCGGGTCCGCGACTACCAGTTCCTCGACGGCACCAAGGACGGCGCCGCCAAGCCCGGCCCCGACGACTCCGAGGACGAGGGCGACGAGGACACCGAGTAGCCCAGGCCGCTTCAGGCGATGACCGCGGCGGCCGTCCGAAGGAGGGGCGGCCGCCGCCCCCATGAACTTCAGACATGAACGATGAATCGAGGAGGATTGAGAACACCATGGTTTCATTCAACAGAGTGGTCCTCGCAGGCAACCTCACCCGGGATCCGGAAGCTCGCGGCTCGGACAGCGGCCCCCGGGCAACGACCGGCCTCGCTGTCAACTCCAGCTGGAGGGACGGGAAAGGGGTACTCCACGAGCAAGTCGACTTCTTCTCCCTGGTCGCTTTCAAGAAGAGCGCCGAGGTGCTGCACCAGTACGCCAAGAAAGGGAGCTGCGTGCTCGTGGAGGGTCGCATGCAGGCCCGCTACGTCGACACGAAGCAGGGCGACAGGAGGTTCTACACCAACGTCGTCGTCGACCACGTCCAGCTGCTCGACCGTCGCCCCCAGGAATCGCTGCCCGACGCCCCCTTCCCGCCCCCGCCCTCCCCGCTACCCGAACCCGCCCTCCCCCCCTCCACCCGGCGTCGCACCTCCCGCTCCCGCCCCGACTCCGAAGCCGCGATCGCCGAGGACGATTTCTGAGCAGAGCGCCCGACGCCCTTGCCCCAGCCCCAGCCCCAGCCCGTGGAAACGTTTGATCACGAGAAGCTCCGCGTCTACGCCGCGGCTCTGGACTTCGTCGTTCTAACAGAGGAGTTGGTCAATACTCTGTCCCCGGGCCGCAGCTACCTGCGAGACCAGCTACGCCGCGCAGCGGCCTCCGTGCCGTTGAACATCGCCGAGGGTGCAGGGGAATTCTCATCCAGCGAAAAGGCCAGGTTCTATCGAATGGCCAGGAGATCGGCGACCGAGTGCTCGGCCATCCTGGAGATTCTGTATCGACTGGACATGGTGAGTTCGGACGGCTTCAGATCTGCTCGAAGTATCCTGCTGCAAGTCGTCGCGATGCTCGTGAAGTTGGCTCAGCGGCACGCCCCCTCGAGCAGCGTGGAGCAAAACGCCCGTACGGGGGGCAAGGGCAGGGGCACGGGCTAGGTCTAGGGCGGGTTAAGAGGCGTGCGATTCTTTCCCCAGCCCCTGCCCCAGCCCTTGCCCTAGCCCCCCCGCTCACTGCCCCGCGGTGACGAGCGCCTCGGCGCCGGGGGGAGCGGCTGCAGTGGGTGGCGGTTCGGCGGCGCCGGCGGGCTCCTGGTCCTTGTACTGCAACTCGTAGAGCCGCCGGTAGATCCCTCGCTGGCGGTAAAGCGCGGCATGGGTGCCTTCCTCGACCAGCCGCCCCTTGTGCAGCACGAGTATCCGGTCGGCATGGCGGATGGTGGAGAGCCTGTGCGCAATCACGATCGTCGTGCGACCCTCCATCACCTTCTCCAGCGCCAGCTGCATCGCCGCCTCGGTCTCGGAGTCGACGGAGCTGGTGGCTTCATCGAGTATGAGGATGCTGGGATCGAGCACCAGGGCCCGCGCGAAGGAGAGCAGTTGCCGCTCCCCGGCGGAGAGATTGCTGCCGCGTTCCCGGATCTCGGCGTCGTAGCCTCCCTGGAGCCGATCGATGAACCGATCGGCGCTGACGGCGCACGCGGCGGCAATCACGCGCTCCCGCGGGATTGTCCCATCGCCGAGAGTGATGTTGTCCGCGACCGTCCCGCTGAAGATGAACACGTCCTGGAGCACGATGTTGACCGTGCGCCGCAGGGTCGCTGCCGGTATCTGCCTGAGCTCCAGGCCATCGATCAGGATCCGCCCCTCGGAGGGATCGTAGAAGCGCGACAGAAGCTTCATGAACGTGCTCTTGCCGGCGCCCGTCGCGCCGACGACCGCGACGTGCTCGCCCGGGCGGATGGTCACGTCGAGGCCATGGAGCACATCCTCGCCCGGGCGGTAGTGGAAGCGGACCTTGTCGAACACGACCTCGCCCACGTCCGTCCTGGGGCTCGCGGCACTCCGGACAGGGGCGTGCGCAGGCTCGGCGACGAAGGCCAGCTCGAGCGGCTCGTCGAGCACGGCGAAGATGCGCTCCGCGCTCGCAAGCGCGCTCTGCAGGATCGCGAACTTCGCCGACAGGTCCCGGATCGGGTTGAACAGGTTCGTCGTGTACTCCACTGCGGCCACCAGCGTGCCGAACGACATCGCGTCGCGCAGGATCTTCCCGCCGCCGTACCAGACGAGCCCCGCGATGGAGATGCGGCTCGCAAGCTCGACGATGCTGTAGAGCGATGCCTCGTAGAGGTTCGACTTGTGGTAGGCGATCTTGAACTGCTCGTTCAACTCGCCGTACTCCCGGGCGTTCTTCGCCTCGCGGCTGTAGAGCTGCACGACTCGGATGCCTGCCACGACCTCCCCCAGGTAGGCGTTCATGCGCGCCAGCATCGCCTTGGCGGTGTGGAACACCTCGCGCATCAGCCCGCGGAACCTCGTCAGGATGGGCGCCAACAGCGGCAGCACGCCGAAGCAGCAGAGCGCCAGCCGCCAGTCGAGCCAGAGCAACATCCCCGAGATCGCAAGTATGGTCGCCCCATCCGAGGCGACGGCGACGACCCCGGAGGTGAAGAGCGCGTTCACCGACTCGACGTCGCTCGTCACCCGGGTCAGGAGCCGGCTCGCAGGGTTCCTGTCGTGGAACGGCGCCGAGTGCGCCAGCAGCTTCTCGTAGAGCCGCTTGCGCAAGTCGAACATGAAGCGTTGCCCGGCGTACTGAGTCAGGTAACCCTGCCCGAATCGCAGCAGGCACTCGATCAGCAGGCTCAGCACGTAGAGGGAGACGAAGCTCACCAGTCCGGCCCTGTCGCCGGTCAGCATCGCGCTGTCGACCGAAAGCTTCAGCAGATAGGGCTGCGTCAGGTGAATCAGCGCCACGGCCGGCAAGAGCGAGAGCGAGAAGAGCACCAGCAGCTTGTACGGCGCCATCAGCCCCGCCAGCCGCCAGAGGAGGTCGCGATCCCGCACGCCCTCGCGCCTGCCGCTCTCCAGGTCCCGGCTCATGCCGCCTCCAGCTCGCCCTCGAGCGCTTCCGAGAGCGCCTGCCTCTCGGCCATGCGCGCATAGAGCCCCCCGCGCGCTATCAGCTGCCGGTGCGAACCCTGCTCCACCAGCTTCCCTCCGTCCAGCACCCAGATGACGTCGGCCCACTTCACCGTGGAGATGCGATGTGAGATCACCAGCGCCGTGCGGCCGGCCAGCCAGCGCTTCAACCCGGCCAGGATCTCCTCCTCGGTCCCCGTGTCGACCGATGAGAGCGCGTCGTCGATGACGACGATCGGCGCCTCGCGCGTCAGCGCCCGCGCAATGCAGGTCCGCTGCCGCTGCCCGCCCGACAGCATCACGCCACGCTCTCCGACCACCGTGTCGAAGCCCTGCGGAAACTCCGCCATGTCCTTCTCGAGCCGCGACACCGACGCCGCCCAGCGGACCCGCTCCCAGTCCATCTCGGCCAGCCCGTAGGCGATGTTCTCCCCCAGCGAGACGCCGAACAGCACGTTATCCTGCGGAACGAACGCGATGGAACGCCTCAACGTCGCCAGCGGGATGCGGGTCACGTCGTGTCCGTCGATGAAGATCTGCCCCTCGCCGACCTCGTAGAGCCGCGCCAGCAGGTGCACCAGCGTCGACTTGCCGCTGCCGGTGCCGCCGACGACGGCGCAGACGCTGCCCTTCGGCAGGTGCGCCGAGATCCCGTCCAGCACGGTGCGCGGCGACGCCCCGGCGACGGGCCGGTAGGCGAACGTCAGCCCGCGCAGCTCGAGCTCACCAGAAAGAGACGAAACCTCCAACGGCTCCATCGAGTCGACAATCGCCGGCTCCTGCTCGAAGAGCTCCTCAAGCCGCCCCATCGCGGCCAGCCCCCGCTCCAGCACGTTCAAGATCCACCCCAGCCCGATCGTCGGCCAGAGCAGCATCCCCAGGTAGCTGTTGAAAGCGACGAACTCGCCCAGCGTGATCCGCCCCGAGATCACCTCCCGGCCTCCCAGCGCCAGCAGGATGGCCGTCCCCATGCCGCCCACGGCTCCGACCACCGGAAACGCAATCCCCTCCGTCAGCCCGAGCGCCAGACTCGCCTCCATGTATCGGCGGTTCGCCCGCTCGAATGCCCCGGCCTCGTGGGCCTCCCGCCCGTAGGCCTTCACCAGCAGGACCCCGGAGAGACTCTCCTGGATCTGCGAGCTGAGCGAAGCCAGCTCCGTCTGCGCCGCCACGGACTGATCGTGCATCCGCTTGCTCAGCCGGTTGAACACGTAGAGCAGCACCGGGTACGGCACCATGGCGTAGAGCGTGAGGCGCGGATTGAGCCAGAGCATCATGCCGACCGTCGTCCCGTACGTGAAGAAGGTGTTCACGACCTGCAGGAAGCCCGCGCCCAGAAACATGCGGACGTCGCTCGTGTCGTTGGTGGCTCGCGACATGATGTCCCCCGTGCGCCACCGGTCGTAGAAGGAGGGCGATAACCGCGAGAGGTGCGCGAACAGGTCGCCGCGCAGCCGGGCCTCGATCTCGCGGCCCGCCCGGTAGATGACCGTGCGGGAAAGGGTCCGCACCACCGCCTGCACCAGCGACGCAGCAACCAACAACCCGACCGCCGTCGCCAGCGCATCCCGGGACGCGTGCGTACGGACCGCCTCGATGGCGTCCTTCAGAAACCACGGGATGGCTGTCTGCAGGCCGTTGGTCGCCAGCAGCAGCCCCGCTCCGGCCACGAAGCTCCAGGCGTGCGCGCGCGCGTAGGCTACGAACCGGGCCGTGGCTGCCCGCCGGCGCGCCCGGCCGGAAGGGTCGCCCCCGGACGCCTCGTTGCCTCTCATGGAGAGGGCAGTATATCAGCCCTCACTTCCCCCAGGCCCCCAGGCCCTCGCGGCGCGCGTAGTCCTCGGCTGCAAAGAGCGCGTCGCGCTCCTCGGTGGAGCGAAAGGTCGCCTGCCGGCTGACCCGGACCAGCCCCAGCGAGACCAGCTCGACGGACAGGTTGCGGCCGTCGGGCAGGTTGACCCACGCGCGGCACTCGGCATCGCCAAAGGGCGGCGACCCCTGTTCGCGCTCGATGAAGAAGTAGTTCGTCCGGACGATGTTGCGGATGGCCGCGCGGACCGGCGCGCCGGCATCTCCCGGCGGAAAGAGGATGCCCGCCAGCTTCACGCGCATGCCACCGTCCATGTAGAGCCGCTCGCCGGAGATACTCTGCAGCTTGCGACTGCCGGCAGGGCCCGCCATCACCGATGGGGGCGGCGCCGGAAGGTTCGGGACGGCCGCGGACGCTCCGGTCCCGAACCTGCGAATCTGCATGCCTTGCGGGCTCGAGATCGTCCCCGCTGGACTCGCAGCGGGCACACCAGGAGCCGGCGTGCCGCCTTGCTGCGCGGGATACCCGGGCGCCACGACACCACCGCTGCCGGCCGCCGGCTGAGGATACGCGGTCGGGTACGACACGCCCCCCGCACCCTGCGGGATGTTGGAGTTGACCGGTAGCTGATAGTACTGGCCGCCAGGCGTAGGTTGGATGTAGCTGCCGGGGGGCAGCGCCGCAGGCGCGGCCGTTCCCGTCGAAACCCCCGAGGGCGCCACCTGGGCCGCGGCCGCCGTCGCAAGTACGACGAAGAGCCCGGCGAGCCACCCGATCGTCTTGGAGCTCAGGTCCACCACCTCCCGGCACCATCATATGCCGATCGAGGTCCGGGAGCCAACGTCGATTGGCGCGGCGGGCTCTGATATACTCGCATCGCTCTACCGCGCGATCCCGCCCGGCCGGGCGTTCAGGAGGGTCTCCTCACATGCCGTCAGTGCAGCTGAGCTTCGAGCAGATAGTCGAGTTGGTGGGGCAGCTCTCCCGGGCCGAGCAGGCTCAGCTCGTGCAAGCCCTCCAGGGCGAGCCCCAGACCGCGGCCCCCGCTCCCCCGCCACGCCGACAAGCGGCGCCGGAACCGCTCCGCGAGCCGCTTCCCGCCTTCGCCGCGCCCGCGCCCCCGCCGCCCGAGCCGCCGCGGGCGGTCTTACCGGAAACCGGAGACGTGCCTCCGGACGGGGCCGGACTGATGTCGCGTTTCTCCGGATTGGGCAAGGAGGCAGTCGCCTCGGCCGCCATGCAGCAGCCGACCGCCATGGAAGCTCTCCAGCAGGCGAGCCGCCTGGGCGACGGCGCTCTGGCGCACGAGCGCCTGGGCGGCCTGAAGTCGTTCACGACCGAATCCCGACCCGCCAGCGCTCTGTCGAAGCCGGCAGCCGGCGGGCTCCTGGGCCGTTTCAGCAAATCGGATGCAGCCCTGGCCGCGGCACCGCACGCTCCGATTCCCGCCGCCGAACCGCCGGCTGCGGCGCCACCTGCGCCCGGTCTCTCACGCTTCGCAAGGCCCGAGCCCGTCGAGCCGCCCGACCCGGCGCCCGAGCCGCCACCGCCCCCACCCATCGCACGCGCCCCCGAGCCGGCCGCTCCCGCAGCACCCGTGGCCGGCATCCTCGGACGCTTCGGCGCTCCGGCGGCCGCGCCGCCCGAACCGCCGCCGCCGCCGCAAGCGCCAGCGCCCCCCCCGCCACCCGTCGCGCCACCGGCCGCCGGCGGCGGCATCCTCGGACGATTCGGCGGCGGCACCGCCACGGCGGCCGCTCCAGGCGGCAGCCTCCTGGGACGCTTCGGGGGTGCATCGGGCGCCGCTGCGGCACCGTCGCCGCTCGGCGGACTGGGCGCCGGCCAGCTCGGCAAGTCCTCTGCGGAAAGCCGGCTCGCTCCCCCGCCCGCAGCAGGCGGCAGTCTGATGAACCGCTTTGGCTCCGCGCCCCGCCAGGAGCCCCCCGCCCCTGCGCCCGAGCCGCTCCCGGCCCAGGCTCAGGCCGCTCCCGTGGCCCAAGCCTCCGGCGGCAGCCTGATGAATCGGTTCGGCACCCCGCCCGCCGAGCCCCCATCCGCTGGCCTGATGGGCCGCTTCGCCGAGGCCGCTCCCCCGGCAGCCGCCTCGGGCGGAGGCCTGATGGGCCGCTTCGGAGGCCTGCAAGCCGAGCCTCCCCCCGCCCCTGCCGCCGCACCACCCGAGCCAGCCCCCGAACCCGAACCGCCGCCGCCCCCACCGGCGCCCGCTCCTGCGCCGACAGCCACCACGGGCCGGCACTGGGAGCGCGCCCTCCATGAGCTCTTCGCCGGCGTGCGCAAGCAAGCGGCCTACATCGCCCGCGAGGAGCTGGCCGAACAGATCTCGGCCGCAATCGAGGAGGTCCGCCAGCAATGACCCGCGTGACCTACGACGCCAGCGTCTTTCTCAACGGCCTCCTCAACCCGCACGGCAAGCTCCCGAAGCTCTTCGAGCTGCCCGACGACGTGCAGCTGGTCGTCTCCGATGTCGTCGCCGAGGAGATCTTCAAGGTCGTCCTGCAATCGGCGCGGCTCCGCGAGGCGCTGCCCAGCCTGGACGCTATCTCGATCGAGGAGATCTCCAGCTTCATCAATGAGGACAACATGCCGCCTCTCGACGAGAGCCTGGGGCTCGAGATCGACATCTGCGCCGACCCCAACGACAACAAGTACCTGGTCTCCGCGCTGACGCTCGACTGCGACTACCTGGTGACGACCATCCCGGACCTTCTGGCGCTAGAAGGCAACAAGAACTGGGAGGAGCTGCGGTCTTCCAGCAACTTCCGCTGCCGCATCCTCGACCTGGAGACCTTCGCGTCGATGCTGTGACGGGCCGCGCGCCGTCCGCCTCGTCGGGCCGAAGACGATGAACCCGAGCGAGCTCATGAGGGCGGTCGTCCTCTTCTTCAGCTCCCTGCACTGGACCGACTACGTCGACGTCCTCGTCGTCGCCTGGGTGATCTACTCGCTGGTGGCGCTGCTCTCCGGCACGCGGGCAGCCAACCTGCTCAAGGGGCTGGGCATCGTCTTCCTGCTCCGGATCATGACGCAGAAGCTATCGCTCTACAGCCTCGAGTGGCTGATGCAGGCGTTCATGGCCGTCGGCATCCTCGCCGTCATCATCATCTTCCAGCCTGAGCTCAGGCGCGCGCTGGAACAGCTCGGACGAGGCGGCTTGCTGCGCACCAAGCTCCCCGAGCAGGAGATCTCCTGGCTGGTGAAGGAGCTTCACAACGCGCTGCACAGACTGGCGCGCGGCCGCACCGGCGCCCTCATCGTCATCGAGCGTCAGACCGGCCTGCGCGACCTGGTCGAATCCGGCATCACACTCGACGCCCAGGTCTCCGCCGAGCTCCTGCTCACCGTCTTCGCCAAGCTCACTCCGCTGCACGACGGCGCCGTCATCATCGCCCGCAACCGCATCGAGGCAGCCAGCTGCTTTCTCCCGCTCTCGCAGAACTACGACATCGCCCACGACTTCGGCACCCGCCATCGCGCCGCGCTCGGCATCACCGAGATCTCCGACGCCGTCGCTCTCGTCGTCAGCGAAGAGACTGGCCTCATCAGCTGGGTCGAAGGCGGCGTCATCGAGCGCAACCTTCCCGACGACGTCCTCAAGGAACGCCTCACCCGCCTGTTCGCCGCCGAGGAGTATGCCTTCTCCAGCCTGGCCGAGCTGAAGCGCTCGCTCTGATTGTGCCCACCACCGGCGGCAGTCCCAACCTGGTGCTCTGCGGATTCATGGCCAGCGGGAAGACCACCGTCGCCCGGCTGCTCTCCGCGCGCACCGCGATGCCGCTGCTCGACACCGACGACTGGATCGAGCAGCGCGAGGGACGCACCGTCGCACGGCTCTTCGCCGAGCTAGGGGAACCCTACTTCCGTTCGGTCGAGCGCCGAGCCGTCGCCTACGCCGGGCGGGCCCACGGCACCGTCGTGTCGACAGGCGGCGGCGTGGTCCTCGATCCCGAGAACGTCACGCGCCTCATCTCCTCAGGCGTCGTCATCTACCTGGCCGCCGACCCCGCCGAGCTCTTCGCGCGCCTGGCCGGCGACCCGACCCGCCCGCTCGCCGCCGGCTTCACGTGTCCCGAGGATCTCGCCCACAAGCTCGCCCTGCGCGCGCCCTACTACGACGCGCTGCCTCACCGCATCGATACGGCCGGCCGCTCACCCGAGCAGGTCGCGCAGGCTGCGCTCGAGCTGTACGAAGGGCGGGGAGGGCGGTACTGAAGCCCAATCGGGGGATTCTCCCCCGAACCCCCACCAGGGGAGCAGTGCTCCCCTGGACCCCTGATTGCTTGCAGGCCTCGAGCATGTCCCCGAAAGGCTTCGAGCCCCCCCCGGCGGCGCCACCAGGTCGAATGGGGGTGAAGAACCTCTCCAGAGCTTGCCGAAGGGGGGCCGATGGCCCCTATTCGGGGTCTGGGGCAGCGCCCTCACGCATGACGAATCTCTCGAAGGACCTCTTGAGTCCAGAACTCCCTGGCAAGCGCCGCCAACATGAAAACCCGGATCAAATGGGGGTCCAGGGGGACAAGTCCCCCTGGTAGGGGTTCGGGGGCGAAGCCCCTGAGAGGAATGAAGTACATCCCTCTCCCACACGCCAGGCCGCACGTCTCGCCGACGAGCGGTGAGACGTGCGGCCCGGATCGAGTTCAGTTGTTGCCCTTCTGACTTTCGCTCTGGACTTCGCGCATCTCCATGGAGACGCCGCCGCGGCTGACGGGGATGATGATCTTGCGGCAGTTGGCGAAGAGGCGGACGGTCTGCTTGCCGGCGCACTTCGGGTTGAGCGATTCGCCCTTGTAGGGGACCTTGCTCGGATCGAAGTCGTAGATCTCGACGCGCATCTTCGACTGCTTGTTGTCGCTGGTAGTCCGGGCGTTGCTGACGAAGCGGCCGTCCTGCTCCTGCTTGAACTTGGTCATGCTGCCTTCGAAGGTCGGCTTGGCGTTGTCGTCACCTTCGGCCAGAGCCTCCTCGCTGAAGATCTTGATGTACATCTCGTCCCAGGTGCTGACGTTGTCGACGGGGAAGAGCTGCACGGTGAGGCGGACGTCCTCGTCGGCCGGGAAGGTGTCGGGCGGGATCTCGATGACCTCGATCACGGCGCCCTTGAGGCTCGTGTAGTTGTCGGGGAGCTGGATGATGTCGGAAGACCCTTCAGCTGTGATGAGTCCGATTTGCGTGAGCGCGGCCGTCTGCGGGAAGTTGTTCTGGTCCTGGATCGGCTTGGCGCCCGCAGGCGGCGCGGTCGGCGAGATCGGGTTGGAGGCCGAGGAGCTGGCGACTGGACTGTCACCAACGGAGAGGTCGCCCTTGCGAACGGCGAACGGCTCAGGCGCCAACGTGAACTCGCCGCCGCCGATGCCATTGATCTGGAGGATCTTGGTGCTGCCGGCCTTCGGGTTCTGGACGGCCACGGTGCAGTCGGGCGGATCATTGTCGATGATGGCCAGGGAGCCGTCCATCGAGCCGGCCGGCTGGTTGCCCTCGGCGATGGCCGAGACGGTCCAGGGGATCTTGCCCTCGAAGTTGATCGGCGCCTTTTCGATCGGGACCTTGACCTTGAAGGCGCTCAGCATCGCCATCTGACACTCGGGCATCGGGAAGTTCGACGGGAGCTGGATCGTGGCCACGAGGCCTTCCTTGCCCGGGGTCTTGGCGAGGATATCCTTGGTCAGCTTGGCGTCCTGGAAGGTGCCGCTGGCGAAGTCCTGCATCGTCTTGGCGGTGGACGCGGCGGCGTCCATCTTCGGGGCGTACTCGTCGGCCAGCTCCTTGCTCATCAGCTCCTTGGTGGCAGGAATCTCGGTCTGGCCTTCCTGCAGCGGCGGCGTGCCCGCGGCGGTGCTCTGGTTGGAGCCGACGGAGCCGATGCCGAAGTAATCGCCGCCGTTGTAGAGGGCGGTGGCGGTGATCTCGCCGGTGATGGGATCGACCTTGAAGTTCTGGTCGCGCTCGGGCATGAAGGCCAGGCCGTTGGAGTCCACGAACTTGGGGTAGTTGACCTTCAGCTCCTGGACGTGGCCGGCGGTGTAGCGATCGACGGCCGCGCCGGAGTGGGCGTTGGACATGACCCAGATGACGGTGTAGAGGTCATCCTGCGAGAACTGGGGCGTGCGCGTGCCCTCGGGGTTGTCGAGCGGCTCGCCTGTGGTGGAAAAGACCGGGCCTGGCGCGGCGCCCGTCATCAGCATGGGCGGCGTGAGGTTTGCGACCTCCAGGTGCTTCTTGACCTCGCCACTCTCGGCGGCGTCGACCTTGCCGTCGGTGGAGCCGTCGTTGCGCTTGACGTTCAACTTGAAGCTGATGTTGTAGTCGCCCGGCGTGCTGGCGGTGTAGGAGAAGTTGGGGACGCGGTCGTTGTTGTCGGCCAGGACGCCCTTGGCGGGCCGGCCGCCAAAGGGCGGGTCCTGCTTGTTGGTCATGTTGCCGGCGGCGTCGGAATCGGCGAAGGGGAGCCAGGCGCTGCCGCCCAGGATGGCGGGGTCGGAGATCTTCTTGCCGTCGGCGGCGCCGAGCTGGTCGGCCAGCTCCAGGTCCTTCTTGGTCTGGAGGAACTCGAAGGTGCCGAGCTTGTCGGTGGCAGCCTTGGGCGCCAGCGACCACTCGTACTCGACGATCACCTGCTGGTCCTTCTTCGCGTCGGCGTTGTCGAACTGGGTGACGATCTTGTTGACGTTCTCGTCGTAGAGGCTGGGATCGACTGGCGCTGCGACGGTGTAGACGCGATAGTGGACCGGCATTGCGGTCTCCCAGTTCTTCAGGCCCTGGGGAGCATTGGCGCCGCTCAGACCTTCCTGCGACTCGGCCGCGTAAACCTTCTTCTTACCTGGGTTTCCGGGATCGGGCTCGTACTGGATCGGCTGATCACCCTGGCGGCCGGGCCCGAAGGCGTTCTTGAACTGCCCGCCGTTCTGCCCGAGCGTATGGATCGTGAGGTCGCTGGGATTCTTGGCGTCCTTCTTGTCGACGCTCGGCCAGAAGATGCTGACGGTTCGATTGGGATCGGGGACCTTCGCATCGTCGTCGAAATCGGCCGGTTTGAAAATGGAGCCCGCGCTGCCAGCGGTCGCCGACAGGGCCGAGATGAGGAGAAGGAGCCCGGAAGTTCTCGCCCAACGCCAAACCATCATCAGTTTCCTCACTTTCATCAGGTGTCTGGAGAATCCCCGTTGAGGGGCTTGACAGTTTTCCCGCTGCCGAGAAAGACTCTAGGATAAGCATAGACGACGTCACCGCCTTCTGCCAAGTGGCCTGCTGGCCATGATCCGGAGGCCGAAAAAAAACGTCGGGGCACAATCCAGGTGGCCGTGGGGCCGGGCAGGTCCCCGCTTTGATATCCTTGGTGAACGCAGGAGGTCGACCATGTCGCAGGACTCCGGAAGCACACCGCGCACATCCGTCTGGGCGGTCGTGCTCGTCGCCTGGTCCGTCTTCGAGCTGGCCAGTGGAGGCAAGCTCCGATGGTCCTTCAGCACGGCGACCCTCGACCAGCATCTGTACCTGATGCATGCGCTCTTCGGCGCGTTGATCGCCCTGCCTGCGCTGGCGGCGATCTGCAAGGCGATCACGCCGGCCCGCCGAACCACACGGCGGACCGCGTTCGGTGTGCTCGGGCTCGCCGCCACGGGCGCTGCCGCCACCGGGCTCTACCTCTGTCTCGCCGGCTCCACGGCCCAGCCTTCCAGCCCGCGTGACGCTCACATGGTGACGAGCGCCGCGGTGCTGCTGCTGCTCCTCGGCGCCGCCATGACGCGCCGCGTCGAACCCTCGCCCGAGCCCGCGCGCTCCGGCATCGCCGTGCTCGGGCCGTTGCTGGCGCTGGCCATTCCCTGCGCCGCCACCGGCCTGACGATGGCCGTCTGGCCGCTGGAATCCAACGCCGTCGCTTTCCCCGAGAAGTACTTCCGCAAGACCGAGCCCTTCATCCCCTCGCGCCTCAAGACCGCTCACGGCGGCGCCCTCAAGATCGAGTCCCTCGTCACCGGCCACAAGTGCGGCGAATGCCACCAGGAGATCTACAAGCAGTGGCTCTCCAGCTCCCATCGTCAGTCGACGATCAGCAAGTGGTACGAGAAGCAGGTGCAGCTCCGCATGGATACCTCAGACATGCGCGGCTACGCGGGCGCCCGCTTCTGCGGCGGCTGCCACGAGCCAGTCGTGATGCTGTCCGGCAACCTCGACGACGGCGGGTTCGGCCCGAACTACCCCCCCAACAAGGACGAGGGCATCACCTGTGTCGGCTGCCACCGCGCCGTCGCCATCCGAGACACGGTCGGCAACGGCAGCCTGGTCCACGGCGCCAACCAGCCCTACCTCTTCCAGAACCATGAGAACGAGAACCTTCGCACCCTGGGCCGCGCCCTGGTGCGCGGCAAGCCCGACCTCCACGCCTCGGACATGATGCGCCCCGAGCTCAAGAAGCCCGACTTCTGCGCCACCTGTCACCAGGTCTTCTTCAAGACGCTCTACGGCAAGCTCTTCCTCATCCAGAACGACTTCGACGTCTGGAAGGCCAGCCCCTACAACAAGGGCCCCGGCCACGAGAAGACCCAGCGCTGCCAGGACTGTCACATGCCGCTGGTCGATTCCCGCGACCCCGCCGCCAAGAACGGCAAGGTCCACAGCCACCGCTTCATCGGCGCCAACACCGGCCGCCCCTTCCAGATCGGCGACAAGGAGCAGCTCGCCCGCACCGAGGAGTTCCTCCAGCAGGCCTGCTACCTGAACGTCCACGGCCCCGACAAGCTCGAGCCCGGAAAACCCGCGCGCTTCGACGTCATCGTCACCAACGCCAACGTCGGCCACAACTTCCCCGGCGGCACCACCGACATGGTCGACGCCTGGATCGAGGCGATCGCCACCGACGCCAAGGGCCAGCAGCTCTTCGCCAGCGGCCTGGTCGACCCCAAGACCCTCCACGTCGATCCCGCCTCCCACTTCTACCGGACCGTCCCCCTCGACATCTATGGGGCCCACCTCTTCCGCCGCGATCTCTGGAACACCTACCGCGTCAAGGAGGCCCGTCTCATCCCCCCCGAGAAGTCCGACCTCGCGACCTACGAATTCCCTCTTCCGCCAGGCACCGCCGGCCCCGTCACCTTCAAGGCCCGGCTCCGGTTCCGCCGCTCCAACCAGCGCTTCACCGACTACGTCTTCACCGACAAGCAGATGGTCATCCCCATCACCGACCTGGCCGAGGACGAGGTCCGCGTGTCGATGGAGGCACAGACTCCGAATCAAGACCAGCACCTGAAACCGGCGACCGACGTCGAGGACAAATCGACGACCGGCGGGAGCGACTGAGTCCAGTCGGGCCCGTCGGCCGCATCCCGGAGGGGAGCCAGGTTTGCAGATACCCGTGGAGGCCCGAGGCGTCACCGTCAGCGCGGGCTTCAAGACACTCGTCTCCTCCGTCAGCTTCCGCGCCCACCCCGGCGAGGTGCTGGCCATCCTCGGCCCCAGCGGCGCCGGGAAATCCACGCTCTTTCGCGCCTTGAACGGCTCCGACGCCCCCGGCGCCGGCCAGGTCCTCTACGGCCCCGACGAGCTCTACACGAGCTTCGACCGCTACCGGATGCAGATCGGCTACGTGCCCCAGGACGACATTCTCCACGACGCTCTCACCCCCTTCGAGGTCCTCTACTTCACGGGCCGCCTGCGCCTCCCGGACGCCCCCGAGGAGCGCGTCCGCGCGCTGGCCGACGAGGTGCTGGCCCAGGTCGAGCTCTCCGAGCGCAGGGACGTGCGCGTGCGGCGACTCTCCGGCGGCCAGCGCAAGCGCGTCAACCTGGGCGTCGAGCTGATGACCAGCCCCTCCGTGCTCTTCCTCGACGAGCCGACTTCCGGCCTCGATCCGGCGCTGGAAGAGAAGATGATGGAGCTCTTCCGCAAGCTGGCGCGCCAGGGCCGCACCGTCTTCGTCACCACGCACGTCACCGAGAACCTCGACATGGTCGACCGGGTGCTGCTGCTCTGCGCCGGGCGGCTGACGTTCGTCGGCAAGCCGAAGGCTGCCCTCGGCTTCTTCGGCGTGGAGCACTTCAGCGATATCTACGCCAAGCTCACCGGGATGGGAGCCGACCACTGGGCGCGGCAGTTCTCTGCCAGTGGCCCGCGCGACGACGGGCCCGTGGCGGTGCCGCCCCCGCAACCCCGGGCAGCGCCGGCCGCCGCGCGCGCCGCCAACGCCGCCCCCGGCCGTCCGAAGACCGCCGACGAGTTGCTGGCCGAGCTGGAGGCCGAGATCGAGCGGGAGAAACGCCGATGAGCGGGTTCGTCAACTGGCGCCAGACGGAGGTGCTGACGGAGCGCTACGTCGCGGTGATGCTGGGCGACCTGGGAAACACACTGTTGCTGATGGCCCAGGTGCCGGTCATCGGCGGGTTGATCTGCTTGTCGTGGAGCCAGTCGTCACCGGATTCGAAGCTCTACTTCTGCGTCTGCCTGGCCGCTATCTTCCTGGGCTGCATGAACGCCTGCCGCGAGGTCGTGAAGGAGCGGCCGCTCTATCAGCGCGAGCGGATGGTCAACCTGGAGATCCCGGCCTACATCGTGTCGAAGGCGCAGGTGCTCTGCGGGCTGAACGCCGTGCAGTGCGCGCTCTTGCTCGGGATGGTGGTGCACTGGGTGGGGCTGCCCGGAACGAAGATCTTCCTCTTTCTCTCGATCTGGCTCGGGGCGATGACGGGGACGATGGTGGGCCTTTGCATCTCGACGGCCGTCAAGTCGAGCGACCAGGCGGTGGCGCTGGCGCCGGTCGCGCTCATCCCGCAGATCATCTTCACGAAGATGATTCTCCCCGAGGGGGCGTCGCACGGGATAGTGGAGTGGATCGAGCGGTTGAATCCGTTGCGCTGGACGCACGACCTCTACGAGAAGGTGTCGGACTTCGCGCGCGAGCCGGCCTGGGGGGAGTGCTTCAAGGACGCCGGCGTGCTGCTGGCGCTGGTGCTCGTGCTTCTGGCGGCCGCGATGGGTATCCTGTGGATGCAGGAGGAGTGACGGCCCAGAGGAGGGGCCTGGCCCAGTGAAGAAGTTCTGGCTCTTCGCCATCGTGTTGCTCGCGCTGGTCGGCTACGCCGGCTACACCGGCTACGGACTTCGGATCGGGGAGTTCGCGTGGACCTTTTCGCCCGACCGCCAGCGGGTCTTCGACGCAACGAAGCGATTCCTGGAGGATCTGCAGTTCAAGGACTTCGACCATGCCGCCGAGTTCCACACGGAGGACGACAAGAAGAAGAAGAAGATCCCTCAGCTCATCGAGGAGAAGTTCCTCACCAAGCCCGAATTCCTCGACATCCGCCACTTCGAGATCCTGCGCCTCGAGATCTCCTCGGCCGGCGACCGCGCCCGGGTCCTGACCCGCACCACCATGAAGCAGTTGAACAGCGAGCTGCTCCGCGGCAAGGACGACGTCAAGAACGTCGACTCCATCTGGTACTGGAAGAAATCCGGCGGCAAGTGGTTCATGGACCTGCAGAGCTCGCTGTAGGGGAGGGGCTTGCGGCCGCGTGGCCGCCTCTGGCTCACGCCCGTCCTGCGGTCAGTCCAGAGCGTCGATATCGTGGGCAGCAGGCGGGATGAAGGGCGGGCAGATTCGGGCTCCAGCGTACGCGGTCGATTTCTGCCGGCTGGGGCGTCTGTCGAAATCACCCTCGGGTGCACAGAGCACCGGCGCTCCCGCTTGACATAGTACAGACAGGTCTGTATACTTTGATCATGCGACGCTCCCGGAGCACTTCAGAAGCCTGCCGACGCATCCTGGAGACGGCCGACCGGCTGTTCTACCAGGACGGAATTCGGGCAGTCGGGATCGACCGGATCATCGCGGAGGCCGAGGTCGCCAAGATGACCTTGTACGCACACTTCTCCTCCAAGGACGATCTGATCGTGGCCGTGCTCGAGTACCGGGAGAAGTGCATGCTCGAGTTCTTCCGGGCAGCGATGGAGCGGCACGGAAAGCGAAAGAAGGACCGGCTTCTGGCTTTCTTCGCCGCCCTCAAGGAGTTGCTCGAATCGCCAGGGTTCCGGGGGTGTGCGTTTCAGAACGCCGCCGTGGAACTGGCCGATCCTGCCCATGCAGGCGCGATGTTCGTCCGGGACCACAAGAAACGTTTCAGCGATCTGCTGCGTGGCTTCGTCGAGGAATCGGTCGGCGGGCCAGCGGCGAAGCTGGTCCCCGCGATCGCCCTGCTGGTCGAGGGAGCCATCGTCACCGCGGTGATCCACGGGGCGCCCGACGTCGCCGATGTCGCCCGCGATGCCGCCTTGAAGCTGATCAAGGACTGGAAGGGCGCGTGACCCTTCCCATGACCGACACCGTCAATACAGACCTGTCTGTATTGACAGAACCCAGGAGGCTGGTCCGTGCAACGTATCCCATCACTCAGTTCCGCTCAGGGTCGATCCGGTGAGCTGCTGGCGACCGTCGAGAAAACGTTCGGGCTGGTCCCCAACGCAACCAAGCTGATGGCCAACTCCCCTGCCGTCCTGGACAGCTTCCTCGCCTTCGGCAACGCGATGAGCGCCGCCAAGATCGGCGGCAAGCTGCACACGCAGATCAAGCTGGCGGCAAGCGAGGCCAACGCTTGCACCTACTGCACCTCGATTCTTTCCGCGATCGCCCCCGGAGCCGGGTTGACCGCCGAGGAGATCCTGGAGGCTCGATCGGCCACGGCGACGGATCGCCGCACGGACGCCGCCTTGAAGTTCGCTGCCGCCGTCTTGGAACACAGGGGCAAGGTGAACGACGACGACCTGAGGCTCGTCCGCGCGGCCGGTTTCGGCGACGCGGAGATCCTGGAGATCGTCGCCAGCGTCGTCGCCGGCTGCTTCACCAACTTCCTCAACAACGTGGCCCGGACGACCCTCGACTTCCCCGAGGCCTCGCCGCTTGCCGGCCCCACTGCCTGAAGCCGATTTTCCTCCCCGGCCGGTCCCGTGACCGGCCCGGGGCTGGTCACAGCTGCTGAAGAGCTCGACAACCATGCGACGATTCCCGAGCGATATCGCCTTCACCTCGGAGGTGAAGCGGCTCCAGACGGAGAAGGGCTCGCGGGCCAGCTACGCCCAGGTCGAGCAAGGCCTGGGGTGGAGGACACGCGTGACACCGGACCTCGCCGCGTTCTTGGCGGGGTTGGACATGTTCTACCTCGGCACGGCCAACGCGGTGGGTCAACCCTACATCCAGTACCGAGGCGGTGCCCCCGGCTTTCTCAAGGTGCTCGACGATCGAACACTCGGCTTCGCCGATTTCACTGGCAACCGCCAGTACATCACGCTGGGCAACCTGTCGGAGAACCCACAAGCGTTCCTGTTCCTCATGGACTACGCCAGCACGACTCGGGTCAAGCTGTGGGGCACGGCGAAGGTCGTCGAGGGTGACACCGAACTGCTGTCCCGGCTCCGCGACCCGCACTACCCGGGCGAGGTGGAGCGGGCCGTAGTCTTCTCGCTCGAGGCGTGGGACCGCAACTGCACGCAGCACATCCGGAAGCGATTCTCTCAGGAGCAGATCGCGCCCGTGGTCGCCGAGCTGCAAGCCAAGATTCACGAGCTCGAGAGACAGCTGCGGCAGCTGCGCGATGCTACCCCAGGAGATCGGATCGATCGCGACCCAAGCAGTTCCCGTGCGCACGCTCTCCCTGGGAGCTCCATGAAGTAGACTCCCCCGGCCCACCGATGCCCCCGCGAACAATCCTGATACCCTTGCCCGATCGCGACTTCGACGTCACGGAGGTTGCAGTCCCGTGGCGCCTCTTGACTCGATCGGGCCATCGAGTCGTCTTTGCCACGGAGCGGGCAGGGACCCTCCCCGTCGCGGACCCGCTGCTCTTGACCGGGGTGATCTTCGGCCAGCTCGGCGCCGAGCCCGAGCCGAAAAGGTTCTACGAGGAGCTGACGCACTCCGAGGAGTTCTCGCGGACGCTCGCCTGGGAGGCGATCGAGCCGTCAGAGTACGACGGCCTGCTGTTGCCGGGCGGCCATGCGCCGGGGATGCGGCAATACCTGGGCAGCGAAGTGCTGCAACGCAAGGTCGGCGACTTCTGGCAACTGGAGAGGCCCGTCGGAGCCATCTGCCACGGCGTGCTGCTGCTGGCGCGCGCGAGGGTGCCTTCCTCCCGCACGAGTCCGCTCTTCGGCCGCCGCACCACGTGCCTGCCCGCCTACATGGAACGCCTGGCCTACCTGCTCACGGCCTGGAAGTTGGGACGCTACTACCGCACCTATCCCGCCTACGTGGAGGATGAGGTGCGGGCCTCCCTCGACGATCCGGAGCGAGACTTTGCTCGCGGCCCGATCACCCTGGGCCGGCGCGGCTCGGCCACCGACGATGCTCCGGCCTTCGTGGTGGAGGATGGCTTCTACGTGTCGGCTCGCTGGCCCGGAGACGCCTACCTCTTCACGCGCCGGTTCCTGGCGAAACTCTAGCCCCCCCAGGCCACGCGCTGCGGGGCCAGTGGCCGTCCGCGCCTCTGGAAACCCCGTCGAAGCCGATTCCCACGGGGCCCAGTTTCCCCTATCCCTGGCTCCCCGCCGCAGATCCCTTCTGCGTGGCGCCTGCTGCCGATCGAGCCGCTCACCGCCCGCTCCATACACATCGGCTCTCTCGACGGGACTCTGCTCGACCCCAACGAATGGCCGATGCCCGATCACGATCGAATGCCCTATCTCCAGGAGGGGCCAGGCGTCGGATGAAGTCCGGGGAGGACGAGAATCGACCTCGATCCTGGAAGCGCCCTCAGCGCAAGGTCTCGAAGCCAGCCTTCGTGAAGTCGGCATCGAAAGAGAGCGCCTCCGTGAGGCGCAACGCGCGCATCAGCACGAAGGAGGAGACATCCGTGAAGCTGAACCCGTCACGGAACACCTCGTACTGTTGCAGGACTCTATCCCAGTGGGCCGCGTAAATGGGGAGGAGCCGCACGCGGGGCGAGCCGCGAATCGCGCTGCTGGCCAGGACGCTCGCAGCGTGACCGGCCCGCCGCGCAAGCAGCGTCATGGTCTCGTCGAAAACATAGTCGGACGTGACGAAGTCGGTGCCGCGCGCAGAGAGCCCGCGCCAAAGCGTCGTTGCTCGAGCATGGTTGTCGTCCCCGCGCGCGAAGAGGGCGACCCAGAACGAAGTGTCCGCGAAAACGCGCTTCACCGCTTGCCCTTGGCTGCACGCCGGCGCCGGGTCGGACCGGGCCTTCCGTACAGATAGTCGTCCACTCGCGCGGAGAGATCGGGCGGCGTGCCGTCGATCTTTCCGATCAGCCCGTCGATCGGGTCGATGCCGTACGCCGAGCCAGTCGTGCTCGTTGCCAGGTACTGCTCGATCGCCTCACGAATCTCTCCGGAAACCGAGCTGTGGGACGCGGCCGCCCTTTCCCGCAGGAGCAGGATCTGCTCCTCGGGCAGATAGATCTGAGTCCGACGGACTTTGGACATTCGAACCTCCCGCGGAAATGGCGACACTCCGTAGATACATCATACACCCACCACATGCAAACGAGCAGCAGGCAGACGCCAACCGACCGGCTCCACGAAAGGGCCCGATGAGTTTCGCGGGCGGGAATGCTCTGCGACAGCACAGGCGACCGACGCCCGGCCAGTCTTACCCCTTCGTCCGGAGCAGACCCTCCGCCTGGAGCGCGTCCCGAACGGCAGGCCGCTCCCGGACGCGCGCCCGAAGGGACACGAGGCCGGGCCACGGCGCCAGATCGATCCCGCCGGCGCGAGCCCAGTTCAGCACCGTCACCAGATAGGCGTCGGCGACGGTGAAGATCTCGCCCATCAGGAAGGGCTTCGAGCCCAGCTTTCGCTCCAGCCAGCCGAAGCTGTGGGCGAGCTTCTCCCGAGCCTTGCGGACTTCGACCTCCTCGCCCTCGTGGAATAGAGGCCAGTAGATCTTGTGTACCTCGGTGGCGATGAAGTTCAGCCACTCCTGCAACCGGTACCGCTCCATCGTGCCGGGCCGCGGGGCCAGATTCTTGTCCGGCACGAGATCGGCGATGTACTGAAGCACCGCCGAAACCTCCGTGAGACGACTGCCGTCGTCGAGCTCCAGCACCGGGACGTAGCCCTTGTCGTTGACCTCGTCCATGGCGCGCCCGTCCTCCAGGCGGCCGGTCTTCATGTCCATACGGACGAGATCGAATGGCAGCTCCGCCTCGCGCAAGGCGATATGCGGCGCCAGAGAACAGGTTCCGGTGGCGTAGTAGAGCTTCATGCCGGGGAGGATACCCAACCGCCGACGTCGGAGCAACGGCGGGCGGCTCGTCAGCCGGCGCACGCGAGTGTCTAGTGGATACTGCTGACGTGCGTGACTTGAGCCCTGCCTGCGCAGCGTTTGTCCACTGAGGGTCTACCGCGCGAAGCGGAACCCGTTGAAGCCGCATCAGACCGGGGGCCACGGCTTCAGTGCCGTGGAGAGCGCTGGGCCGCGAAGCCAATCCTCGGCCATTGCTCGGCTTCAATGGGGCCACGGCTTTGATGCCGTGGAGAGGATAGGCTGACTGGTGAGATTCACGCGCTGTCCGCGCTTCAATGGGGCCACGGCTTTGATGCCGTGGAGAGCCTTCGCGGCGATGATCGGCACGAATCGACGGTGCCCGCTTCAATGGGGCCACGGCTTTGATGCCGTGGAGAGCAGATCATCGCCAGCGCGATGGCGTTCTGCGGCTAGCTTCAATGGGGCCACGGCTTTGATGCCGTGGAGAGCTGACGGACATGGTGACGTATGTTCGGGATCTCCTGCTTCAATGGGGCCACGGCTTTGATGCCGTGGAGAGCAACAACTTGGAGACGTGGCTCAACGAGTGCGGCGCGCTTCGATGGGGCCACGGCTTTGATGCCGTGGAGAGGACGCTCCTCACCACGACCGGAACGGGCTACAACGGGCTTCAATGGGGCCACGGCTTTGATGCCGTGGAGAGGCGCGGCTGGCGCGGCGTCGACCCGTGAGGTCAACCGGCTTCAATGGGGCCACGGCTTTGATGCCGTGGAGAGCCGCCAGGGACGCCGCCAGAAATAAGACACTATCCGCTTCAATGGGGCCACGGCTTTGATGCCGTGGAGAGCAGCAGCAGGAGCGCTGCCAGACTACCGCCGAGCCTGCTTCAATGGGGCCACGGCTTTGATGCCGTGGAGAGCCTGTGAATGCGCGAGGCTGTCACTTCGCTATGTTGCGCTTCAATGGGGCCACGGCTTTGATGCCGTGGAGAGGGACGACCGGGGCGCCGATC
>JACQZN010000026.1 GCA_016213845.1 Candidatus Wallbacteria bacterium
TTGGACGAGGCCGACCGGCGCGATTCTTCGTCGACCGCGCCCACGTCAGCGCAGGAGAGGCTCATGGCGCTGAAGGGGAGGCTTGAGAAGTGAGATTTGGGGGAGCAGGCTTGAGGCTCGAGGGATCAGGCTTCAGGAGTCAGGGGTGAGGGGACAGGGCCAAGCGCTGGGGGAGTCGTGTCCAGTCCGCTCCTACTGGCTACTGACTACTCCCTCCCCCCCTACGCGGACGCGTCCGCAACGGGCATTGCCGCGGCCTGGGCGTCGGCTTCGAGCTTCTTGTCCAGGATCTCGTCGACCTCGAGCGCCAGGGTCACGTTGTCGAAGGGCTTCTTGATGACCTTGGCCACGTGGAACTTCTTGAGCTTGTCCAGCTCGCGCTTGTTGCTGAGGCCGGTCAGCACGATGACGGGGATCTGCTTCGTTGCTTCGTCGGCGCGCAGCTTCTCGAGGAGCTGGAAGCCGTCCACCTTCGGCATCACCAGGTCCAGGACGATCAGCGAAGGGCCCAGTAGCATGGCGCGCTCGAAGGCGCTCTCGCCGTCGAGCGCCGTGTTGACTTTGTAACCGCGCTGCTCCAGGGCGAACCGGATCAGGTTCACGGTCAGCACGCTGTCGTCGGCGACCAGGATCAGCTCCTCGCTCTTGCGCTCGTAGGTATCGAACAGCGCCTTGACCTTGTCGGGCAGGTAGCGCAGCTCGGGACCCTTCACGATGTAATCATTTACGCCACACTCGAAGGCGCGGTCGATGTCGACCTCGCTCTCTCGGGAGCTGATCATGATGATCGGGATGTGGCCCGTCGAGGTGTTCTCCTTGATGAGCCGCGCGAGCATGTAGCCGTTCGTGTCCGGAAGCTCCGTCGCCAGAATGATGAGCGAGGGCAAGTCCGCAGGACTGCGCGCGCTCAGGTGGACCATCGCTTCCTTGGCCGTGCGGCACGGGATGACCTCCGCGCCCTCTCCGGAGAACTTGAGGGCCTTGAGGATGATGTCCTGGAGCAAGTAGCTCTGCTCAACGGCGAGTATGCGCTTTTTCATCAGCCTCCCTGGTGACGAGATCCCGACCCGGATACCCCCCGACCCCTTTTTACTATGATACACTCCGCACTTACACATGAGGAGCCCCCATCACCAGTTCCGGATCGCGCTCGCGGGCCTTTTTGCCGCACTCGCGTTCGTTCTTGGCCGCATGCCTCGACCGCCAGGTGTCGAATGTGTGACATTTTCGGTGTTTGTGGCGGGCTACGTCGGCGGGGCGTTCGTCGGCGGCGTCTGCGGCGCCATTCTCACCATCCTCCAGATCACCTTCGGAGGGGGCGCCAACATCATCCTGGCGACGGCCCAGCTCGTCGGCTTCTCCACCGCCGGCGCCGCTGGCCACTGGGTCGCGGGCCGGCCGCCGTCATTCGGAGTGCTCGGGCTGACGGGGGTTGCCCTCACGGTCTGGTACGAGCTCCTGGTGAACCTGGCGCTCATTCCGGGCAGCGGTCTGTCTGCCTATCAGATCTTCGCTGCTGGCGCCCTGTTCAGCCTGGCCCACATCCTCAACAACGCCGTCGTCTTCGAGGTCGGCCGCTACCTGCTGTTCGCGCTGGAGCGACACCCCGCCTTCGCCGCGTTCCGCCGGTCCTGTGCGCTCGAGGCGGGCGCAGGCCTCAAACCGGTTTGAAGTCGCTCCACTTCGATATCTTCGCCGGCATCAGCGGAGACATGATCCTCGGGGCGCTGGTCGACTGCGGGCTCGCCGCCGGCGAGCTCGAGGCCCAGCTCTCTCGCATGGCGCTCCCCGGCTTTCGACTCCAGGCGTGCAAGGTCGCCCGCGGCGAGCTGTCCGGCACGAAGGTCGACTTGCTCCTGCCGCAGGAGGACGCGCACCGCGGCCTGAGGGACATCGAGAGAATCCTCGACGAGGCGCCGTACTCCGCCTGGGTCCAGGAGCGCGCGCGCACCATCTTTCGCCGCATCGCCGAGGCTGAGTCGCTCATCCACCAGATGCCGCTCGAGGAGATCCACTTCCACGAGATCGGCGCCATGGACAGCATTCTCGATGTCACCGGCGCCGTGCTGGGCCTGGAGCTGCTGGGAGTCGAGCGGGTGACTTCCAGCTCCGTGCCGCTCGGCCGGGGCTATGTCGACGTGGCGCACGGCACGATGCCTGTACCGGCCCCGGCGACCCTGGAGGTGGCGGGCCATCGGCTACGGCGCCGGCAGCCGACCCGGAGAGCGCGTGCCGAACCTGCTCCGCGTCATCCTCGCCGACACGGAAGCTTCGGCCGGAGGCGAGATCGTCGGGCTCGAGGCGAACCTGGACGACATGAATCCGCAGCTCTTTGGCTATCTGCTCGAGCGGCTCTTCGGGGCCGGCGCCCTCGACGTCTTCATGACCCCCATCTACATGAAGAAGAACCGGCCGGGCACCCAGCTCACGGTTCTCTGCAAGGCCCCCGAGGTGCCTGCCCTGCGCGACATCGTCTTCGCCGAGACGCCGACTCTTGGGATTCGCTTCGCGCGCATGGAGCGCTGGGAGCTGCCGCGAGCCTTCCTGGAAGTCGAGACTTGTTTCGGCACGATCCGCGTGAAGACCGCCGGTACCAAGATGGCTCCCGAATTCGAGGATTGCGCCGCGGCCGCTCGCAAGAGCAAGATACCGATCAGTGAAGTCTTCGAGGAGGCGCTGCGCTGCGCGCGCGAACTGAGTCGAGGCTGAGCAGCGGTACCGATGCACCAGGAAAAACTCGAAAAGTTGCGGGCGATACTCCGGGAGATGGGCTCGGTGGTCATCGCTTACTCGGGGGGCGTCGACAGCGCCTTCCTGGCCAAAGTGGCGTTCGACACGCTCGGCCCGCGGGCGCTGGCGATCACGGCCCGGTCGGCCTCTTACCCGCAGCGCGAACTGGACGAGGCTGTCGAGCTGGCGCGCGAGATCGGCATCCGGCTCGAGCTCGTCGACACCGGCGAAGTCGCCCAGGAGGAGTACGCGCGCAACGGCCCCGATCGCTGCTACTTCTGCAAGAAGGAACTGTTCTCGTCGCTCGGACCGATCGCCCGCCGGGAGGGGTTCACCGAGATAGCGTTCGGCGCCATCACCGACGACATGAAGGACCACCGCCCGGGCCATCAGGCCGCGCGCGAGTACCGGGTGCGGGCGCCGCTGGTCGAAGCGGGGCTATCCAAGACCGACGTGCGGGAGCTCTCGCGGAGCATGGGGCTGCGCACCTGGGACAAGCCGCAGTCGGCCTGCCTCTCTTCGCGCGTGCAGTACGGGCTGCGCATCGATCCAGAGCTCCTGGGCCGCATCGACCGGGGCGAGCAGCTCCTTCGCGAGCTCGGGTTCCGGGAGCTGCGCGTCCGCCACGAGGGAAGGACTGCCCGAGTGGAGGTCCCGCTCGATCGACTTCCTCGGGTCCTCGAGCTGCGCGCGGAGATTGTCTCGCGACTGAAGACCTTGGGCTATGCCTACGTCACGCTCGACCTCGAGGGGTTCCGTTCGGGCAGCATGAACCTGGCGCTTGCGAAGCTTCCCGTGGTAGAGGATGAGCATCGACAGGGGGTTGCCGAAACCGAAGACGCTCGGGGGAGCCGACGATGAACGTCCGGGTGCTGCTGGAAGCGGTGCAGGAAGGCCGCATGACGATCGCCGAGGCAGAGAAGAGCCTCCGCGACCTGGCCTTCGAAGCGACGCCGTTCGCGCACATCGACCACCATCGATTGCTGCGGCGCGGCTTTCCCGAGGTGGTCTATTGCGAGGGCAAGACGACCCAGCAGTCGGCCGAGATTTTCAGCCGTCTGGCGCTGAAAAATCCGAACGTGCTGGCCACCCGGGCCGAACCGGAAGTCTTCGAGGCAGTCAAGGAGCAGCTTCCGGAGGCGACCTACGACGAGCTGGCGCGCTGCATTCACCTGCACCGTGACCAGGCTGTCAGCGGGTACGGCACCATCCTGGTCGTCACTGCCGGAACCGCTGATCTTCCCGTGGCTCGCGAGGCCTACGTGACCGCTGAGATCATGGGGAACAAGACGGTGCTGATCTCCGACGTCGGCGTCTCGGGCATTCACCGTCTGCTGGCCTACAAGGAAACGCTGCAGAGCGCGGCGGTCATCATCGTGGTGGCGGGGATGGAGGGCGCACTGCCCAGCGTCGTGGGGGGGCTGGTCGACTGTCCGGTCATTGCCGTTCCGACTTCCGTCGGCTACGGTGCCAGCTTCGGAGGCGTCGCAGCGCTTCTGGCCATGCTGAACGGCTGCTCCTCGGGGATGACCGTCGTGAACATCGACAACGGTTTCGGGGCGGCCTACGCGGCCAGCCTCATGAACCGCAAGCGTCCTTAGCGGCCCGGGAGCTCGGCAGCGACTCCGGCCTCGGCGACGGGGAGCAGCTCTCGGAGGTTCCAGTCGTCATAGGCGTTGCCGTTGATGCCCTTGACGTCGGCCTCGGTGAGCGCGGCCAGGAAGCCGAGGTTCGGGCGGGTCCGCAGCGCGCGGGCGAGAGCAGTCCGCCAGACTGCGACCTGGGCCGGCTTGGCGAAACCGGGTTCGCGGAGGGAGCGCTGCAGAACGCCGAGGTCGCGGTGATGGGCCAGCATCTTCGCGACCCAGGCGGCCTCGCCGGGCTCCAGCTCCAGGGCCACGGCGTGCTTGCGGATGTAGGCGGCGCACAGGGCCGGGTGGGACGGGTCCTGGAGCTGGCGGCCGGAGGCGCTGCGGGGCGAGTCGAGCTTGCCCATGTCGTGGAGCAGAGCCGTGAGGCAGCCGACGAAAAACGTGCGCCGGTTGACGCGCGAGGAGCGACCGTGCGGGCCGCGGGCGTAGTGGTAGAGTGCGCGCAGGCCGTGCTCGGCGATGGTGTGCGGGTGCTTCGGG
Organism: Candidatus Wallbacteria bacterium; assembly: GCA_016213845.1. GTDB lineage: Bacteria > Muiribacteriota > UBA6191 > JACPRK01 > JACPRK01 > JACPRK01. The sequence continues at coordinate 4,863 of JACQZN010000026.1, forward strand.
TCGTCTGCGTGGAGGCGCATCGCCTCGGCCCAGCGGGGAACGCGGCTGGCCAGGACGCGCAGCTCGGCGGCGACGCGGTTGCGGTCCAGCTCGCCGTCGGTTCGGGGCCGGTCCTCGCCCGTTACGAAGTCCTTCTCGGCCAGCGCCAGGACGGCCTTCTCCAGGATGCCGGCGAGGGCCGGCGTGGGCGTCGCGAGGGCGAGGGCGGCGGCAAATGCAATCCAGACGACCGGTTGGAGCCAGTGGGCCTTTCGAGTTCGAGATGCGATCATCGCTTGCCTCCGCGCGCTGGGCGCACGCCGATCCGGTCGAGGCGAGCCGACAGTTCGGCATAGGCTCGGGCCAGCAGCGGCTCCGGTAGGCCGACGGCTTCCTCGACTTCGCCCAGGCCCACGGGGAGCACGAACAGGAGCCGCCCCTGGTGAGCCTTCTTGTCGTGGAGCATCAGCTCCATCAGCCGACGGAACGGCACCGAGGGCACGGCCAGCGGCACGCCGAGAGATTCGTAGAGCTCGAGCACGGCTTCGAAGTCGGCCTCGGAGGCGCGCTCGCGCAAAATTGAGAGCCGGAACGCGTAGAGCGTGCCGACGGCGACGGCCTCGCCGTGAAGGTAGCCGCGGTAGCGGGTCGCCGCTTCGAGCGCGTGTCCCAGGGTGTGGCCCAGGTTGAGCCTCCGGCGCGGCCCGGCTTCGCGTTCGTCGAGCGCCACGACGGCGGCCTTGTTCCGCACCGAGTCGGCGACGACGCGCGCCAGATCCCACTTTCCGAAGGGGGTCGAGCGGCAGTGGGTCAAGAGCTCGCGATCGCCCAGCAGGCCGTACTTCACGGCCTCGACGGCGCCGGCGGCCAGCTGGGCAGTAGGCAGCGTGTCGAGCGTGGCCAGGTCCGCGACGACTGCGACCGGCTGATGAAAGGCGCCGATGACGTTCTTGCCGAGCGGGTGGTTGACGGCGACCTTGCCGCCGACGGAGCTGTCGACCATCGCCAGGAGAGTCGTTGGCACGCCGACGAGCGGCACGCCGCGCATGAACGTGGCTGCGACGAAGCCGGCGAGGTCGCCGATCACGCCGCCGCCGAAGGCGACGATGCCGGTTTTGCGATCGCAGCCGGCCTTCAGGAGGCCGTCATAGAGCCGGGAAGCCCAGGCGAGGCTCTTGGCCTGCTCGCCGGACGGCACCTGCAGGACGGCGGCGGGCTCCAGCTCCCCCAGTCCGGCCAGGAGTGCCCGCCCGTGCTGGCGCCAGACGACCGGCTCGGTGACGACGACCAGGTCGCGCCCGGTCATGGATTCGTCGAGCAGCCTGCGCAGCTGTTCGAGCAACCCGCGCCCAATCGTGACAGCGTACCGGCACGCCGGCAGCCGGACCTCGACGGCTCGCATCGTTAGCGCGGGAAGACTGGCGGAGAGGGCGGGATTCGAACCCGCGGTAAGACTTTCGCCCTACGCACGCTTAGCAAGCGTGTGCCTTCAGCCACTCGGCCACCTCTCCGGGTATGGTCTTCGCTCTGCTTCGGGGAACTCCTCGCGGCCCGAGCCGCGTCCCGTCGACGCTTCCCCGCTGGGCGCGAGCGGAGGAAGAGGGATTCGAACCCCCGAGGACTTGCGCCCTAGCGGTTTTCAAGACCGCCGCCTTCAACCACTCGGCCATTCCTCCGGGATTGGGGCCGTACTCTACCATGGACGCGGCGACCGGTCAACGTGTGCGGCAAGCCCGCGCCAGCGGCCTTTCGTCAGCCGACCAGCCGGGCCATGCGGTCGGCGAGGGCGTCGGGGAGGAAGCCGTACTTCTTCTGCAGCTCCTCCATCGGGGCGGACTCGCCGAAGTCCTCGAGGCAGTGCTCGTGGCCGCTGTCGCCCGTGAGGGCTTTCCAGCCGAAGGCGCTTGCGGCCTCGACCGCCAGGCGGAGCCCGACGTCGGGTAGCAGGATGGCGTTTCGGACCTCGGGGGGCTGGGCTCTGAAGAGCTCCATGCAGGGGACCGAGATCACGCGGGCCTTCTTGGCGCACCGGGCTTCGAAGAGCTTCGCGGCTTCCAGCGCGAGGCTGACCTCGGAGCCGGTGGCGAGGAGCTGGATGTCCGGCTTGGCCACACCGGCACCGTGGATCACGTAGGCGCCCTTGTCGAAGTCGGTCTGCCGGCCCTTGGTCTCGGCCAGCACGGGCAGATCCTGGCGGGAAAGCACCAGGACCACGGGGCCCGCGTCGGCCGGGCGGGAGAAGATGAGCCGCCAGGCGTGCAGGCACTCGTGGGCGTCGGCTGGCCGGATGACGAGGGTCCGCGGAATGGCGCGCAGCGAGGCCAGCTGCTCCACCGGCTGGTGCGTCTCGCCGTCTTCGCCCAGAAGGACGCTGTCGTGCGTGAAGATGAAGGTGACGGGGATCTTGGAGATGGCCGCAAGCCGGATCGCGGGCCGCATGTAGTCGGCGAAGGCCAGGAAGGTCCCCGTGTAAGGAAGGAGCCCGCCGTGCAGGGCGAGTCCGTTGGAGATGCTTCCCATGGCGTGTTCGCGGACGCCGTAGTGGACGGCGCGACCCTTCCACGTGCCCGGTGTCAGTCCGTCGACGAAGTAGCCGACCGCCTTTTCGAAGCCGTCGGTCTTGGTCGAGTTGGCGAGATCCGCGGAACCGCCCATCAAGTTGGGGACGGTCTTGGCCAGCGCCGCCATGACCTGTCCGGAGGCCGCTCGCGTGGCGAGCTTGGGCTTCGTGAACTCGACGGAGGCAAAGGCTTGGTCGGCCCGCTCCAGCAGAAGCCGGCGTCCCTCGGCCGAGAAGCAGAGGTCCCACTCGGCGGCGCGGTCGGGGTGCTCGCGGCGGAAGCGCTCGACCCGTTCGGTCCAGACCTGCTGGGCGCGGGCACCCTCGGAGAGGCGCGGGGTGAAGATGTCGTAGACGTAGCGGGGCAGCCAGAAGGTGGCGTCCACCGGGTGGCCGTGGCGCTCCTTGAAGTCGCGGATCACGTCCTTGCCGAGCGGCATGCCATGGGAGTCGATGGTGCCTTCCTTCTTCGTGTCGTGAGCGATCTTGGTGTGGCCGACGATGAGCACGGGCTTGCCGCGCAGCTGGCGGGCTTGCCCCAGGGCCTGACGCAGTGCGTTACGGTCGTGGCCGTCCGCGACGTCGATGACGTTCCAGCCCATGGCGGCGAACTGCGCGCCGACGTCCTCGCGCATCGTCTTGGAGGTGGGCGAGGCGAGCTGGATGCGGTTGGAGTCGTAGAAGACGATCAGCTTCTCGAGCTCCAGCAATCCGGCCAGGGCGGCGGCCTCATGGCAGACGCCCTCCTGGAAGTCGCCGTCGGTCGCGACCACGTAGGTGCGATGATCGACCACCTCGGGGCCGAAGGCGCTGGCGAGCAGCTTCTCGGCCATCGCCATGCCGACGCCGTTGCAAAACCCTTGGCCCAGCGGGCCGGTGGAGGTCTCGACTCCCGGGCAGAGCCGGAAAACGGGATGGCCCTGGGTCGGGCTCCCGAGCTGCCGGAAGCGTTTCAGGTCCTCCATCGATAGGCGTCCCGAAAGATGGAGGAAGGAGTAGAGCAGCATCGACATGTGGCCGCCCGAGAGCACGAAGCGGTCGCGGTCGAGCCAGGCCGGATCGGGGCTCATCGAGATGTAATCAGAAAAGAGCACGTAGACGAAGTCGATGCTGGAGAGCGGTCCGCCTGGGTGGCCCGAGTTGGCGTGTTCGACGGCGTCGACGATGAGGCCCTTGATGGCGTCGACGGCCAGCTGCTCCATCGCGCGAGAGTAGGCCGGCTCGCCGGGCTGCCTCGCCTCGGGGGCCAGCTTCTGCAGGGCCACCTGAGCTGCGGGCTCGAGGGTCTCGAGTGCGGGGTACGTGGTCGAATTCGTCTGCTGCACGGAAAGCTCCTTTTTCTTGCTCGGTCCGGGCGGTTCTCGAGATGGTAGCGGGTCGCGGGGGCGAGAGTCGAGAGGTGCCCGGGGAGACCATGCCCGACTCAGCGGCAGGTTTCGTGTCAGCTCCAGGACTCCCCTGCGGCTGTCGCGGGGCGCAGACGGGTGTTATGCTGGCCGGGACAGAGGTCCCGGGAGGGCTCATGACCGACAACCAGAACCGGCGCGGCTACCTCGAGGAGATCCTCGTGCAGCTTCCCGGGTTCAAGGGATACCTGGCCCGGGAGAACCGGCGCGAGTCCGACAAGGCCTGTCGCGATCACCTCGCCGCCCGGCTGTCGGTCGCCAAGAAGGCGGTCGGGGAGGCCAAGAGAGAGCTCCTCTCCTCGGGCAAGCTCCTCGGCATCGAGCAGCTGGATCGCGTCAGCGACCGCCTGGAGCGCGTGATTTCCAAGCTCGCTCACGCCGAGCGCGGCTACTCGGGTTTCTTCGACAAGAACCAGATCGGGCCGGAGCAGCTCGACAGGCTGCACGAGGCGGACCTGGCCCTGACCGGGCTGGCCGCCGCCATCGAGGAGAAGCTGGGGCAACTGGCTGCAGCCGCGGCCGGAGAGGAGCTCAAGCCGGCTCTGCAGGCGGCGCTCGAGGCCGTCGACAACTTCGAGAGATCGTTCGACCAGCGCAAGCGCGTTATGACGGAGGAGGTCTGACCGTGGGTGTCTTCATAGAAATCATTGAGCACTTCGACGAGACGGGCAAGGAGCTGGTCTATCGGTTCCCGCAGGAGGGCTCTACCGACATCAAGATGGGCGCGCAGCTCATCGTCCAGGAGAACCAGGTCGCGGTCTTCTACCGGGACGGAAAGCTTCTGGACGTCTTCAAGGCCGGCCGCCACACGCTCACGACCCAGAACATCCCGCTCCTCACGCGATTCCTCTCGCTGCCCTACGGGTTCAACAGCCCCTTCAAGGCACAGGTCTGCTTCGTCAATCAGAAGGTCTTCACCGACCTGAAGTGGGGCACCAAGGAACCGATCGCGTTCCGGGACACGGAGCTCAAGATGGTCCGGCTCCGCGCGTTCGGGAAGTACAACTTGAAGGTCTCCGACCCGCAGGTCTTCTTGAACGAGCTGGTCGGACAGCAGGGCCAGTACATGCTCTTCGACTTCGAGAGCTACTTCCGCGACGCCATCGTCCAGCGGCTCAACGACTTCCTCGGCGAGAACCTGAAGACCATCTTCGATCTGCCCCGGATGTACAACGAGATCGCCAGCGCGATGAAGGCGAGCATCGAGGACCAGTTCACCAAGTACGGGGTCGAGATCCGGGACTTCGTCATCGGGGCCGTCACGCCGCCCGAGGAGGTCCAGAAGATGATCGACCAGCGATCCAGCATGGCCGCGGTCGGCGACGTCGGGCAGTACATGCAGTTCAAGGCCGCCGAGTCGATGTCGGACTTCGCGCGCAGCCAGAACCCGACGTTGGGGGCCGGGATCGGCATGGGCATCGGCGCCTCGCTCGGCCACTCCCTGCAGCAGGGAATGGGCGGGCAGGCGGCTTCTCAGGCGCAGGTCCTGTGTCCGAGCTGCAAGGCGTCTAACCCGCAGGGCAAGAAGTTCTGCAGCGAGTGCGGCGCTAACATGGCCCCGCAGGCCCAGACGATGGAGTGCCCGGCCTGCAAGAAAACGATTGCCGCAGGCTCCAAGTTCTGTCCCGAGTGCGGGGCGAAATCGACCGCCAGCTGCCCGAGCTGCAACGCAGCGATCGCTCCGGGAAAGAAGTTCTGCGCCGAATGCGGCACCAAGATCGGCGATTGAGCGGCCGGCTCAACGGCGTCGCGCTCATCCCGGCGCTGCTGGTGCTGAGCGCTACTTTTTCCTCCCGGCTGGAGCCCGTGCGGGTTCCGGAGGTGCCGGCAGCCGCGACGCCGACCGGCACCTCGCCAGCGCAGGTGGTCCCGCCCGTGCCGGTGAAGGCTTTGCCAACTCCGGCTCCCGCGCCAGCGCCGCCGAAGGCGCTCCCCGAAGTGCCGGGCCGTGCCGCCGAGGGACCGGTCGCGACGGTGGAGGGGCAGGTCGTCGACGCCGTCACCGGCAAGCCCGTCCAGGGTGCGGAGGTCTCACTGCCTGAGCTCTCCCGGTCCGTACAAACGGACCCGGAAGGTCGATTCACTCTGCCAGCCGTCCCCGTGCGCAAGCGCCGTCACGAGCTCCTGATCACCTGTCCCACCTACTCCAGCACAACACGTGATCTGCGAGTCGCCTCCGAGGGCACGACGCTGACCGTGCCCGAGATCCGCCTCAAGCCGAAAGGCTGGTGAGCGCCCGGGCCGCCCGCGCCGGGCTTCAGGCGTCAGGGATCAGGAGTCAGAACTCACCCCTCGAGCCTCACTCCTCAAGCCTCAAGCCTCACGCCTCACGCCTACGGCACGCCTCGACGAAGCCGCGAAAGAGGCTCCGTTGCTCCTCGACGTCGACCAGCTCCTCGGGGTGCCACTGGACGCTGACCAGGAACTGGTCGTCACCGCTCTCGAGCCCCTCGACGATGCCGTCGGGGCTGAGCGCGCAGACCTTCAGTCCATCGCCGATGCGCCGGACGGCCTGGTGGTGGATGCTGTTCACGTGGAGCTGTTCGCAGCCCAGGAGGCCGTGGAGCCGGCTGCCGCCGCTGACGTTGACGGTGTGGACGAGCTTTCCGCGGGGCGAATCCTGCCGGTGGTCCAGCTCCGTTTGGTACTGGCTGGGGATGTCCTGGTAGAGGCTGCCGCCCAGCGCCACGTTGATGGTTTGCATGCCCAGGCAGATGCCGAAAGTGGGCAGCCGCACCCGTCGCGCGCGCCGCACCAGCTCCAGCTCGAAGCGCGTTCGCTCCTTGGAGATCGCCTCGGCCTTCGGGTGCGGCTCCTCGCCGAAGTGGCTTGGGTCCATATCCCGGCCGCCGGTGAGCATCAGCCCGTCGATCGATGACAAGATGCGGTCGATGGCGTCCGTGTCATCGGTGGTGATGAGGGCGACCGGAACGCCGCCCGCGGCCTCGACAGCGCGCACGTACCGCGTGTTGAGGTAGTAGCAGCCGGCGGGGGAGGGGCACTTCGGTTCGTGGCCTTCCAGGATGTTGACGGTGCAGCCGATGAGCGGTCGTCGTGGCATGGTCGGTTCAGCGCTCGGTGGGCCGCGGGCGCGCGGGGTCGGCAGCCGGGTCGTGCCCGAGCCCCAGAATCCGGCCCGGCAGCTGGTCGGTAACGCAACCGTCCCTGACGACGAGACGGCCGTTCACCATGATATGTCGGAACCCGGCCGAGTATCGGTGAGGGTCGAGGTAAGTCGCGTGGTCGCGCACCGCCGCCGGGTCGAACACGACCAGGTCGGCCGCAAAGCCCGGCGCGATGCGGCCGCGGTCGCTGAATCCGAGCTGACCCGCCGGGAGCGAAGTGACGCGCCGCACGGCTTCTTCCAACGTGAAGAGCCCTTCGTCACGCGAGAGACGTCCGAGGGCTCGCGAGAAGGTGCCGTAGGCTCGAGGGTGGGGCTTGCCGGTAGAGGCCGGCCCTTCAGTGGCGCGCGCTTCGGCGTCGGAGGCGACCATGACGTAGTCGTGGGCGAGCACGCGCTTCATGTTCTCGTCGGAGAGAACGAAGAAGACGCACTCGCAGGCGCCGCGCGTCTGGAGCAGGATCTCGACGGCCATCGTTGCCGGGTCGACTCCCGCCCGGGCTGCGAGGTCCGTGAGGTACTTGCCCTCGAGCTCCGGGTGGTCCTGCGCCCAGGCGATGAGGACGCGCCCGTAATAGTCGTCATCGTACTTGCGGGCCATTTCGTCGCGGATCCTGGCCAGCGCAGCAGGGTCGCGCAGGCGCGCCAGCTCGGCCTCGAGGCCGCCGTCGTAGGCCCACTCGGGCAGCAGCTGATCCAGGCCGGTAGACGTTGCATCGTAGGGGTAGCGATCCGACAGCACCGGTAGCCCTTCCGCCCGGGCCGCTTCGATCATGGCGAAGGCGCTGTCGAGCTTGTGCCAGTTCTGCGGGCGGCTGGCCTTCAGGTGCGAGATCTGCGTGCGGGCGCCGCTCTTGCGGCAGATCCAGAGCGCTTCCTCGATCGCCTCGAGCAGGGTGGCGCCTTCCCCGCGGATGTGCGAGGCGTAGAGACCGCCGCGTTCGGCGACGACCGTGCACAGCTCGGCGATCTCCGCGCGTTCGGCGAAACAGCCGGGCGGATAGATGAGGCCCGTGGAAAGGCCGATGGCGCCCGCCTCGATCTCCCGCGCCAGGATGGCTTTCATTCGCTCCATCTCGGGGCCGGTCGGCGCCCGGTTCGCATGCCCGACGACAAACCCTCGCAGGAATCCATGGCCGACGAAGAAGGCGCGGTTGATGCCGGTGCCGAAGTTCTCCTGGCGCCTGCGGTAGCCCGCGAAGTCGGTCCAGTCGACGGCCACGCCCTGCGGCTCCCAGCGCGCCGCCTCGCGGGCGCGCGCTTCCTCAGAGAGCGGGAACGCGCTGAAGCCGCAGTTGCCGGAGACCTCGGTGGTGACGCCGTCGAAGAGCTTGGACAGCGAGCGCGGCTCGACGAGCTGGATGTAGTCGGTGTGGGTGTGGATGTCGATGAAGCCGGGCGCCAGGGCCAGGCCGCCGAGCTCTAGCTCCGCGTCGGCCGGTATCGAGAGCTTCGGGCCGACGGCGGTGATCTTGCCGCCCGAAACTGCCACGTCGCCCGTCCGGGACGGTGCACCCGAGCCATCGACGATCCTGGCGTTCCTGAGGAGCAGCTCGGCGTGTGGGGGCATGGCGGCGTCCCCCCTCCTTGAGTCCTCGCGAGCTACTTTCGGGCCGCCTCGCGGTCCAGGATCGGCAAGAGGTCGGTCAGGGCCCCGATCTCGAAATCGGCCTCGGGGCAGTCCTTACCCGCGTCGGGCGCGGCGCGCAGGTAGATGGTCGCGAAGCCGAGCTTGCGCGCTGTGGGGATGTCCCGGTGCGGATCGTCGCTGACGAAGTAGGCCTGTTTGGTGGTGATCTCGGCCTTGCCCACGGCCAGCTCGAAGATCCGGGGATCGGGCCTGCAGACCTGGGCTTCCTCGGCGGTGGTGACCGAGTCGAAGTAGTCGCGGATGCCCAGCGAGTCGAGCAGGGAGCCGAGGAGGTCACCGTCGACATGGCTGATGAGGCCGACGTGGAAACCGCGCTCCCGGATGCCGGAGAGCGCTTCCTCGGCGCCGGGCATCAGGGCTCCGTGGACGCAGTGCATCTTTCGAGTCACTTCCTTGACGAACAGGAAATGCTCGCGCGTCTTGGGGACCTGGAGGATGGTGCCGAAGTGGGGGAGCACCGCGCGGAGCATATCGTCGCCGGCCAAGAACTCGTCGGCGTCGCGCTGGGCCAGGTAGCGGTCGGCGCGTTCCGAAAAGCGCTCCAGCAGTGACTGCGGCGTGACGTCCAGCTTGAAGTGGCGGACGATCTCGCGGGCCGACTCGAGGTGGGCCTTCTGGTCGCTCTGGGGGTCGTAGATGGTGCCCGTGTACGCGAAGAAGATGGCGCGCTTCGACTTGCGGCTCTGCTTCATGAGCGACCTCCGGCGTTGCCGGCCGGGAAGGCGGCCGACTTGAAGACGTCGGGTTCCAGTCGTCCCATGAGCCGGAAGAGGGCGGCCCGGGACCTCAGCACGGTGGAAGAGACGCGATCGCGATTCAAGATGGCCCTCGAGAGGTTGATCCGGGCTTCCAGCAGGTCCGCCCGGGACAGGATGTTGACCTGAAACTTCTCCGTCACGGTGTCAAGCACATTGCGGGCCAGCTCGATGTTCTTCTCGAGACCGTCCAGCAGCTTCCTGGATTCTACCAGGGTACTGTAGGCATGCCGTACCTGCAAGTCCAGCTGGCGCACGCCGGCGGCCACCTCCGCGCGCGCCTCGCGGACCTTCGAGCGGGCCTTCTTCTTCTCCTGGTCGGAGTGGCCCCCGTCGAAGAGGTTCCAGGTCGTCATGAGGGCGACCGTCCAGATGTTCGACTGGTTTTCGGGGCGAGTGAAAGGGCGGTTGTTGAAGTAGTCGGCGCGAAAGTTGACCTGGGGCTTCTCCTCGCTGGCGGCCAGGCCGATCTCCTCGCCGGCCGCGGCGTGGGCGATCTCGAGCAGCCTCAGCTCAGGGTTCTCGGCCCGCGCGGTCTGGAGCATGTCCTCCGGGGTGCCCTCCAGCTCGCGCATCTCGAAGGCCGGCACCATCTCCAGCGCCACGCCTGGCGCCAGTCCGGTCAGCGTTGCCAGCTTGCGGCGCGACTCCTCGACTCCGGCGCGCGAGGCCGCCAGCTTCTGGCGCCGTTCCGCTGCCGAGAGCTCCAGTTCGAGCATCTGCGGCGCGGTCAAGGGATCGCCCTTGGCCTGCTCCTGCATCTGCCGCGACTGGGCCTCCAGCGCACGCAGGCGCTCGGCCTCGATCTTGATTTCCTTGTCGCCTAGGAGAACCTGCAGGTAGAGCTCCAGGATCTCGAGAATGACGTCCTGCACCAGCTTGCGCTTCAGCTGCTGCTGCGCCTCCTTCTTCTTCTCGGCGATGCGGGGCAGGATGGCCAGCCGGTCGCCGACGTAGACGGGCAGCTCGAGCACGGCACCGGTGATGGCCGCGGAGTCGTTGTTGATGTCGCTCAGAATGGGGCCGATCGGTCCCAGCGGCGTGAAGCGCTTGAAGTTGTCCGACTCCTTGAGGATGTTCTGCAGGCTCAGTCTGGGCAGCTTGAGCGCTTCGGCGGAGCGGAGCTCGTGCTCGGCGGCCTGCTCGGCGTGCGTGGCGCCTTCGATGCGCGGGTAGGCGGTGAGCGCCAGCCGGACGGCGTCCGGAAGCGACAGAAGCCGCGCCTCCTGCGCCGCCTGGGCGGCGGCCTTGCGTGGGGCGGCGGTGGCCCCTGAGCCCGGCCAGAGCGCAGCCGCCAGCGCGATCGCCGGGGCGACGCGCAGAACCGGGCGGAGATTCGACAAGGATAGCCGCATCCCCCATCCCATCGACATTCGGGGGCGCGAGTCGAAGGCTTCCGTCGGGTGCGCGGCCAGGGGCCGGCGTGCAGGCGACTACTCAGGCCGCGTCGATGCGACTGCCACGGGCGCTGAAGTAGAGGTAGAGCGGCTCGAGGCTTTCGGGGGTGTTGAGCTGCATCAACGCCTTGGCGGCGCGGGCGCTCACTTCGTCGCGCGGGTGGCGCAGCATCTGGATGAGCCGCGGGGCGATGGCAGCCGCCGGGACCTTGTCGATCATCGACAGTCCGCGGCCGACTCGCCTGCCGTCGTCGGATTCGAGATCCGACAGAAGTGCCGTCATGAGGTCCCCCGAGGAAGTGCGGGCAGGCTCCGCGGGCGCGTCCGTGCTTGGGGCCGGAAGTTCGGGTTCGGGCTGGCCCGCGCGGCGGCGGAAGAAGCGCCGGATGTCCTCCATCGACGTGAGCAACGTGGAGATCACGAGCACGGATGTGACCACGCCTAGCTGATCCATAACATCATGGCTATCGGAAGCCGGTCCGACGAGGATTAGCCGGCGGCCGTCCGGGGGCGCGGCCGTAGCTGGTCCCTGACGGAGCGGTAGACTTCGGCCGTGGCGCGCGCCATGGCGGTCGGAGTGAAACGAGCCGCCGAGTCTCGGGCCCGGGCAGCGAGCACGGAGTGCTCGGCGGGGTTTGCGAGCTGGTCGGCCAGGATCGCGGCCAGGCCTGCTGAGTCACCAGGGTCGAAGAGGCGGCCGGTGACACCGTCCTCGACCAGTTCGAGAAGGCCGCCGGTACGGGCGGCAGCGACGGGGACGCCGGCCATCTGCGCCTCGAGGGCGGCCAGGCCGAACGCCTCCTTGAACGACGGGACGACCAGCAGCGAGGTGAGGGCCAGCACGGCCGCGGAGTCGTCGAGCTCGCCGGCGAAGACGGCGCGGTCGCCCAGGAGCGTGGCCACCGCTCTGAGGGACGGCTCCTCGGGGCCGGCACCCACGAAAAGGAGGCGCCACGGGGCGCCCGCTGCGAGGAGTCGGGCGGCCTCGAGCACGAGGCGCTGGTTCTTGTTGGGGTGGAGCTTGCCGACCACGGTGAAGACAACGTCCTGGGGCGAAAGGCCGAGCCGGGCGCGGAGCCGTTCGACGTGAGCGGGATCTGCCGCGGGGATGGGCGGAAGGCCGGTGTAGACGAGATCGGCGGGCGGTCCCGCGGGCAGACCGGCTGCCAGGTGATCGAGGACTGCCCGGGAGACCGCTATGAGCCGCGAGGCGAAGCGGTAATAACCGGGCCTGGAGAGTCCATGAACCGTGGCCACGCACGGGAGCCCCGCGAGGCGCGCGGCGAGGCTGCCGGCCAGGGATGCCCAGTTGAGGTGGGTGTGGAGCAGGTCGAAGCCATCGGCGCAGAGCGTGGCGGCGAGGCACGCGATTGCAGCAGGGTCCGGTCCCTGGCGCAGCGAGAGCGGCCGGACGGGCAGCTCCAGGCGGCGGGCCTGGGCCTCGAGCCAGCCGCCAGGGCAGCAGGCGAGCGTGACGTCCGCCAGGCCGTCCTCGCGGAGCTGGTGGGCCAGGATGACGGCGTGGCGCTCTCCGCCGCCCAGGCCGGCGGAGCCGACGGGCATGAGGACTCGCAAGGGTCGTTGGCACTTTCGGCTCCTGGGGGTCGTCAGGGGCGAGACCCGGTCGGCCTCGAGCGCGAGCAGATCGAGGGCGATCTCGGAGGCAATCCGGGCGCTCACGCCCTGGCCGGCCTCGACCAGCTCGCGGGCCCGGACGCCCATGGCGGTGGCCGCGGCGGGACAGGCCGCAAGTTCGGCGAGCGCGGCCCCTAGCTCCGTGGCGTCGGCCACCTGCATCAGCGCGCCTTCCCGGAGAAACGTGGCCGCGTCGGCGGCGAAGTTGGCCAGGTCGGGTCCGCAGACGATGGCCTTGGAGTGCCAGGCGGGCTCGAGGAAGTTATGGCCGTGCCACCGGCCGAGGGTACCGCCGACGAAGACGAGGTCTGCGCCGGCGTAGAGGGAGTCGAGCTCGCCCATCGTGTCGATGACGACCAGGTCGCATCCGGGCGGTGGCCCGCCCGCGGAGCGCTCCGACCATCGGACCGAGCGCGGCGAGAGCGCAAGGAGCTGGGCGGCGCGGGAGGGGTTTCTGGGCGCAAGCACGCGGAGCCATCCGCAGAGCGGGGCGGCGGCCTCCAGGAGCAGGCGTTCCTCGCCCTCGTGGGTCGAGCCGGCGAGCAGGACGCGGCGGCCACCCGCGCGCAGCCAGGCGGCGGCTGGGTTGTCGGGCGGGGGCGGGCCGCCCGCGCGCTCGTACTTCGTGTTGGGCCGCACGCGCAGGCGGTCCTCGGGGACACCCGCCGCCAGGAGCCGCTCGCAGTCCGCGTCCTGCTGCACGAAGAACAGCCGCACCGCGGCCAGGGCGGGGGCGAAGAGGTGGCGGGCCAGCGCGTAGCCGCGGCCGGCCCCGGGCGAGATGCGGCCGTTGACGAGGTAGGCCGGGACCTGCCGGCGCCTGAGCTCCAGTAGCGTGTTGGGCCAGACGTCGGTCTCGGAGAGCAACAGGAGTCTGGGGTCGAGGCGCTCGAGGAAGGGTTCCAGGAAGCGCGGAAGGTCGAGCGGAAGAAACGTTCGGGAGGGAAACGTGGACGCGGCGCGACGCTCGGCGACGTCGAGCGCGTCCTGGATGGTCGTCGTCAGGGTCGCGGGCTCGTGAGCGTTCAGAGCCGCGCGCAGGGCAGCCGCAAGCGGCGCGACTGCGAGGACCTCGCCGGCGCTGACGGCGTGAACCCAGAGCGCTCCCCGGGCGGGCGGCGCGCCGTCGAAACGGTTGGCGCCCAGGTAGTCTCGCCAGCGCTTGCGAGAGTCCGCGCGAGAGGCGAGGTACGCGAAGATGGCCGGCGCCGCGGGCGCGTAGAGGGCGGAGTAAAGTCTGGCCGGGAGTGGCCGCATCGATTCACTCCTCCGGCAGGGCTGGCGCCGGTGCCGGCGCGGTAATGCGCGGCATCGGGCCACCGGGCAACGGGCCCCCGGCGACGACCGGGCCGAAGAGATTGTCCAGGTCCCTGATGAGCCGGCCGACCTGGATCCCCTTGCAGCTTTCGCCGAAAGGGAACAGGTGCGCGCGGGACGAGTGATAGAGCTTGAGCGCCCCGTGACGGTTCGACTGCCCGACGTGGTGCAGCGCCACCGCTGCCTGGATGAGCCCCTGGTAGAGCGGCCGGATGCGGCCGAACTCCTCGAGCCAGGCCGATTCGATCGCCTCGTGAGCCTCGAAGTACTCCTCCTGGTTGAAGAGCTCGATGCCCACGAGCACGCGAGGATCGAGCTCGGGCAGCTCCGATTCCTCCACGGTTCCCGACATCGGAGGCGAAGCGTAGCACGGGGAGTGAGTAGTGAGTAGCGAGTAGTGAGTAGGGGAAGTTGGGAGATGGAAGGTAGAAGGTGGAAGTGAGAAGACACTAGCCGGTAGCCAGTAGTCAGTAGCTGGTAGGTGTCCTGGCTACACGACTTCGCCCCCCCCCCCGCGCATCCTGAGCAGACCGCAAAGCGGTCGTGTCGAATGGTCATCCCGAGCCCTTCGACCGGCTCAGGACCTGCTTGTCGAAGGATGCCCCCGCCCCCGCCCAAGCCCCTGCCCCCGCCCCTGCCCCTGCCCAAGCCCCCGCCCCCGCCTTTCGCCGCCAAGATGCGCAACGGCTTCGCACTTCTTGGCGTCGTTCCGCCCGAACATCCTCCGGGGCGACAACTGCTAACCTGGGGAGAATGACCGAGGAGCTTGCGGAGGCATTTCGCCGCCGGACGTTGCGCCTGCTGCTGACGGGGTTTGCGGGCGCGGGCGTGGCGTTTGCGCCGTCCTGGGTCCGCATCCTGGAGGGGACGTGGCCGGCGTGGGTGATGGTAGGCCACGCGCTCGCGATGGCGGTGGCGGCGGTCGCGGTGGGGCGACGGCCCAGGATCGAGACGCGGGCGATTGCGGTCCTTTGCTGCTGCGCGGTCTTCCTGCCCACGGCCTTCCTGATGGGGTTGAGGGCGGCCTCGTCGCCGGGGCTTTACATCCACGACAGCGCCGTTCAGAGCGAAGAGGCGATGCGCTTTCTCCTCGCGGGGAAAAACCCGTACGTGGAATCGTACGCCCAGGGACCGATGGCGCAGGTGCCGTTCTGGGGAGGTAAGAACCCGGCACTGGAGCACGTGGTCTACTACCCGGGTTCGTTTCTGCTCTCGCTGCCGGTGTTCGCGGTCGTGAATGGCCTGACCGGCTGGTACGACCATCGCCTGTTCCTGCTGATCTGCTACGGCGCGATGGTCTGGGGGGGCTGGCGGGCGGCCGACCGGGGCTGGCGGGCCCACGCGGCCGTGGCGGTCGGGCTCAACCCGGCCTTCAATTTCTACCTGATTCAGGGCGCCAACGACGTCGTCG
This sequence comes from Candidatus Wallbacteria bacterium, assembly GCA_016213845.1. Taxonomy (GTDB): domain Bacteria; phylum Muiribacteriota; class UBA6191; order JACPRK01; family JACPRK01; genus JACPRK01. Next base: position 20,098 of record JACQZN010000026.1, read on the forward strand.
TCTGCGGCTTGCTGCTGGCCTCGATGGGGCTCGCGGCCGCTCGGCGCCCGGCGCTCTCTGCGCTCCTCGTGGGCCTGGCGGCGGCGTTCAAGCAGACGGCATGGTTCTTCGGCGTGCTGGCCGTGGCGGATGCCTTCGGGCGGCGAGGCTTGCGAGCGGCGCTGGCTGCTTCCCTGGTGATGGCAGCGTCGATGCTCGCTCTGACCCTGCCGTTCGTGGCCTGGGACCGGGCGGCGTTCTTCGACGATACGTACGCCTACCTCACCGGCTCGGCCAAGGAGAGCTACCCCGCCTCGGGGCTCTCGGTGGCGAGCCTGTTTGCGGCAGCCGGCGTCAGCGCAGAAACGACCCGAAGGCTCTTTTCAGTCCTTCAACTCGGCGTGGTGCTGCCGGTGTTGCTGCTCTGTGCGTGGCGCCAGGCGCGCATGCCCGGGCGGGATCGGCTGGCGTGGCGTTTCGGCCTGGTCGTCGGCGCCTCCTTTGTCTGCGCGCGCTACTTCAACGCCAGCCACCTGGCGTTCGTCAGCCTGTTCCCGATCGCCAGCTTCTTCCTTCCGTCGAACGCGGATGATCCCTCGGAGCTCAAGTGATAGGATCGTCGCCGCTGCCGGCCGCGGACTCACCCTGACGAGCGGTGGCGGCGGAAGGACCGGGAGCGCCCTGAGATGAACATCTGCGTGGTCGGCACTGGCTATGTGGGCCTGGTGACGGGGACCTGTTTCGCCGAGTTCGGCGTCCACGTGACCTGCGTCGACTCCGATGCCGAGAAGATCGCGGGACTCTGCCGCGGCCAGGTGCCGATCTACGAGCCAGGCCTGGAGTTCCTGATCGAGAAGAATGTCCGGGAAGGGCGCCTCCACTTCACGACCGACATCGTCAAGGGCGTGACCGGCTCGCTCGTCGTCTTCATCGCCGTCGGCACGCCGGCCTCCGACGACGGACAGCTCGATCTGAAGTACGTCGAGGCCGCCGCGCGCGGCATCGGCCAGCAGATGGACGGCTACAAGGTGATCGCCACGAAGAGCACGGTGCCTGCCGGTACGGGCCAGTGGATCGGGGAGGTGATCCGCGCCAATCTGAAGGAGCCCTGCAACTTCGATGTCGTGAGCAATCCCGAGTTCCTGCGCGAGGGCAGCGCGGTCGAGGACTTCATGCACCCCGACCGGATCGTCATCGGGGCCGTCAGCGACCAGGCGATCGCCATCATGAAGGACCTCTATCGGCCTCTCTACCTCATCGAGACGCCGATCATCATCACTTCGGTGGAGACCGCCGAGATGATCAAGTACGCCTCCAACGCCTTCCTGGCGACGAAGATCAGCTTCATCAACGAGGTGGCGCTGCTCTGCGAGAAGGTCGGGGCCGATGTCCACCACGTCGCCAAGGCGATGGGGCTCGACAAGCGCATCGGCCCGAAGTTCCTGCACCCGGGCCCGGGCTACGGCGGCAGCTGCTTCCCAAAGGACACCCAGGGGTTCGTGCAGCTCGGCAGCCGCCACGGCCTCGACCTGAAGATCGTCAAGGCCGTCGTCGAGGTCAACGAGCGCCAGAAGCTCGCGATGGTCGACAAGATCCGGGCCGCCGCGGGCGGCTCGCTTTCGGGCAAGACCATCGGAGTCTGCGGCCTGGCGTTCAAGCCGAACACCGATGACATGCGCGACGCCCCCTCGCTGGTCATCCTGCCCGCCCTGCAGAAGGAGGGTGCCCGCATCCGGGCCTTCGACCCAGCGGCCATGCCGGCTTCCCAGCGCCTGTTCCGGGACGTCACCTACTGCGACGACCTCATGCATGTGGCTGCCGACTCCGATGTCCTCGTGCTGATGACGGAGTGGAACCAGTTCCGGAGTCAAGACCTCCGCGAGCTCCACAAGGCGATGCGAGACCCCGTCGTCGTCGATCTCAGGAACGTCTACGATCCCGTCCGCATGCGGGACCTGGGGTTTCGCTACTACTCCGTCGGCCGGCCCTGATGCCGTAGCCAGCGATGTCGGACGCGGCTGAATCGCTCGAGATGTTCGTCGAGTTCGAGTCCGCCACCGGCTCGCTCGCGTTCACGCTCAACCGGGTGGTCTCGGGCGCCGGCGAAGCGCGCTTCGATTCCCACGAAGCTGCCGCCGCTCACCCGCTCGCCCGGAAGCTGATGGAGATCGACGGCGTCCGGCTGGTCGTCCTGGCCGCCGCCGCCGTACGCCTGGCCTGCGATCCCGAGGAGGATCTCGAGGAGGTCGCCGCCCGGGCGGAGCTGGTGTTGAGGCACTACTTCAGCAACGACAAGTGAGATTCGATGCGGGGCAGGGTCAGACCGTGCGGCCCATCATGCGCAGCATCGGGCCGGCGGCCTGGAGGATCATGCGCTCGGTGAAGGTGAGGCGCTGCAGACGGTCGTGCACGAAGCGGTTGCGGCCGATGTCGTCGCAGCTCTTGTAGCAGCCGACTCGCGCGCCGGGGTCTTTACCGATCAGCGAGAAGAAGGGATCGGAGCGGGGGATGAGGCTGGCCTTCTCCCTGAACCAGCGGTGCTGCTGGCCGCCCCAGATGTCGGTGAAGCTCCTCTCGAAGATGTTGCCGAGCGGGATCTTGTCGCCCTTCATGCAAGGCGTCACGCTGCCGTCGGCCATGATGCGCGCGAAGTGGAAGCCGATGGTGCAGGGCAGCACGGACAGGTTCTTCTCGTCGTGGAGCCCCGCGACGGTCCCCGGGTCGGCGATGCGATTGACGAAGACGTCGAAGTCGAAGAGCTCCGGCCGGCCGCCGCAGGCCGCGTTCTTCTCCTGCATCTGGCGGCACTGCTCGTGCAGCCGCTTGCGATCGGCCTCGTCGAATAGGAGACACTCCGTGCGGCCGGGGATGGTGTCGACGGGGGCGAACTCGATGGCGTCGGCGCCGATTTCTCGGGCGAAGTCGTGCATCAGCGGGAACTCGTGCGCGTTGAGCTTGCTGATGACGTTGTAGAGCTTCACGAAGGGCTGGCGCCGGCCGCCGCGCAGCTTGCAAAGGTGCGAGAGCGTGGCCACAACGCGTTCGAAGGTCTCCTCGGCCTTGTTGGGGTGCGAGTGGGTGTAGGTGCGGGCCGTGGCCGCCCAGAGGCTGACGGTCAGGTTGTCGACGCCGAGCTCGACGACCCGGGCAGCCTTGGCCTTGTCGACGTTGGAGAAGTTGGTGTGGATGGTCACGGCCAGGCCGCGAGCCTTGATGTGCGCCAACAGGTCCAGCAGCTGCGGGTACATCCATGGGTCGCCGCCGCCGGCCAGGTAGATCTCGCGCGTGCCCATCCCGGCAAGCTCGTCGACGAGCTCGATGAGCCGTGCCAGCGGGATGCTCTTGCCGCGGTCCGCGTGCGGCATCGCCTTGTCCGCCAGCAGCGGCGAGAAGCTCCAGCAGGCGATGCAATCGTTGTTGCAGGCGTTCGTGACGTCGAGCTGCACCATCCTGGGCCCCGTAAAAGAATGGCGCCCGTCCAGGGCGCCGACCAAGTCCAGGTTTTGCTTCACGAGCCGCGTCACCTTCGACATCGCATCGTCGCGAAGCGGCGCCGGCACCTCCGGCGGCCCGACAGGGGCCCTCGGCGGCCCGCCCGGTCCGAACCGGCGGATGCGCCACTCCTCGAGCACCTGGGAGAGCAGGTCCAGGACTCGCCCGGCGCCCCCGCCCCAGTGGCCGTGGTCCTGCGCCGCCACACGCGCGCGCGCGGCCACCTCCCGGGCGTGCGCAGGCTCCTGGAGCACGGTCTCGATCGCCCGCACGTGGCCCATGAAATCCGAGGGGAGCGCCTGGAATCCCGCGTCGCCCAGCACTCCTGGGACCTCCCCCACGGCCGAGGCGACGATCGGCTTGCCGATCGCCATGGCCTGGACGACCTCCAGCGGCGGCCGAGCCCGGTCGGCGGCCGTGTCGGAATAGACGACCACCACCACCGTCGCCGCCGCCAGGATCGCCGGCAGCCCGAAGCGCCCGACCGGACCCGCGAAGACGGCCCGGCGATCGCCCGTGTACTTCTCGACCAGCGGCCCCATCGTTCCGACCTCGCCCGAGAGCAGCGCCGTGACGTCCTTGATGTTGACGTCCATCGCCAGCCCCATCCTCAGGAAAAGCGCCGTGTGCTCGGGCCGGCCCATGAAGTAGACGATCTTCCCTGAAAGCCCCAGCTCCCGGCGCACCGGGCCCCCGTCGGCCACCGGGCTGAACTGCTTGATGTCGACCCCCGTGGGCGCGTGCACTACCCAGTCGGGATTGGCGCCCCTGGAGAGCACCAGATCCCGCAGCTCGGAGGACGACACGGAGACACTGTCGGCCAGCCGCGGAATCGCCCGCTCCGCGGCCAGGAGCGGCCAGCGCGTCGCCCGGCGCATCGAGGCAGCCCCCAGATTCTCCGAGTCCCACTCGTCCCAGTCGCAGTGGACCGGCTTGCGCGTCAGATAGCTCGCCGCCAGCGCCACCGTCGCCACGTGCGGCAGGGCCGACTGGAAGTAGATCACGTCCGCCCACTCCGCCAGGCGCACGAAGTCCTGGATCTTCTTCATGTACGTGGTCGAGTGACGGATGAGCGGGATCGTTTCGAAGGAGAACTCCTGCCGGTTGCGCGCTTCTTCGACCGGGATCGTGTCCGGCTTCAGCGAGTAGACCAGCTTCACGTCCTCGCCCCGCCGTCGAAACTCCGAGGCCAGCCCCAGCCCTCGGGCCACGCGCTGGCTCGAGTCCTGGTAGACATCCTCCGGATGGAGCATCAAGATCCGCATTCCGGTTGAACTTTACCTGCGAATGCCGCGTGGCGGCAAGGGAGAAGGCCCCGGGGGGGAGCGACGGACAAAGTCGGCGGAAAGCGGGTACAAGCACCGGAGGCCCGGCCAACCGACCGGACGACTGCCAGAACTCGAGCGGGCTTCCGGAGCCAGCCGCCGTTTTCCGCCTCCGGGCTCGCGACCTTGCCGAGACCCCGCCGGGGGGGCGGCCCGCGCGCTTTCCCCATGGTAAATTCGCGGGCATGAGCGACCGGGCGCGGGCGGACCGAAAGCGGGTTGTCGTGCTGGGCGCCGACGGGCTCGACCCCGGGGTGCTGGGCGAGCTGCTGGAGCAGGGACGGCTGCCGACGCTGGCTCGGCTGGCAGCGGCTGGCGGCGGGCCGTACCGGCTGGGCACGAGCTACCCGAGCGCGTCTCCGGTGGCGTGGTCGAGCTTCATCTCGGGCAAGAACCCGGGCGGCCACGGCATCTACGATTTTTTGGAGCGCGACAGGCTCACGTACCTCCCGCGGCTGGCGCTCTCGCGAGTGAAGCGGGGGCTGTTCGGCTGGCCCACGGTCGTCAGCAACCGCCAGGGCGGGTCCTTCTGGGAGTGGACCGACCGGGCAGGCCTGGTCACGAGCCTGATGTTCCTGCCGGTCACCTTTCCGCCGCCGAAGCTCTCGGGGCGCGTGCTGTCTGGGCTGGGCACTCCGGACATCCGGGGGAGCTGGGGGACGTACACGTATTTTTCGAGCCGCCTGGCGCGCTCCGAGGAGACGATGATGGGCGGCGTCCTCGTGCCACTGGAGCTCAGGGGCGACGAGGCGCGCGCGGCGCTCGAGGGGCCGTTCGGCAAGTCTGTCGATGTGACCTTCCGGCGCGAGATCCGCGGCGGCGCGCACGGGCTGGTCCTCACGCTGGCGGGCCGCTCGGAGTGGGTGGCCGAGGGCGAGTTCAGCGGCTGGTTCGAACCGGTGTTCCGGGTCTATGGAGTCGTGCCGGCGCGAGGGCTCTGCCGGCTCTACGTCGCGGCCGCGGGGCAGCACGTGGAGGTCTACTGTTCGCCCGTCAACATGCACCCGGGCGGGCCGCCGATGGCCGTCGGCTACCCGGCCTCCGAATCCGCCACGGCCGCGCGCCGCCACGGCCTCTACAAGACGTTGGGCTGGGACATGGACACGTGGGCGCTGGAGGAAGAGCGGCTCTCGGAGGCCGCCTTCCTGAAGGACCTGGAGCAGACGATCGCCAGCCGTAGCGCGATGCTCGTCGACGAGGTGCGCCGGGGCGACTTCGATCTGTTCGTCGGTGTGATGCAGGAGACCGATCTCACCCAGCACGTCTTCTGGCGGTACCGCTGCGGGGCCGATGGGCCTGCCGACCACGCCGGCGCGATTGCCCGGGTCTATCAGGAGGTCGACCGCGTCGCCTCCGAGATGCTCTCAGCGCTTACGCCCGGCGACACATTTCTGGTCCTCTCCGATCACGGGTTCGGAGGCTTTCACCGCGCCGTGAATCTGAACAGCTTCCTGCGTGATGCCGGTTTCCTAGGCGAGCTTGGCGGCCCCGCGGTACCCGTGCGGGTCAGCAGCATCGCACCGGGCCGATCGCCGCAGGTCTCAATCGACTGGGCCAAGACGCGGGCCTACTCGTACGGGCTCGGAAACATCTGGCTCAACGTCCGGGGGCGGGAAGGAGCCGGCATCGTCGACGACGGGCGCGATTACACCCGCACGCGCGAGCAACTGGCCGAGCGGTTGCTGGGCCTGCGTGATCCCGTGAGCGGCAGCGCGGCCGTGCGTTCGGTCTACTTCCGGGAGCAGCTCTACAGCGGCGCTTGCTTCGCCGAGGCGCCCGACATCCTGGTGGGCTTTCACGATGGCTTCCGGGCGAGCTGGGACGCCGCGCTCGGAGGCGTGGCGCTGGAGACCTTCGCGCCGAACGCGGGCCGATGGCAGGGTGACCATTGCAGCCGGGACCCCGCAATCACACCCGGGGTGCTGCTGGCGAACCGGCCGCTGCTTCACGCCGATCCGACGCTGCTCGATCTGGCGCCGACGCTGCTGGCCTCGGTCGGCTGCGAGGTCCCGCGCGAGCTGGAAGGGCGCGTGCTCCTGTGACGCAGGGCGGGCGGGGCGAGCCGGGCGCTGCCCCCGCCGGGCCCGGGGAAACCCGTGGCGTCTACCTGTACCGGGTTTTCACCGAAAACCCGGTACAGGTAGACGCCACGGAGTTACGTGCCTCTGCTGCCGAGGCCGGAGACCGGCTTTCGGTCGAGAGCCGGGCGCTCGTCTGGCTGGCAGTTGCGGCGGGGCTCTTCCTGCGGTTCTACCGGATCGACTGCCAGAGTCTCTGGTTCGATGAGCTGCTCTCCGCGACGGCTGCGGGCGCGGAGTCGCTGGCCCAGCTCTTCAGCGCGCACCTGGTGCACCACACCCATCCGCCCGGGTATGGGGTTCTGCTCTGGGGCTGGGCGCGGCTCTTCGGGGACTCCGAAGTGTCGTTGCGGATGTCGAGCGCGCTGGCGGGAGCGGCCGGCCTGCTGGTGTTCTGGCAGATGATGCGCAGGCGGTTCGCGGAGCCCGTCGCCGCGGTGGCGCTAGTGCTCCTGGCGCTGACCTATCCGGGGATTCATTTCGCACAGGAGGGCCGCCCGTACGCGATCCTGATATTGCTGGCGACTGTCGCGACGGCGCTCTGGCTCGACATGTTGGTGTCGGTAGACGCCGGGACGCCGGTCGGAGCGGGGCCGTTGGCGCGGTTCCTGGTCGTCGCGGTCCTGGCGTCACAAGCGCACTACTACGGGCTGGCGCTGGTCGTCTTTGAGGGGCTGGGGTTGCTGGCGCTCTCGGCGGCGCGAGGTGTGAGTGTCCGGGGACCGCTGGTCGTGGCGGCGCTGCTGGCGGCTTCGTACGCGCCCTGGATTGGTGTCATGGCCGGTACGGCGCGTGGGTACAGCGGCTTCGAGGGGCCCGGCAGGCCCGGGCTGGTCTGGCTGCTCACCTTCGGGGCGTTCCTGCTCTACAACAAGAACCTGCTGTCGGCGCTCGTGGCGGTCGCGCTCTTCGTTGCTCCGGCCGTGGCGCAGGCGCGGCTTTGCCGGGAGAGGCTGGCGGAGCTCCTGCGCGGTCGGGACGCGCGGGTATTGGGGCTGCTGTTCCTGGTGGCGGTCACGACGGCCGTTCCGATGCTGGTCAGTCAGCACACGAACATCTTGGGGCACCGCTACCTGGTCATCCTCTGCCCGGCGGTCTATCTACTGGCGGCGCACTGGATCGTCGCCGCGACGCCGACGGCGACCGCGGCGGTGCGGTTGACGTTCGGGGTCTGCGCGCTGGCCCTGGCCGTAGAGGTGCCGAAGTTCTACCGTCCGCACAACGAGCAGTGGCGGGAAGCAGCCGCTCACGCGCTGGCCAAGGCCGGCCCGGGCGACGCCGTCGTGGCGGTCACCTTCCCGGAGCTCTTCCGGTACTACTTCCGCCAGGCGGGCCGTCCGCAGCTTCCGGAGACCGCCAGGCCAGAGGAGTTGCTGGAGCGACTGGCTCGTGTCAAGGCTGCGGGCGGCCGCAGTCTCTTCGTGTTGCGCGCGCGCGATCCCGGGCTGGAGCCGCAGGCGGAGGCCGCGCTGCGAAACGCCGCCGCGCGCGCCGACGTGGTCGAGTTTCGCCACGCCACGGTCTATCGGTTCGAGCCGTGAGCCGGGCGGTGGCGGCGAGCGATGGGCGGCGGCGTCGGCGTCGGCGTCGGAAATCCGGTGGCGTCTACCTGTACCGGGTTTTCCTGGAAAACCCGGTACAGGTAGACGCCACCGGACTTCAGGTAGACGCCACGAGACTTTCCGCGAGTTATCCCGGCGGGCGGCGGGCGATGGGCGGCGGCCAACGAGTCAGCGCAAGACGGCGAGCTTGGCCGTGGCGCGGGCGGGGGGGGCGCCGGCGGTCTCGGCCTTGATGCGGGCGATGTAGATGCCGCTGGCGACGGGGGCGCCGTCGCGGTCGACGAGCGGCCAGGCGACAGTGTTGGCGCCGGCGGCTGCCGTGCCCGTGGCGGAGTAGACGAGCGTGCCCGCGGCGTCGTAGATGCGCACCGAGGCGGAGTCGGCGGATGCGGTGAGTCGATAAAGGATCTGGGTCGAGCTGCGGGCCGGGTTGGGGAAGGCGACGGCCTCCGAGATGGCGGCGTGGCCGGGCGCGTGGGCGTCGAGGGTAGTTCCGGCCTTGTTACCTGCGCGATCACTCACTGCCAGTCCTACGGCGTGTTCGCCCTCCGCGAGCGGGACCGGAGGCTCGACGACGAGCTCCTGCGTCGCGGCGTCGTAGCGGCAGCCGGCCGGCTGGCCGTCGATCGTGGCCGAGACCCGGGCGGGATCGACTCCGCTACCGGCGTCGAAGACGCGCACGCGGATGGCGTCCCGTCCCGAGGCGAGACGGACGCCGGAGGCGTCGGAGGGCTCGATCGCGGGTGGGGCGATGTCGGCCATCAGGTAGAGCGGCGAAAGGCCGTCGAGCTCGCCCACGAGCGCGCCGTCTGCGATGGCGCCGGGCTGGTAGACGAAGCGGCCAGCCTGCAGCCGGTAGAGTCCCAGCCGCGCCGCGGGATGTGACGAGGCGGTCGGGAAGCGCTCCAGCTCCAGCCGGAAGCGGCCGGCCAGTCCGAGCCGCCCGGGCTCGGGAACGAAACCGGCGACGGGTGCGACGACAGCGAGCCCCGCGCCCCGCGCCGCGCCTGTCGCGGACGCGTCTTCGAGGCCGCCCGTCATCGCCTCGCCGAAGGCGGCAAGCGCTCCGTCGGCGGCAAGCGCGTTGGCGGGCAGCTCCACCGTTCCGGCCTTGTTGGGCAGCGTGACCTGGTTGCGATTGGCGGCGATGATGCTCGTGACGGGGAAGTCGAGCAGCCGGGTCGAAGTGTTGCCTCGCGTGTC
>JACQZN010000127.1 GCA_016213845.1 Candidatus Wallbacteria bacterium
GAAACACCCAAAAGCCGCATAAAATGGGGGTCCAGGGGGCCTTCGGCCCCTTGGCGGAGGTTCGGAGGCGGAGCCTCTGAGTGGAATGCCTTGAGTGAGCATTGATGCTGGCTCTCAACGATCTGTCAATGACTGAGAGCCAGTCCCCGTTTTCCGCCTCCGGGCTCGCGACTTTGCCGAGACCCTGGCGCCTACTGGCTACTGACTACTCCCTTTTCCCTCCACCGCACGCCGAGGCCAGGCGCTGCGCTCAGGCGTAGCTCGCCGCGATGGCACTGGAGGCCTTCGAAGGGGTCGTCGACGATCAGCAGGTGGCCATCGAGATCGGCGAAATCGGCCAGGCTCGAGAGCTGCATCGCGGAGGCGATTCCGAGCGAGCTCTCGATCATGCAGCCCAGCATCGTCGCCAGCCCCAGCTCCCGGGCGCGAGTCAGGAGGGCCGCGGCGGGGGCCAGTCCGCCCACCTTCGCCACCTTCACGTTGACGCCATCGACGTGAGGGGCGACGGCCTCGAGGTCGCCCATGGTGACGAGCGATTCGTCTGCCATCAGACGGACCCCCAGACCGCGTAGCTCGCCCATCAACTGAGACTCCGAGGCCGGCAGCGGCTGTTCCAGCCACTCCACGCCCATCGAGGCCAGCCTCGGGATGAACCCGCGCGCGCTCTCGACGGACCAGCCCTCGTTGGCGTCGCACATCAAGCGCGCGTCCGGCCGGGCCGCGCGCACGGCCTCCAGACCGGCCAGGCCACCGGGCCCGCCGACCTTCACCTTGAGCACGGGGAAATCTGCAGCAGCTCGGGCGCGCCGCGCCATCTCGGAGGGCTCTGCGATGGCTATGGTGAACGAGGTCGTGAGCGGGCGCGGCGGCTCCAGCGCCAGGAGCTGGCACGCCGCCAATCCACTCGATCGCCCCACCCAGTCGTAAAGGGCCATCTCCAGGCCGGCCCGGGCCGAGAGGTCCTTGCCCCCGAGCTCCTCATCCAGCGCCCGCCCCAAGAGCGGCAGGTCGCAGCGCATGTCGGCGATTCGCGCCGCCGCCCGCCCGATGGCGGCCACCACGCTCGCTTCGTCCTCCCGGTACCGCCGGTTGGGCGAGGCTTCGCCCAGCCCCTCGCTCCCCTGGTAGCGCACTCGCACGAGCACGTTGGGCCGCACCGACTCCGTGCCGCGCGCAATCGTGAACGGGTCGCGCAGCGTGAGGCAAAGCGGCGACGCCGTGATCTCGAACCGGGGCAGCTCCGAGGGAAAGCGCATGTGTGTGAATTGGGGCAACTCGACTTTCCCCAATTCCCGTGGAATCGGGGAAAGTCGAGTTGCCCCGTTTTTTTTCGCTACTTCTTGAGCGCTTGCTGCAGCGCCTGGACCTGCTTGACGAAGTCGTCAATGAGTTCGGCGTTGACGCGAAGACCCTTCTTGGTCGGGCCCTTGTAGCCGGTGGTCGTGGAGAACTCCCGGATGTCGAAATAGGTCTTTCCGTTGTGAACGGTAGTGCTGAACACGATGTCCGCCATGCTGTTCTTGGTCATCCGGCTGACCTCGTTCAGCTCGGCTCGAGGCTCCTGGTCGGTTGCCATGGTTCGTTACCTCCTCACTCACGAGCGCCGGATGCGACACGCGCCGCACCCGGGGCACCGGGACTGACAGGACGGTCTACCAGATCCGCGCGGGCCGTTCAACGGGCCAGGTCTCGCTCCAGCTCGCTCAGCGTCTTCTTGCGCGCCAGATCGTCCCGCACCGGGACGACGGCGGTGATCTGCTCCTGGAAGAACTTCTGGTACGAGGGGCTCGCCAGCTTCGCCATGCTGCTCTTCAGCCTGGAGATTTCGGACTCCAGGAACTCCAGCTGGTCCTGGTAGGAGCCGCGCTGGTAGAGCGCCTGGTTGATCATGTGCGCCAGCTTCCGGATGTGCTCGTAGCCCTTGAAGCGATCGTAGCTGGCGATCAGGTCGTCGCCCAGGAAGGTGTTGCGCGGATCTCCAGGTGTCAGCGCCCGCGACGGCTCCAGCGTCAGGTAGTAGCGGTTCTTGTCCTTCTCGGTCTGCATCTGCAGGAAGCCGAGGGGCCGGGCGAGCGTGAAGTAGCGGATCAGCTCCTGCTCGGTGAACATGTTCGGCCGCAGCGGATAGTCGTGCCAGTCGATGCCGTACTCCTCGCCCGTCACGGCGTGGAGGTACTGGATGTCCCGGTAGCGCCTGTAGCGGCTCTCCCAATCCTCGATCTTCGACAGCGCGAAGAGCGGCGCACCGTGCCCGGTCTGCACCAGCGTGACGCGGTGCGGCTCGCGAGTGCTGACCGTCACGAAGTTCTCGCCCAGAATGGCGGCGACGTGTTCCACCAGCCGCGTCCCCTCGCGGTCGTAGACGCCCAGGAAGTTCTCCGTATGCACGTGGTGCGGGAAGAGATTGTCGTCCAGGCGCCAGAGCGGCTTGCCCTTCTTTGCCAGGTTCTCACCGATGTCGGCGATGTAATCGTGGCCCTTGGAGATCAGGAACTCCTCGATGGTGACCTCGTTCAGCTTCTTCTCGAGGAATCTGGAGGCGAACTTCAACGTGTCGCGCTCGAAGAGCTCGACGTTCTCGGAGTAGTAGCCCCACTTGCTCGCCAGGTCCAGCCCCTGCTCCACGCCGATGTAGACCGCCTCGTAGGGCGCCAGCTCGCCGAGGAACCCTGCGTAGAGGCCCTTGAGGTCGCTCGACTTCACCACCGAGTAGTTGAGCAGGTAGTCCTGGCTCGCGCCGTTGACGTCGCCGCCCAGCGTGACCTCGATGGAGCGCTTCTGGAACTGGGTCTCCAGCCGCTCGATGTGACCGGCCAGCCGATGAACCTTGACCAGCGATTCGTCGACCTTCTGCGCCAGGGCGATCAGCACCTCGTGCATCCACTCCTGGAGATCGGCCTTGAACTCGAAGACGATCGCAGTGTTGGCGGCCTTGATCGACTGCTCGGCGTACTGACGGCACAGGCTGCGCGACCTCAGCAGGAAGCTCTTGTCGCACTCGGTACGCAGCGACTCCTCGGCCGCCCGGGCCTGCTCCATCGCGGTGGTCTGCTTCTTCTGGTAGAAGTCCCGGCCGCGCTTCATCAGTCCGCGCAGCTCTTCCAGGTTGACCTTCAGACTCTCGAGGAACTTCTGGACGTAGCGAACGCCCTTGTCGGGGTCGCCGAACATCTGGGCTAGCCCGCGGTTGAGGCCGTCGAGGTAGGTGGCGATCAGCTCCGCCTTGCGGCCGGTGATGCGCTTGGCCAGGTCCTGGAATGACCGGCGGCTGACGCCGTTGCAGTCCACGACGACCTTGCCGAGGTCGCTGACGCCGATGTTGTCGATGTTGACGGCGACGCTGGTCTTGAGCTCCTGGATGGTCGAGAGCCGATCGATCGCCATCAGGTCCTGCTCCTGGCCCTCGAGGCCGCGGATGAGACCGTGCATGTGGAGGAAGTCGTCCAGGTCCTGATCCCAGGGCTTCGGCTTCTTCTCGTCCTTGGGGAACTCCTGGATCATTTCGAGGAGGTCGCAGCCGAGCTGGTGGGAGAAGATCTCGCGCAGCCGCTCCATCGGAAACACGCAGCTGGAGACGCCGAAGCTGGAGTAGTTGCGCTCCTTGCCCTTGAACTGGCCGTCGGTGATCTTCAGGAAAGCCTTGGCAGGAACGTTGGCCATCACGCTCTGCTGGTCCTTGGTGAGCGCCGTGCCCATGATGTGGAAGATCTGCTCGGCCGTGACCTTCTGGAGCAGAAGCCGGTCGTTGACGTCGACGTCACTGACCAGATAGCAAAAGTTGAAGGGCTTCTCCTGGCCGGACTGCTCGGAGATCTTGAAACCGTCGGAGTACTCGGCCTTGAAGCGCTCCTTGCGGTCCATGAAGAAGTCGAGCTCACGGAGCGCGGCGGCGCCGTTGGCGTTCATCCGCTCGTTCTCCTCGTCGGTGCGGCCGGCCAAGGCGTCTGGCATGAACAGATAGCCGTGCAGGATGGCGCGCTTCTTCTCGCGGCGGAAGACCTCGCGCACGATGTAGGCCATGTCGAGAAACATGCCGCTGCCGGTGCCGCCGCCGACGCTTGTGACGATGAAGACGTTGATGTCGGCGTCCTTGGCCTTGGCCATGCGGAAGGCGCCGTCGGCGTCGATGTGCTTCTTGTCGGTGATCTTGCGCAGCCGGTCCTCGAGGACGTTGCGCAGGAGGTCCATGTTCTTGAAGAGCCTCAGGCGGCCGACCGCCCGGACCTGGCCGGCACCCGGACCGATGCTCTCGCGGACCGCGTGCGCCGGGTACCAACGCTTCAAGTACGGGTGCTGCTCGATGTTGGCCACGACCGCGCCCACGTCGGCCGTGATGTAGATCTTCTCGTGAGTGGTGAGGAGGTCCTCGCCCTTCTCCTCGAGGTTGGGGTCCTGGTCGATGGTGACCAGCCGGATCAGCTCCGGCACGGCGTTGCCGAAGTAGGCGCTATCCAGGTACTTCCGCTTGAGGATCTTGACGACCTGGTAGCCCGTTCCGCCGAGCCCGATTACCAGGCTGGGGATCAATTCCTTGGTAACAGCTGCCATCTCGAGGCCTCCGCGCCCACCCGCATTATGCCCAAGAGCCTAGCGGTCGGCCCCGTCGAAGTCAACAGCGGGAGCGCGCGGCCCGCGACGCTCAGAGACGCCGGTCGGCGCTCGCGTCGGCGGAGAAGAGCGGCGGCCACCCCAGCAGACACCTCGCGGACGCCAGGCAGAAGGCCAGTAGACTGAAAAGCTCCACCGGCGTCGCTGGCGCTCTCGAGTCCCATATCATCCGGGCCGAGAGCAGCGCGGACACCGCCCACGCCGCAAGCTCGGCCCCAGAAGGGGACTCCCACTCGATCCGAGGCATCGACACGATCAGCCCGCCCACGCCGCTCGCTGGCGGCCGGCTGACCAGCGCCCGCGCCTCGGGTTGCCGCGGCCGAGACCGCACCCGCTTCGCAGGCCGGGACGTCAGCGCCTTCACCGCTTCCTCTCGCGCCTCCTCGGCGAGCTGCCCCGTCAGCCGCTCCAGGACCGAGAGCTCCTGCGCCGAGGCCGTCTTCCCGAGCGCCCGGACCATCTCCGTCTGCAACGCCCCGCCCACCCTCGGAAGCCAGGTGAGCAGCAGCCGGTTGTAATGCGGCTCCCGCGCAAGACTGACGTAGTGGATCGCCGACTGCGGATGAGGCGCGTCCGACTCCAACAGCTGCTCCAGCACACGCGCGATGGCCGCGCTGCCCGAACGCGCTATCCGCTCCATCAGAATCTGCCTCACGCCCGGGTCGCAGGTCCGCAGCACGTGCAGGAGCACCGGAAGCTGCCCGGGTCCCGACAGCACGTTGACCCGACCCAGACCCACCAGGTGGTCTGCCGGGTTCGGCGACGCCAACAGCGTCGCGAGGTCGCGAAGGCTCGGTACCGCTCCTCGGTGGCCCATACTCCAGATTTCGGCATGCCGCTGCCGTTGGTTGACCCAAGTTACGATTCGTCCTGGGGGACCCGGCCGGCATCGACGGGCACGAAGAGCGCCACGGCCTCGACGTGGAACGTCTGAGGAAACATGTCGATCGCGCGGGCGCGCGCCAGCCGGTAGCCCAGCGCCGCCAGCCGTCCCGCGTCCCGGGCCAGCGTGGCCGGATTGCAACTGGCGTAGACGATGCGCCGGGGACGCGCCCCGGCCAGCGGCGCCATAGCCTCGGCGGCCCCCGGGCGCGGCGGGTCCAGCACGACCACGCCGTGGCCCTCCGGGTCCGGGGACCCGAGCCAGCGGGCGACGTCGGAGGCGTGGAAGTCGCAGTTCGTAAGCCCGGAGGCCTCGGCCCCCAGACGCGCGTCGGCCACCGATTCGGCGCTCCACTCGACGCCTGTGACCGAGCGTGCCCGGGTCGCCAGCGGCAAGGCCAGGTTTCCCGAGCCCGAGTAGAGGTCGAGCACACGCTCCGTGCCCGTGAGGGCCGCGTACTCGAGCACGCAATCCACCAGGCGCTGGTTCTGCGCGCGATGGACCTGGCTGAAGACGCCCGGTCGCGTCAGGACAGTGACGTCCCGCCCGGCGGCCGAGAGCTTTGTGGCGACACGCAGCTGGGGCTCAGTCTCGGCCAGGAGCCTGCCCCGGCCGTCGAGGATGCGGTGCGGAAAGCCGTCGAGCGCCCGTGCGTAGCCAGCGGCGGCCTCCACATGGAGCGTGGCATGGACCCGCCCGTCGTCCACCGCGGTGAGCTCCAGCTCGAAGGCACCGGCAGGCCACCGGCGCTGCGAAAGCTCAGCCACCGCGCGGTCCAGCCGGGGATCGAGCACCAGGCAGCTCGCCGGCAGGCCGACCAGAGATCGCCCCCCTTCCGCGAAGAAGCCGAGCGTGGCCGCGCCCCCCGCCGAGCGGCCGCGCAAGATCGCCCGCGAACGATACCCCAGCTCCCCGCCCGCCCCGGCCGCCACCATCGGATCGCGCGCCGACGGCGACACCTTGCCGATCCGGGCCAGGGTGCTGAACAGGGCCTCCTCCTTGGCGCGCGCCTGGGCCGCGGCCGACACGTGCAGCCACTGGCAGCCGCCGCACCGCCCGAACGCCGGGCAACGGGGGTCGCGGCGTTCATCTCCCGCTTCGAGCAGCTCCTCGATAACGGCCTCCGCGAACCTCTGCCGCGCTTCCACCACGCGCACCCGCGCTCGGTCCCCCGGCGCCGCCAGCGCCACGAAGACGACCTGCGACCGGTAGCGCGCGACGCCCTTGCCCCCGTAGGCCAAGCTGTCGATGATGACCTCGACGCGATCGCCGCTTCGGAGGCTCATGATAGGATGACGCACCGGGGCGGGACGCCGCCCCAGGTAGCCGCGACGATGAGAATCGACGAGTCCTTCCAGGACAGCCTGCAATCCGAAGCCATCCGCGAGCGGATGCTCATGATGGTGCGTATCGTGCCGCTGTTCATGAAGTTCAGCGCGCCCGAGATCGACGAGGTCCTCAAGCTGGCCAGGAAGGTGAAGTTCGACCCGATGGAGGTCATCTTCGAACAGGGGAGCGAGGATCGCAAGCTGCACATGGTGGCCGAAGGGTCCGTGCTGCTCTACGGCAAGAACACCGACGGGCAGGAGGTCATTCTCGGGCAGCGCCTGCACGACACCTGCTTCGGCGAGATCGCCTTCATCACGGGTGAAAAGCGCAACACGGGCGCGAAGGCCGGCCCCAGCGGTTCGGAGCACCTCGTCGTCGAGGCCTCCGACTTCCAACAGCTCGCCGCCCGTCGCCCCGAGATCATGTTCAAGGTCCTCGGCCAGATCCTCGACAACATCCATGATCGGCTCCAGGACCTGCCCGCCAACTTCAGCAACTTCGTCGTCTGGGGCATGAAGTGGCCGGGTCTGCACGCCGACGAGGCGAGCATCGACCCGCTGCCGGTGCTCGCGGGGCTGGCCGTCGGCGTCGTCACCGGCTCTCTGGTGGCCTCGAAGACCGGACCGGCTCTCACGGCCGCCTACCCGGTGCTGAGCGCAGTGCCGTACACCTCTTCACTGCTTCTCTGGTCGCTCGGACTGCTCTTCGGCGTCATCGGCCTCTTCATCGGATGGTACTTCTCCATTCAGCAGATCCGGCGACTCCGCGGAGGCGTCGGTCCCCGCTGTTGCATGAACTGCAGCTACATCGTCTGGGAAGGCGTCGAGGGAAAGTTCGGCTGCGCCTACCGGGCGCTGAACCTGGCCGGCAAGGTCGTCAAGCCCGGGAAGGACTACGACTCCGAAACGGAATGCCCGACCTTCCAGTACCGCGAGATTTCCAGGCTGGGCTGACGGCCGCAACGGTCGTGAGCGAGCACACCCGCGGCGGACAGGACGCTCCTCCCGGCGGCGCTTCCCCGCCTTCAGCGCCGGCAACGACCCAGGCCGTCGACTCGCCGCTGCGAAAGCTGGACGAGCTCGTCTTCTGGGCGGTGTTTCTTCTGGCCTGCGCACTGGTCTCGCCGCCGGTGTCGCGGCTGGCGGCGGCCGCGGGCATCGCGCTGGTCGGTGTTTCCTACTATCGGGCAGGCCTGGCGCGCTCCCCGGACGCGCCCGACGACGTTGGCTTCACGCGGTTCTTTCTCGGCGCCACGCTGGTCGTTTATGCTGTGAGCGCGGCGACGGGATGGGAGCTCGGACTCTGGTTCCTGATGCTCTCGGGAATGTTCCTCATCCACTGCGCCCGCAACCTGATGATCGTCGAGAAGGTCCTCATCCTCCCGGCAGCCCAGCCGGCTCCCGCTCCGGAGCCCATGGGGACGCGCGAGCTCTTCGATGCACTCGACGCCGCGCTTGCCGAAGCCGTCCGCGAACGCGTCGAAGCGAGCATCGAGCCGGCCGCGCTCCAGGCCTCCGCGGCCCGGGCAAAAGAGCTGAGCCGCCGTCACTTCCTGCTGACCCAGCGCGGGGCGCTCTACCTGGGCGGACCCGGGCTAAAGAACCTCTCATCCATCGAGAAGGACCTTGCAGCGGCCGAGGCAGAGCGGGACCACACCACCGAGCTGAACCAGAGGGAACTGCGAGCCCGGAAGGCCGCGTCGTTGCGCCGCATCCTGGAGGCTGCCCGGAAGTCCCACGAAGACGTGGCGCGGTTCCGAAACGCGCTGGAGGCCACCGAAGACACGCTGGCCCAGCTGGAGGACGACCTGAAAGCCGAGGAGTGGACGGACGACGTCCCGCAGTGGCTCACCACGGCTCTGGAGGTGCTCGACACGGCCCTGGGCCGAGCCGAGGAAAATCTGGCCCGCCTGGAGAGCGAACGACCCAGCGAGGTGACGACACCTTGAGCGCATCGCTCGAGTCGAGGATCGAGCAGCGGTCCGCCGCCCTGAGGATGAAGTTCGACCGGCGCGTCTCGCTGACGTCCTTCGCCGGATGCTTCGTGATCAGCTCGGCTTACTTTCTCTGGCTCGATCCGGCGCTGCTGGCGCGACTGACCGGCCCGGGGGCCTTTGCCTTCACGCTGGCCGGCATCCCGGCCGTCTCGCTCGTCTTCTTCTTCGGATTGCGAATCGTGCTCTCGCCATTCGTGGACGGCTACTACCAATGGGTGCGCTCGAGCTGGAACCAGGGGCGAGCCGTCGCCGGCGTGCTGGCCGAACTACTGGCCACCCGCGAGTCGGGCTACCTCGACGCCGCGGCCAAGCTGGCGCGCCAGTATCAGCCCGAGCCGACCATGGTGCTCCCGGTGGCGCACGAGGCCTTCAACCGGCTGCTCAACTCGAACCTCGACGCCGAGGCACTGGAGTTGGGGGAGCGATTGGGTCTTCCGAAGGAGATCCTCAATCACGCCCGGCGCCGGATGCTGGCCGACTGGGCCGTCGCCGAGGGCAAGGCCGAGCCACCTCAGGTCACCGAGGCCCGGGACGCCGTGAAACGGCTGGAGGCCGAGTACGAGGCCATCGACGGACTGCTGCGAGGTTTCGTCGCGGGCGAGCTGCAGCAGGTCGAGCTGGCGTTCGGCCAGGTCGAGGCGTATGCGGCGCGCCTGGAGCCGATCGAACGCGTTCCGGTCGAAGCCATGGGAAAACTCTTCCCCCAGGCGACCGTCCTGCGCGTCGCCCAGGTCCACCTGCTGATGGGCCAGGCCTACCTGCAGCGCGGCGATCGCTACCAGGCCCGCACCCACCTCGAGCGCTCCTCGGAGCTCAATCCCGACGACCCACAGGTGCGACTGGTGCTGTCGCGGGTGCACTACGACCAGCGCAACTACCCCATGGCCGTCGCCGTGATCGAGGCTCATCTGGCCCGCTTCCCGGAGGACCTGGTGGCGAAGTTCCACTGGGAGGATTGCGTGAGGTCGCTGGGGAAGTAGTGAGTGGCGAGTAGCGAGTAGTGAGTAGTGAGTAGTGAGTAGGCGTCAAGCCTACCGCCTCCCCCCTCTCCGCTCATCCTGAGCAGGCCGCAGCGCGGCCGTGTCGAAGAACGGCCTCACTTCTCAAGCCTCACTTCTCAAGCCTCACTTCTCAAGCCTCACTTCTCAAGCCTCACTTCTCAACGCGGCGCAAGTTCGCCCGGGCGGCTCGTCTACTTTGTTGAAGGGCCGGGGCGTGGAGCTCGGGACCCGATAAGAAACCCCGCAGCGGGCTCTCCGTCCGGCTGACCTCCTTGCCGGCGGAGAGCCCAGTTGCGCCCCAGACGCCTAGCCAGCAGCCACAAGGTGGCGAAACTTGGGCGGCACAGCAAACGGGGAGGAAGGGCTGGGCGGCTCGCCCGCGATCCGGATGCGGCCGGCGTCGACTCGTCCGAGCTCCAGGAGCTGGGCCGCGCCCAGATGGGCGACCAGCCCGGGGGCAAGCCCCATCGACCGGGCTCCGACGGCGTCGACCGCTGCGAGATCTGCACCGGCTACCAGCAGGCCCCTGGACCGCGCGGTGCCGTGCAGCGGTCCGTCCCCTTCCATGCCGACGATCCCGTCGAGCAGCGCGAACATCGGGACCCGGGACCTCAGCGTTCCGTATATCTCCAGGATGGAGCGGTCGATGCCGTTCCAGTGGAGCACGTTCTTGGGCCAGCCGTACTTCACCCCGGGGACACAACCGAACAGGTTCTTCAGCGACAACGTGACGCCCACGTGGTGGTGCGTCTTGAGCTTCGGCATCGAGATCACGAGATCTGCGCGAGTGAGCGTGCGCGGCAACGCCAGCCGCCCGAGGAGTGATTCGCCTTCGACTTCGGACAGGGTGGCCCCGGGCAGGAGATCGAGATCGTCGTAGTTCAGGTCGACGAACCGGACGCGCTCGCGCGCAAGCGACGCCGAAAGCCCGCTCGTCTCGAGCACCGGAGCGAGGTCGTTTCTGTTGCCCGCACCCTCGGCCACGATCACTTCGCGAGCGCCCAGCCGCCGCAGATGGAGGACGGTGGCTAAGAGGAGTCGCGCGTCGGTCTCCACCGGACGCCCCTCGAAGTGGTCGACGAAGTTGGGCTTCAGGACCACGCGCTTGCCCGCGACGGGAGGAAGCCCGGCCGCCTCGAGGACGCGCGCCACGGCCCCACCCAGCGCTGGCTCCGCGTAGGAATCGCATCGAACCACACCGACCAGGGAGGTCGAGCGGTCGAGCCATCGGCGAGCCGATCGGAGCACGCCCAGCTGGTGGGCCGCGGTGACGAGCGCGCCTGCCAGCAAGGTCCGCCTCAGCAGCTTGCGACGCGATAGCTCGGCCGGCATCAGCGGTGCTCCTTGGGGGCGCTCAGCGGGTCGTGGCCGTAGAGCGCCCGCAGCCCCGTCACGGCTACGGCCGTGAGCCATGGGCTCTCTTCCCAGCTGCCGGATGGCCGCTGCCGGGCCTCGAGCCACTGCGTGACCTTGGCCACGAGGTCAATCTCGGGAACGCCTCGGGCCAGCGCCCAGAGCGCCCAGGCAAGATCCTGGGCGGGCGAGCTCGCCTGGAGCGCGCCTGCCAGGAACGCCCGCGCGCCCGCCAGCGCCTCCTGCAGCCCGCGGGCCTGCGAGCGCTCGAGGGTCAGTTGATCCAGCGCCAGCAGGACCAACGCCGTGTGGTACGGGTACGGACGGGATTCGTAGAGGCTCCAGCCGCCCTGCCGATTCACTTCACCCGTGAGATACTCGACCGCCTCGGCGAGACGCCGCTCGCCGGCCTCGTCCTGACGAGGCGCGCGTGCCAGGGCCAGCAGCGCCCAACCGGTCGGCTCCACCCACGGCGCCGTCCCCGGAGTCCACGGCCAGCCGGGAGCAGCGCGCACGCGTGCGACCGCCGCTTCGCCGGTCCCGCTCCTCTGCGCCGAGCCAGCAATGGAGCGGTACGCGATGCTGCGCGAAAGCAGCCAGCCGCGACCTCGGGCGATGGCGGCTTCGTCCTTGCGCATTTCCGAGACGGACAACGCCAGCACGGCCGCCGCCGTCATCCACGAACCCTCCGGGTCGCCCTCGCAGACTGGCCAGGAACCGTCGGGAAGCTGGCGGGCTCGAAGCCACTCCAGTGCCCGCCCCCGGACTGCTCCCGGCTCCAGAGCCAGCACCGCCATCGCTGTCGGCGCCGTGAAGGCCCCCCCGCCTCTTACGTACCCGAATCCGCCGTCGCTTGCGGCCACAGAAGAAAGCCAGCGCTCCCCCCGTTCGGCCACCTGCGCTGGCGACCCTGCGTGCGCCAGCCGCCCCGACGCCAGCAACAGCACCACGAGCCAGCCGCGCCACATGCTGAGGCAGGGTACACCACAGGGGGAGAAGACAGTAGTCAGTAGACAGTAGTCAGTAGTCAGTAGGAGCCGGCGGGGCAGGGCGCCCCTGTCGCGCCCGCCCTCGCCCCAGCCCCAGCCCCTGCCCCCCCCCCTCGCCGCCGCGACAACCCCTGGAGAAGAACTCCAATACAGGCCTCCCTCCGCGCTTCCCGGCCAGCTTCAGTCGCGAACCATGGAGAGGAGCATCTTGAAGCGGACGCTGGCGTGGACAGCGTGCGGAACGTTGGCGGGCAAGGCAATGATCTCGCCCGCTGCCACGGCCGAGGCCTTCCCGGCTATGGTGACGAGAGCCGAGCCGTCGAGGACCTGCACGAAGGCCTCGAAGGGCGACGTGTGCTCGCTCAGCCCCTGCCCGGCGTCGAACGCGAAGAGTGTCAGCGTGCCGCCGCGCGCCTTGGCAAGCGTACGGCTGACGATGGCGCCCGCGACATAGTCGAGCTCCTGCTCGAGCCGAACCGGCTTGCCCGGATCGAGCCGTCCGGAGCCCGGCGCGGGCGGCGGCGCGGCCTCGCGCGCCCCGCCGGCGCTCACTTGCCCGCCCCCGCGAAGGTGGCGTGGCCGCCGCAAACGCACGCGTGCCCGTCGGTCTCGGCCTCCGCCGTCACTGGGTACGCTTCCACCAGCCGCGAGGCAATCGCCAGCAGCCGATGCCGCTCGGAAGCCACGCCCGCCTCGAACTTCTCGAACTCCTCGCCCAGCGCGGACATCACGGCCGCGGGCAGGTGCATCTTCGCCATCGGGTAGAGAACGTTGTCTTCCTTGTAGATGTGCTGCCGCAGCAGCGCCGTATAGCCTCGGGCGGCCGCGTTCAATCCGCGCAGCTCCTCGGCATCGAGCAAGCCCTGCTTCTGGGTCAACGCCGCCATCGCGCGGGTCAGCCGCCGCCCTTCGTCGTGCTCCATCAGCATCACGGCGATCGGTCCGCCTTGCCGCGGAAAGCCGTTCTCCACCATCCGCGAGAAGAGCATGTCCTCCTCCTTGCGGTGGTGAAGTCCGTCGGCAAACTTGCGGATGAACTCCACGAAGTCCCCCAGGTCGCTCGACGGGGCCTCGCCCGCGGCCAGCCGATCGGTGTACGTGTCGAGCGCCGAGAGCGCCTCGAGGATCACCAGGTGTTCGTCCATCAGGGTCTGAATCGGGTCCATAGGCTTCATTGCTCCTTCTGTCAGCGATCGCTTCGCAACTTGCAGGCCAATGGCTCCAGCAGCGGTCGGTACTCGAAACCCTCGATGTAAACGAGTGTTTACTTCACAACCGATCTCACTACCTCCTATCCCTGTCCCCGTTGCAGCCACCCGCTGCACCTCCCCGGGACACTCGCGGGCACACCTGGCTCCAGGGAAATGCGGGGACACACGACCTATTTTGAAAAAATAGGTCGTGTGTCCCTGCATTTCCCGTTGCGCAGCAAGCGTTGAATTCGCGCGGGGGATAGGCTAGAATCGGCCCTCCATGGTGGCACCGGTTCCGAAAGCGAAAGAGGCGTTCGAGTGTCCGTACTGCATGGCCCCGCTGAGGCCCGGCACCGCGGCGTGCAAGGCGTGCGACCTGCCGGTACCCAGGCCACTCAACTTCCGGGCGATCCAGGCCTTCGTGGCGATGGTGCTGGCGCTGGCGCTGATGGTGGCGATCCAGTTCGTCTTCGCACCTAACCTGCTGGCCAACCAGGCCATCGCGCTGGTGCGCTCGCAGGAATCGGCTTTCGTCGAGCAGGCAATGCAGACCATCCGCGAAAAGCAGTTCCGCTTTCTCGGCTGGGATACGCAGGTCTTCGGCAAGCAGCTGGTGCTGGTCACCTTCACCTATCAGGACACCAGCGCCGGGCAGGGCGGCTACCTGGCCGTCTGGTGGGCGGTCAACCTGGAGAAGGGAACCAGCTCGCGCGTGAAGTCGATGCAGGACTTCGCCGACAACCACCTGCTGAAGATCGATTGAGCCACAGCCGACCGCACGCGGTCAGCTGCTCGGGCCGGGAGCACCAGCCTCGATCACGCGGCGCGCGAAGAGCTCGAGCCGGATCGCCACGACGACGTCCAGCGCGGCGACCACCAGTACGACCGCCGCGACAGTCCACGGAGTGGCGTCGACCAGGATGAGCGAGGCCAGGCAGCTGCAGAGGCTGGCCAAGAGCAGCAGCCCGGCCGCGTCCCGCGGCGAGTAGCCGGCCGCCAGCAGCCGGTGGTGAACATGGCCGCGGTCGGCCCCGAACACGTTTGCGCCCGCAGCGGCGCGCCGCAGGATCGCGTAGAGGATATCGGAGAGCGGCACGGCCAGGAGCAGCATCGGGATGAGCCGCGCGCCGAACGACGCCTCGGGGCGGTGGCAGGTGAGCAGGGTGAAGTTGGCGAGGGCGAACCCCAGAAAAGTGCTGCCGGTATCGCCCAGGAAGATCGACGCCGGAAAGCGGTTGAAGGGCATGAAGCCGAGGAGGGCGCCGGCGAGCGCGCCGACGAAGGGCACCATCTCGGCGGCGTCGCACAGCTGTGCGATGAGCAAGAGCGAGATCGAAGCAGACAGCGAAATGCCGCCCGCCAATCCGTCCAGCCCGTCCATGAAGTTGATGGCGTTGGTGATGCCGACGATCCAGAGGATGGTGAGCGCGTAAGCAGTGAAGGAGACCAGCGGCTCGGGGAGGGTGATGCCGGCGAACGCGGCGATGCCGGGCAACAGGTCGAAGCGGACGCCGAAGAAGTAGGCCAGGTGGGCCGCTGCGATCTGGACCGGGAACTTGATCCGCACGGGCGCGTCACCGATGTCGTCATAGACGCCGAGAAGCACCAGCGACAGCGACCCCATGAAGATGCCCGCGACGGCCGCCGGCAACACGCCTGGATGCAAGCCGCCGTACACCAGCACACCCGTCCAGAAGCCGGCATAGACAGCCATCCCGCCCAGGCGCGGCATCGGCTCCCGATGGATCTTGCGCTCGGCCGGATGGTCCACGGCACCGATGACGACGGCCCACCGCTTGACAGGCGGGGTGAGAATCCCGGCCACCAGCAGGGCAGTCAGGAAGGGGATGAAGTCGTCCATCGCGAGCCGGCCGTCACCGCTTTGCGTCGAAGTGCAGGTGACGGATCATCCCCATATGCGACGGCGGCCAGTAGACCAGCAACCCCTTCCCCATCAACCCCCGTCGCCTCAGCGGGTTTCGCCAGAAGCGGCTGTCGGCGCTGTTGTTGCGGTTGTCACCCATCGCCCAGAGCTGATCCGCGGGGAGCTGGATCGGCCTGTCCTCGAGCTGTCCGACCTCGCCGAACACGTCGCGCTCCAGCTCGGCGCAGGCCTCCGAGTCCTCGTGGACGAACCGGAAGAAAAGATCGACCTCGCGGGCGACGGAACCGAGCGCCGCGTCGTTGCGCGGGTGGATCAAGAGCTCGAGCGTCTTCGGATCGAAGTGATAGCTGCCGCGCGTCTTCTCGACCTCCTCCGGCTTGTCGACGCGCTGGAGGCCGCGGTCGGCCTGTTCGACCGAATCGAGCGCAAACTCGGGCAGCCGGTCGAACCTGGGGTTGATCGCCACGACATACGACTTTGCGCACCCCTTGGCAAGCGGCCACTGCGGCAACGCGCGCAGGTCGTAGCCGACTTCGGGCGGGACCGCCTGAATCGTCGGATCGAATAGCCGCTTCTTGAAGACCGTGTACTTCTCCGCCATCTTGCGCCCATTCCGGGTGACGACGCCGCCGCGGACTTCCAGGCTGTCGCCGCCGCGAGCGATGAGCCGCTTGATGAAGTCCTTGCTGACATCGTCAGGAAACTCGAAGACGATGATCTCGCCCGGGTCCGGCTCGAAGAACCGGTAGGTCAGCTTCTCGACCATGATGTAGTCGCCGGGAAACAGCGTGTTCTTCATCGAGCCTGTGGGGATGAAGAAGGTCTGGACCACGAAGGTTTGCATCACCAGCAGGATGATGAAGGCCTTCAGGATGCTCTCCACCCAGTCCCGCGCGGCAGACTTGTAGTAGAGGCTGAACTCGACGCCCATCGGATCGACTTGAAAGAGGTTGCGCCCGCGCATCAGCGAGGCACGGAAGGCCGGCCGGTTCTTGACGGGGGCCAGCGCAAGCTCGGACACGGTGTGCCCGGAGTAGACGTGCCGGATAGCGAAGCCATCGACGCCCGGCGCCTCGAAGACGGCTTCCGGCTCGCTCACGATGAAGTTGTTGTTGGCGAGCTGGCGGAATGTGTACGGGTCGCCGCCCAGGGAAACCTTCAGTTTTTCGAGGAAATCACTCATGAGTGGCACTCGGGAGGTCTCGGGCTATCTGGCGTTCGAGATCGAAGACGAGCCAGGTCTCGGCCAGGATCAAGAAAATGGCGACGGCGAGCAGGAGGTCGGAGACGCTGAACGGCAGCCGGCCCGTCCAGGCGGCGCCGGAAGTCGCGGCGCCGAGCTTGGCCCGAGGAAACTGGCGAGTCAGCTCCGCGTCCGCGGGATACTCCAGTGCGGACTCGGACTCGGGCCATCGTACGACAAACCACTGAGTCGTGCGCCGGCCGGACAAGACGCGCTCGAACCGGTAGAGCCCGGGGACTTCGGTCGCGTCGAAGCCGACGGAGAGCTGCTTGCCGCGCCGCTGGGGCGCCAGCGAATGAACGCGGCCGCCTGGCGCGACGACCTGGAATTGCCCTGCGAACTCCTCGACGGGAACCGTGAAGCTGACCTCCTCGCCCGCGGTAGCCACGGTCAGCCCCTCGGGGGACCAGGCGAGCAAGCGGGACAGGAAGATGGGAAAGACGGGATGCAGTGGCAGATCGGAGCCCTCGAGGCCCACGCCAGCGTTGACGACGGTCAACAGGCCGCGGCCGAGCGGGCCACTCACGACCGCCGGCGTGGCATCGTCGAAGGCGACCAGTGCGCTCTGGCGGCGGGGGCCGGGGCCAGGCTCGACGAGGAAACGGGCGCTCGACGCCACGGATTCCCAGGCGCGGCTGTCGACCCACCCGCGAGCGTCGCCCCCGCCGGCTCCACGCCATGGAGCGACGCCTTCGACCTTGCGGCCCAGGCGCATGGCGCCCAGCAAGTCGAACCAGTTCCGGTTGGCGGCGCCGACGTCTATCTCGTCAGGACTCAGGAAAGTGATCACGTTGCCGCCCCGGCGCGCGTGCTCCGCCAGGAGCCTGCCGTGGGTCGCGTCCAGCAGATCCGG
Source organism: Candidatus Wallbacteria bacterium (assembly GCA_016213845.1). Taxonomy (GTDB): domain Bacteria; phylum Muiribacteriota; class UBA6191; order JACPRK01; family JACPRK01; genus JACPRK01. The sequence goes on from JACQZN010000127.1 coordinate 17,334, forward strand.
CCGCAGCAGTACGACCAGCGATGCACCCTCCAGCCTCTCGGGCGCGTCGGTCACGTCGAGGGCGGCGCCTTCCAGGCCCCTTCTCAGAAAGAAAAGAGGGTCCCGCACCCCTTCACCCGGCGGCAGCGGACGTCCCGTTACTACCACGACACGTCGCTGCGCCAGCACCTCGACCACCGTCTGCGCGACGTCGTCACCGGGCAACGCGTCCGGCTCGGTGCGTACGGAAACCGGGACAAACCCCGCCTTTTCGAATCGCGAGGCGAAGGCGACCTGAGTCGGTCCCGCACCCGCCGCGACGATACGCACTTCCTCGGGGCGGTCGGGCACCGAGAAGACCAGCTTGGCCCTGGACGGCGCGCCGTGGCGGCCCAACGTCAATCGGAAGGTCGCCGTATCGCCGGCCACAAGTCGTTCGGCGTCGGCGGCAATGGCGCCAACGGAGCGATTGGACACCCCGTCGGCGCGAAATGGGAACAGGAGCGTCTCACACTGCAGGCCGGCCAGCGGCCCCGTGGAGAACCGGCTGAAGTCGCTGAAGACGACCAGCTGCCGCTCCGAGCCAGGACGCTCCTCGAAGGCCCCGGCCGCCAATCGGGCCGCGCCCTCGACATCAGCGGCGGCCGCGCTCGGAGCCGGTGCGACGACCGTCCGGAAGTCCTCGGGGCGGCCGCGGAAGCTCACGCGGGCGCGGGGCGCCAGGGCCACGACCGTGAGCGCGTCCCTGGGCGAGAGGCCCGCTGCCAAACGCCTCACTTCCTCCAACGCCTCCTGATAGAGAGTCCGGCCCTCGCGAGCGACCACGCCCATCGAGCCGCTGTTGTCCAGGACCGCCACGACTTGCCTGGGGCCGGCGTTCAAGAACTGCATCGACGGCGCCGTGAAGTAAGGCTGCGCGAACACGAGCGTGAGCGCCGCCGCCAGCCCCATCCGTGCCAGCAGCAGCAACCACTGGCTGATGCGAATGCGCAGCGAATGACGCTTGTGGAGCAACTTCAGGAACTCGAGCGTCGAGAACCGCACCCGCTGTACCCGACGATGGCGCAAGAGGTGGGTCAGCAGCGGAATCCCCGCTATCAGCAGGCCGATCAGGAACGCCGGGTGGAGGAAGTGCATGGCAGGCTTGAGGGGTGAGGCTTGAGGCTTGAGGGGTGAGGCTCGAGGCTTGAGGGGTGAGGCTCGAGGCTTGAGGAGTGAGGCTTGAGGGGTCAGGCTTCAGGGATCAGGGATCAGGAGTGAGAGAGGCCAGGGGCCTGCCGAAGCGGGGCGGCACCGCGCCTACTGACTACTGGCTACTGGCTACTTCCTTCCACCTTCCGTCTTCTTCCCCTAAATCCTTCGCCGGGCGCGCATGGCCAGGAAGCGGGCGAGATTGACCTCGAAGGGCTGATCGGTGCGAAAGAGCGCGTAGTCGATGTGACGGTACCTGCACTCCTGGGAGAGCCGGTGGATGTACTGCTGCATCGCGCTCTTGTACTTCTCCCGGATGATGCGGGGGTCGATCCAGAGGTTGCTGCCGGTCTCCATATCGATGAAGTTCGTGTAGTCCTCGAAGGGAAAGTCGATCTCCTGCGGCGTGAGCACGTGCAGCAAGATGAGCTCGTGCTTGAGGAACTTGAGGAACTTCACGCCCTGCATGATCCGGTCGTACTCGTCGAAAAAGTCGGAGAGCACGATCACCAGTGCCCGGCGCTTGATGTGGCCGCTGAACTCCTGAAAGATCCGGAAGAAGTCTGTCCGCTCGGCCGCTTCGTTGCGGTCGACGGCGCCCAGGATGCGCTCCAGGTGTGAGGGATGGCTGCGGGGAGCCACGGTCTGCCGCACGTGGTCGCTGAAGGTGACGATGCCGACGGAGTCTCCCTGGTGCAGGGTCAGGTAGGCCAGCGCCGCGGCCAGGTATCGCGCATACATCAGCTTGGTGAGCGCGCTTGCGCCGGCCTCTTCGGGGTAGGCCATCGAGTGGGAGCAATCGAGGAGGATGTACGCCCTGAGCGAGGTGTTCTCCTCGTACTGCTTGACGTAGTAGCGATCGCTCTTTGCGTAGAGCTTCCAGTCGATGTGCTTGAGCTCGTCGCCCGGGAAGTACTGGCGGTGCTCGGCGAACTCGATGTTGAAGCCGTGGAAGCGGCTCTTGTGCTCCCCGGCCAGAGTGCCCTCCACGACCATCCGCGCCACCAGGTCGAGGCGGCCGATCTGGGCGATGACGGACGGGCTGAGGTAACGCTTCACGCCTTCTCCGGCATCGACTCCAGCAGCTTGTCGACCACGTCCTTGGCGGTGACTCCATCCGCCTCGGCGTTGAAGTTGGGGACGATGCGATGCCGCAGCACGGGCTGCGCCACCGCCCGGATGTCCTCGACGCTCACGGCGTAGCGCCCGTCCATGATCGCGCGCGCCTTGCCGCCCAGGATCAGGTACTGCGAGGCGCGAGGCCCCGCCCCCCAGGAGAGCCACCGCGTGACGAACTCCGGCGTCCCGTCCTGACCGGGCCTGGTCCGGGTCGCCAGCGTCACGGCATACCGCGCCACGTGATCGGCAATCGGCACCTGCCGCACCAGTCGCTGCACCTCCAGCACCTCGCGGCCGTCCAGCACTTGCTCGATGGTTGGATCGGCCGACCCGGTCGTCATCTTGGCGATGTCGAGCTCCTGGTCGTAGCTCGGGTACCCCATGTAGATGCTGAACATGAACCGGTCGAGCTGCGCCTCGGGCAGCGGGTAAGTGCCCTCCTGCTCGATCGGGTTCTGCGTGGCCAGAACGAAGAACGGCTCCTCGAGCCGGTAGGTCTCCCCGCTGGCGGTCACGTTGTACTCCTGCATCGCCTGGAGCAACGCCGCCTGGGTCTTCGGGGGCGTGCGGTTGATCTCGTCGGCGAGCAGAATGTTGGCGAAGACGGGGCCGCGCACGAAGACGAACTTCCGCCGGCCGGTGTCCTGGTCGTCCTGGATGATGTCCGTGCCCGTGATGTCGCTCGGCATCAGGTCGGGAGTGAACTGGATGCGCTTGAACTTCAGGTCGATGATCCGCGCCAGCGTGTTGATCATCAGGGTCTTCGCCAGTCCGGGCACTCCGATCAGGATCGAGTGGCCACGGCTGAACAGAGCGATCAGCAGCTCGCGGATCGTCTGCTCCTGGCCGACGATGACTTTCGACATCTGGCCGACGATCTTCTCGCGCGCGTCGGCAATCTTCTTGACGTGATCTTTGGCGTCCATAGGGTTTCGTGGTGACTAGCGAAACGCAGGTCGGGTTCGGGCGGTAGCCGGGGCCGGGCAGCAGACAGTGGCCCGTGACATCCGGAGCTCGGGCCTCCTGCCTACTGTCTTGCCCTTGTCTCGCAAACCGCTCAGTTCTGGTCCGAGGCGCGGCCCTTGATGGCGCCCTTGCCCCGCTTGGCAGCGGCCTCTTCGATTGCGGCGTGGGCGGCGGCCAGCCGCGCCAGCGGCACGCGGAACGGCGAGCAGCTCACGTAGTCGAGCCCCAGCCGGTGGCAGAACATCACACTCGCCGCCTCGCCGCCGTGCTCGCCGCAGATGCCGCACTTCAGCTTCTTGCGGACACTGCGGCCCTTCTGCACGGCCATCTCCATCAGGACGCCCACGCCCTTCTGGTCGATGGAGATGAACGGGTCGATCTTCAGGATGCCCAGTTCCACGTACTTCGGCAGAAACTTGAAGGCATCGTCCCGGCTGTAGCCGAACGTCATCTGCGTCAGGTCGTTGGTCCAGAAGCTGAAGAACTCGGCCTCCTTGGCGATCTCGTCGGCGCATACGGCCGCCCGCGGCACCTCGATCATCGTGCCGATCAGGTGCGGCACCTTCACCTTCAGCCGGGCCTGGACCTCGTCGGCCACCTTCACGGCCATCTGCCGCGTCATCGCCAGCTCCTCCGGAGTGCCGATCAGTGGAATCATGATCTCCGGCAGCACCTTCACGCCCTTCTTCGTCAACTCGCAGGCGGCCTCCATGATCGCGCGGACCTGCATGTCGTAGAGCTCCGGGAACGTGATCCCCAGCCGGCAGCCGCGGTGGCCCAGCATCGGATTCAGCTCGTGCAGCGACTGCACCCGCGCCAGCAGCGTCTCGGCCGCGCTCAACTTCTTGGCGTCCTTGCCGTTCTTGCGAAGCTCTTCGATCTCCACCGTCAGCTCCGTCAGGTTCGGCAGGAACTCATGCAGCGGAGGGTCGAGCAGCCGGATCGTCACCGGCAGCCCCTCCATCGCCTTGAAAATGCCGAGGAAGTCGTCCTTCTGCATCGGCATCAGCTTGTCGGCGCTCGACTGTCGGACATGCTGATCGTTCATGTTCAGAATCATCTCGCGCACCACGGGAAGCCGCTTCTCGCCGAAGAACATGTGCTCGGTCCGGCAGAGCCCGATCCCTTCGGCGCCGAAACCGCGGGCGCGCACGGCGTCGGGCGGCGTGTCTGCGTTGGTCCGGACCTTCAGCTTCCGGAACGTGTCGGCCCACTGCATCAGCTCCGCGAAGTAGCGGTCCATCTTCGGAGAGACAGTCGGCGCCCGGCCCGCCACGACGCGGCCGCTGACGCCGTCGATCGTGATCCAGTCGCCTTCCTTGACGACACGGCCGGCGGCGGTGAACTGCTGCTTGTCGTAGTCGACGTGGATGTCACCGCAGCCCGCGACGCAGGGCTTGCCCATGCCGCGCGCCACGACGGCCGCGTGACTGGTCATGCCACCCCGGGCCGTCAGGATGCCCTTGGCGACTTCCATGCCGTGGATGTCCTCCGGGCTCGTCTCCAGGCGCGTCAGCATGACGGCCTCGCCCTTCTTGACCCAGGCCACGGCGTCATCGGCGCTGAACACCACTCGCCCGCTGACCGCTCCCGGAGAGGCCGGCAAACCCTTGGCCAGGATGTCGAGCTTGGCGCTCGGGTCAAGCGTGGGGTGCAGCAGCTGGTCGAGCTGGTCCGGGCTCACGCGCATCACGGCGGTCTTCTTGTCGATCAGGCCCGATTCCGCCATCTCGACGGCTATCCGCACCGAGGCCGCACCCGTGCGCTTGCCGACGCGGCTCTGGAGCATGTAGAGCGTGCCCTGCTGGATGGTGAACTCCACGTCGAGCATGTCCCGGTAGTGCTTCTCGAGCCGCTTGCGGATGTCGCAGAGCTGCTCGTAGACCTCGGGCATCTCCTCCTCGAGCGTCGAGAGCTTGGTGTCCTTGTCCTTGCCCGTGCGGTTGATCGGGTGCGGCGTGCGGATGCCGGCCACGACGTCTTCGCCCTGCGCATTCAGCAGATACTCGCCGTAGAAGCGGTTCTCGCCGTTGGAAGGATCGCGGGTGAAGGCGACGCCTGTACCGCTGTCGTTGCCCATGTTGCCGAAAACCATCGACTGCACGTTCACGGCGGTGCCCCATTCGCCCGGGATCTTGTAGATGCGCCGATAGTCGATGGCGCGCTGGTTGTTCCAGGAGAGGAACACGGCGCCGATGGCGCCTTCGAGCTGCTTCCAGGGGTCCTGCGGGAAATCGACCCCGGCCTCCTTCTTGACCAGCTTCTTGTAGGTCGTGACCAGCTGACGCAGCGCGGCGGCGGAGAGCTCGGCGTCGTACTTCACGCCCTCGGACTCCTTGGCCCGCGTCAGCTCGTGCTCGAACTTCTCCTTGGAGACGTCCAGGACCACGTCGCTGTACATCTGGATGAAGCGCCGGTAGCTGTCCCAGGCGAATCGCTCGTTATCGCTCTCGCGGCCCAGACCCTCGACCGAAGCATCGTTGAGGCCCAGGTTCAGGATCGTATCCATCATGCCGGGCATCGAGGCGCGCGCGCCCGAACGGACGCTCACCAGGAGCGGCTTCTTAGGATCGCCCAGCACCCGTCCCATCGACTTCTCGAGGCGCTTCAGGTACTTCTTCACTTCGACGTCGAGGCCCTTCGGCCACTTGCGGCCCCCCGCGTAGAACGCCGTGCAGGCCTCCGTCGTGATCGTGAAGCCCGGCGGCACCGGCACCCCCAGATTGGACATCTCGGCCAGGCCAGCTCCCTTGCCGCCCAGCAGCTCCTTCATCTTGCCGTTACCCTCTGCCGAACCGTTCCCGAAGGCATAAATGATCTTCTTGGCCATAGCGTTTTGTCCTCCGAAAGGGCCTCGTCGCACACCCGAAGCGGCATGCGCGGACCGCCCGGCCAGCGTATCACAGTGGTCAGCCGCGCGGCGAGAACTGGGGACGGACGGTGGAGGGCAACTGCAAAGCCGTCGGAATTCGGGTCCAGGCACCGGAAGCCCGGCCGGCCGACGGGACGACTGCCAGGTTTCAAGCGGGCTTCCAGAGCCAGTCCCCCTTTTCCGCCTCCGGGCTCGAGACATTTCCGGGATCCTGACGGACGATGTCGCCGGGTCGAGCAGCTCAGGTATGATGCCGGCTGTGAGGACGGCAGGACGCGGCGGCTGGACGGTGACCGAGTTCATGATCGTGCTCGTCGTCGTCGGACTGCTGGCCGCGGTCGGAGCGGCCAAGTACGCGGGAATGGCGGTCTCGGCCAGACGGCTGGCCTGTATCGAGAACCAGGGGGTGCTCGATCGAGCGGTCCGAGCCTGGGAGCATCGCCACCGCGAGCTTCCGGCGGGCTCCCAGCTCACCTTCGACCAGAACGGCCGCATCGTGGCCGTCGAGGGAACCGGTGCCGGCGAGAAGCCAGCGGACAAGGAGATCGCCAGCCTGGCAGCCAGCCCCGACCTCTTCGTCTGCCCCGAGCGGCTCCACGCACTCGGCGGCAAGGCCGCCCTCACCGAATCCTCCCGCGCCGGCGAAAAGGACTACACCTGGCTCCACTCCTCCACCCCCGACACTCGCCTGGGCAACAACCGCAGCGGCGCCTTCTGCCTGCACTTCGCCGACACCGGCCCCGACGACACCCCCGACACCCGCCACCGCTAGGAAAACCCGTGGCGTCTACCTGTACCGGTTTTTCTGCCGGTCCGGGAGAGGGTCAGGGTGTCTCGCGAGTATCGACGGCCACCACATTGGCGCCGACGAAGGTGTGCGTGATCGTCTTGCGGGCCAGGACGCGCCCATCGGCGGCCAGGCAGTTGCCCGTGACTGTCAGCGTGAATCTCACCGCAGAATCGAGCCTGGCCGGCTTCGCCAGGTTCGCCCGGACGAAGCCCAGGCCCGGCCGGGGCGCTGCCGGGCTGGCCTCGGGAGCGACGCGGAGGCTGTAAGTCATCCGCACGAGCTCGTGCGGCGCTCCGGCCGACTGGAGCTCGAAGCTGTGCGTGGCCTGGTCCTCGATCCAGAGGTCGCCGGCCGCAAGCGCCGGGTCCGGCGGTGGCTCCAGGAAGTTGATGAATCGCAACCCGCGCTGCCGCAGCCGTGAGAGCGCGTGATTCAAGCCCGAGGCCGCGGCCGTCGCCGCGCGTAACTCCGTGTCGCGGCGTGAGATCATCTTTCGTGTCCCGGTGGCCGAGTCGCCCATGGCCGCCAGCAGGGCCGCCACCAGGGCCATGCACCCCACGGCGAAGAGCAGGACCGTCGCTCGGCGGTCACTTCTCATGGTCGAAGTCGAGCGCTGAAAGCACGTAGCACTCGACGTCCTCCCCCGCGTCGTTCTTGCGGAGGATCGTCACCTGGTACTTGTAGGTCACGTAGCGCTCGCCCGGCCCCTCGAGGGGGAGCAGCTTGGTCGCCGCCGCCCGGGCGGTCAGCCGCATCAGGTCGACCGCCCGATCCTCCGGAGCCGCTTCGCTCCTGGTGATGGGCACAAAGGAGAGACTGGAGATGTCGACGGCGTTGGCGCCTGCCCCCGAGGTCACCAGACGCGCCCCCGACTGCTCGGGCGCCAGCGCCAGCAAATCCATCGAGGAAGTCGTGGCCGCAAGAAGCGACGCGGGCGCCTCCCTGAGCAGACGGTCGACTCGCTCCCGGGCCAGGTCTTGATAGAGCGAGCGATCGCGCGCTTCCTCGTGCTCGGCGCGCCAGGCCGCCGACGCCCCCGATACCAGAAGCGCCGTCGCCCCCATCACCGTTACAGCGACCAGCATCTCCACGAGAGTCTGGCCGGCGCGGCCGGGCGTGAACGCCGCGCGGGGAAGTCCCATGGGGAGCCTCGCCTTACCGAGCTCGGCCATGCACCAACCCTCCGCCGTCGATCGAAATCCCGTAGCGCGGGTCGTCGTCCGGTCCGCTCACGAAGATCTCCCGGGAGGCCTGCAGGCCAGGCGAGTAGACGGAAGCTCCGCGATCCAGCGGCCGGCTGCCCAGCCCCCCATCCGCAGCGGAGAGCGCTCGCTCCGCAAACACCACGTAGTCGCCGGATTCGACGCGAGCCGTCCGGGCCTGGTCCCTGTACAGCACGACATCGGGCAAGTTGGACACCGTCGCCAGCTCGTCCTGCGACAGCTGCGACAGCTTCGTGGCGGCCGGCAGCCGGACGCTGGGGCGCTCCGGGTCCGTGACGTGATCGACAGGGCATGCCATCTGACAGAACGCATCCGGCGACTCCTCATCCTCCACCACCCACTCGCCCCGCGAGTTGTCTCGGACGACCCGCCCGCGGAAGTAGAGGACGCCCCCGCCCCGTCCGCCGGCGTCGACGTATCCGGCCCGCGCGGCCTGGGCCTGCTGATCCCGCAGAAGCGACAGCACCTTCTTGGCCGATGCCCGCGCCCGGAAGTACGTCAGCTGCGGCCCCAGCACGAGCACGGCCGACAGTGACAGCGCCGACAGGATCGCCAGCGTCACCACCAGCTCGAGGATCGAAAACCCTCTCGACGGCCGGCTCATAGCGCTGAGGGCGGCCGCACGTGCGACAGCCGGAAAGTCGCCCCGAAGCGCGAGGTGCCCACGCCAGCCTCCAGCCCCAGGGTCACACACCGGTCTCCCAGCTCGAAAGCGAACACCTCCGGGCTCACGAGCTCCTCCCGAGTGTCGGGAAGGCCGGAAACGGCCGCGGACAGGAACCCGGACACCGCTCCCCGCGAGCCGGTTCCCTCGTTGGCCGAGAGCTCGCCCGCAAGATCCGACGCTGCGATCAGCCGCCGGCCGGCTTCCCGGATCGGCCTGCGCTCCCTCAGGTAGAGGCTGCGGCCGGAACGGTAAACGACCCCCGTGCAGGACAGCTCCGCGCCGAGATCCTCGATTCCGGCGTCGCCGCCCGCAGGAATCACGACCGGCACCCGCTCGTACACCAGCACGGGCCCGAACGCCGTGTCCCGCACGCGCACGATCGCGCTCGCCTCGCGCAGCTTCGAGAGTATTCGATCCTGCGAGAAGACGGACAGGTACCGCAGCTCCAGGTCCTGCGAAGCCCTCCGCTCCATCGACACCGAGGCCGTGTACATCCCCAGGAACCCCGCCAGCACCACCGAAGAGCTGACCACCACGATCATCAGCTCCACCAGGCTGAACGCGCCGGGCGAATCGCACCGTCCCCCCGGTCCACCCCGGGACCTTCCCCCATTGCCGTTCGGGGCACTCATCGGCTAAATTCTAGCAGAGCGTTCCCTGCAACAAATGCCAATCCGCATCCGCCGTTCTTCCACCCCCTGGCTCGACCTGGTCCTGGCCGCCGCGCTGGCGCTCCCGGTGGCCGCCCTCGCCTGGGCCGCTCCCGAAGCGAGCGCGCCCGCGGGCTCGGCGACTTCTTCTTCGGAGGCCGCACAGCAGTCGGAGCAGAGCCCGGCCGGGGCTGCCGCGGGAACGGCGCCCAGGCCGTTCGAGCGCTCCAACGTCAAGTTCGCGGGCGAAGGCGTCCCACCGCCGCCCGAGCCGCCCGCCCCGCCGGCCGCTCCTCCCGGCGGCCCCCCGGCCACACCGCCCGGACCGCCGCCGCCCCCATCGCCGCCCACGCCACCATCCCCGCCTTCACCCCCGGGCGGCCCGGGGCAACAGCCCTCGAATCCTCCTTCGACTCCACCGGCAACGCCACCGGCCCCCCCGCCTGGGACGCCTCCCGCGTCTCCTCCGCCGCCGCCAGCCCCACCCTCGCAGCCACCGGCTCCACCGGCTCCTCCGACGCCCCCGCCGCCCTCGACGCCGCCGTCCGGCCCCCCTGCCGCTCAGCCGCCACCGCCCTCGCCCCCTCCTCCGGCCCCCCCCCCGCAACCCCCGCCCAATCCGCCACGGCCGCCCCCCCCGCCGCCGGCGCCCCAGCCGCCCCCGCCGCCGCCCTCGCCTCCCCCGCGACCCAATCCGCCGCCACCTCCTCGACCGCCGCCGCCACCGCCGCCACCACCGCCGGCCCCGCCGCCGAGCCCCCCGCCCAGGCCGCCCGCGCCGCCGCCGGCGCAACCCCCGCCGCCCCCCGCTCCTCCACCGTCCCCCCCACCCTCTGGCGGCGGACGCGGCGGATGCTGCAGCCTGACCGATTCGGACGGGCGAATCCCCGCTTCCCGTCTGCTGCTCTGGATGGTGCCGTTCGCGCTCGTGCTCTGGCGGCGCACGAGGACAACCTCAGGGCGTTGACGGCGCAGGCCGCCCGCCTGGCCAGCCCCCGTGCACGCCCGTGTTCCCTCGCATCGAGATTCCAGGCATCGCATCGGTCGCCACTTGGGACGTCCTCGCCTGCCTGGCGCTTCTGGTGGCCTATGCCGACCTGGTGTCGCGAGCGCGGGCCAGCGGCGTCCATGAGCACAGGGCGGCCGAGCTCTTCCTTGCATCGATGGTCCTATCGGTGGCGGGCGGCTGGGCCGGAGGGATGCTCTGGGGCGCCCGAGACTCCGTCACGGTGACCTCGGGGCTCAGCTTCCTCGGCGCGCTCGTTTTCGGAGCGCCCCTGGTGGCCGCCGTCCTGTGGCTGCGGGGCGGAGACGTCCTGCGATTGCTGGAGCTGGGGACCGGGAGCCTGGCCCTGGCGCTCGCCGTGATGCGCCTGGGCTGCTGGGCCAACGGCTGCTGCGGGGGGAGGCCGACCGAGCTGGCCTGGGCCGTTCCGCAGCCGCCGCCGGTTCCGGGCACCTGGGTGGCAGGTCATCCCGTACAGCTCATCGAGGCGGTTCTGATGTTCGCGCTCTGGCGCGGGCTGGATGCGCTCCACGGGCGGCGGCCGGCCCCGTTCGTGGTGGCAGCCACAGCGCTGGTCGCCTTGGGCGGCACGCGGTTCGGCCTGGAATGGCTCCGGGCCGACTGGCGGCCGGGCGGTCCGCTACCCGGCCTCTCGTGGGCGCAGCACGTCTGCCTGGCGCTCGCCTCGGCCGGCGCGCTCGCCTGGGGTGCGTCTGTTCGAGCCCCGCGGCCTGGCCCGGAGCCGAGCTAGTCGATGACCGCTTCGACCACTTTCTCGGAGCGGAGGCGGAAGAGGATGGCCGCCAGCCCGGTGAGCAGGGCATAGGCGCCCGTGGCGAAGGCGAAGCTGGCCGGAATCGTCTCGACGAAAACCGTCCAGCCGCCGTCGATTCCGAGCGGGACCAGCAGCAGCCAGCAGGTGAGCGTGAGCAGCCAGGCGAACGAGAGGCCGATCGAGTTGATGAAGCTGATCCAGAGGACCTGGCCGAAGGTCATGCGGTGCTGGTGGACGAGTCCCTTCGAGGGAAGCCTGTACGGCGAGAGGACGGCGACGATGTTTCCGATCGCCAGGTGGGCCAGCAGGAGCGCCTGCCCGCCGAGCAGCACCAGGCCGGCGCGCTGCAGAGAGCTTCCGAACGCAAGCGAGAGCGCCAGCGTGGAGCCCACCGAGGCCAGGGAGATGAGCGCCCAGTACGCCACGTTCTTGCCGACGAGCATGACGACGGGGTCGACGGGGGCGGTGACCAGGAACCGCAGGCCCGTGCGCTCCAGGCTGAAGGAATTGAAGAGGAGGCCGACGAAGAAGAAGATTGCAGCGAAAGCGACCGAAGGGACAAGCATGTCGCGATCGCGCTCGGGAAGAATCAGAACGCCAGCGCCGAGGGCCCCGGCGAAGAGGAGCGCGAAGAGGACGAGCACCAGTCGGCACTGCGGCTCTCGCAGGAGCAGCTTGAGCTCCTTGAGCGCGATGGCGGCCACGCCACGATGGCCCAGGAAGCGCGCCAGGAGATTGAACTGGCGAGAGTCGGCGGGCGCGCCGCCTTCCACTCGGGATTCGGCGGCCCCGGCGCTGTCGCCCCGGGTGAGGAGCCACTCGGAGGCGCGGGCCGCCATCAGCACCGTGAGCAGCGTGATGGCCAGGAGTACGGAGGACTGGTAGGCGAGCTCTACCCAATCGCCCCTGGCGAGTGCGACCAGGGCCTCTGCGGCCAGGCCGCAAGGCAGCCATGCGCCGAAGGCGCTGATCTCCAGGCGCAAGAGCACGTCGGCCGCGCCGCTGAAGAAGATCCCGAACTCGATTCCCCAGACGCCGAAGGCTATCACGAGTGGAAGGATGATCATCATCCAGTCGGTCGTCTTGCGGTCCTTGAGGAGGTTCAAGAGGAGCGAAAGGAGCAACTGGCTCGCGGCGACCGTGTGGAGCAGGAAGCAGAACAGGACGGCCAGGGCCGCGGGCACGGTCTCCCAGGAAGGCGCGACGGCGACCGCGACGGCCAGGAAGATTGGATAGACGAGCACAGTCGACAGCTCCAGCAGGTTGCCCAGGAAGCTGCCGAGGAAGATGCGGAAACCGCCCACGGGGTAGAGGAAGAGCCGCGTGACGTCGAGGCTCTCGTTGACGCGGTAGCCGAAGAGCGGGAAGGACAGCCAGAAGACGTACGCCACGCCCAGCGTGATGTGGAGCAGCTCCCGGGCCTGGCGTGCGGGGAGGGTGAGGACCTGCACGCCCAGGAACAGCGAGAAGGCAGCCATGCCGGTGAACGTGAAGACGAGCATGGCTGCCGTGGCCCAGACGGTGCCCTGGGACTGGGCGTAGGCCCGCTCGGTGAGCCGGCACTTGAGCCAGAGGATGCGGTTCAACCAAGCCACGACAGATCCTGCTCGAAGGCGGTCTCGCCGATGGTCTGGAGAAAGACCTCTTCGAGGTCCTTGTCCTTGTCGATGCTGAGCGAAGCCCGGATCTCGTCCAGCGTGCCGCAGGCGATGAGGCGGCCCTTCTTGAGGATGGCGACGCGTGTGCAGAGCTTCTCCACGAGCTCCATGACGTGGGAGCTGAAGAAGACGGTCATCCCCTTGCCGACGAGGTGGTTGAGGATGTTGCGAATGGAGCGGCTGCTGACCACGTCGACGCCGTTGAAGGGCTCGTCGAGGAAGACGACGGCAGGCTTGTGGATGATCGCGGCGGCGAGCGCCACCTTCTTCCGCATGCCCTGGGAGTAGTCGATGATGAGGCGGCCCCCGTCGTCGGCCATCTCCAGCGTGTGCAGGAGCTGGGCGGTGCGGGTGCGGACGACGGACTCCTCCAGGCCGTACATCCGCCCGGTGAAGTGCAGGTACTCCTCGCCCGTCAGCCGCTCGTAGAGATGTAGCTCCTCGGGGAGCACTCCCACCCGGCGCTTGACCTCGATCGGGTGGCGGGTCACGTCGAATCCCAGGACCTGCACGGTGCCCTCCGTGGGGCGCAGGAGTCCCGTGATCATCTTGATCATCGTGGACTTGCCGGCCCCGTTGGGTCCGAGAAGCCCGAAGATCTCGCCCGGGTGGACGAGCAGGTCGACGCGGTCGACGGCCGTGATCGGTCCGAAGCGGCGCGTCAGGCTCTTGAGCTCGATGCTCTCCATGGAATCACTCATCCTCGTCGTCTTCGGACACGAAGCGCTCCACCAGGTGATCGATGCGCTCGAGTTTCTCGCGGACTTCGCTGGACCGCGAGAGCCGCTCCAGGCCGTTGCGGGCGACCCGGCGATAGTAGGACTCCGGCTCGGCCTCCTCGAGGACACGCTGGAAGCACTTGCGCGCGCCCTTGGGCATGCCGGAGCTGACGTAGACGCGCCCGAGCTTGGCCAGCGCCTCGACCTTGACGTGGCGGTCGGCGGCGAGCTCGGAGGCGCGCCGGTACCAGCGGATCGCCTCCTGGGGATCGCGCTCCTGGCGCTCCAGGTGCGCTCCGATGTGCAGGCAGGCCAGCTCGGCGCCCGGGAAGCCAGGGTGCCGCTCCAGCAGCCTGGAGAAGATGGCGCGCGCGGTGGCACCTGCCCGCAGCGAACCCTGCAGGTGGCAGGCCCGCGCAAAGGCACGCACGGCCACAGGACTGGCCCCGGTGGTTGCCGCCATCGCCAGCGCACGCTCCAGCATCTGCGCATTGGCCGGCGCGACCCGGAGCCCCTGGAGATAATGACGCAGCGCGTCACGCGGCTTGCCTTCGGCCCGGTCGAGCGCTGCAAGCTCCGGATAGGTCTCCTCCAGGAAGGGAATCGCCCGCCGCCAGACCAGCGACATCAACGTGGCGCGAGCGTCCGTCGCGCTCGAATGCGTCAGCAAGCGGCCCCGCAGCAGGACGAACTCCGGGTCGTCGGTGCTCACCGCGTGCTCGTCCAGGGCAGCATTCATCCGCGCAGCGGCCCGCTCCACCAGCCCCATCGCCAGCTCGACCTGGGCCAGCCCGAGCTGCGCGTCGCCGAACGTGCGCGTGTTCTTCGGCAACGACGCCGCATGGAACCAGAGCCGGGCGCGATGGAGATCGCCGTCCTTGAGGTAGTTGCGGCCCAGTCGAAAGGCCGAATCCCCGGGTCCCGGGCGCTCGCCCAGCGTGTTGCCCTCGGAACGAGAGGGCTCCAGCCGGTAAGCGCGCACCAGCGCCTCCGTGCGGGCGGCCGGCTGCTTGGCGTACCGCAGGGCGCCCTGCTGATAGGCCACGGCCGAGGCCAGATCGAGGGTGAACCGGGAGAAGTAGCCGCCATCCTCCTCGAGGGCAGCCAGGAAACCGGCCACCCCGACCAGCGCCGTCGCCGCCACCAGCTTGCGCAACAACCGGAGCTGCGGCGCCGACACACCCGCCAGCAGTCCCACCGGCGGCACCAGCAGGAGCAACATCAACATCGCCCACCGCTCGTGGTACCAGCGGGGCTCGCGGACCGGCGGCGAGAGATGGCGATTGGACACGGGAAAGACCGTCGCATGATGATACGACGCCCGCCCCCGCGACGGTAGAGTGACGGTGCTCGTCTCCCTCTTCCCTTCATTCTCGATTCTCGATTCCCCCACTCAATCCTCGCTACTCACTACTCGCTACTCACTACTCGCTACTCTTAGAATGAGCACCATGGACCCCTGGGCCATCGGCTCCAACGGCGTGATGATGGTGCTGGCCGTCTGCCTGGGTCTGCTGGTTACGTTCCAGCCCCGCCCCCACCGCGCGGCCGCGCTGTTCCTGGGGCTCTGTCTGGCCGCGGCTTGCTTCGGGGCGACCCGGATTCTCCTGGAAGTTCGCATCGGCATCGACGAGAAGCTCTTCTGGAGCCGCGTCGGATACCTCTGCGCGTTCTCGCTCTTGCCGATCCTCCTCGAGTTTCCGGACGCCTTTCTCGGCACGAAGTCGACCTCCCGCATAGCCAGGGCAGTCGTCTGGGCGAGCTGCGCGGCCTTCGTGGCTCTGGACTTCACGCCGTGGATGCTCACCGTAGGCGACGACCGGGTCGTCGGCTCGGGGGGACCTGCGCTCTTGGCCGTCTGGATTGTCTTCACGATGGTCAACCTGCGCTTCCTCATCCTGTTCTGGCGGGCGCGTAGAGCCGCCACCGACGAGATGCAGCAGAATCGGATCGACTACCTGATGGCGGGCGTCCTGGTCTTCGGCCTCTGCGCCGGCATCGACATCGCCCATCGTCTGGGTGTCTACAAGCTCTTCCCCGGTCTCATCGCTCAGTGGGGCGTGCTCGCCTTCCTGGGGATGAGCGCCTACGCCATCATCCGCCACCAGCTCCTCGACATCGAGGTCGCCGTCTCTCGCGGACTGGTCTACACGCTCTCCACGGCGTCGGTTGGCGTCTTCTTCGTGCTCTTCAGCGAGCTGATGGCCACCCTCGGCGAGAAGCGCCTCGCCCTCATCCATCCGGCCAACGCCGGCTTCTTCGCCGGCATCCTCGCCGCTCTCACCTTCGACCCGATCCGCTTCCTGGTCCAGCGCGTGGTCGACTACGTCTTCTTCGGCGACAAGGAGTCGCTCGAGCGTGTGACGCGATTCCGCAAGCTCCACACGATGGTCCTGGAACGCAATCGCGAGGGTCTGCTCGAGCTGCAGCTCCACCTGACCTCGATCCTCGCCGAGTGCGAACGCGAAGCCGCCGAGGGTGGCGCGCGCCCAAGCCCTCCGCAACACGGCGGTCCCCGGACGGTAGCAAAGCGGGACGACGGGCGTGAGGCGGACTAGTCGGTGGGAAGTAGCCAGTAGCGGGGAATCCTAACGCCCCCCCGCTCATCCTGAGCAGACCGCGGAGCGAAACCCCGGTACAGGTAGACGCCACGGCCCTTCCCGGTACAGGTAGACGCCACGGCCCTTCCCGCATGCCCCGCCGACTGCGGCCCTCGGTGGCGTGTTGTAGACTCATGCTCCGCAGTGAGTCGTCACCTACGTTGCCTCGTCATCCAC
>JACQZN010000027.1 GCA_016213845.1 Candidatus Wallbacteria bacterium
CTTCGCTTCTACGGCGACGGGTTCAAGTGGCCCGACATCTTCCAGGCCAACAAGGACCGGATCGACAACCCGGACCTCATCTTTCCGGGCCAGGTCTTCAAGATCCCGCAAGGCCAGCGCGAGGAGCTCCCCGTGCGCGAGATCTACACCGTCCGGCGCGGCGACACGCTCAGCTCGATCTCGCGCAAGGTGTACGGTACCCCCGATCGCTGGTCCGAGATCTACGCCGCCAACGCCGACCGCATCCAGGACCCTTCGAACCTGGAAGAAGGAACCGAGCTCCGGATCCCCAAGGACGGACCCGGCGGTCCAGGGCGGGATCGGCCTCCAGACGACGAGCCCGCCATCCGCCCCAACGTTCCGCCCAACCGGGAGCTCGAGGCGATTGCCCGCCAGGGCGGTGTCACCACCCGCAGCCCCGAGTTCAGCCGCTGGGCCAGCCAGGCGCTCGATGCCGCCGAGAGCTGGAGCTTCCCCCAGGTCGTCAACCGCTACGGCGAGACCATCTCGCGGGCCGATTTCCTGCGCGCCATCCTCTACATCGAATCGCACGGTATCCACCGCCGTGCCGGTGGGCAGCTCACGAAGAGCTACGCCGGGGCCATCGGCTTCATGCAGCTGATGCCGCAGACCGCAGCAGGCCTGGGCGTCGATCCGGCCGATCCACGGCAGAACCTCCTGGGCGGCGCGCGCTACCTGGGCGAGACGCTCCGCGGTCCCAACACGCGCAACCCCGCCGACGGCCCCGAGGAGAAGCTGATCAAGGCGGCCTGCGGCTACAACCGCGGCCCCTACGCCGACGAGCTCCAGCAGAAGTCCTGGGACCAGTACGTGCGCAGCTCCCCCGTCACGGAGAATGTTCAGTACGGTATCCTCACCAAGATGTGCCTGGGCCTGCGGCTAGCCGGCGCCGAACGAGACTGGATCATGCGCCATCGGGGCGTCAGCGCCTCCGGCGTCGACGCCATGGCCGAGCAGTACTTCCGAGGCGCGCACGCGCTGTTCTGATGCCATCGACCTCCGACGAACCTCTCATGCACCGCGTCCCCGCCGACAACTTGCGCTATCCGAGCCACCCGCAAGAGGACGGGGGTCCAGGACCTGTCCTGAGCTTGTCGAAGGAGGGCCTTTGGCCCCTTGGTGGGAGCTCGAAGGCAAGGCCCTCGACTGGAATCCGTACCACTCTTCGCGGCCTGTTCTTTCTCTTGCTGCTTGCTCCGGCCGCGACCGTTGCCGCCGAGACTGTGGCCTTCAGCGCGGGAACTTCGCTCGGCGGGAAGCTGGAAGTGACGGTCGACGGCGCGGAGACGAGGGTTCGCGTGCGAGATTCGGCGGCTGCGGTGCGAGACGTGGCGCTTGTGCGCGGCGCGCGGCCGGTGGCGCTGCTCCAGGCCGATCTGCAAGGGGACGGCAAGCCGGAGAAGCTGGTGGTGCTGGAGGAGCCCGGGTCGGGCGGATACCGACGCCGGCTGCTGCTTTCCGATGACGGGGCCACCACGCTCTGGGAGTCTCCAGCCCAGCCCGGGGCCGAGGCGAGCGCGGCCGCCGACGGCCGCTCGTTTCTGCTGTCTCGAGTCCTCGAGGGCGAGCGTCCCGAGGGCGATCTGCCGCTCGAAACGCGGCTGGTCTGGGCGCAGGGTCGAGCCGTGGAGCGGCAGTCGACGCCGCTGGCGCCCCAGAATGGCTGGCAGTGCCTGACGGCCGGGTTGCGGGAGCTGACTGTCGGGAGCTCGAGGTCGGCGGTGGACTTTCTGACCCGCGCGGTCGATTCCGCCGAGGGCAGTTCCGAGCCGCTGGGGGCTTCGGCCCGCCACCATCTCTCGCGGGCGCTCCTGGCCGACAAGCAGGCGGCGCGCGCCAAGGCGATGCTCACGGGGCTCGCCCGGCGATTTCCGGAATCGCCCTTCGCCGCCGAGGCGAAGCGCACCCTGGAGCTCTTCGATCGCACCTTCGAGGACCGCTATCAGCCGCTGGTGTTGATCGTGCGCGCGGAGGTCGCCAGCTCGGGCAGCCGCTGGCGGGACGCCGAGGAAGCGGCGCAGGAGCTGCTGAGCCGCCACGGCAGGAGCGGTCTGGCCGATCGGGCGCACAACGTCCTCGCCCAGGTCCACCTGGCGCGCGGCAACACGCGCGCAGCCGTCAAGGAGTACCAGACCATCGTGCTCTACTTCCCTCAGAGCGAGCTCCGGGCCCAGGCCAACGAGGCTCTCACGCGCCTGGAGCTCCAGAACCCGTGACCGGTGCGCGGGTCGGGAGATGCCATGCAAAGAATAGTCATCTACACGAAGAGCTACTGTCCGTACTGCCATAGAGCAAAGGCGCTGCTCCAGAAGAAGGGCGCCACCTTCCAGGAGATCGACGTGACCAACGACCCGGCCCGCGAGGAGGAGATGCTCAAGAAGAGCGGCCGCGACACGGTCCCGCAGATCTGGATCGGCGACATGCACGTCGGCGGCTGCGACGACCTGCACGCCCTCGATGCCGCCGGCCGGCTCGACGGTTTGCTGGCGTGACCTTCACGCCCCCAGCTTGAAGGCCCGCACCGGCTGGGCGCGCCCGCGCACGCGCTGGCCGGGGAGCTCCTGGCAATCGGGCGGAGCCGCCGCCAAGGCGGCGATGAAGGCGTCGGTGGCGACGATCTCGCCTGGCGTCGCCAGGCCGTGGAAGCGGCAAGCCAGCCCGAGCGGCTCGCCGAACGCTTCACCAGCGACCAGGAGCACCCGCCCCGCGTCCAGCCCAACGCGCCGCCGCCGGCCATCGGATTCGCGCACGAAGCGCGCGGCCTCCAGTGCGCGTGCCGCGTCGGGGAACACGGCCAGCAACGACCGGCCCACGACCTTGACCGGCCGGCCTCCGTGTGCGGCCAGCTGCCGGGCCAGCGGCGAATCGGTGTCCCGGAAACTCGCGCGCCGGTCGGTCTCGATACTCGAGGGAAGCCCGGCGCCTGGCTCGTCCAGGTCGACGACCATCGCCGCAGCGGCCTCCCCCTGCGCGTCGAGCAGCTGCCGTTCCGCGCGCCGGGAGCTCTCGGCCATGCCGCGCCGCCGCTCCAGCCTCCCCAGTAGCCGGTCCTTTCCGACCTCCTCCAGCTCTCGCTCCACGCGGCTGATCTCGCGGCCCAACGCCAGCTTCCTGTAGAGCTCCCGCGCCCGCTTCAGCAGCCCCGCTCCTTCCTCGGCGGCGCCCCGGCGGCAGGCCGCATACCCCCGCAGCCGCAGGCAGTATGCGACTCCCTCCGCGAAACCCAGCGCGTCGGCCTGATCTTGAAGGGCGCCCAGCGACCTTTCGGCATCCTCGAGGCGCTCGACGCGCAAAGCTACGAGCGCCTGGTGGGCGCGGCAGAGAAGCGCCAGCTTCTGGAAGCCGCCGTGGTCGGCCAGCTCCAGCGCGCGGGCCAGGAGCGCGTTGGCCTCTTCGAGTCGGCCTGCCTCCATTCGCGCCAGCGCCAGCGGCTCCAGGCAGGCGGCCACTCCTCGATCGTCGCCGAGCGTCTCACGCAGCCGCATGGAATCCTCGAGCCGCGCTGCGGCGTCTTCCAGCCTGCCGGCCTGGAGTGCGAAACGGCCGAGCTGCGTCAGGGCGATCGCCTCGCCGCGGCGGTCGTCCAGCTGCCGTGCAAGCGCGAGGCTCTCGGCGGCCAGCTCCTCGGCGAAGTCGAGCTCGTCCAGGTTGGCGTGGAGCTGGGCGAGGCATCCCAGGGTGCGCTGGAGCTCCCGGCGGTTGTCGAGCTCGGTGAAGACTTCCATCGCCTCCTTGTAGAACTCGAAGGCGCGCGCGACGTCGCCAGCCTGGCCGGCCACGTGGCCGAGCTGGGAGAGCGCCCGGCCGACGCCGCGCCGCTCGTCGATCTGGCTGCGCAGGTCCAGCGCCTCCTGGAACTGGGCGCGCGCGGCGTGGAGCTCGCCGCGGTCGGCCAGGATCACCGCCTTGCCTTCCAGGGCACGCGCGGTGCCGTCCTTGTCGCGGGTGCGCCGGCAGAGCTCGAGCGCCTCGTCGTAGTGGGCCTGCGCTGCGGCGTAGGCTCCCGATTCGCGCTCGAGGTCGCCCAGGCAGTTGAGGGTGATGGAGACTCCGTAGTCGTTGCGCATCGGGCGCTTGATCGCAAGCGCCTCGGCGTACGCGACACGGGCCTCGGCCGTCCGTCCCTGCAAGCGCCGGAGATCGCCCAGCCGGTCGAGCGCCAGCGCCTCGCCGAGGCGGTTACCGATGTTACGGGCGAGCGCGATCGATTGAGCGAGCATCTCCTCGGCGGCTGCGTTCTGGCCGCGCGTCATGCGCATGTGGGCCAGGTTGGCCAGGGTGTAGCTTTCGCCGAAAGGGTTGGCGAGAGCGCGGTAGTCGGCCAGGTTGCGCTCGTAGGCTTCCTCGGCCTGCTTCACGAGGCCGCGGTCCCGCAAGATGTTGGCGATGCCGTTGCGGGCCAGCAGGGCCGAGAGGCGGTCGCCGATGCTTTCCCAGACCTGGAGCGCCTCGGAGTGGGCCTGGAGGGCTCGATCGTGCTCACCCTGGAAGTAGTGGATCTTGGCCAGGTTGTGGAGCGTCCAGGCCGCGCCGCCGGGCGTGCCGTGGCGGGTCTCCAGGTCGGAGGCCTGTTCGAAGAGGCGGACGGCGCGGTCGTACTCGCCTCGGTCCTTGCAGAGCGTGGCGATGCGTGAGAGGAGTTGAGCCTGCAGGGCCATATCGGCGTCGGCGCGGGCGCACTCGAGGGCCGAATAGTAGAGGCGCAGGGCCTTGTCGAAGCGGCCGGCGTCGGCTTCGAGGAGGCCCTGTTCGGCCAGGAGGCGCGCGCGGTCGCGCGGGTCCTCGCGGCCGGACATGTCGGCGAGCAGCTGGCGCGCCTCGGAGGGGCGGCCCTGGTCGCGGAGCAGCCGGGCCTTGGTCAGCGCGACGCGGAGGTCGGGCTCGTAGATGGTGGCCAGCGCCCGGTCGAGCATCGGGGCCAGCTCGCGGTGGCGGCCTCGCAAGAGCAGGCGATCCATGAAGCCGAGCAGCAGCCGATAGGCGTGCGCGTCGTCGCCGGCGCATGCCGCGTGGTGGTGGGCCTCCACGAGCAGCTCCAGGTTGCCGGGCCCGGCCGCCGGCTCGAAGGTGGCGCGCTCCTCGAACCAGCGAGCCAGCAGCGCGTGCAAGCGGGTGGCGTCCTCGGCGCCCAGGCGTGCGCGCGCCGATTCGCGGACCAGGGGGTGCAGGTCCAGCCGGCCGTCGGGCAGCCGGTCGAGCGCGAAACGGGCCGCCAGCTTGCTGGCCAGCTCCAGCACCTCGGGGCCGACGAGCCGCGCAACGGCGATCGGCTCGGCGGGTCCTCGGAAGACGGAGAGGGCGGCCAGGAGCCGTCGTTCGGCCAGCGCGAGCGAGGCGTGCAGCCGGTCGAAGAGCGCCCGGTCGAGGTCCTCTCTATAACGACTCGTTTGCTCCAGAAGCTCCAGCGGAGTGATTCCCTCCTGTTGGAGCGCGCCGGCCGCCATTCGCAGCGAGAGCGGGTGGCAGCCAAGTGCATGGGCCAGTTCGTGCAGGTGGCGCTCCGCGGCGGGGGCGCGGGCGCCGAGCAGCGCACGCAGCAGGGCGCAGGCGTCGTTCTCGTCGAGCGCGCCGACGATGTGCTCTACCGCGGGCGAGCCGGGCCCGAAGCGCGCCTCGAGGCGCACACGGGTGGTGGCGATGGCGCGCGCCGGCCCCAGCTGTGCGGCCAGGAGCGAGAGCAGCGAGGCCGCATCGAGGGCGCCGAGGAGGTGGAGGTCGTCGAGCACCAGAACGGCCGGCCGGCGGCGCAGGAGCGCACAGAGGGTCATCCATCGCTCCTCGGAGCGCAGCTCGCCGCGCGCGAGGTAGGGCGTGAGCTCCTGGACTCCGATGGCCTGCAGCGCGGCGTCGACGCGCTCGAGCAGACCTCCCTCCTCGCGTGCCTGGACCCAGAGCACGGGCAGCCCTTTTGCAGCGGCCAGCAGCCGGGCCAGCTGCACGGCGAGGGCCGTCTTGCCGATCCCGGGCATCCCCTGGAGGACTGCCAGCGGCGCCGTGTCGAGGTCCCGGAGGAGCGCCGAAAGCTCCTGCTGGCGGCCCGTGAAATCGTGGGTGGAGGGGAGGCCGCCGCCGGGCGAGTTTGGAGCGGTCATGGCGCCTCTCGGGCTGCCGGCGTCACGCGGTAGACGCGCAGCGGGGATTCGCCGGAGCGAGCACGGACGCCCTGGATTTCCTCGAGCGCGAGCGGAGCGGAGGACTCCAGGTGTGCCAGGAGCTCGGCCGTGACGGCGATCCCGTCGGGGCCGGCCAGCGAAGGGAGGCGTCCCAGGACTTCGACGGCGCGACCGGCGACGCGGCCGCCGGTGACGGCGATGCGGCCGTGGTGCAGGCCCATGCGAACTTCGGGGAGTGGCCCGGCGCCGGAACAGTTGTCGCGGTGGATCGAGATGGAGGCGGCTAGCGCCTGCGCTGCGGTGTCGAAGCGGGCGAGGTAGCGGTCGCCGGCGCAGACGAGGACGGTGCCGCCGCCGGCCAGGATGCGCGGGACGATCAGGGCGTCCTCGCGGGCGGCGTGATCCATCGCGGACTCGACGCCGCGCTCGCGGAGCAGCTCGGGGAAGGCGGCCAGCTCGGCCAGCAGGAGCGCGGCGTCCTGGCCGTGGCGGTCGGCGATCTCGCGCTCCAGCTCTGCGGCCTCGTCGACCATCGCGCGGCGCATCTCCAGGAGCGCGTCCAGGTTCTCGCGGCCGACGCTCTTGATCTCGTCGACCAGGGTCTCGATCTCGGCGTCGCGGCGCAGCCGGCGGAAGCACTTGAGGGCGCGCTCCAGGTAGCGCTGGGAGACGTCGTATCGGTGCAGCTTCTTCTGGACCAGGCCGACGACGCGGTAGGCGCGCGCCAGTCCTTCGGCGAAATCGAGCCCGGCGGCGAGGTCGGCAGCGGCCGCGGCAAGGGACTCGGCCTCGGAGAGGTTCGCGCGCTCCAGCTCGATTCCGGCGCGTTCGGCGAGCAGGAGCGATTCGGCCCGGCCAAGGGCATACTCGCGGGCGATACCGAGCGCCCGCTCGATGAGCGGCTCGGCGCGGTCGGGATCGCGCATTGCCGAGTAAATGCGACTCGAACGCGTCAGGGACTCCACAATGCCGCGGACGTCGCCTAGCCCCTCGCGGATGGCCAGGCTCTGGCGCTGCGTGTGGAGCGCCTCGGTGGGCTTGCCCATCTGGGCCTGGATGGTGGAGATCTGGGAGAGGGCTCGAGCGGCGCCGGGGGGGTCGGGGAGCTCTTCGGCGATGCGGAGGGCGTCGCGGGCGGCCTGGAGCGCTTGCGGCAGCTCGCGGCGGTTGCGGTGGAGGTCGGCTATGCCTCCAAGGGTCTTTTGGGTCTCTTTGCGGTCGTGGAGGCCGCGCAAGAGGACGCGGGCGCGCTTGTAGAGGGCGAGGGCCTCGCGGTGGGCGCCTCGGTCGGCCTCGATGTGCGCGAGCGCGTTGATGAAGCGGGCGACCATGCGGAGGGCGTCGATGCGCTGGGCGAGGAGAAGGCCGCGCCGGAAGAGCCGGGCGGCGCGCGCGTAATCGCCGCGCTCCTGGTGGCAGCGGGCCAGCTCTTCCAGGCTCGTCGCGGCGGCGAGCCGGTCGCCCGTGGCGCGTGCGGAGTCGAAGACGCGCCAGAGGACTTCCATGGCCTTGGGGTATTCGCCGTTCTCGCGGAAGACGCCGGCCATCTCGAGGGCGATGCGGGGGGCGAGCAGACGGTCGCCGGCCTCGCGGGCCAGCTCGGAAGCGGCCGTGGCGTGCTCGAGGGCGGCACGCTGGTCGCCGCGCGCCCGGGCCAGCGCGGTCTTCTGGAGGAGGACGCGTGCGCGTGCGCAGCGCAGGGCTGCCGGCCGCGCCCCTGGGGCGAGCTCGGAGGCCGCCCTCTGTGCCTGCTCCAGGAGCTGGGCGGCAGAGGCGTACTCGCCCCGATCGCGGCTGACGGCGGCCAGGCCGCAGAGCACGTCGACCATGGCGACGCCGGGCGCGCCGGCCCGCACGCGCTCCATCGCCTGGCGGTAGTGCTCGGCCGCGCGGCTGTACTCGCCGCGCTCCGCCGCGAGCGCCCCCAGCAGCGTCAGCGCGCGCACCGGCAGCGCCGCGTCGGCCAGCGTCGAGGCGACCCCCAGGGCGCGGGCAAAGTCGCGCGCCGCGCCGCGCAGGTCGCCTCGCGTGCGCAGGATCTCCCCTCGGTCGAGCAACGCCTCGACGTAGGCCCCGTCCGGTGCTCGCTCGCCGCCCAGGGTCAGCGCGCGCCCCAGGCTCTCCAGCGCGGCTTCGAGTGAGCCGCAATCGCGCTCCAGCCGGCCGATCAGGCCGAGCGAGGCGATCAGACAGTCGCGATCCGCCGCCGACGAGGCGAGCGCCCGTGACCAGCGCGCCAGGTCGAGCGCCGCGGCCGTATCGCCCGAGGACGCCAGACAGGCGGCCAGCTCGCGCGTCAGCTGCGCCTTCTCGGAGGTGGAGGCCGTCGTCTCGATCGCCAACCGGTAGAGGCCTGCTGCCGATTCGAAACGCCCGGCGCGTGCCTCCACGGCGGCCCGCACGGCCATCGAACGCGCGCTTTCGTCGCCCCCCGCGATCGAGCGCGCGCGCTCCAGCAGCGAGACCGCCCGCGTGGCGTCCCCGCGGGCCGAGTGCAAGAGACCCAGAAGCTCCAGCGAGTCGATCGTCGCGCGCGTGTCGCCGGTCTCCTCGCCACGCTGCAGCGCGTCCCACGCCGCCCGCAACGCGCGCGGCTCCTCGCCCAGCTGCCAGTGGACTTCGGCCTGGCATGCCAGGAGGCGCGCCTGCGCCACCTTGTCGGGCCCGCCGCCCTCGGCCCCGAACCGGTCGCGCTCCTGCCTCAGAAAGTTCAGCGCCTCCCGCGGCTGACCCAGCGACGCCATCGCCCGGGCGCGCATGCAGCTCACCTCGACGCTCGGTTCGAGCGCCGCCGTGCGCTCCGCCCGCTCGAGCAGCTCCCCATGACGCCCCAGCCGCCCCAGCTCCTGCCAGAGCCGCCCGAGCGCCGCGCGCGCCGGTGCCGCGGCCGCTGCCCGGCAGTAACGGTCGTGGGCCCGGGCCCACTCGCCGCGCGCCTCCCGCTGCCGCCCCAGCTCCAGCTCCCAGGCGCGCCGCTCGCTCGTCGAGAGCGATGCTAGCGCCAGGCCGCGCACCGGCTCGCCCAGCGTAACCGAGGCGCCATCGACCGTGATCAGAAGTTGCCGCCCGAGCTCCGCGAGCGGTGCCCCAGGGCCCGCGGCGGCTTCGAGCAGTGCCGCGTCCGCGCCCGGCCCATCGCCGTCCTCGACCACGGCCAGCGCTTCCAGCGCCCGGCGCGCGGCGGGTTGGAGCTCCGAAAGCCGGGTCCCCAGCGCGGAGCGGCCCAGCGCGGTCCTGAACAGGCCCGCCGGGTCCTCACCCGGCCCGGCCGCGCGCGCCGAGGCCGCCAGCAGCCGGATGGCTTGAGGATGACCGCCCGCCATCTCGAGGCGGCAGGGCCGCTCGCCTGCCAGGGATTCGAAGAGCGCCAGCCCCGAAGCCGCCTCGAGCGGACCGAGCCTGAGCTCGAAGAGACTGAGAAGCTCGATCGGTCCCAGCCTGGGTGTCTCGCTCGCCGCGGCGACCAGCGTCGTGAAACGGCCCGGGAAGGAGGCCACGCGCGCCAGGGCGGTCTGGGCTTCCGCGGAGCGGGCCTCCAGGCCGTCGGCGAAGAGGATAGAGCCGCTGGCGCGAGCGGCTTCCAGCTCCGCCAGCAGCCGCCCGGCCGCCAGCTCGCGCAGGTCCAGCCACCGCACCTGCCGCGCGGCCGCCAGCTTCTGCGCCAGCGCTGCCAGCAGCGCCGACTTGCCCGAGCCCGGCAGGCCAAGGACCAGGAGCGCCGGAAAGGCGTCCACCCGATCGAGCAGGGTTGCCAGCTCACGCTCGCGGCCGGTCAGATCGGGCGGCGGCTTCGGCAGGCGGGCGGAGTAGCCTCCCCTGTGCGGTTCGCTGGCCATCGGACGGTGACAATGCTAACGCACACCCGGCCGCCGAACCAGGAGCGTCGGAATTGGGTCCACTCGACTTTCCCCATTTTCCTCCGCACTACTTGCCGGTTGGCGGCGAAAAATGGGGAAAGTCGAGTGGACCCAATTTGTCTTGGGGGACATGCGCGTCACCCCGAAGCGGCAAAGAGTCGCTCTGGAAGCGCAATCAGGGATTGACAGGGGGGCACTTCGCACCTATACTGCAGCGCTTTTTCATTCCTGCCCATTTCCGGACCCATCCTCACATCAAAGTAAAAACAGTAGTCAGAAGAAGGAGGAGCTATGCAGTACGTGAAGATTCGGGGACTCCTGGCCGCGGCGGTTCTTGCGGCTCTCGCGCCGGCGGCGGCGATTCATGCCGGTCAGGTGATCGTTCCCAAGACGACCATCGTCCATGTCGACGAGGGGAGCGCCTCGACGCTGCAGAGCTTCCTTGCGGCCATCCCGGCCAATATCTTCCATAGAGAGTCGGACCGCTACCAGGGCGTGCTCCTCACCGATGACACCAACGTCGTCACCAACAAGTACCTGCTCGACGACTGGGCCACGTACCTCGCGGCGACCGGCGCCCGGCAGTCGCTGGTCTTCGTCGGCGATGTCCCCGAGGCGACCCGCCAGGGCATCCAGGCGACGCTGAACTGCTCCCAGAGCACGGTCATCGAGGGCTCCGACCCGAGCGTGATCGCCCGCCGGATTGCCAAGGACAACTGGTCGGCCACGCAGAAGGTCGTCATCGCCCCGAGTGTCACTGATGCCAACGACGTCGACATCCAGAACGCGGCCAACGCGGCGGTCTACGCCTCGATGGCGAACGCGCCGCTGCTCTACGCCAAGGACGGCGTGCTCGACGACGCCACGCTCGAGGTGGCCCGCAGCCTGGGCGCCAAGGAGTGCGTGGTCTTCGATATCGGGAGCCGTCTGAACGCCTCGGCCGCCCAGGCCCTGTCGGCCGCCGGGCTCGTCACCACGTTCACGGCCAAGACGGAGAAGGACATCGTCGGCAACATGCTCACGATGGCCGGAAGCAGCACCACCTGCCTCTTCAGCGACAAGGCCCGCAGCCTGGCGGCCTCGGTCGCCGGCGCCTGCTACGGCGGCACCGTCATGAAGGTGCCGAGCGGTATCACGGCGCTCTCGGTCAAGGCGTTCAAGTCGATCAACCCGCTCCTGATGAGCGATCGCAAGCTCGAGGCTCCCTACGTGGAGGACCCGGGTGTGACCCGCACCGAGCAGCAGATCGCGGATTCGTTCTACGGCTGGCTCGCCGGCCTGGGTGGCGAGGACGCCTCGAAGCTGGAGACCGTCATGGTCTTCGCGGCAGGCTCCGTGACCTCCGGAGTGCCGCTCACCCTGGAGCGGTCGCTCATCGGCGACCCGCGCAAGCCGACCGACCGGGGTGCCATTGCGAGTCGCATGCCCGGCAGCTGTCTCGAGAACATCGCGTACATCAACCGGACCAGCCTCTACCGGGCGCTGATCTTCTCGAACCCGCGCTGGAACCGCATCACCATGACGATGGTGGCCTACGAGTGCCAGAACACGTCGTCGAGCAGCACGGGCCCGACGGAGGCCAACGACGGCAAGAACCACATCGTCAACGAGTTCTGGGGCTGCTCCACCGGCGGCTACAGCGACCCGGGCGTCTACAGCACGTTCAAGAACCGCGGCTACAACATCGGCTTCCACAGCGGCCGTGATGCAGACATGAACGTCGAGGACCCGATCAACAAGGAGAAGGCCTGGGGCATCTGGCAGGAGCTCAAGGACGGCACGGCCTACGGCTACTTCTCGGGCCACGGCAGCACCAACGCCTTCTACTCGATGGAGACCGACAACGGCATCGTCGCCGACGAGGAGTTCGGGAGCACGCACTGGCCGTCGGCCGAGGGTCGCGTCAACCACTCCGGCCCGGGCTACGAAGCCAGCCAGTGGGACCAGGACTACACGAACCTGCACAGCGCGGGCGCTGCGTTCAACGCTTGCCTCATTGGCGGCGGCCAGCTGAACAACGTGCTCCTGAAACACGGCGCGACCTTCTCGATCACCAACTACGTCAGCGGCAGTTTCGACGGCGGCGGCTACCTCTTCTGTCTGCTGGCCGACGAGTTCGCCAAGGATGGCCGGTCGATCGGCGAGGCTCACGCATTTGCTCTGAGCGGCATCAGCGAGGTCTTCGCCGCCCATCGCGAAGGCAAGGACAGCTCGATGCGATTCGCCCTCTACGGCGACTGTCGGATGGAGCTGGCCAAGCCCGACTGGACGCGCCCGGCGCCCGCCTCGAGCGGCTCCGTCGAGGGCCACAAAATCTGAGGCTGCGAAGCGCCTGGGTCGAATCAAAGAACCCCCGGAAGGGCCTGGCCCCTCCGGGGGTTTTCTCACGCCTCAGAGAATCCCGTGGCGTTTACCAGCGACTGGAGTGCCGGCTCAACGTGGAGCCGTCGGGGCCGACGGGCCCGCCCTGGTTGAAGGCGGCTGAGCCTGGGGTAGTGGCGCCTGGGCTGGGGCCGAAGGTGCCGTAGCTGCCGCAGATGGCGAGCTTGAGGGGGGACTGCGGGCAGGGGGAAGGGTTGACCACGTTGACGGCCGTTGCGGTGCCCGCGATCCAGCCGGTCGGGAACCCACCGTTGAGCGGGACGACGCCCGTGACGACGCCCAGATAGCGGCCGCCCAGGCCGATGGGTGTGCCTCCGTGTGCGATTGCGCCGACGCCGCCGCCCGAGGTGTCCATGTAGTCGTCCGGGACGTTCTGAATCTCGCCGTTGTAGTATCGAGAGATGGCCGATGGGCAGATCCAGACGTTGTCGTCGCGGATTACGGAACCGAGAGGCCCGCTGCTGGGGCTGTTGTAGAAAGCGGGCGGGCCACCGACGGTGGGGCGCAGGTCGGCGATGGCGGGGATGACGCCGGCCGTGCTCGGGGCGAGGATGTTGGCGGCCCCTGCGATCGCGTTGGTGTCAGTCAGCCGGCCGGTGCGGGGAGTGAAGCCCCAGGCGGCCTTGGAGTTCTCGGCGAAGGCGGTGTTGGAGGTTTCCCAGACGGCCAGGCCGGTCTCGATGGTCTTGAGCTGCCCCAGGCAGCTCTTGCGCCGGGAAGTCTCGGCGAAGTTCTGATACTTGGCCAGCCCCGCCGCAGCGAGAATGCCGATGACGATGACGACGATCAGCAACTCGATGATGGTGAAGCCCTTTCGGGTTCTCTTCTGGGTCATGCCGGTGCTCCCTTCGCTGGGACGGCACCCCGGAGACGATTGCTCCAGAGCTGGCTATCCCACCCGTTTTGGGGACATGGGTGGGCAAGGACGGTGCCACGAGACGCAAAAGTCGTGTCATGCCGCATCAGTAAAGGCATGATCGGGATTTGGTGGACGGTGACGGCAGAGTGACGGGATGCCGGTTCGGGATGTTTGTATCCTTGTTGCTGTTCGTCACCCATGTTACGGCTCAGTAACGATAGAATAACGAGTTTCGCAGGCGACAGGGTCTGGCGGTGACCGCTCTGTGAACGCTCGGGTTCGGGCATGAATGTCTCTATAGGCCAAAAATAGCCTTAACCTCCGAGAGCCGGTCATGTGGCCCATCGGGCGTGGCGTAATCCGGCTCAGTACCTCGGGAATGAGAAATCCGGAGAGCCAGGCTCTCCGGATTCCAGACCGACCGAATGCGGGTGGGGTTACCAACGTCCGGAGTGGCGATTCAAGGAGGAGCCGTCGGGTCCGACCGGCCCGCCCTGGTTGCTTGGGGAGGCGCCGGGGGTGGTCGCTGCGGCGCTGGGGCCGAAGGTGCCGTAGCTGCCGCAGATGGCGATCTTGAAGGGAGCCTGGGGGCAGGGCGATGGGCTGACGGAGTTAACGGCCGTGGCGGTGCCGGTGATCCAGCCGGCGGGGAATCCGCCGTTACCGACGGTGACGCCCGTGACGACGCTGAAGTAGCGGCCGCCCAGTCCGACGCCCGTTCCGCCGTGCGCGATCGGGGCCACGCCGCCGCCGGTGGTGTCCATGTAGTCGTCCGGGACGTTCTGGACCTCGCCGTTGTAGTAGCGGGACAGGGCCGAGGGGCAGAGCCAGACGTTGTCGTCGCGGATCACGCTTCCGAGGGGGCCGGCGTTGGTGCTGTTCAAGAAGGCCGGGGGGCCGCCAACCGTCAGGATGGCGTCGGCGATGGCTGCAATTTGAGTTGCGGAGCTGAGGATGTTGGCCGCTCCTGGCGCGTTGACCGTGTCGGTCAGCCGGCCCGTGCGCGGCGTGAAACCCCAGGCGCACTTCGAGTTCTCTGCAAACGCCGTGTTGGAGGTCTCCCATACGGCCAGACCGGTCTCGATGTTCTTCAGCTGACTCATGCAGGTCTTGCGCCGGGAGGTCTCGGCGAAGTTCTGGTACTTGGCCAGGCCTGCCGCGGCGAGAATGCCGATCACGATGACCACGATCAACAGCTCGATGATCGTGAAGCCCTTGCGACGTCTGTTTGGTGTCATGCGAATGCTCCCTTGTCTCGAGGACGTCCCCCGAGCGACGACTGCGCTCCGGATGGTCCCGCCCGATCTCGGAGACCCGCAAAAGCAACCGCTATGCCATGACGGCGACAGATCTCGATTCGCCGCTTCTGGAGCCGCTTTTCGAGATCCTCCCTACGTCTCGTGAGTCCGCACAGGACTTCTGGACTGGGATAATCTTGTCCTTGGCTCCGCCGAAGCCTCCATCGAGCCGCCATCCCAGCCGTGACGCCTGATCTCGACGCCCAGCACGCTGCCAGCGCTCCCCGCTGCCTCCGAGGGGCGCAGTGTCAAAAGTAGGTCTCGAAAGTCCTATTGCCTCAGCGCGCCACGCGAAATCCTACGTGCCTGGAGCGCACTTCCGGCCACTCCCGAGCCCGCGCCGAGCATCTCAGCCGCTCAGGTACGCTGCCCCAGCTCCCCCCCCGGATCACCCGGTGCACCCCACTCTCCGGGCCCGCCGGATTTCGGCCGGCTCCCTGGAGCTCGTAGCTCCGGGCGTCATACCAGTCCTGGCAGTACTCCCAGACATTCCCTGCCATGTCGAACGCGCCCACCGGACTGGCCCCTTTTTTCCGCGCACCCACCGGCGATACCCCCACCTGCATCGACGCCAGAAACGAGTCGCCCAGCGCGGCCAGCTGCAGGGTCGGCTCCTCGTTTCCCCAGGGATACCTTCGTCCGTCCACTCCTCGCGCGGCCCGCTCCCACTCGGCTTCCGTCGGCAACCGAACACCCGCCCAGGCGCAGTACGCCACCGCTTCCGCCCAGGTCACGTTGGTCATCGGCCTGTCGTTCGGCAACTCCTCGAGCCTGTACGGCAGCTCGTGTCCCGTCGCTGCGCAGAACCGCGCGTACTGCTCCCGGGTCACCTCGTGCTTCGCTATCGCGTACGCGCTCAGGCTGACCCGGTGGGCCGGCCTCTCATCGGACCGCGACATCTCGTCGGTACACCCCATGACGAACTCCCCGGCCGGCACTCGGATCAACACGCTTCCGTCTCTGCCGTTCTCGAGCTCCTCATAGCCCTGCCGGTTCGTCCCCACCTGGGTCCACCCCTGTGGTATCGCCGGCTCGGCCCCTGCGAGGACTCCCGCCGCCCAGGCCAACGCCAGCAGAGCCTCCAATCCATGAGCTCGTGCCCGCCGCCGCATCGGGCATCAGCATATCCGAACGGTTCTCCAGGTCGCCATACCCCCCCCTCAGGCCACGCCCCAGATGAAGTAGGCCGCGAATAGCGCCGAGGCTCCGTACATCAGGGGATGCACCTCCCGATGCTTCCCCGACAACACCTGGATGGCCACGAAGGTCAGGAACCCGTACCCGATGCCGTGGGTGATCGAATAGGTGTACGGCAACATCACCAGCGTCAGGAACGCGGGGATTGCCGTGTCCGGGTGCTCGAAGTCGATCCGCGTCATCGGCGCTGCCATCAGGAATCCGACCAGGATGAGCGCCGGTGCCGTTGCCGCCGCCGGGATCGCCTCCGCCAGGGGCGCCAGGAAGATGGACGCCAGGAACATCAGCCCCACGAAAACCGTGTGCAGGCCGGTCCGCGCCCCTTCCGCCACGCCGGCCGCGGATTCGATGTAGCAGGTCACCGAGCTGGCTCCGAACAACCCGCCGACCGAGGCGCTGCACGAATCGACTAGCAGCACATTCCTCAACCCGGGTATCCGGCCCCGCTCATCGGCCAGGCCGGCTCCCTCCGAGATCGCCGTCACGGTTCCGAGCGTGTCGAAGAAATCGACCAGCAGCACCGCCAAGAGGACCGGCACCAGCTCCCACCGCAGTGCGCCCAGGATATCGGCCTGGAACGCAACTTCGAAGCTGGGCCAGGCGAGCCCGGCCGGCGGCTTTCCGATCCCCGCGATCCATCCCATCACCGAGGCGATCAGGATGCCGTAGACGATGCCGCCCCGCACGCGCCGCGAGAGGAAGTAGGCCGTCACCATCAACCCCAGCACCGCCACCGCCGTGTCGGGCGAGCCGAGCGACCCCGAGCCCACGGGTGGCATCGCGGCCCCAGGCCGCCGCGTCAGCTCCGCCAGCGTTCCCGGCGGCACCACCACCATGTGCGCGTTGACCGCCCCGATGAACGCGATGAAGAGACCAATGCCCGCGCCGATCGCCCGCCTCAGATCGACCGGGATCGCCTCCATCATCGCCTCTCTGAGGCCGCACAGCACCAGCACCAGGATCACCAGGCCGTCCCACACCACCAACCCCATCGCCGTCTGCCAGGACCCGGCTTGCTTGGCGATCTGGAAGGCGATCACGGCGTTGAGTCCCATCCCGCTCGCCAGCGCCACCGGGAAGTTCGCGAGCATCCCCATCGCCAGGCAGCAGATGCCCGCCGCGGCTGCCGTGCACGCGACGGCCGACGCAAACGGAATCCCCGCCGCGCTCAGGATCGCCGGGTTGGCCACGAGGATGTACGACATCGTCAGGAAGGTCGCGGCCGCTCCCCGCAGCTCCGTCCCCACCGAGCTTCCGCGCTTGTCTAGCTCGAAGTACCGATTCAGCCAGCTCACGGTGCGCTCCTCCCTTCGTCCTCCGAGGCGAGCTCGCGCCTCCATCTGTGGATGTCCCACACTAACAGGGCCAGCGCCGGAAGGTACTCCATCAGACGCGACCACTCCGGGTAGCGCCACGCCAGGAAGTAGAAGTAATAGAGCCCCATGCTCCAGGCCAGCCACGCGGCTGCCGCCGACCGGAAGACGCACGCGAAAGGAGCTGCCCATCCGAAGTACCACGGGTCGCAGACCGGAGCGAGCGCGAGCAACGTCACCACCACGATCCCCGCGCGCGCCGTGAGCGCCGTGTCGCTGTCGCGTCGGGCTCGCGCGCACGCGATCACCACCGCCGCCAGCGCCAGCGCCGCCAGCACCTTGGCCGCCCCGAAGGCGTCGAGCGGCTGTTCGGTGAAGAACAGGTACTCCTGGCTCGCCTTGCGGCTGACGATGAACGAGAACATCAGCGGATCCTCACCGCGAAAGAGCGGCCCGAGCGCCATCTCCAGGCAGGCGAAGAGGCTGCTGTTGAACTCCCAGCTCGTGCCGAAGGCGACCAGCCCGTCGAAGGCCTCGCTCCCGATTCCGAGAAACGGCGCGTAGCCAGCGCCCAGCACGAGCACGAGCACCGCCAGCCCCGCGCGGCCCAGCCGGCCGGCAAGTAGCGGTGCCAGCAAGAGCGGGAAGAGCTTCGCCAGCGCCCCGAACGCCAGCACCGCCCCGGCCGCCATGGGCCTCTTACGCTCGCCCGTCAGGAGCAGCAGCGCCGCCAGTACGCCCCCGGTCGCCAGCGGATCGTAGTGCCCCGTTGCTGCGTACTCCTTCACGATCAGCGGACACCAGGCATACGCGATGCACCACCTCGCGTCCCGCCCCAGCCGCCGAAGAAGCAGCAGGACGAGTCCGCAGACCGCCAGATCCGCCGCCGCCACCAGCGCCTTGAGCACGGTCGCGCTGCCGGGCGCCAGGCCGTACGCCGCTCCGAACAACGCCTGCGCCGCCGGCGGATAGATCGTCGGAATGCTCGGGTGGTTGATCCGCCGCACGTGATCGGCCAGCTCGGGCGTCGCGGCAAGACGAGCCAGTCGCTCCAGCCGCTCCTTTTCCTCCGCCGGGTACATCTCCACGTTCTTCCCTTTGGCGAAGTTCGTCACCTCTACCGGCGCGAACTGGTACGGGTTGAGCCCCGACCAGACGGCCGCTCCGTCCCAGAGATACCGGTGGTAGTCGGTCTCGAGCGCCGGCCTGGACGGCACCGCTGCCGCCCGCAGCAGCACGGCGCCGGCCATCACGATACCGAGCGTCGTCCGCCGGGCCAGCGCCCCGCCGAGCGCCAGTCTCACCGCCAGGAGATAGAAGGTCGTCGCCACCGCGAAGAAGAACGCCGTCTGCAGGATCAGCACGTCCTGGCGGCTGACCGACTCGAGCGTGCCGTCGTACTTCGGCTTCTCGGAGAAGAAGAGCCGGCCCGCCGCTTCCAGCGCCGCGCGCTCGCCCGGGAAGTAGCGCCCCGACTTTTCCGCTGCCCACCCCAGGTAGAGCACGCTCGCCGTGAGCACCGCGCAGCAGATCAACAGTCCCGTGGCCGCCCGCGTCGAGCCGCCCTCGGCCGGAACCCCGGCTTCGCTTGCCGTCTTCACCCCCGGCTGCGCCGGGCTTCGCGCGCGGCGAGCCTGTGGCGCCTCCGCTCCTGCGCATCCGCGTAGCGCCGCTTCTCATCCTTGGACTCCGGGATGACGGGTGGCA
The DNA here is from genome assembly GCA_016213845.1 of Candidatus Wallbacteria bacterium. Lineage (GTDB taxonomy): Bacteria > Muiribacteriota > UBA6191 > JACPRK01 > JACPRK01 > JACPRK01. The sequence continues at coordinate 18,748 of JACQZN010000027.1, forward strand.
CTTCGACCGGCCGGCCCTGCTCGTCGATGGCGACGAACGTGACGTAGCAGCTGCCCGTGTGGTGGCGCTCCCCGGTGCGCGGGTTCTCGCTGTCGACGCGCACGCCGACCTCCATCGAGGTCCGGCCCGCGTAGTTGACGCTGGAGCTCAGGATGACCAGGTCGCCCAGCTTGATCGTCGCGATGAAGTGCATCTCGTCGATGCTGGCCGTGACGACCGTCGTGCGCGCGTGACGCATCGCGGCAACGGCCCCGGCGATGTCGATCCAGGCCATGATCGTCCCGCCGAAGGCTGTCCCCATCGGGTTGGTGTCGCCCGGCAGCACCTGCTGCGTCGTCTCGTGCTTCGACTCCCGGACCGGCTTTCCTGGCAACGTCATAGGAGGTTCCATCGCTTTCGCAGGAGCCACTCGCAGGCCAGCAGCCCGAGGCAGATCGCCAGCGCCCAGCCCCTGTCGAGCCAATAGAGGCTTTCAGTCCTTTCCTTGATCTGGGGCGTCGGATCGAGCTTCACGCCCGAGAGCCCTCCGGCGCCCTCGGCAAAGAACCGCCCGCCGGAAAGCTCCGCCATCTCCCGCAGTGTCTCCGGGTCCGCCAGCGGATCGGCGAAGTCCCGCACCGGTGCGTCGACGACGAGCTCCCGCGAGACCTCTTCCCCGCCCGGCAGCGTCAGCTTCACCGCAAAGCGCCCCTCCGAGGGCGGTACGAAGCTCGCCAGGAAGCCACCCTGCACCTTCTCCGGAGAGAATCGGCCCGTGCCGCCGTCGCCTAGGTAGGCGAGCGCAAGCTCCTCACGCGAGACCGCGTCCAGCTTCCCTGCGAAATCGTCCACCCGCACGAAGACCTCTTCGCCGAGCGTGTACCGCAGCCGCGACAGCGTGAGTGATACCCCCGTGAGACGAGAGTCGTCCGTCAGCCACGACAGGAAGTTGCCCCAGAACCGTTCGTACAGGTGATCGGGATCGCTGGCGGCGTCCATCAGCGACTTCCAGAGGAACGTCTCGTCGGTGTTGAAGAGCACCGTCATGCCGCGCCCGAAGAGCCGGCACGCCAGCGCGGGCGTCTCCTTGGGATATCGAGGGAAGGTGCCGAGGACCATCGCCGCAGGGATGGCCGTGAGGGCGGGCTGGGCCACCAGGATTGGCGGCAGGCTCCGCCAGGCCTGCTGGTTGGCCTGCGGATGCTCCAGGATGCGGAAGAGCGGGCTCTTCTCCGAGGGGCCGAACGGCAGCCGGGCCGGGGGCTCCTCGGCGCCGGTAGCAGCGGCGACCGGCAGCACGCCTCCGAGGTCGCTCTCCAGGAGCTCCTCGATGGTGTCGCGCGTGTTGCCCAGGAAGAGGAGCACGCCCTCACCGCGTTCGACATAGCGCACCAGCGCCGCGAGCTGCTCTTGCGAGAAGGCCTGCTTGCGAAAACCGGCGACGACGATCAGCCCGTAGCCGCTCAGCCCGCCTTGCGGGAGCTCCACCGGGGTCGCCGCCGCCAGCTGGGGCGCGTCCGTGACCTCGTAGCGCGGGTCGGCGCGCAGCTGGCGCTTGAGGAATGTGTAATCCCAGCCGGGCGTGGTGGCCAGCAGGAGCACGCGCCGCGGCGTGGTCTCGATGAACACCGGGAACGTGCTGGAATTGTCGAGCGTGGTCAGCTCACCTTGCTGGGGCACGACAGTCACCGTGTAGAGGGTCAAGCCGCTGCCGGCGGGTCGCAGGTCGAAGCTGACGGTGGAGCCATCGCGCGCCGAGAATGGCTTCTGGTCGAGCTTTCGCCCTCCTTGCTCCAGCTGCACGATCCCCGACTCGATGCCGTGTAGCCCGACGCGTGCCCGCACCTGGCCGATGCTGTCCTTGTACAGGCGATCGGGGGCCTCCACGGACAGCAGCTCGGCGTTGCGGTAGGCGAAGTCCGGGGAGCCGATTGCCATCGATACGATCGGCAGCGGCGAGGTGCGCGCCCAGACCTGGGGCGACTGGGGCGTGGTCGAGCGTCCGTCGCTGATCACGACGATTCCGCGCGTCAGTTGCTTGTCCTGGTGGGCCAGCACCTCGGCTACGGCTACCGAGAGATCGGTCACTTTTCCGGCCGGGACGGCGGGAGGGGCCGGCACGCGCTCGGCGGTCCGGGCGAAGGACCAGAGGTCGATGTGGAACTGATCCTGGAAGTGCTGCTGGACCTCCGCGAGCCTTGCCGCCGCGCGTTCATGGCGGCTCTTGCCGCCGGGCGTTTCCGCTAGCTGCATCGACATCGAGTTGTCGAGCAGCACGGCGATCGACGGCCGATAGACTTCGCGGCTCTCTTTCGTCCAGGACGGGAGGAAGAGCAGGACCGCTGCGCACGCCGCCAGAGCCGCTCGCAGCGCCGGCATCCAGCGCAGCTGCCGCCGCCCCAGCGCCAGGTAGGCTGCGATCGAAAGGCCGATCGCTGCCGCCAGCGCCGCCGGCAGTAGGACGAACTTCAGGAGGAAAGGCATGGGGAGAATCGAGAATCGAGAAGGTGAGGAGTAGTCAGTAGCCAGTAGTCAGTAGCCAGTAGGCTGGGCCGCGTGTCTCGAACCTGAAGCCTGATCCCTGACACCTGATCCCTGAGGCCTTCGACCTCAAGCCTCAAGCCCCAAGCCTCGAGCCTCGAGCCTCGAGCCCCAAGCCTCGACCCTGCCCGTCACGCCTCCCGCTCCACGGCGATGGCCAGGCCGTTGCCGCCGCCCATGCAGAGGGTTGCCAGGCCGGTCGTGAGCTGACGCGCTGCGAGCGCGTGGAGCAAGGTGGTGAGGATGCGGGCGCCGCTGGCACCGATGGGGTGGCCCAGCGCCACGGCCCCGCCGTTGACGTTGACGCGATCGAAGTTGAAGCCGAGCTGCCGGCCGACCGCGATCGCCTGGACGGCGAAGGCCTCGTTCGACTCGATCAGATCGAAGTGCTCGACGCCGACGCCCATCTTTGCCAGCAGGTTCTTGACGGCGGCGACGGGCGCCATCATGACCCACTTCGGGTCGACGCCGCCGGTCGCGTAGGCGCGAATGGTTGCCAGTGGCTTGATGCCGAGCTTCTCGGCCCGCGCGCGGCTGGCGATGACCAGCGCGGCGGCGCCGTCGTTCAATCCCGGGGCGTTGCCGGCGGTCACGGTGCCGTCCTTTTCGAAGGCGGGCCGCAGCTTGGCCAGCCCCTCGGGGGTCGAGTCGGCGCGGATGGTCTCGTCGGCTGCGAAGAGGGTCTTCTCGCCCTTCTTGCCGGGGATCTCGACCGGCACGATCTCGGCTTTGAAGTTCCCCGCGGCGGCGGCCTTGGCGGCCTTGATGTGGCTCTCGGCGGCGAAGCGGTCCTGGTCCTCCCGTGTGACGTGGTACTCGCGCGCCACGGCCTCCGCCGTCGACCCCATATGGACGTCCGTGAAGGCGCACCAGAGGCCGTCCCGGATGATGGCGTCCTCGATCTTTCCGTGGCCCAGCCGCAGCCCATTGCGCGCTTCGGGGAGCAGGTACGGCACGCGGCTCATGCACTCCATACCGCCTGCCACGATCAGCTCGGCGTCGCCCGCCTTGATCGCCTGGGCCGCCAGGAGCACTGCCTTCAGGCCGCTGCCGCACACCTTGTTGATCGTCACCGCGGCCACCGTCGGCGGCAGCCCGCCGATCAGCGCGGCCTGGCGGGCCGGATTCTGTCCCAGGCCTGCCGACACGACGTTGCCCATCACGACCTCTTCGATGGCCGACGGCTCCACGCCTGCCCGGCGTACGGCCTCGCGCACAGCGGCGGCCCCGAGCTGGGGCGCTGCCAGCGCCGAGAGTGTTCCGCCGAACTTCCCCGTCGGAATACGCGCCGCGCTCAGGATTACCGGATCGTTGGGCTTCGTCGTGGCCATGGGGTCTCCCTTCTTGGGTCTGGTCAGCTCAGCCGGCGAATCAGCTCAGGCTCGATGGGGCATCCGGCCGCCGTTGCCAGCTCCAGGTGTTTGCGGGCATTTTCGAGCCGGCCCGTCGAAAGGTAGCTCAAGAGGATACCCTCATGTCCGGCCTTGCTGCACGGGTCGAGTTGCACGGCGCGGGTGAAGTCCTTCATCGCCTCGTCGGCGTCGCCGAGCAAGAGCGCGGTGCGGCCCATCCCCTCGAGCGGCTCGGGGAGGTCGGCTCGAGCCTCGGAAGCGGCCGCGAAGGCGTCGAACGCGTCCCGGTCGCGGCCGTCGGCCAGGAGCTGCTCGGCGAGCTCCAGATAGGAGCCGGCGTCGTCGGGACAGATCCGGGCCGGGTAGTCGTAGGCGCCCGCGGCCAGGAGCCGGCGGTACCGGGCATCCATTTCCTGGTAGAGCCGTCTGCCCGCGCGAAAGGGCTCCTGGTCCACCAGCGGCGGCGCGGCAGTCTCGGCCTCGAGCTCCCTCAGGAGCCGTCGGCGGCGAAAGTCGGTCCAGGAGCTACCGCGCCAGAGCGAGAGCAGGTCGCGGTAGGAGCGGCGCCAGGGGCCCGCCGTGGGATGCTGCACGATCGGGTTGTCCGTCGCGGCCACGCCGCCCGGGCTGCGGAAAAAAGCGGCCAGCGCGCCGAGGAAGCGGACCAGCTCGTCCTTGCGCTGGGCGGGGGTCCCGACCTGGAAGTCGGAGAGGATCAGCTCGTCCTGGGAGTTATCGCAGTGGGGCGCCAGCGACTCCTCGAGGCTTCCCCGGAAGTGGGCGTCGAGCTCCCGGCCCAGCGCGTAGAGGGTCGTGCGCTCGAGCTCCTCGCCGTTGCCGGCGGGGAACATCGGGATGCGGACCAGGACCGGCCGCTGGCCCAGGCGGCGCGCGTAGAGCGCCTCGAGGTCGAGCGGCAGCTCGGAGAGGACGGTCGCCCCTAGGCTCGTGGCGGCCTCGGCGACGATGACGACGGTTCCGATCGGACCGTTCTTCATGCGGTCGCGGAGCCGGTCGAGGAGCGCGGCGCGGTGGGCCAGGTAGAGGGCCTTGGCGCAGCAGCGCAGCTCGAGGTCGAAGGTCTTCTCGGTAAGGCCCAGCTCCTCCAGGAAGGGCGCCGTGTCGAGCAGCTCCGCGGCCGGCGCCGGGGACATGGCGAAGACCTCGGGGCCCATGCCGGCGGACTGGATGCGGAGCAGGCCGATGTTCTCCATGGGCCGCACGGAGGCCAGCAACCGGCCAATCGACTCGCCTACTCCAACGAGTAGGAGGGACCCCGGGGCGACCGGGAGCGGAGCTGGGGGCGCGCCGGAGCCAGCGGAGACGGGGGTCGTCTCGCGAGATCCGGCGGCGCCCTCGTCGCCGCGGGTGGCCTCGGAGGGCGGTCCGGAAACGGGCGGAACAGGCGTCGGAGCTGGCATGGAGGGCGTGGGGTCTTCCCGGTCCGGGTGCGTATGCTACTGTAACATCGCCTTGGCGACGATCCAAACCCTGGTTGCGGTCACGCTTGCCCTCGTCTGCCCCCTGGTCGCTCGCGCGTCCGCGGGGGAGGAGATCCTGCCGCTGTCGCAGGTCCAGGTCGGCATGAAGGGGATCGGGCGGACGGTGTTCGCGGGCACGAACCCGGAAGACTACGGGTTCGAGGTCGTCGGGGTCTGGAAGGGTGAGTCGCCCGGGCGCGACATGATCGTCGTCCGGTGCACGGGACGGACGATCGAGCGGACGGGGCTCGTGGCGGGGATGAGCGGCAGTCCGATGTACGTCGGTGGCAAGCTCATCGGAGCGCTCTCGGGCGGCTGGGCGTTCTCCAAGGAACCGGTGGGCGTGGTGACGCCGATCGAATCGATGCTGGCGATCCTGGAGAGTCCGGCAGCGCCCGCGGGAGGGCAGGGCGGCGGTGCGGAAGGCCGGATGAAGTTCGAGCCGTTCGCCACGCCGGTCTTCTCGTCGGGCATTCCCATGACGGTGATGGAGCGCTGGCGCCCCCGGCTGGCGGGGTGGGGGTTCTCGCCGATGTCCGGGAGCGCCGTCCGGTCGGACGCGACGAGCCTGCCTGCGCCAGAGCTGGTGCCCGGGTCGGCACTCTGCGTGCCGCTCATCGAGGGGGACCTTTCGCTCACGGCGCTGGGGACGATGACATGCCGGCGCGGGGATCGCGTGCTGGCATTCGGGCACGCGATGGCGGGGTTCGGCGCCGTGGAGCTGCCGATGTCGGCCGCGATCGTCCACGCGGTGGTGCCGAGCTACATGGTCTCCATCAAGGTGGGGAACGCGACGGCGCCGGTCGGGACGCTGCTCAGGGACGAACGTTCCGGGGTGATGGGGGTGCTTGGCGCGCGGCCCCAGCCGTGTCCGCTGGAGGTGCGCGTCACGGGCGGCGGCCGGCCGATTGCGCGGCGGATGCGGGTGGTGCGACACCCGGAGCTGTCGGGTTCGTTCCTCTCGATGGCCGCGGCCAGCGTGGTGCTGGAGGAGGTGCGGGCAGCCGGCCCGCTGACGCTGGTCTCGCGGATCGAACTGGGGCTCCCCGGAAACCGGACGGTGCGGCTCTCCTCGGCGGCGGCGACCACGGATTCGCCGGCGCAGGCCGTATCGGAATTGCTGGAGCCCGTGAACGTCCTGCTGGACAACTCGATTCAGCCGCTCACTCCCGTGAGTGCGTCCGTGAGCTTCGAGGCCGAACCGCGCGCGCGCCTGGCCACGCTCGACAGCATCCGGCTCAACAAGCCGCGCTTCCGGCCCGGCGAGACGGTGCAGGTGACGGCGATCCTTCGGACCTATGGTGGAGGCTCGATCTCGCGGACCGCGGAGCTCACTCTGCCAGCGGACCTGGAGCGTGCGGCCGCGACCGTGGAGGTGCACGACGCCCGGTCGGCCACGACGCGGGAGCAGGTCCGCAATCCGGGCAAGCATTCCCCCAGAGATCTGCCGTCGCTCATCGCGCTGATGGAGTCGGCGCGCTCGCCGCGCTCGCTCTGGGTGCGGCTGGCGGCGCAGCGTGAGGGCGCCGGCTACGGCGGCAGGGAGCTTCCCGGCTTGCCAGGGTCCGTCGTCTCGGTGTTCGGCGCGCCCGGGGCCACCGGCTTTGCGAAGCTGGCGGCCGACGTGGAGGTCGAGATGCCGATCGGCTGGGTCGTCATGGGCCAGGATTCGCTGCCGATCGAGGTGCTGGGAGACGCCCAAAGATGAGTCGAAGGATGCGTGGAGTCGTAGTGCTGGCGGCGCTGGCCTGCGGGCTGGCGGTGGGAAGCTGCTGGGCCGTCTGGCCGCTTGTCTGGCAGAAGAGCTCGCAGTCTGCCTTCGAGCCCGGGCGGCTGGACCACCTTTCGCTCTCCGACGCGGGTGAGATCGCTCTTCTGCCCGAGACCGCTCTGCAGCTCGACGCCGAGGGGGAGAGCTTCGTCTGGTCCCTGGCGGAGAGCCGGCAAGGCGAGATCTACGCAGGCACCGGTCCGCGCGGCAAGGTGTTCCGGCGCGGCGCAGACGGCAAGTGGACGTTGGCCCTGGAGACCGGCGAGGTGGCCGTCACGGCGCTCGCGGCGGCCCCGGACGGCTCCGTCTACGCCGGCACCATCCCGGGCGGGCGCATTTTCCGGATCGCCGCGAGCGGCTTCCAGGTCGGACCCGCCATCGAAACCGGCGAGCGCTATGTCTGGGCCTTGCGAGCGCTGCCCGGCGGCGAGCTCGTGGCCGCCACGGGTTCGCGCGCGCGACTTCTCAAGTACTCCGATCCCGGCTCCATTCCGCCTTCGAAGCCGGACGTCATGCTCGAGTCGGAGGAGGATCACCTCCTGTGTGTCATGCGAATGCCCGACGGCACGCTGCTCGCCGGCTCGGCGGGCCACGGTCTGCTCTACGCGATCCCGCTGGCGGGCCCCACGACCGTCCTGTTCGATGCGCCGCAGGAGGAGATCCGCGCCTTGGCCCGCGACGGTGACGTCGTCTACGCTGCGGCCCAGACCGGGCCGCACGTGTTCCCGTCGTCTCGACCCGCGCCCGCGTCGGCATCTCAGCCCGCCGGCACCGTCGGCCCGCCCCCTGCGGCGCCGCGCACGGCCGCGCCGCAGGGAGCCGCAACGACTTCTTCGGCCCATCCCGAAAGGCCAGACCGCTCCGCGCCGCCCCGCGTGCCGACTGCCGAACCGCCGGCCTTGCCCAAGACGCCGCCCCCGCCCCCCGCGCCGCCGCGCGCCCCCGTGCGCTTCGCCCGAGTCGGCCCCAACCTCAGCCAGGCCGTCTTCGCCATCCTTCCCTCGGGGGTCGCCCAGCAGGTATTCACGTCCGATCAAGATGTCCTGCTGAGCCTGGTGGCAATGACCGACGGCGGTGTCGCGGTCGGGACCGGGCAGAGCGGCCAGTGTTTCCTCATCTCACGGGAGGGCCGGCTGACGCGATGGGTCCACCTGGAAGAGGGACAGGCGCTCGCCTTCCTGCGCACTCAAGCGGGAGAGCTTCTGGTCGGGGCCGGCAACCCGGCGCGCGTGCGATCGCTGGGCCCTCGCCTGGCGACGACGGGCACCCTCACGACGGAGGCGCTCGACGCGGGGGGGCCCGCGCGCTGGGGCGTGATCTCGTGGCGGCTGCGCGGGGAGGGACTGGCGCGCGTCAGCTCCCGCAGCGGCAACTCCGAACGCCCCGACGCCACCTGGAGCGCGTGGTCCTCCCCGGCGGCCACCGCCGCGGGCAGTGCCATCGAGAGCCCCCCTGGCCGCTACTTGCAGGCCAAGGTCGAGCTCCGGGCGACGCCAGGCCAGGCCTCACCCGTCCTGGAGAGCCTGCGGATGGCCTACCTGCCCGCCAACGCCCCGCCGTCCGTCGACTCGCTGGAGATCTCGAGCCCCGCCGTGGACCTCTACGGCGAACACCGCGAGCCCTCGCAGCGCGAGCGCGACAAGCAGGCCGAACTGATGAAGAAGCGCCCGCCGCCCGGCATGCGGCGCGTGAAGTGGGAAGCCTCCGATCCGAACCGGGATCGCCTTTCGACCCAGCTTTACCTCCGCGAATCGCGCGAGAAGGCATGGCGGCCACTCCTCGACGGACCCACCGGCTCCAACGAGTACGAATGGGACGTCCGCAACCTCCCCGACGGCGCCTATCGCGTCAAGGCGGTCGTCACGGACGCCTGGTCCAACCCGCCCGGCACCGAACGCAGCGCCTCTCGCGAGAGCGATCTCCTGGTCATCGACACGGGTCCGCCCGTCCTCTCTCCGCTCGCGGTCGCCTCCGCCTCCGGGACCGTGACGGTCAAGACGTCTGCCGAGGACTCCACGGGCGTCGTCCTCACCTTCGAGTACGCGCTCGACGGCGCCGATTGGACCCCTGCCGCTCCGAAGGACGGCTTCGCCGACAGCCGCCGCGAGGAGCTGGAGCTGTCGCTCGGCGGCCTGTCTCCCGGCGAGCACACCCTCGCCGTTCGCGCTCGTGACGACTCCGGCAACGCCGCGCTGGCCCGCATCGTCTTCGAAGCTAAGCCGTAGCGGGTCCTTCGACAAGCTCAGGATGAGCGGGGGCTTCGGCAGGCAGGCTCGAGGCTCGAGGCTCGAGGCTCGAGGCTTGGGGCTCGAGGTCGATGGGATGAGGAGGCTGTCTCTTGGCGCCGGCGTTCGGGACTGCGGGAGGGCAAGGGCTGGGGCTGGGGTGCGGCGTCCCGGCCGGTTCTACTGGCTACTGGCTACTCGCTTCCACCTTCCATCTTCCACCTTCCATCTTCCTACTCCAGCCGTCCCATCAACCGGATTGTCCCCAGCAGGCCGGCGAAAAGGAAGATGGCCAGCAACGGGCTCTCGTGCGCGCTTGGGGTGAGGATCACCACGCAGAGAAAGGCGCCGGTCAGCACGCTCAGCAACAGACACGCGGCGACGACGCGCTGGGAGAGCTTCTCCAGGTAGAACCAGCAGAAGAGGTCGAGCGCGATCATCAGCAGGATGCCGCCTGCGATGGCGGGCGGAATGTAACGCCGCGCAGCCTCGGCGGCCTCGGCGGCCATCGCTGCTCGCAGGAAGGCTTCCGGGACCGGCACGACGGTCGCGGGTGCAAGCGAAGCCTCCGCGAGCTTCGCGCCGTTCACGACCTCGGCCCTCTTCACCTCGATTTTCACGACTGGGCGGTGCTTTTGACTCCTCGGAACGCGCAGGATTTCGTCCAGCACCTCCCAGCCGGATTCGAGCCGGCCGAAGACGGTGTAGCTGCCGTCCAGGTGCGGCGCGTCGACCAGCAGGATCGAGAAGGAGGTCTCGGCGCTGTCGGGCTCGCCGTCCCGGTGCGCCATCGTCAGCGCCCCCCGCACGTGCTTGGGTGCGGAGAGCTCCAGGGGAAGCGGCGTGATGGCGGCGCGCTGCTCGGGGGAAAGTGGAACCGTGCGGTTGGCCGCGTCGGAGAGCTGCACCAGAAAGCTCGGATCGACCCGGTAGAAGTGCGTGGAGTCGAAGACGCCCATCCGTGTCAGCTTCAGAAGCTGCGCCACAGTGCGGGGCGCGACGTCCGGGTAGAGCGCCAGCACCAGGTCGCCTGCCCCGGTCCGGAGCACGATCCGCTCCTCGGCCACGCGCGGTTCGGCGGAAGCGGCGGCTACGAAGGCGAGCGCCAGGAGCGCCGGCAGAGCCAGCGTCTTCATGCCGCCTGGGCCTCTCGCTCCCGGCCCAGAAGCTCGTCCAGGTTCGACATCAGGGGAGAGCTGACGGCCGGGCTGCGCAGCTTCCAGATGACTCCGTCGACGAAGAAGTGGTGGATCTGCACGCCCGCGATGGCGATGCCGGTGGCGAACTCCAGCGGAAACCCGCACCACGCGACCACCCTGGGGAAGAGCCAGAAGAGCGCGGCGCCGCCCGCGATGTTCATCCCGCCCCATCGCAGGCTCTCGCCGAGCACGTAGGACTCCGAGGGCGACAGCCCTTCCCGATCCAGCCTCTCCTTGAGCTGCATCGACCAGGCGATGAGGAGGTACTGCGCGCTGTGGAAGAACGGGACGAACTCCGCGAAGGAGGCCACTCCGGAGCCGCTCACGAACCAGACGTACTGCGCCGCGGCCGGCAGCAGGACGATCGGGGGGAGCGGCCCGCCCCGCGCCCGGGAGATGCGCACCGCGGCCGCCAGGAGCCCGAGCGCGCAGAGGCCGGTCCAGATTTCTACCACCGTGACCGTCCAGCCGGGCAATCCCATGCCGGGGTAGGCAATGCCGTAGTAGGTCGTGCCGCTCGGGCTGGTCTCTGCCCGGACGGTTGCCGTCAGGAAGGTGCCGAAGACGAAGCCGGAGAGGGCCAGCCGCTCCAGCGCCTCGAAGCGCACGCCGGCCCTCCGGGCGTAGAGCAGACAGAGCCCGACCGTCTGTCCGCTGAAGTGGTACGGCGACCAGATCGCGAACACCTTCACGAAGTAGGGCGCCAGCACTTCCGGCGAGGCCAGCGCCCCGGCGACTGCTGCAAGCACGATGGCCGGCACGCCCAGCGCTGTCATCGGGTACTGCCGGATGTTTTCGGCCGAGTGGTAGAGCCGGTAGCTGGTGGCGGAGAAGTGGGGCCAGTTGCAGACCCACAGGAGCGCGGCCGCCAGGCCGTAGACCGTCTCGGTCCGCTCGCCGCTGTGGAAGCCCGCCAGGAGCGCCCAGGCTGCGATGGAGACTCCGCCGATGACGCCGTAGTCGACGAAGGCGTTGACGAAGTAGAGCTTCTTCACTTGGCGGCGGCTTGCGCGGCGAACTCCCCCGTCGCGACCCGGTGCTCGGTCTCGTTGACCGTCACCTCTTTGGGCCGCAGCTCGTCCAGGACCGGCTGCAGGACTGTCCTGGGATGCATGGCGTCATTGCAGAGCAGGATGCTGACGATGGCGTAGCGGTGCTCCGGCCATGTGGTCACCATCGCGTGCGACTCGGCCAGCGGCAGGAACACGGTGGTCCCGATCGGCTGATAGCGCGTGCAGCTAGCGCCGAGCACGACCGCGCCGGCTGCCTCCGAGCCTCGCCTCAGGGCGGCCTCCAGCGCGCCGGCGTCGTCGAGGTCGCCCTCGCATCCATGACAATCCACGCTCCACTCCCGGACGATCACTTCGACTCCTCTCGCCTGGCGCCCGCCGGCCCGACGGACCCGCGGAATGATACACCGTCCTAAAAAAGCTATGCACGGCGCGGCCGGCCCCGACTATAGTGGCGAAGGGAAACAGCGTTGTTACTGCGGCCCCGCGAAGACCTGAAAGGGGAACCGAGGGAATGTTCGAGAGAATCAAGCGCATGTTCCGGTCGTTCATCGGCTTCTTCATCGAGCTGGGCGAAGACCCCGAGCTCATCCTCAAGCAGAACATCCGCGACATGGAGGACCAGGTCCCGGTGATGAATCAGAACATCGCCATGATCAAGGCCAACCAGGTCCTGCTCGACAAGGAGAAGAACAAGCTCGATATGTCCGAGAAGGAGCTGTCGGCCAAGATCCAGGCCGCGCTCAAGGCAGGCCGGCGCGACATCGCGCTCACCTTCGCCACCCAGCTCGAGCAGGTGAAGAAGGACCTGGCCCAGACCGAGGTCCAGTTGAAGACCGCCACGGAGGCCGTCGACAAGGCGATGCAGGTCAAGTCTGCCTTCATGCGCGAGAAGGAGCGCAAGACTCGCGAGGCGATGAGCGTCATCCAGGCCAAGAAGCGCTCCGAGTGGCAGGGCAAGGTCGCCGACGCGATGGAGAGCTTCAAGATCGCGGGCCTGGACGCCAGCCACGACGAAATGGTCCGCAAGCTCGAGCAGGAGGCCGCAGAGAAGGAAGCCCGCGTCAGCCTCGCGCTCGAGAAGGTCGATCAGCAGACATTCCAGATCGAGGAAGAGGCCAAGAAGCTGCAGGCCAACGACCTGCTGCACCAGTTCGAGCTGCAGATGGGGCTGGCCACCGACGCCGTCCCCTCCGGCACCACCGCCGAGAAGACCATGGGCCCCGCCGAGCGGGACACCCCCGAGCGGCAGAAGGTGCAGGGGTAGCAGAGAGTAGTCAGTAGCCAGTAGCCAGTAGGGCGGAGCGGGCCCGACACCTGCTTCCGGGTGGCCGACTTCTTCGGCCTCCAGCCTCACTCCTCAAGCCTCACTTCTCAAGCCTCAAGCCCGAGGCCCCACAGGAGGCAAAAGATGTTTAGTAACCGAAATGGTCAGTTGAAGCCGGGGGGCATCATCCTCCTGATCCTGCTGGCGCTGGCGCTGCTGGTGGCCGGTTCGACGAAGCTCAGGGAGCAGCTCTTCCCCGAGGCGGCCAGGCCGCAGGCCATCTCTGCCGACGAGCTCAAGAAGATCGCGGGTGCACCGCAGGCGGCCCCTCCTGCTGCCACGCCCCAGGCACCGGCCCAGCCGCAGGCCGGCGCTACGGGCGCGCCGACGACGGTCAGCGAGTACAAGTACGTCGGCAAGACGGCGCCCGCTGCCGTGGGCCAGGTCCAGTCCTACGCCTACAAGGACAACACGGTCGTCTTCCCGATCAACATCTGGGGCGGATGGGCGCCGATCATCGCGGCCAACAACGGCTTCAAGGCCAACAAGGACTGTCTCTTCTTCAAGGAGTTCGGCTTCCAGGTCGATCTCAAGCTCATCGACGACCCCGACGCTGCGCGCGCCGCCTTCGCTTCCGGCCAGTCGCACGTCCTCTGGGGCACGCTCGACATGATCGCCCTCTTCGCCGAGGGGCTCGCGAAGGACCCGCGCGTCTTCCCACGCGTCTTCCAGCAAGTCGACTGGTCCAACGGCGGTGACGGCGTCGTCGTCCGCGCTCACATCCAGTCGGCCAACGACCTGCGTGGCAAGACCATCGTGCTGGCGCAGAACTCTCCCTCCCACTACTACATCCTGCGTGTGCTGGCCGAGGCCGGCATCTCCCCGGGCGAGGTCAACTTCAAGTTCACCGATACCGCCTTCGGGGCCGCGCGCGCCTTCGTCGACAACTCCGGCATCGACGCCTGCGTCTCGTGGGCGCCCGACATCTACAACATCGTCGACGAGAAGCTGGGCGGCAAGAAGGGCGGCGTCAAGGGCGCCCGGCTGCTCACCACCACCAAGGACGCCAACAACATGATCGCCGACGTCTGGGCCGTACGGTCCGACTTCGCCGCCGATCACCGCGATGTCGTGAAGGGCCTGGTCATCGGCATCTTCAAGGGGATGGACCTGGCTGCCAAGGACCCGGACAAGGTGGCAGCGCTCATGGCCGACGGCTTCGGCCTGGGCGTCGAGGAGTGCAAGTCGATGATGGGCGATGCCCATCTGACCAACTACCCCGAGAACGTGAAGTTCTTCACCAACGCTGATTTCGCCGCGAACTTCGATCGCACCTGGCGCGCCGCCAGCTACGTCTACAAGCAGTACGGCGCGATCGGCGCCCCCGTGCGCCCCGAGGACGTGAAGGACTCCTCCGTGCTGAAGGAGGTCGCCGCGCTATTCGCCGGCGCCAAGGAAGCCCCCGGCCCCTCCTTCCCGCCCCTGCAATCCTCCAAGCTGAAGATCGAGGCCGAGCCGATCCTCACCAAGACCGTGATGATCCAGTTCGCCCCGAACTCGGCCGACCTGGACGCCAACTACGACAAGGCGATCCCTCAGGCCGTCGAGGAGATCGGCCGCCTGGCCGCCAGCTTCGGCGCTGCTCGCGTGGTGCTCGAGGGCAACGTCGACACCTCCCGCAAGATGGAGATCGAGCGCGAGGGCCCGCGCGTCTACCAGGAGTTCAGCAAGGACGTCCGCGAGCTCTCCGAGAAGCGCGCCAACTCCGTCAAGCGCGCCCTCATCGATAAGTTCAAATTCCCGCGCGAGAAGATCAGCGCCTTCGGCAACGGTTGGGACAATCCCATATCCCTCACCGACCACCGCCAGAACCGCCGCGTCGAAGTGAAGGTCTTCCCGATCGAGTCGAAGTGACGCTCGCGGGCTGAAGGGCCCACCGGCAATCGCTCGCCCTAGCGCATCAGGACGGGCTGGCCGACTTCGCCCACGTTGGGCTTCATCTGGGCGCCGTAGCCGACCTTGACGTCGAAGTGGCCGACTCCGTGATGGAGCGGGCTCGGCTCGCGCCGCCCGTAGTGGAAGCGGTAGGTGGAGCCGCCGGGCTTGACGTCGAGCTTCTCCACCTTCTGGAGGACGCCGCCGAACCGGCTGACCATCTGGTTCATGGCGGTCAGCGCCTTCACGTTCGAGAGGATGGCGAGGAGCCCGTCGTCGGTCGCGACGACGACCGGCCTGGGGGCGGCCCAGGCCAGAGGAACGAACAGGCAGGCAAGCAACACCAGGAACCCGGCTCGAATGCTGTTTCTCATCTCGTGTCTCCTCGAATCGTCACCGCCCGGGTCGGGCGTACGCCGGGAGTCTAGCACGCGGCCGTTGCTAGGTTGCGCGTCCGGTTCGCTATGATGGCCTCGGGGCCCGCGACACGCTGGTCCGGTCGGAGCGCGCAGGGGAGGCCACAATGACGAGAATCCGCAGGCGACAGTTTCTGAAGACGGGGCTGGCTGCCGGTCTGGCGGCGCTGGCGGTGCCCGCCGGTAGGCTGCTTGCGCGGCCGGCCGCTGGCCGGATGCCGATGCGGCCGCTTGGCCTGACGGGTGAGCAGGTCTCGCTGCTCGGGCTGGGCGGCTTCCACGTGGGGATCGATGGTCTCACCGACGCCGAGGCCATCGCGCTCATCCGGACAGCGCTGGACGGCGGCGTCACGTTCCTGGACAACGCCCGCGAGTACAACGGCGGCCGCAGCGAGGAGCGAGTCGGCAAGGCGTTGCAGGGCGCGTGGCGCGAGCGGGCGTTCGTGATGACGAAGAACTGCGCTCACACGCGCGACGGGGCCGAGACGATGCGTGACCTGGAGGCCAGCCTGAAGGCCTTGCGCACCGATCGAATCGATCTGATGCTCCTCCACGAGGTCTGTTACGACAATGACCCGGACTGGGTCATGGAGCGGGGCGCCGTGGCAGCGGCCATTCAGGCCCGCCGCCAGGGCAAGGTGCGCTTCATTGGCTTCTCGGGCCACAAGCTGCCCTCCATCCATCTGCGGATGCTGGCGCTTCCGGTGCGGTGGGACGCCGTGATGCTGCCTCTGGGCGTGATGGACCACCACTTCCGCAGCTTCGAGGCCGGCGTGCTGCCGGAGTTGACGCGGCGCCGGATCGGGTCCATCGCCTTCAAGACACTCTCGGGCTTCATGTCCCCGATGCTGGCCGAGACCGGGCTCGCAGCGGCCGATTGCCTGCGCTACACCATGAGCTTGCCGATAAGCACGCTCGTGGTCGGCATGGAGTCGAAAGAGCTTTTGAGGAAGAACCTCGAGACCGCCCGGAACTTCACGCCGATGAGCCAGGCCGAACGAGACGAGCTCCTCGCTCGGAGCGCACCCCACGCCGCCGACGGCCGCTACGAGAAGTACAAGACCACGATGGATTTCGAAGGCCCGCCCGGCAAGCTCGCCCACCGCTACATCAACCCGGCCAAGGCGGGGCAGTGAGCCTTGAGGCCTGAGGCTCAAGCCTCACTTCTCGAGCCTGCCCCCCAGCTCCCTGGCCTGGCGGCGGAAGGGGCCGCGCTCGGCCAAGAGCTCGCGCAGGCATTCGCGGACGCGATCGGCGCCGAGCGGATCGGCGGCATCGCCTCGGAGCCAGCACCGGGCCAGCAGCAGCAAGGCCTGGCGGCGGTAGACCGACTCCGGGTGCCGGTCGAGGAAATCCTCGAATCGGTCGGCCGCCTTGAGATAGAGCCGCTTTGCCTCCGCGGCCTGGCGCTGCGTGGCGGCGCGCCGGGCGCGGTTGTAGAGCCCCAAGGCGCTCGCGTAGGTCGCTCTTCCGGGAAGTAGCATCCGGCGCGCCACCGCCAGCGAGTACCCGTACGCCAGCGCTCGGAACCGCTTCCAACCCAGCCCCGTGACGGCCTCGATGGCTTTTCTGTACGGCACGCCGCGCACGACGCGTTCGTAGAGCAAGACGACCGCCTCGGGACCGAATTCGTGCTCGATGGCCCCGACGGCCAGCACATCCTCGGCGTAGCTCGCCAGGCTGTGCTTGCGGCTCTCCAGTGGACGGATCACATCTTTTGGGTCCTTGACCACCAGGTCGCCGTCCTCGCTGGTCCCGTAGCCTGCTGCCAGGTGTGACAGCCGCTCATCCCCCTGACCTGCGCCGTAGAGCGCCAGCCCCTCGCGAAGCCAGTGCGGAACCTTGCGATAGGCCAGCTTGCCGAGCCGATCGCGCATCGCCGCGTGGATGAGCTCGTGATCCAGCTCGAGGTCGAGGTCGGCGTCGCCGTTCACGAAGTGCTCGGCGTGAAACCCCAGCGTCGTCTGCTCGTCGTGCAGCGCCTCGGCCCAGCCGTCGGGCTTGCGGCACCCGGGAAGCCTCGGGTGGGCGTCGTGGACCCAGAGGATGACCGGCTTTCGGACCCGGCAGAGCGGGCCAAAAGCGTTCGAGATCCGCTCGCGGCTCTCCAGGAAGCGAGCTTCCAGGGTCTGGAGAAGCTCGCGGAGCTGGCGCCGCTTGCCTAGCCTCCCCTCGTACGGCCGCAGCTCGAAGGCGCCTCCAGCCGATGTCGTGACGGCTCCGCCGGGGGCCTCCTCGAACTCGTCGAATGGCTCGGCGGCGCAGGGCATCGAGACGAGCTGGGGCACCATCGTGAGCAAGACGAGACCATGAAGTGCCGATCGGATCACGGGTCCAGGGATTCTAATGCACTGGTGCCCGGCGCGCCCGCGAAATCCCTCGATCCGGGGCGCACCCGACATCCTGCTCCGTGGACTGCCCGACCGATCGCGGAGTCGTTCTAGATGCTACAATGGGCTCACCGAGACGGGCGCGGGCAGGTTCTTCTCCCTCGGTGAAGCCGAAGTCGAGCCGCTTTCCGACGCCCTCAAAGGGGAAGGCAGATGGAACTGGACGAACTGATCCCGCGCTATCTCGATGCGTGGAGTGAGCCCGACCGCTCACGCAGGCAGGAGCTGCTCGAACGGGTATGGGCCGAGGACGGCACGTACACCGATCCCAACACGCATGTCCCGGGCAGAAGGGAGCTCCTCGAGTACATCGGCGTGATCCTCGGTCAGTTTCCGGGGGCGCGCATAGTCCTGACCAGCGCAATTGACGCGCACCACCAGTCAGTTCGCTTCACCTGGCGCATGGTGCTCGCGGATGGGGCGGTGTTCGCAGACGGGCTCGACTTCGGCGAGCTTGCCCCCGATGGCAAGCTGCAGCGGATCGTCGGTTTCTTCGGGCCCCTCGCGTCGAGGCCCTAGTCCGAGCATCCGCCGGGTGCTTGTTCCTGGATGCCGAATTTCTGTTCTCTGATGCTCGTCGACTGTCCGGCACCGAGAGGATTCTAGTCTGGCAGAAAGCCCTCGTGTGCTCCTGGAGAGCCTTCGCCGGCTCCCTGCGGCGCAATCCTCGTTGCGAGCGAGGGTACGAGGTCTCCGATGGAGTCCGAGGCGCCAAAGCCCTCGAGCACATCGCGGGCCCGGGTCAGCAAGCGCCCTCTTTCGGTGTTGCCCTGGGGGAGCTGCCGTTCCAGGGCAGCGCAGAGCAGGGCCTCGTCATAAGGCATCTGGAGTTGCCGCGCCCAATCCAAGCCGGCGCGGTACTCGGCGATGGGCGTGGGCGAGCTGCCGTTCCGAAGCTCGGCCAGCCGGCCGGTCCAGAGGTGCGCTCGAGCAATACCGATCCGGAAGACGCCGGCGAAGGTCGCCATCCACGAGCAAGCTGCCTCCGCGGCCTTAAGCAGGGTCTCACGCGGAGCCGGGGCTCCCGCCTGGTCGGCCTCTTCGGCCAATCGCACGCCAACCTCGGCGGCCGACGCATAACCTTCGAGCACATAGCAGGAACTGGGCTGATGGCCCTTGCAGACCTCCAGGTACTTCTGCAGGTGCGTCCAGGCCTCTTCGCGGCGTCCCAGGCGAAGCAAGAGCAGGCTTCCGTCTCCGTACGCTCGGATCAGCTCGAGCAAGCCGGTGTTCTTGTCGAAGGTTGCGATGACGCTCTGCACCAGGTCCCAGGCTTCGGCGCTGCGTCCTCGCCGCATCGCGTTTTCCGCCAGATTGAGGCGAGCGATGGCCGTGCTGTGGGGGTCCGATCTCCGGAGCCCCGAGGCCTCCAGTGCCTTGCCCAGTTCCCAGCTCCTGTCGAGCCGACCCCAGAAGAGCATCGTGCTGGTGTACAGCCAGGTCACATCCTCCCAGGGTTTCCAGGCGCCCAGGCGCTCGTCCACTTCCTGGCCCTTGATGGCGTTGGCCTCGGCCTTGGCGAAGCGGCCCTGGCCCAGGGCAGTCACGCTCATGAGCTGGTAGTACCAGGAGTAAACGCCCAGCTCGTTTACCTGCTCGCAGAGTCCCGTGGCGACGCGCTCGTAGTACGCGGACAGCTTCAGCTTGCCCATGCTTCCGAAGCAGGTGAACAGGCTGCTATAGGCGCGCGCCAGCTCGGGGGAAGGCCCTGCCTCCTCGGCGATGTTGGCTCCGACCATGGCCGCCAGGAGGCAGGCGACCGGCTCCATGGTGAAGTAGAGAATGTGGGCCAGATGCTCCCAGGTGACGGCCCGCTCGAGGATGCTGGCGCGCATCGAGTCGGGCTTCCGGATCCAGGACTTGGGCAGCACTTTCAAGTACAGGTACTGGCGAGCCGCGGTGAGGAGAAGCTCGATGGCGATGCCGAGCCGGGTCTCGGGCAATGGTTTGCCCTGCAATGCCACGGCTTTCGGATAGTACTGACGGGCATCGGTGATCTTGCCCGAGGCGCGGCACGCATCGCCCAGGTAGCGATACCAGAGGGCCCGGCGAGTGTCGTCGACCATCAGCCGCGGGTCCCTGGAGCTGGCGGCGATGGTCTCGCAGCGTTTGATGTTGGCGATGACCAGGTCGTTGGCGAACTGGGTCAGCGCGTTCTCGGCCGACTGCTCCAGGTACTCGACGGCCTTGTGATCGACCTCGGCCTGGCCCCAATGGTGGGCCAGGATCTGGTAGTGGGGGCGGAGATCGTCGGCGTATGTGCGCTCGTACCAGCGCGCCACTGCCTCGTGGAGCTCCCGGCGTTGCTTGGAGACCATCAGGCCGTAGGCGACCTCCTGGGTGATGACGTGCTTGAAGATGTAGGTCGAGTTGGGCTCCGGCGCCTCCACGGGTGTTAGGTCCAGGCGCACCAGCGTGTCCAGGTCGGACAGCAGAACTGCGCCGGCGCAGCTCACCGGGAAGACCTCGCTCAAGGCGCGCATGGAAAAGGCCCGGCCGATGACACTTGCCACCTTGAGCGTGAGCTGCTGGGACAGCGAGAGGATGTCCATGCGGCTGGTCACGACGCCCTCGACGGTGTCGGGGACGTTGAGGCTCTCGGCGGTTGTGCCTGCCGGCAGCTTGCACACCCCGGCCTCGATGGAGATCTGTCCGGAATCGCGCAAGGCGTAGACGATCTCCTCGCTGAAGAACGGATGCCCCTCGGCCTTGTCGCGTACGACATCGACGAGGACTTGCGGAAGCTTGTCCACCGCCAGCCTCAGCTTGATCAGCTCGACCGTGTCCTCGAAGGGCAAGTTCTGGAGCGCCAGATGATGCACGCCATCGGCTGCCCGAAGGCTCTTGTACTCCAGCGGCACGGGATCGGAGATGGGCCGGGTCGCCACCAGCATCAGGCAATGCCGTACTTGCTTGTGGATGCGGTTGGCCAGTGACCAGGATTGCGGGTCCAGCCAGTGGGCGTCCTCGATGACCAGCATCAGAGATACGGGGCGGCCATCAGTCAGGCCGACGCGACGGGCGGCAAGCGTCTTCAGCAGGCGGGCCAGCAGGTGCTCGGTGTTGTCCTGACGCACCGAGCCGTCCATCTGGCTGGTGACCTCGTTTTCGGGAAGATCCACGGGCAGCACCGCATTGAGCAGTGGTGCGAAACGCAAGGCCTCCTCGTCGCCTGCGAGCTCTGCCAGGACACGTTCCCGTCGAGCCTCTAGCCCCGCCGCGGCGGCGTCCATGTCGAAGAGCTGGTGGAAGACGGGCCGCCAGGCGTGATAGAGGGTCGAGTGCTCGATGGCGTCACCGACGGCCAGCAAGGTGCTCACGTCGCGGGCATCGGCCTCCTTTAGCATTTGCGCCACGAGCCGAGACTTGCCGATACCGGCCTCTCCTTCGACGATGACGACATTGCCGGCGCCCCCGGCACGCAGGGCCTCGATCTCGCGCGTGATGAGCTCGCGCTCGGCAACCCGCCCGACCATGCTCTTCTGCGCCAGTTCCCCGCGCAGCGCCGAAAGCTTGCGTGCTCCCGCCGTGCCCGTCGCAGCCGACTTGCTCCGCCCCAGGCGATGGAGCTTGACCTCGCCCTCGATTCCCTTGAGCTTGGCCTGGCCCAGGGACTGCACCTCGAACGAGGAGCCTACCGCTTCGACCACTCGATCGCTCAGTAGGACCTGTCCGGGCTCTGCCTTCGTCATCAACCGGGCCGCCATGTTGACCATCGAGCCGTTGGCGCTGTAGCAAGTGCGCTTGGTGCCACCGTAGCTGCCGCAGTGGATGCGACCGTACGTGATTCCAATCTGGACGCCCTTGACGAAGTCGAAGATCTCGGTGGCCCGCACGAGCTCGGTGGCAGCAGTGACCGCCCGGAGGCGGTCGTCGTCGTGAGCCACGGGCACGCCGAAAATGCAGAACATGTAGGTCCCCTTGTCCATCGACAGTGACAAGGTGTAGCCGCCGTAGGAGCTCAGGATGCGCTGGGTCCAGACGATGAAGCGGTCGAGCTTCTCTCCGGCCTGCGGATCGCGCTCGAAGTCCAGGCCGGTGAACTTGACGAACATCGGCGTGGCCAGCCGGAGCTCCGAAAGATAGATGCCTTGCCCGGCCTTGACCCTGTCGTAGATCGGCGGCAGGACCCAGGTGCGCGCCTCCAGCTCCGGGAGGTCCTCTTCGGGCTCTCCGGTGCCGGTATCGCATTCGCCAGCCACGGAGCTGGCCTCGCCTGCGACGAAGGCGGCGCGCTCCTGTAGACCCCGATCCGTGCACCAGCTGAGCACTCGAACCCGGTCTCGAAGCGTCTCGACCAGGTCGGCCCCGGCAAGGATCTCTCCTTTCTCTGTGACATCGGCCAGTCGCATGAGCCGGTCGACGAGCTCGCCCGCGAGGACATCGAGGCGCTGGATTTGCGGGTCGCCGACCACGAAGCGGTGGACAGAGCCGGCCAGCACGTTCAACTTTATGGCGAGCGAGATGGGAATGCCGGATGGGGTGGTGGTCTGGGCGTAGTTCCGCATGACCGCATGACAGGCCAGGGCGCTGGCCACGGCCCGGCTGCCGTCGTCGCGGTCGTACCAGCAGGTCAACGAGTCGCCCGAAATGAGGACCACGCTGCCGCCGAAGCGCCCTATCTCGCTGGTCAGCTTGTCATACAGCTCGTCGAGAATCGCCCCGAGCTCGTCTGCGCCTCGGCGTGGCCCCAGCGCCTCGAAGAGGGCTTCGGTCAGTGGCGTGAAGCCCGAGATGTCTGCGTAGAGCAAGCCCCCACTGGAACTGGTCGGCAATGCCCCACCGGCCGCGAGAACGCGCTTCCGGTCGACCGGAATGTAACGGCTGAGAGTCTCCACTGCGCCCTCCCCTGCTGACTTTGGTTGTCCCCACCTGTGCTCGGCGTCGGTACGACTCCGTTAGTGGGTGCATGCTCTCAACGGTAGCACGGGGTACCAAATTTGCGCACAAGGGACCGGCCCCCCGGAAGTCGAGCGCTCACGAGGCCTGGCAGCAGGGGGCGCTGAACGCGCGATGCGACCTCGGATGCCGGTTCAGGAGCGCGTGATTCGGGGGCCATCAGCCGTGGCGCTGCTGTCTGGAAAACTGGGCCATGGTACCCTCGTCGGCGAAGCGCTCGATGAACTGGGAGATCCGCCAGGGGCTGCCGAAGGCGACGAGCGCGGCGCTGGGCGCCGCGAGCGTGGCGCTTGCTTTGCTGCTCTGGCTTTCGGTGACCTGGAGCGCCGACGTCGAGCAGCGGTGGGTCTCGCCGCTGGTGCTGCCGTCGCCGGGCGATGTCGTTCACAGCTTCGGGCCGCTCCACTGGACCCAGGGGCTGACACGCGGCGTCGTCTACAGCCTGGCGCGCGTCACGGCCGGCTTCCTGCTCGCAGCGGCCGTCGCGATCCCGCTTGGCGTGGCAATGGGTGCCTTCACGCAGGTGCGCGCCTTCGTCGGGCCGCTCTCGGTCATCGGCGGTTACGTCCCGATCGCGGCGCTGGTCCCCCTCACCATCAGCTGGTTCGGCCTGGGTGAGAGTCAAAAGGTCGCTTTTCTCTTCATTGCGTCGTTCTTCATGCTCCTGCCGATGGTCGTCAAGTCGATCGCCGACGTCGACGAGGTCTACCTCCAGACCGGCTACACGCTCGGCGCCTCGCGCTGGCAGACCATCCGCCACGTGCTGGTCCCGGTCGCGGCCGGGGATATCTACGATCACCTGCGAACCCTCTACGGCGTCGGCTGGGGTTACATCATCCTGGCCGAGCTGGTCGCCGCCGAGCACGGCCTGGGCCATATCATCCAGGTCTCGCAGCGCCGCGGCAGGATCGAAGAGGTCTTCGCCATCCTCCTCGTCATCCTGGCCATCGCCATCGCCATCGACCAGCTGTTCCGAGCCGTCGGCGAGCTGCTCTTCCCGTACCGGCACCGCTGACGCCGTTCCATGACCGAACACGCCTCCAAGGCTCTCTCCTCGGACCGGCCCCACGTGCCGAAGAGCCCGGACAACCCGCCGGTCGTCGTCTTCCAGGACGTGACGAAGCATTTCGCTGCCCCCGGGGGCGGCGTCTTCACCGCCATCGAGCGGGTCTCATTCACGGTGGAAGACATTCCAGGTCGCGGGGAGTTCATCTCGATCCTGGGGCCCAGCGGCTGTGGCAAGTCGACGATCCTGCGCATCCTGGCGGGCCTGAAGCCCTCCTTCCCGGCGACGGCAGGCACCGTGACCGTGAAGGGCCAGCCGGTGCTCGCTCCGGGCCCCGACCGAGGCATGGTGTTCCAGAGCTACAGCAGCTACCCCTGCTACACGGTGCTCGAGAACGTCGCCCTGGGGCTGCGCTTGAAGGGCATGGAACGCGAAGAGCGCGAGGAGATCGCGCGCCACTGGATCCGACGCGTGCGGCTGGCCGGCAGCGAGCACAAGTACCCCCACGAGCTCTCGGGCGGCATGCAGCAGCGCGTCGCCATCGCCCGCACCCTCGCGGTGGAGCCCCGGATCATCCTGATGGACGAACCGTTCGGCGCCCTCGACCGCATCACTCGCTGGGAGATGCAGGACCTCATCGTCGAGCTCTGGTCCAACATCCACGCCACCGTCTTCCTCATCACCCACGACATCCCCGAGGCCGTCCACCTGGGCGACCGCATCTTCATCATGAGCCCGTCGCCCGGCCGCCTGATAGAGGAGATCCACATCGGCCCGCCCACCGGCCCCGCCGCCGAAGTGCAGCGGACCGCCGACTTCACCGCGCTCGCCAACGAGATCAGCCGGAAGGTCGAGAAGGCCGGCTGAAGCGGGGGAGAATCGAGAATTGAGAATCGAGAAGCGAGAATGGCGGAATCGTAAGGCGGTGGGACGGGCTTTCTACTCACTACTCACTCCTCACTCCTCACTCCTCTCATGACTGAAGAATCGCCTCCCAGCCCCGAGCGCCCCAACTTCTACAAGGCGGCGTTTCTGTCGCCGGCGAACCTGATGTTTCTGGCGGGGTTCGCGTTGCTCGGCGGCGTCTACAGCGGGTTCCTCTACATCGGTGCGGCCATCGAGCTGCTCTATCTGGGGTTCGTGCCGAACATGCCGCGCTTCCAGCGGATGGTGCGGGCGGAGCAGAACCGGTTCCTCGAGGTGAACTGGAAGGAGCAGGAGGAGCAGCTGCTGGACCGGCTGGCGTCGAAGGACCGCTCGCGCTACAAGGCGATCCAGGACCTCTGCGCGAAGATCGAGGCGCGCGCGGGCGCGCTCGACCCGTCGAACAGCGTGCTGGCGGGCCAGAACCTGGCAAAGCTGGGCTATCTGCAAGCCTCGTTCCTGCGGATGCTGGCGGCGCTGGCGCTTCTGCGCGAGTACCTGGCCGAGACCGATCCGCGCGTGCTCGAGAAGACCGTGTCGCGCTTGAACCAGGAGGCCGACCTGGCGCCGGCCAAGGTGCGCGAGGTCAAGCTCCAGAACGTGGCCATCCTCGAGCAGCGGCTGACCCACGTGAAGAAGGCCGACGAGCAGCGGCAGTTCCTGGAAGCCAGCCTCTCGACGCTGGAGGACACGCTCGGGCTGATCGGCGACAACGTCGTCACGATGAACAACCCGGCTGGAATCGCCGACCAGATCGACCACGTCGTGACCAGCATGGAAGAGAACGAACGGCTCCTCGGCGAGATGCAGGCGATGTTCGCCGGCGGCACTCAGCCGGTCGCCGCGGCCGCCGACCCGGCCGACGGCGCCGAGCCCAAGAAGAGTCAAGAACGCCAGAAGGTCCGATAGACCGAAGGAACCGACATGAGCCAGGAGACCACTCCGGCCCCCGCGGCCGCCCAGGAACCCCCGAAGCCACCGGCAGAAGCGGCCCCCGCCGCGCAGAAGCCCGATCCGCTGGCTTCGCTTCCACCCTGGGCGCGCGAGATGGCGCTCAAGTACAAGGGCGGCACCATCAGCGAGTTCATCATCCACGGGGCCGTGCAGGATCTGGTGCCGCTCAAGGACGGTACGGCCGCGCCCCGGTTCGTGGCGCTCAAGGAGTTCCTGGCCAAGGCGGTCTTCGCGCGCCGCGACGCCGTCATCTTCTATGACCAGGCCGGCGGCATCACCTTCGGCAACCCGGAGCTCTTGGCCGACTTCAATCGCGTCGTCTCCGCCATCGACACCGCCGCGGGCACCAAGTTCGCCTCCGCCTTGCCGCGCGATCCGTCCCGCGCGCTCTTCCTCATCGAGCGTTTCATCCGGGCCCGCATCACCGGCCAGAAAGAGCCGATGCGCATCGCCGTCATCGTCGACCACGCCGGCACCGTCGTCAGCGCCGGCGACCCGGGCTCGATGTCCTCCGACGAGATCGCCAGCCTAATCACGCTGATGAAGTGGTCCCACGACCCGGCCTTTCTGAAGGCCGACGTCACCATCTGTCTGGTCGCGGAGAACCTGGCCGACCTCAACACGGCCCTGGTGCGCAATCCCTATACCGCCAAGATCGAGATCGACCTGCCCACGTTCGACGAACGCCTCGAGTTCATCCGCTCGCTCGCCAGCGAGCTGGCCTTCGACAAGGTCTCCAAGCTCACAGCCGAGACGCTCGCCGAGCTGACCGCCGGCTTGAACCGCGTCAACCTGATGCACGTCGTTCACCAGGCCGTGAAGAACGGCCAGACCTTGACCGGCACCTACGTCCAGGCGATGAAGAAGGAGCTGATCGAGAAGGAGTGCTACGGGCTCCTGGAGTTCCTGGAGCCGAAGTACTCCCTCGACATGGTCAGCGGCTGCGATACGGCCAAGCAGTGGCTCAAGGAGGACGCCCGCCTGGTCCAGGAGGGCAAGCTCGACGCGCTGCCGATGGGGTACCTCATCTGTGGGCCTGTCGGCACCGGCAAGACGTTTCTCTCGCAGTGCTACACGGGCACGATC
>JACQZN010000128.1 GCA_016213845.1 Candidatus Wallbacteria bacterium
CCGGAAGAGCACGTAGCCGAGCCAGACTTGCGCCAGCGTGAGCAGGACCGCGGCGGGCCGCCCCAGAGGCAGTTTGCAGAGCCGCTCCGGAATCCGGGCCACCCTTTCAACAGAGAGGAAAGTGGCGTGTAGCACGCCGAATGCGACGAAGTTCCAGCTGGCCCCGTGCCAGATGCCGACCAGCAGCATGGTGAGCCAGCTATTTCGGTGAGTCATCGCCTCCGACCCGCGCGATCCGCCCAGAGGGAAGTAGACGTAGTCGCGGAACCAGCTCGTGAGCGAGATGTGCCACCGGGTCCAGAACTCCCGCATGCTCGCGGCGGTATAGGGGCGATCGAAGTTGGGGAGAATCTCGTATCCCATCCACTTGCAGAGGCCCGTCGCGATGTCGGAGTAGCCGCTGAAGTCGCCGTAGACCTGAAAGGCCGTCATCGACACCACCAGCCACCAGTAGGGCGCCGAGGGAGTGACGTCGAAGGCCGAGAACGCATGATTGACGGCGGGGGCCAGGTTGTCGGCGATGACCATCTTCTTGAAGAAACCCTGCGCCATCAGGCGCAATCCATCCCACCGCTGTTCGGCGGTCACCGCCCGGCCCCAGGTGAGCTGAGGCAAGAGATCGGCGGCCCGCACGATCGGACCGGCGACCAGCTGGGGAAAGAGGGTGAGGTACGAGAAGAAGTGGAAGATATCCCGCGTCGCCGCGAGCCGGCCGCGGTAGACGTCGATGGTGTAGCTCATCGCCTGGAACGTGTAGAAGCTGAGGCCGGCCGGCGGAAGCATCCTGAGGACGGGCAGCCAGGCGCTGCCTCCCAGGGCCTCGAAGAGGCTGTTGAAGCTTTCGGCTGCGAAGCCGGCGTACTTGAACGCGCCCAGTATGGTGAGGTTGCAGCCCAGCGAAAGGGCCAGGAGCGGCCGCCGCCGGTCGCGCCACTTCTCGATCGCCAGCGCGGCCCAGTAGTCGATGAGGCCGCTTGCGGCCAGGAGCGTCGTGAAGCGCCAGTCCCACCACCCGTAGAAGAAAAAGGAGAAGAGCGTGAGGGCCACCCAGCGGCTGCGGTCGCGCCCGCGCACCAGCGGCCATGTGGCGAAGAAGACGGCGGCGAAGACGAGAAACGCGAAGGAGTTGTACCGCATCTTCCCGCCGGGTCAGCGCGCGGCCCGGGCCTCCTCGATGGACAGCTCGCTCAATCGCACTCGGTTGTCTCCGACGGGGAGGAACAGGTGCAGCGACGCGCCGGTGGTCAGGCGGGCGTCGAAGCTGCGCTCGATGGAGGCCTTGTGGCCAGTCCCCTTCAGCTCCACAGCGCAGAAGAGGCCCGGGTTTCGTGTCCGGTCGTCGAGCGTGTGGAGGATGGCGATCGTGGGCCGCTCGGCGCCGAGCGTGCCCTTGAGGCGGTAGCGGCGCCCCTCGACGAAGGCAATCGGGCCGATCCGCGCGTGAAAGTAGGAGACGCGCCGCCTGGGTTCCCGGGTAATCCATGGAATGGCCGGGGTGCGGACCTCGACGCCATCGGGTAGGAGTGTGAGCGCCGGAATGGCCGGCGCGGGCGACTCGAGGGCACCCGCGCTCCACCCGTTTCCGAGCGGCAGTTTCATCCACTCGATCGTATCACCGGAGGGCGCGCGTGCCCCGGACCGGCTCACCCAGACGGGGCTGGACCAGGCGCGCGCGCCGTCGGACTGGAGGACTCGCGCGTAGTAGAAGCTGTCGCGTACCGGCGCGGGGTCTCGCCACAGGACCTTGATGTCTTCGCTGTCGAGCGGGATCGGCACCGTGAAGGCGCCCAGGGGGATCGGCGCGCCGTGCCAGCCCTTGACGATCTCGAGGCGCGTCACGGGAGCCGTTGCGTGGACCTCGATCGCCAGGCCGGGGTCTGGCGGTTCGTCGGCCACTCGCACGTCCAGAAGAATCCGCGCCCCCGTGGTCGCGTAGGTGCGCCGGTTCATCAACGCTCTCCAGAGCGAGTCTCTGTCCAGACGGGGCGCGCGCAGCGCAGCCAACCCGCCGGTGCGGCCGCCCATCGCAGTGTGACTGTCGCTGCCGCCAACGAATCCCAGCCGTTTTCCGGAGACCAGCGCCGCTTGCACGCCGTTCGGATTGGTCTCGGAATCCATCCCCATCAGCTGTTCCTTGGAACGGTTCCACTGGCTGAAGATCTCGACCAGCGGCTCCTGCGAGGGCACGTGGCTGCTCCAGTCGAAGCGGTGGTGCTCGATGGGCTCGGAGCTGGGGTGGTGTGGGATGCCCAGGCACGGGTAGTGGTCCAGTGCGCGCCAGAGCTGTCCAGGAGTGGCGCCCCGCGCAGAACCGCACGGGACCACGGCGCCCTCGCGGCCGCTGAACAGCACCGTTCGGTGGCCCCAGCTGCGGGCCGGCGTCCACTCGAAACCGAGAAACGCCACGAATCGCCCGGGAGCGTCGGCGCGGCTGGCCGCCTCGCGCGAGCGCTGCCAGAGCGGCTCGGGCAGCTCTC
>JACQZN010000123.1 GCA_016213845.1 Candidatus Wallbacteria bacterium
GAGCTGGATTGGCTCTCGTCGGTGCGGCTCCATCCGGTCAACGACGTGACGGCCAGGATGATCCAGGTCGCCTTCCTGATGACGCTCGGGTTTCCGGCAGGCTTGCTTGCCGCGTACGTCCCTTTCCTGACCTTCTACGCCGTGCTCCTGCACGCAAACGTGAGCTGGAACTTTGGCCCGTTTCGCTACGTCCTGGCCAGCCCGACATTCCACCGCTGGCACCATACGAGCGAGCTCGAGGGGCTCGATCGCAACTACGCGGGCATGTTCCCGATCTTCGACCTGGCGTTCGGCACTTTCTATATGCCCCCCGGGCGCGAGCCGGCCGACTTTGGAGTTCGAGGGGAGTCCGTGCCCGACGGGCTGGCCGCTCAGATGGCCTATCCGTTCAGGGGCCAGCTTGCTGCGACGTATCCGCGCGACTTCTCGGCGGGCAGCGCGAATCCCTAGCATCGCGTGACGAGCCGAGCTCCGAGCCCGGGTTTCGCGCCCAGCTCCGAGCGAGCCCAGGCCGTGCCGACCGCGCCATGGCCGTCCGAAGTCGCCCTCCCAGCGTCGATCGCGTCCATTCGCTCGAGAATTCGTTCGGTTTGGTAACTCAGGTAACGGTGGTCCACCCGGCAGACGTGTTTCAGTTCCATCTGACTGCCTGACCTGGTTTCCTCGTGGTTCTGGCAGGCGACCAACGGACACGCTGGGTCTGCAAGCAAAGAGAACAACCGACCCGGCTGTAGGGAGAGGCCCACTCAGGCTCGCCATCCGGACAGAACCATGAACCAGTAGCCTCGCGCGCCGCGCGACGGCATTCGACCCGACCCTCGACTGCAGTAGGTCGTCTCGCTCGGCACGGTCAGCGCGTCGCGCCGATCGGTCCGGCCTCGCGAGAGCGGCTTCTCCACTTCGGAATCGACCATCCCCTCGGCTCTTCGACCCAGCCGGCACTCGGAGGAGGATTTCCAATGCGTTTCAACCCCAAGAGTATGGAAACGATAACTGACCTCCCCTTCGGTCTTCGCGACTTCAGGAGTCGGACCCGGCAGATGGCGGCATCAGTCGGTTTCTCACGGCCCACGGCCCGGTCGATGACGCGCTGCGGCATGGTCGTGCTGCTTGCTCTCGCAGGCGCCTCCACCCTGCAGGCCGCGGCCCAGCTCGAGTTCGTTGGCCTCACCTCTTCCGCTTCAGCCGTCAGCCCGGGCCAGACCGGCATCTCCGTACTGGCGACCGTGCGGAACACAGGCGACGGCACGGCCAATGTGACGGGCGCCTATCTCACCCTGGTCGACTCCGCGGGCCAAAGCGCCGCCTTGGACTACACGGTGACCGCGTCACCCGGGAACCCTTTGACCTTGCCGGCCGCCCAGACACGCACCTTTACATTCGACGTTGCAGTCTCCGACGCGCCAATGCACAACGCCGTCAGTGTGCGCGCGACGGTTCGCGCAACAGACGCTTCCAGCGGGAGCGAGCTTTCCGTCGCGGGCTCCCGGCGAGTGCTGCTCGTGGGCGGCGAGGACGCCAGCAGCGGAGTACTCACCGATTGCTGGGAGTGGGACGGCACGAGCTGGCGGCAGCTGTCATTCGCGGGCTCGTCTCCATCCGCGGGCCACGGTGTGGGGCTGGCGTTCGACTCGGACCGTAACAAGCTCGTTCTTTTCGGTGGTCTCGACGAAAGCGGAACGCACAAGGATGAGACCTGGGAGTTGCAGGGGACCGTCTGGAGCCAGAAAGTGGCTTCCCCTAGTCCTTCGGGTCGGGAGTTCCACGGCATGGCGTATGACGCAACGCGCAAGAAGACCGTGCTCTTCGGGGGCACCGACGCCAATGGCGACCGTCTCGACGATACCTGGGAGTGGGACGGAACAAGCTGGACGGCCCCAACAGTCTCTACGAGACCTTCGAACCGGTTCCGCGTCAGCCTTGCGCACGACGTCTCGCGCGGCAAGACGGTGCTTTTCGGCGGCGCACTGCCGAACAGCCAGTTCGCGGGCGATACCTGGGAGTGGAGCGGCACCGCCTGGACCCAGCTTTTCCCCGGAAGTCCTCCCAGCGCGCGATGGCCGTACCTGGCCTACGACGCTTCCCGGACGCGTTCAGTCCTCTTCGGAGGGCTCGATCTGAACTCGAATCTCCTCAATGACGTTCATGAGTGGAATGGTTCCGCTTGGAGCGCCAAGTCTGCAACGCCATCCCCGGCCGTGCGCTCGGGCCACGGAATCGCATACGACGTCGCCCGACAAAGAGTCGTGATCTTCGGCGGTACGGGAGGAAGTGACCTGCTCCAGGATACCTGGGAATGGGACGGGAGCTCGTGGACCGACAAGTCGCCGACACTGTCGCCTCCGAAGCGCCGCTATGGAGCCATGAGCCCCTTCGATGTCCCGCCGTCCGTGGAGTGGACCGTGCAGGCGCCGGCCCAGCTGAGCATCTCCTCTATCACGACCACGGCCAGCACGGTCGTGCAGGGTCAGCGGAGCGTGGCCGTGACGATGGTCGCGACGAACTCCGGCGACGCGTCTGCCACCATAACCGCGGCGTCGCTGCGCTTTCAGGGGACAGCCGACCGAACGAGTGAGTACTTGGTCACCGCCGATGCGGGCAACCCTACGTCAATGGCCGGCAAGCAACCCGCCACCTTTCGGTTTGCCATCGATGTCGGCTCTTCGGCTACGGCCGAGGCCATCGTGCTCAGAGGAGCTCTAGCCGGAACGGACGGCAATTCGGGCTCGCCGATCTCGACGAGCACCACCAGCAGCGCCGGCTGGACGGTCGTCCGTGCGGCGGTCCTGCGAATCGACACGATCTCCTCCGCTCTGTCCCAGGTTTCTCAGGCGCAGGGCGGGCTCACTGTTCAGATGTCGGTGACCAACACGGGACAATCGATGGCCGACCTCACCGCAGCCGCGCTCACCTTCACCGGGACGGCCGACCGGACGAATCAGTACTCCGTCGTGCCGAGCTCCGCCAACGCCATCACGGTCGCTGCCGGCGCCACGGTCAATCTGGTCTTCGACGTGACCGTAGGTGCGACCGCCACCGCCGAGGCGATCGTGCTCGATGGAACGGTGTCGGGGAAAGATGCCACCACGGGAGCGGTTACCTCCGACTCGGGAGCGACGACGACTCACGGCTGGACCGTGCGGGCGTCCGCCGCTCTGCGGATTGACTCGATCGCAACGACGCCGGTCCTGGTCTCCCGCGGTCAGTCGGGAATCGCTGTCCGGATGACGGTAACGAACCCAGGCGGCGCAAGCGCGCAGGTCAGCTCCGCAACGCTGCGCTTCACCGGCGCGGCGGATCGAACCTCGGAGTACACGCCGATGCACTCCGGGACCCATCCCAGCACCCTTGCGGCAGGCGATTCGGCAAACTTCGATTTCACAGTGACGGTCGGCGCGTCGGCGACGGCCGAGTCGATCACGATCGACGGGTCGGTGACGGGGACGGACGCCAACAGCGCGGGGGCGCTCTCGGACACGAGCGCGACGACCACGGACGGCTGGACGGTGCAGGTGCCTGCGAGCTTGCGGCTCGACTCGATCGCGACCACGCCGACCCTTGTGAGCCGGGGGCAGACAGGTCTTGTCGTGCAGATGTCGGTGACGAACCCGGGCGGGGCTGCGGCGAACCTGACGGGCGCGTCGCTCGTGCTGACGGGGTCGGCTGACCGGACGAGCCAGTACACGATCACGGCGGACGGGACCAACGCGAGCTCGCTCGCGGGCGGGGCCACGGCGACGCTGAAGTTCACAGTGACGGTCGGGGCGTCGGCGACGGCCGAGTCGATCACGATCGACGGGTCGGTGACGGGGACGGACGCCAATAGCGCGGGGGCGCTCTCGGACACGAGCGCGACGACCACGGACGGGTGGACGGTGCAGGTGCCTGCGAGCTTGCGGCTCGACTCGATCGCGACCACGCCGACCCTTGTGAGCCGGGGGCAGACAGGTCTTGTCGTGCAGATGTCGGTGACGAACCCGGGCGGGGC
>JACQZN010000124.1 GCA_016213845.1 Candidatus Wallbacteria bacterium
CCCACGGAGCCTATGCCATCTGGGCTGCCCCGGCGCTCCCCCCTGGGCGCGGTTCCCCGGGACTTTTTACGACCAAGTCAAGCTTGACTTGGTCGCAAGAACCCCTGATTCCAGAGAGCGCTCCGCCAGGGCGCGGCATGGCGGCCACGGGCGCCCTGGCGGGCAGTAGGAGCGCCGATGGACTGCGCGCAGGGCTAGCCAGGGCAGACCATGGAGGGTCCACGGCCCTTGCTGGACTCCGGCGAAGCGTGGGGAGCCTCGCGGCGAACGGCCCGCTTGGGGCCTACGCCACCGCCAGTGCGGGCTGAGTGCTCTGGCCGAGGAGCGCCTGGAGCATGCGCTTGACGTTGCAGGCGAGGGCCTTGAAGTAGACGGCGAGCTTGACCCTGGCTAGGCCGCGGACTCGCAGCTTCCCGAGTCCGTGTCGTCGCTTGAGCTCGGAGTTGGTGGCTTCGATGCCAGCCCGGATGCCATACCGCGGGCGCAGCTCGCCACGAGCTTCGGCTCGCCTGCGCTGTTCGAGGTTCGCGCGCTCGAGATCGACGCGCAGGACGGCGTCGCCGCCGCTCACCTTGACGGGGCACCGACTGGCAAGGGGACACGTGGCGCACTTCTGCACATCGAAGCGAAGCTCCACCTTGTTCGCGCCCCGGGTGGCTGGCAGTTGCGAGGTCGCCTCCTGGCCCGCCGGACATACTGCGGGGGTCTCGAGGCGCGCATCGACCTTGAAGTCCCCAGGCGTCAGCGGTCGCGCTGGTGAGGGATCAACCACAACGTCCGCAGCCGCCGCTCCGCCCACAGGGCTCACGAGCTCCGTGCCCAGCTTGGCTGCCTCCACAGCGTTCTTGGCCGAACCGTAGGACGTGTCGGCGACGAGCTCCTCCGGCTGGAGGTCTCGCCTCGCCAGATCCTCGAGGACAGGAAGAGTCGCGGCGGCGTCACTGCCGCACGACGGCGTGACATCGACGTGCGTGATGATCTCGACCGCGTTGTCTACGTGGCAAGTCTCCGCGATCTGGACCTCGTAGCCCTTCCCCTTGTGACCGCTGTACGTCGCGTCTGGATCATGTGGGGTCTGGAGTGACGCGCTAGAGATCTGCTTGGGCTCCTTCACTGCCACCGGCGCGCTGCCCTGACCCGCGTCGTCATCGTCGTCGCCAGGCTCGCGACCGTCTTCGACGACCTCGCACTGGTCGTCGAAGAGGCGCTGGAGCTGGACGATCTCCTCGAGCTTCGCCGCAGACTTGCCTCGGCAGATCAAGAGCACCCGGTACACATCTCGCGCACAGACTTCCAGCCGTCGCCGCGCCTTGTCGGACTTCGCGTCGCGATACCTCGTCTCGGTCCCGTCGCCCCTGAGATAGCGCTCCCGCAACGCCTGCGGCACCCGCGCGAACAGCTTCGGATGGGCGCCACGGAGCGCCGCGAGCGCTACGCGGAGCGTCTCGCAGAAAAGGCCCAGCCTCGTGAGCACCGCGAAGTTCGACAGGATGTGCGTCGAATCCAGACGCTGACGGTTGAGCCGTGTCCCGAGTGTCTCGAGGATCCCGTTCGTGACCTCCTCGAAGGCGCGGCGAGCGCCGTCGTGCTCGATCAGCCTCGCCCGGAAGTTGTGGAGGGTCTTCTGGCACAGGTGCGCGTCCTCGGGCGTGAGCCGCAGTGCGTGCTGCCACAGGAGGCTGAACTCCAGCTGCTCCAGCGCCTCGTCGTCCGTCAGGTCGAACATCTCCTTCAGGATCAACACGGACACGACCACCTGAACCGGGGCATTGGGACGACCGTTGCTCGGGTCGAACAGCGGAGCGAACGGCTCCTCCTTGACCAACCGCAGCGCCTGCTCCCGGTAGACCTCGGCCCAGGTCCTCTCCAGCCGGACTCGCTTCTCGGCCGGGAGCAGATTCGACGTCTCGAACAGCAGGCTCTGTGGGTCGCGCTTGCGGTACATGCACCTCGTCCTGTCCGGCACTCATGCTAACATAGCACGAACTTCCGACGCTCCGCGCAAGTCGAACGGTCACCTGAGTTGCTCCCCCCACAGCCGGAGCCGGTGTTGGCGAGAGCCTTCAACGCAAAGACGCAGAGGCGCAAGGGCGCGAAGAGGTAAAGGAGTGAGCGAGAACGAGATCAGTCGCGCTGTCGTAGACGCCGCAATCGAGGTGCATAGGACTCTCGGCGGGCCAGGGCTCCTCGAGAGCATCTACGAGGAAGCCCTCGTCTATGAGCTCGAGCTGCGAGGGTTGAAGGTCGAGCGCCAGAAAACCGTCCCGGTCTTCTACAAGGGGAGACGACTCGCCGCGGACCTGCGTGTCGATCTCCTGCTCGAAGGCCAGGTCGTCGTTGAGTGCAAGGCCACGAGCGCCAGCAGTCCCGTGTTCGAGGCACAAGCCCTCACCTATCTCCGACTCATGGACCTCAAGCTGGCGCTGGTCATCAACTTCGGCAAGCAGCTCGTCAAAGACGGCATCAGCCGAGTAGTGAATGGACTGTGAGCAGCGCTCTCTGCGCCTCCGCGCCCTTGCGCCTTTGCGTTGAGGCCCCCCACGGAGCCTATGCCATCTGGGCTGCCCCGGCGCTCCCCCCTGGGCGCGGTTCCCCGGGACTTTTTACGACCAAGTCAAGATTGGAGAGGCTGCTCGCTGACAGGCTTCAGAAGATCGCGGAGCAAGATGGCTCCGAGCAGGACCGCAAGGCGAGGGCCGAGGTCGCTGGCCTGCGTTCCCGCTTGGAGCGAGCCAGGCGTGCGGATGAGGAGCTTCGTGCACGCAACGAACGTCGAGAATCGAGGGGCAGAGAGAAGCTGGCAAGCAGGAGACGCTCCTCCTCCCTCTTCGGCAAGGAGCACTTCCGTCGCCACCCTGACCGAAATGCTCTGATCTGCCCAGCAGGCCAGGAACTGGGACGCCTGGGGATGTATCCCACTGAGAACGGCAGGAGGCGCTACCAACTCTACGGACGACTCTACTGCACTGGTTGCCCGCTCAAGGAGCGCTGCACGGGCGCGAGGGGCCGGCGAGTCAAGGTGCTTCACGAGACTCCAACGACTCCAACAGCCACCGTCCCGACCCCTGCCGAGTCTCCTTCGCCAGTTACCAATGAGGAGTTGAAGGCGGTCGTCAACGAGTCGAAGCCCAACCCAGACACTGAGAGCGTCGCCCCCCCGCCATCTGAAGATGCCACGGCCCCGCTCGAGAACGGAAGCGATGCGCAGAAGGTGGACGAGAAGTCGAAGAAGCGTGGGCCAGTAGCGTCACTGACCGATCCAGAGGCGCTCATGATGCTCGCGACCTCAGAGAAGCGCTGGGAGCCGTCCTTCAACGCCGACATCACAGTGACCGGCGACGGGGTCATCGTCAGCCAGTTCCTGACCAAGAACTCCACCGACTACCACAGCTTCGCCCCCGCGCTCGAGTTCGTCGGCTCCACCCTCAGCACTCCCACGAGCTGGGTTGGGGACGGGCACTATGGAACTGCTGCCAACCTGGTCCTCGCCGCTCGGAAGAACGTGAACCTCTATGCTCCTCGCTCCGACTCCCGCGCAGGGGCAGATACGAACGAGTCGTTGACTCCAGCGCCGATGAGCAGCAAGAGAAGTGGGACTGCTGTCCCCGAGAAGATCGGGCGTCGGGTCTTCCGCGCGCACCCAGATCGGGACACGCTCGTCTGCCCTGCGGAGCAAGAACTGAGGTATCTGGGCGAGTACCTCAACGACAGCGGCCGCGGCACCTACCGCCTCTATGGCCGCAGCGACTGCACCGGCTGCGCCTTGAAGGAGCAGTGCACCAGGTGCCGAGGTCGAAGGGTGAAGGTGCGTGGCGCCACCCCAGAGAACACAGCGCTCTCGCCGAATGAAGGAGAGAGCAGCACACCCGCCCTGTCCGAACTCGATGCAGCGCTCGACCAGTTCGAGAAGCGGATGAAGAAGGAGGGCCAGAGGTTGCTCAAACTTCGAGGGCAGACGGCAGAACCGGTCAACGCCCAACTCAAGCAGCACGGGCTCGGGCGTCTCCACGTCCGCGGACTCTCACGGTGTGGAACCGTGCTCACTCTGGGATGCACGGCGCACAACGTCGGCAAGTGGAGGGCGATGGAAGCCGCAAAGAGGCTGAGGGGCCTCGCCGCCGTAGAGGCGGCGTAGCTGTCGTCGTGGCTGCTGTCCCAAGGGCCTCGCCACCAGGCCGGTGGGATCGGCAGCGCGCCGGGGACAGGCCCCCATGGCCGTCTCGGC
>JACQZN010000125.1 GCA_016213845.1 Candidatus Wallbacteria bacterium
CTTCAAGTTTACCGAAGAGCAGGAAGCGATCCGCGAGATGGTCCGCGACTTCGTGGACCAGGAGATGCGCCCGCGCGCCCAGGCGATCGACGAGGAAGAGAAGACCGACTTCAACATCATCAACAAGGCCGCCGAGCTGGGCCTGATGGGCGTCAGCCTCCCCGAGGAGTACGGCGGCATCGGCCAAGGGAAGGTCGGCTTCTGCATCTTCGTCGAGGAGATGTCGAAGGGCTGTGCCGGCACGGCCACCGCCATCGGCTGCCACCAGTCGATTGGCGCGATGACGATCGTCGTCGACGGCACCCCCGAGCAGAAGCAGAAGTACCTGCCCGACATGGCGGCCGGCAAGAAGATTGGCGCCTTCGCCCTCACCGAGCCCAACGCCGGCAGCGACGCGGCAGCGATCCAGACGACGGCCACCAAGGACGGCGACTACTGGATTCTGAACGGCCGCAAGCAGTGGGTCACCAACGGCCCCTTCGCCAACGTCGTCACGGTTTTCGCCGTGACCGACAAGGGGCTGGGCGCGCACGGCGGCGTGACGGCGTTCATCGTGGAGAACACGTTCCCCGGCTACGTCGTCGGCACGAAGGACCACAAGATGGGCATCCGGGGCAGCGAGTCCTGCGAGCTCATCTTCGACAACTGCAAGGTCCCCAAGGAGAATATCCTCGGCCAGTTCGGCGCTGGGTTCCTGACGGCGATGCGCACGCTCGACATGGGCCGCATGACGCTGGCGGCCGGATGCCTCGGAGGCGCCAAGGAGGCGCTCAAGCTGAGCGTGAAGCACTGCAGCGAGCGCTTCCAGTTCGGCAAGCCGCTGGCGGAGCAGCCGGTGGTGCAGCAGTACCTGGCCCAGATGGCGGCGGACATCTACTCGATGGAGTCGATGATCTACCGCACCGCGGCGATGGCCGACAATGGCCAGAAGTACAGCCGCGAATCGGCCATCTGCAAGCTGTTCTGCTCGGAGACCAGCGGCCGGGTCATCGACACCGCGGTCCAGCTCCACGGCGGTCTGGGCTACATGCGGGAGCACCCGATCGAGCGCATCTACCGTGACTGCCGCATCAACCGCATCTTCGAGGGCACGAGCGAAATCCAGAAGCTGGTCATCGCGCGCGACGTGCTCAAGAAGGGCGGATACTGAGGCGGCCGCCATGCGCGTCATCGTCCTGTTGAAGCAGGTGCCCGACCCCGAGCAGATCGGCGTCTCCCGAACCAAGGGGACGCTGTTCGAGAAGGGGAAGCGGATCTTGAACCCGGCCGACGAGCACGTGCTCGAGCTGGCCGCGGAGCTCAAGAGCAAGGAGCAAGCGGACTTCGTGGCGCTCGCCTCGGGTCCCGAGCCCGTGGTCGAGGTGCTGCGCCGGGCGTACGCGTTCGGCGCGGACCAGTGCTACCACCTGGTCGAGGAGCTCGACGAGGGTGACCACTTCGCGAAGGCCAGGGCGCTGGCCGGTGCGATTCGGCTGATCGCCAAGGAGCGCGGCGAGGTGGATCTGGTGCTGGCGGGCAAGGGCTCGCCGGCATGGGGCGCAGGGCAGACCGGCGCCCGGATCGCAGCCGAGCTGGAGCTGCCCCAGGCCCTATGGGTAGCGAAGCTGCGAGTGCACGGGCGCGAGCTCGAGGCGACCCAGCTGGCCGGAGGCGAGGAGCAGGTCCGGCGCGTGCCGATGCCTGCCCTGGTCACGGTCGACCCCTCGGCCAACAAGCCTCGCATCCCGAACGCGCTTCTGCTGATGAAGGCGTTCAAGCGGGAGGTCAAGAAGCTCGCGCTCGAGGAGCTGGGACTGACGCCGGTCGCTTTCGCCGCGGGCACCACGCAGATGCGGATCGTGAGGACCTACGCGCCGGATTGAGGCGCCTGTTGAACGGTTACTCGGAAAGAACGCCATGCACGTCACGCAGATCATTTCGGAAAAATGCACGGGATGCGAAGATTGCGTCTTCGTTTGCACGCTGAAGGCCATCCGGATGGAGGGCGGTAAGGCGGTGATCCTGGAGCATTGCACCGACTGCAAGGATTGCTGGAAGCGGTGCGGGGACGGCGCCATCTACTCGGGAGAGACCAGCGCGGCCTCTGCGGCCGGACCTCAACAGTCGACGGAAGACTGGCGCGGTGTACTTGTCTGGCTCGAGGGAGACGATAGCGGTCTCCAGCCAGCCTCGCGCGAAGTGCTGGCCGCCGGCCGCCGGCTGGCGGACGACCTGGGCGTCTACCTCGAGGCCTATCTCGTCGGAGGTTCCGGCGCGGCTCGGGATGCGGTTTCCCGCGGCGTGGACCGGGTCCACCAGCGCGCGCCCGCGGCACCTCACACGGGACTGGCATCTGCATACGAATCGCCACTGCTCGGGTTGATCCGGCAGAGACAGTTCGAGATCGTGCTCTTCCCGGATTCGCTCCCGAGCTGGGAGCTGGCTCCCCGGCTGGCCCAGCGGCTCCAGACCGCGCTCTACCCGCCCGTGTCGGCGCTGACGGTCGACTTCGAGACGCGCGAGCTGCTCGGCACCATCCACGCCTACGGCGGCACCTACTTCAGCGAGGTGACGACCGGAGGCGCGCGGCCCCAGATCGCGCTGGTCCGGGGCAACGCCTTCCCCGAGACGTCGGCCGATCCCTCCCGTGAAGGCGAGATCGTGCAGGCCGCCTGAGGCCGATTCCCCTCCCCTTTCATTCGACCCAAGACCCACTAACCCCTATCCGATTGAACGACGAGGTCGTCCGATGAAGATTGCTGTTTGCATCAAGCAGGTGCCCGACACGTCCGCGGCGCTGAAGGTGAAGCCCGACGGCTCGGGCGTCGACACTGAAGGTCTCGAATTCGTGATCAGCCCATACGACGAGTACGGACTGGAGGAAGCCCTTCGGACCAAGGAGAAGCTGGCCACCGGCGAAGTCGTGGTGGTCGGCCTGGGGCCCGAGCGAGTGGCCAAGGCGCTGCGGAGCGGCCTCGCCATGGGCGCCGACAGGGCCGTTCACCTGGCGGACGCGGCGTTCGACGGCTCTGATGCCATTGCCACGGCGCGAGCGCTGGCAGCAGCCTTGAAGAAGGCGGGCCCCTTCGACCTGGTCTGGGCTGGCAAGGAAGCGACCGACGACGGGATGTCGACGGTCGGCGCCGCGCTGGCCGAGTTCCTGGGCATACCCCACGCCAGCGAGGTGAAGAAGGCCGAGCTGAGCGCCGACAAGACGTCCATCACCTGCTGGAGCGAAGTCGAAGGCGGTACGGCCGTGGTCGAGGTGAAGCTGCCGGCGGTTCTGACCGCCCAGAAGGGCCTGAACGAACCCAGATACGCCTCGCTCAAGGGCATCATGATGGCCAAGAAGAAGGAGCTGGCGACCTACACGCCGGCGGACCTGGGGCTTTCGGCCGAGCAGGTCGGCAAGGGCGGCTCGCGGAGCGAGGTGCTCAAGGTGGAGCCGCCGCCCAAGAAGCAGACGAACACGAAGCTCATCAAGGACCTGGAGCCCGACGCCGCCGCCAAGGAACTGGTGCGGTTGCTGCGCGAAGAAGCCAAGGTCATCTGAACCGACTTTTTTCACTGAATCGATCTTCACGGAGGAACAGCAATGGGCTCTGAAATCTGGGTAGTCGCCGAGCATCGCGGGGGGCAGTTGAGACGGCCGACCTTGGAGGCGCTGGGCGCGGCGCGGCAGCTGGCGACAGCGGCCGGCGCGGCAGTAGCCGCAGTCGTACTGGGCAAGAACGCCGGCGGGCTGGCGGCCGAGCTGGGCACGCACGGAGCTGCCCGCGTCCTCTGGGTGGACGAGGAGAACCTCGACGTCTATTCGAGCGGCGGCTACACCCACGCGCTGACCGAGCTGGCGCGGGCTCACAAGCCTCTGGCGATCGTGTTCGCGGCGTCCTCGCAGGCGCGCGATTTCGCGCCTCGCCTGGCGGCGCGGCTCGACACGGGTCTTCTGCCGGACTGCATCGAGCTGGGCTGGGATGCCGCCAGCGGCCGGGTTTCGGCCAAGCGCTTCATCAACTCCGGCAAGGCGCTGGCGACCGTGCAGGTCAAGACCAGCCCGGCCCTCGTGACCACTAGGCCGAAAGCCTTCGCTCCGGCCGGGGCGGACGGCGCTGGGGCCGAGACGGTCAAGTGCGACCTGAAGGTCGACGCTGCCCAGTGCTACGGCAAGGTCAAGGAGTACGAGCAGCCCGCCGCCACCAAGGTGGAGCTGACGGAAGCGGACGTCGTCGTTTCAGGC
Source organism: Candidatus Wallbacteria bacterium (assembly GCA_016213845.1). Taxonomy (GTDB): domain Bacteria; phylum Muiribacteriota; class UBA6191; order JACPRK01; family JACPRK01; genus JACPRK01. The sequence goes on from JACQZN010000125.1 coordinate 4,217, forward strand.
GGCCGCGGAATGAAGGGACCGGCCGAGTTTGCCGTTCTGGAGGAACTGGCGCAGGTGCTCGGGGCCGCAATCGGGGCCTCCCGGGCCGCCGTCGACGCCGGCTGGCGCGAACACGCCGCCCAGGTCGGCCAGACCGGCAAGGTCGTCACGCCGAAGCTCTACATCGCCTGCGGCATCTCGGGCGCCATTCAGCACCTGGTCGGCATGACGAACTCCAAGATCATCGTGGCGATCAACAAGGACGCCGACGCGCCCTTGATGAAGCTGGCCGATTACGCCGTCGTGGGCGATCTGTTCCAGCTGGTGCCCGCGCTGACGCAGGAGTTCAAGCGCGTGCTGGAGAAGTAGGAGACAGTAGCCAGTAGTCAGTAGACAGTAGAGTTCGAGGAGGCCACGGCGGCTCGGGGCCCACTGAGGCTGAGCCCGTCTGGGATCGAACCTGACCGGAAAGTGTTGCTGCCTTACCGCTACTGACTACTGTCTACTGTCTACTGGCTACTCCTGCTCCCCTCGCCGGCGCGCACCAGGGCCATGAGGGCCTCGGAGGCGCCGGATTCGACTGCGTGGGCGAGCTCGATGTGGCCGGAGCTGGCGAGATAGGCGGCCAGGTCGACAGAGAAGCGGTGCCAGTCCGTCACACGGGACAATATGTCGTCGGTGTTACGAGTCGTCATTTTGATCGTCTCCAGGCTTGACCTTTGGGCCTCGGTCGTACAGAATGTCTGGGCTACTCTTGGTACAGAACGTAGTTGCTCACGGGAGTGTGAAAGTCTCCGAGGGAAGGGAGAATAGCGCGTCCGCTGCTGAAACAGTGCTGAAATGGGCTGAAATCGGGCCCCCGAACAGCAGGCAGCTTGGCGATGGGGTGTGGCGGCTATTCCCTACGGAAGACAGACTCTCCAGTGAAACTGACTACCAGGACGTAGCCGGCCGCCGGGTGGCGTCCGACCCGTGTTGAAAAATAGTGCGGGCTAGCCAGGTCTAGAAAATCTCCCCCTGGTCGATCGGACTGGCTCGACACTCAGATGACGGAGGTGGGCAGCCGATCTGCCCCGAACGAGCCATGCTCTTGAAAGATCTCGTTAAGAAGTACCGCCGCGCGCGCAAATGGCAGCAGCGCGATCTGGCGGCCAAGGTGGGCGTTTCACAGAACTACATCTCGAAGATTGAGCTCGGGCAAGCCGTTCCGAGATCCGAGCGGTTTCGTGAGCGTCTTTCGGTAGCGCTGAGCATTCCTCGAGCGCAGATGCTGGAGGCCTACGCGGAGTCGAAGCTGACTCCGGACGAAGTCGCCGCGCTCCGCAGGTTTGCGTCCCGCGCGCTCAAGGAAAAACCTCGCGAGGAGCTGCTCTCCAACGAGGAGGAGTCGCTGCTCGAGAAGTTCCAGCGCCTGGGTCAGCGCGAGCGCAAGGAAGTCATCGAGTTCATCGGCTTCAAGCTGCGCCGCCTGGGCGACGAGCTGACGACCGCCTGAACGCGCAGGTCAGTTTCGAGACCCGATACGACGAACGCGGGGGGCCGGGGCACATCGGCATGCGATCAGCCGCTCCCGGCCGGAGCTGGGGTGCGCTACTCTGGGGCACCGTGAGCGCCGCTGTGCCGTCCGGGTCGGGGGAACTGGTTCACTTCGCGTCCCGGGAGCGGCCTGTGGGCACGCAACTTGCGGCCCAGTCCGGCGAACACTCACGGGACGGGAGAGACTCGAGATGACTCACTTCAGGAAGATTGCCGTGATCGGGGGCGGCACCATGGGGCAGGGAATTGCCCAGGTCGCCGCAACCTCGGGGATCGAGGTGGTCTTGGTGGAGATCTCCGAGGAGCGCGCCCGGCAGGTTCACCGCGAGCTGGGTCTGCAGCTGGACGCCCAGATCGCCAAGTGGGGCCTGACCAAGTCTGAGAAGCGGGCGATCCTGGCGCGCGTGGAGGTCACCGCCGACAAGGAGGGGTTCGGCCCCGTCGACCTGGCGGTCGAGGCCGTGCCGGAGCGGCTCGCGGCCAAGCAGCAGGTCTTCCGCGATCTCGAGCGCGTGCTGGGACCGGACGTGGTGAAGGTGACCCACACGGCCACTCTGTCCGTCAGCGAGATCTCGCAGGTGCTGCAGCACCCGGAACGGGCCATCGGCATGCACTTCCTGCCGCCCGTCTACCGTGTACCCGTAGTCGAGGTGGTTCGAGGCCTTGCGACCTCGGCGGACACCTTCGCAACGGTGACGCAGTGGATTTCAGTGCTCGGCAAGACCTCCGTCGAGGTCAACGAGTACCCGGGCTACATCACGACTCGCGGCATCGTGCCGATGCTGAACGAGGCGATGCACATGGTGATGGAGGGCGTCGCCAGCGCCAAGGACGTCGACGCGGCGCTGAGGCTGGGCTTCGGCCTCGAGATGGGGCCCCTGGGAATGGCCGACCGGATCGGCCTCGACCAGGTGCTTCTCTGGATGGAGTCGCTCTTTCACGAGCTGGGGGAGCTCAAGTACCGGCCGTGCCCGCTGCTTCGCAAGATGGTGCGCGCCGGTCACCTCGGCGTGAAGACCGGGCGCGGCTTCTTCTCCTACGACAGTCCAGTTCCGGGCAGTCCGGCCGTGCCGGCGTGAGGTGACCATGATCGTCGTCGTGCTCAATTGCGGCTCGAGCACCGTCAAGTTCCAGGTCTTCGAGATGCAGGGGGAGCGCACGCTGGCCACGGGCCTGGTCGACCGGATCGGGATGGCGGAAGCGACGCTCTCGTACGCGCCCGCCGGGAGGCCGGCGCATCGCGAGAGCCCGGACGTTCTCGACCACGGCCAGGCCGTGGAGCAGATCCTCTCGATCCTGACCGACCGGCACCGGGACGGAGTCCTGGAGGATCGCTCGCAGATCGGCGCCATCGGCCACCGGGTCGTGCATGGCGGCGAGAGCTTCACGCAGAGCGCGCTCATCACAGACCAAGTCCTGGCCTCGATCCGGGAGTGCGTCGACCTGGCGCCCCTGCACAACCCGCCGAACCTGAAGGGCATCACGGCCTGCGCCCGCGTGCTGCCCGGGGTTCCCCAGGTGGCGGTCTTCGACACCGCATTTCACCAGACGATGCCGGAGCGCTCCTATCTCTACGCGCTCCCCTACGTGCTCTACAAGAGGCACCGTATCCGCCGCTACGGCTTTCACGGGACCAGCCACTCTTACGTCTACCAGCGGTTCCTGTCCGTGACCGGCGCCGAGCCAAAGCGCGGGCTGCGCGTCGTGACGTGCCACCTGGGCAACGGCTGCAGCGTGGCTGCCATCCAGGACGGCAAGGTCGTCGACACCTCCATGGGAATGACACCGCTGGAAGGACTGGTCATGGGAACCCGTTGCGGCGACCTGGACCCGGCGCTCATCCTGCACGTGATGGGCAAGGAAGAGCTGACGCCGGCCCAGGCGACGACGCTGATGAACAAGCACAGCGGTCTGTACGGCCTCTCGGGCGTCAGCTCCGACATGCGCGAGGTGCTCCAGGAGGCGACAAACGGGAACCGGATGGCGGCACTGGCGGTCGACGTGTTCTGCTACCGGCTCAGAAAGTACGTGGGGGCCTACGCGGCTGCGCTGGGCGGGCTCGACGGTCTGGTGTTCACCGGGGGCATCGGCTGCAACGCCGCGCACGTTCGCGCCCGCGCTTGCGAGGGGCTGGAGTTCCTGGGGCTCGCCCTCGACACCACCCTCAACGACCTCGCGCCCGGGGACCTCGAAACGCGTGTCTCTTCGGGTCAAGTCGAGGCCTGGGTGATCCCGACCAACGAGGAGCTGGTGATCGCGCGCGACACGGCCCGGCTGGTCGTCCCCACAGTCGCGGCATAGGAAGTAGACGGGAGCCGTCCCGGCTTGACCGATGGGCACCGGCAGTCCAGAATGATCTGGGGCCGGGCACGGTTCGATGAGCATTTACTTCCACATCCTCGGGCTCGAGGAGATTGACGCATTGCGCCAACCTCTTCGGTTGCTTTCGGAGCACCGGGACGAGGTCGTCCGCGAGTGGTTCGAGCTCTACCAGCTCAGGTTCCCCGAGGGTGGTATGCCCGACGCGTCGGCGATGGCGGGGGTCTATGCGGCGGACCTGGACGAGATGCTCCGGGCGTTGCTCGAGCGCGACATGGAGCGTTTCGCAACGTTGGAGCGGTCGGCGGGGGCCGAGCTGGCCCGGTCTGTGAGCTATGCCGAGGTGGTGGCAGTGCTGCACCTGTTCGAGGAGGCCTCGACACGCGTGCTGGAACGGCGAGCGAAGGAGCCGCTGCCGCCAGATACGTACCTGATCCTGGACAAGGTGTCCCACTGCCGCATGATCCTGTTCGCCGATGCCTTCTTCGCGTCGCGGGACCGGGTCTTGGGGCGCGCCGGCGCCGAGTCGGCGCCTGGCCCGGGGGCGCCCGACAGCTTCCACGGCATCGTCGGGAAGAGCCCGGCCATCCTGAAGGTGCTCGAGCAGGTGCGAGCCGCGGGCCGCGGCAGCGGAAGCGTGCTCATCGCAGGCGAGAGTGGGACGGGCAAGGAGATGGTGGCCCGCGCCATTCACGAGTGCTCGGGTGATCCGAGGCGGCCCTTCGTGCCGGTCAACTGCGCGGCGCTGCCCCCCGAACTGATCGAGAGCGAGCTCTTCGGACACCGCAAGGGCTCCTTCAGCGGCGCGCTGGATGAGTACATCGGGCTCATCCGGGCGGCCGACGGCGGCACGCTCTTCCTCGACGAAGTCACCGAGATGGACCAGCAGACCCAGGCGAAGCTCTTGCGGGTCCTGCAGGAGCGGCTGGTGCGGCCGGTCGGCTCCACGCGCGAGGTGAGCGTGGAGATTCGGATTCTCGCCTCCACCAACCGGGCACCCGATCAGGCGGTGGACGAGGGGCTCTTGCGCCGTGACCTTTACTATCGGCTCCAGACCCACGTCATCAAGATCCCGCCGCTGCGAGACCGAGTGGAGGATATCGCGAGCCTGGCGACGCACTTCATTGCCAGCTGCAATCAGCGTCAGAAGCGCGACGTGGCGGGGCTCCATACGGCGGCCATGGACATGCTCCTGCGCTACGACTGGCCCGGCAACGTTCGAGAGCTCTCGAACGTGATCGAGCGGGCGTTCACGTTCGGGCTGGGGCAGTGGATCAGCACGGTCGACCTGCCTGAGGAGATCTCGGGCGGGGGACAGACAGTCTCCGCGTCCGGAGCACCCTCGCGTCCGACGGAGGAGACGCGGGGCGGCGTGCGGACCGTGGCCCAGGCCGAGCGCGACGCCCTGGTGCGTGCCCTGCAGGCGACGGCGGGCAACAAGGTGCGGGCCGCCCGGATGCTGGGGATCAGCCGCCACGGCCTCTACTCCAAGCTCAAGAAGTTCGGGCTGGAGTAGCCGCCCCCCGGCGGTACAGGCGTTGGAGCTGCCGGGCACACCCGGCGGGGTCAAACGCCGGGCGCAAGCGCGCGTTGCAGCAGCCGCTTCAGGGTGTCCAGCTCGACCGGGCGCGCCGTATAGAAGATGGCTCCCAGACGGCGCACGGCTCGCTCGCGCTCCGGGTCGTGGCGGGTGGTCACGAAGCAGACGCGGGAATCGCGCCAGGCGCCGGAGATCATCTCCAGCACTTGCAAACCGTCCGCATCCGGTAGCGGATCGTCGACGAGTACCAGGTCTCGCGGCGAGGCCATCAGGTGGGGGGCCACGTCGCTTCCGGTCCGGACGCGGTCCAGCCGGGCCCCTTTCGGAAGCGCAGCCCGGAGGGTCTCGGCCAGCGCGTCATCGTTGCTGATCAGCAGCAGGCTCGCACGGCTCATGCCGACTCGTCACGCAACACTCGGGCCATCCCAGGCTTGGGGGCGAGGTTGGCGCCCATGCAGGCGTGTCGTATACTGGGAGCGATGCTTCGCAGAACCAGGACGGGTCAGGGGATGGTCGAATATGCGCTGATCGTCTCGATGATGGCGATGGTGATCATCGGGGCCGCCACCGCCGTCGGTCTCGCCGTGCAGCGCACGCATCAGAAGGCCGCCGATAACATCGATCGGTAGCGTCGGGCGTCAGGCCTCAGGGATCAGGCTTCAGGAGTCAGGCCTCACTCCTCAAGCCTCACTCCTCAAGCCTCACTTCTCAAGCCTCAAGCCTCACTTCTCAAGCCTCACTCCTCGAGCCTCGAGCCTGACTACGGATTGAAGACGGGCTTCTCGGCGCCGCGGTGGCACATGAAGCAGGTCGCTCGCGGGCCGTTCGGGTCGGTGAAGAACTTGTCGTTGAGGCTGGCGACCAGGTCGATCATCATGCGGGCGTCGCGCTTGTGGTCCTTGTCGTCGGAGCTGAAGTCGCCCTTGACGTGGCAGAAGTCGCACTTCTTGCCCAGCGCGGCGGCGAAGGTCTTCATCACCTTGACCAGCTCGGGCTTCGCCAGGCCCTTGAGCTTCTGCACGTTCTTGAGCTCGCCCAGCTCGTCGGAGTCGGCCCGCGCAGGTCCGGCTCCCGGGCTGCACGTGAAAACGAGGGCCATGGCCAGGGGTATCAAGCGTCTCAAGGGGCCTCCTGGAGTTCGCCGGCGAGGACCGCTTGCTCCCCCGTTTGCCCTCGCCCGTCGACGAAAACCGGGCCCATTGTACGCACGGGTCCGTCAGCGGGCAAGGCCCCTGCGACGCCCCAGCTCGCGCTCCACGGCGGCTATGCGGGTCTCGATCGTGGCCAGACGGTTGAGCGCCCCGACCAGCCCCAGCCTCAGCGAGCTCGCCAGCTGGGCGCGGCCAGGGTCGCCGGAGGCGTTGTTGAGGTGCATCCTCAGATCGGTGGCATCCCGGCGCAGCAGGTTCTGCTCCCGGAGGCGTACTTTCAGCTCGAAGCGCAGGTCGCCTGCGGGCAGCCGCTCCACGATCGGCAGCCCCGCCAGGACGCCGGCCTCGGGGACGCCAGCCGTCGGAACCTCGACGGGCAGCGTGCCGACCGGTGTCTCCCCAAGCGGCTGTGCCGGAAGCGTCGCGGCCAGAGCGCTCGCAAGAAGCATGGCCGCCACAAAGATCCCGCGTCCCATCACGGCACCAGTCTAGCGCCGCCGGGCCCGATCCGCCATCGGGAAATTTCGTCCGCGGCCCGTGCGCCCGTGTAGTAGACTCAGCCCAACTCGTCCGGAGGAAGCATGTCAAAAGGTCAGATGCTGGTCGTGGATGACGAAGAGCGCATCCTCGAGCTGTTCAAGGGAATCTTCGCGGGCACCTACGACGTCTACACGGCGACGTCGGGCCCGGGCGCCCTGGAGCTCTTGGGTAAGCACCCCATCCACGTTCTGCTGGCCGACTACCACATGGAGGGGATGACGGGCAGCGAGCTGCTCGTCAAGGTTCGCGAGCAGTATCCCAACATCGTCCGGCTGCTCATCACCGGCTACCCCGACATCGAGGCGCTGGCCGATGCCATCAACCGCGGTCAGATCTACGGCTTCATCCGCAAGCCGTGGGAGGTCGGCGAGCTTCGCATCATGCTGAAGCACGCGCACGATCACTACGCCGTGATGGAGGAGAACCGCGCCCTCACCCGCGAGCTGAAGAAGGACAACTTCTCGCTCCACAACATCTTCGCCAGCCTCGCCAGCGGGCTGATGGTCATCGACACCAACCTCCGCATTTACCTGGTCAACCCCGCCGGCGCCAAGCTCTTCGGGCTCGACGCCGAGGACGCCAAGGGTCGCAGCGTGCTCGACTTTCCGACGCTGGCTCCGCTCTTGCCCGTGGTGAAGGAGACCATCCATCAGAAGTCGAACCAGGACTACCAGGAGATGGAGGTCGAGTCCGACGGCGAGACCCGCACGATCGGCCTGGGAACCGCGCTGATCGGCTTCGGAACGCACCCCCTCTATGGCGACGACGCCTCCCTGCAGGGTGTCATCGTGCTCTGCCGCGACATCACCGAGAAGAAGCGGCTGGAGCAGCAGCTGATCCACTCCGAGAAGCTCGCGGCCATCGGACTGTTGGCGGGCGGCGTGGCCCACGAGATCAAGAACCCCC
>JACQZN010000130.1 GCA_016213845.1 Candidatus Wallbacteria bacterium
GATCAGAATCGCCCTGCATGCCGCTCTCCTCGCTGTCGAACCTCCGCAGCGATGATCCCACGCCGAGCGGATCCTGTCCATGGCCCGGCTTGAGAAAGGGGCGATTTTTTCACAGCCTCTGAGGCTTGAGGAGTGAGGCTTGAGGAGTGAGGCTTGAGGCTTGAGGGACCAGAATCGAGAATCGTGGGGTGAGGCCTGACTCCTGACAGCTGAGACCTGTCGGCTGAGTCCTCAAGCCTCACTCCTCAAGCCTCAAGCCTGCCTCGTGCGAACGGGGCGTGGGAGCGAAATTCTACCGCATTCGAGCTTGACAATTCAGTGTCATGCCCCTAGAATTGCGTACCTTCCGCGCGATAGCGCGTGCACGCTCGATCTCTTCGCCCCTGGCGACGTACAGGTGGAGCGGACTCCCAAAGCTCAGGCAGATCGCAAGAACGTAGTATTACGGTTTCCAGTACCCAGTATCCCAAGTAGCCCTGGAGGAGAAGATGCAGAGAGCGTTGGCTTCGGTTGTCATCAGTAGTTTCCTGCTGTCCAGCACGCTGTTCGCGGCGGCGGCCATCGACCCCAAGGTCCAGTCGGCGCTGGACAAGGCGGGCCCCGGTGACAGCGTCAAGGTCATCGTCCTGTTCAAGGACGCGCCGAACTTCAATATCGACTCGCCCGCAGCCGAAGGCCCCGAAGCCCGGCAGCGCCTCGAGGAGAGCCTGCGCGCCAACGCCCACGAAGCCCAGAAGGACTTCGGCGTCTTCGCTGCCTCCGACAAGTCGATCCGCAACGTCAAGCACTTCTGGCTCGTCAACGCCGTGAGCTGCGTCGCCACTCCCGAAGCGATCGAGAAGATCGCCGCCCGGGAGGACATCAAGGCGATCGTTCCCAACGAGATCATCCGTCTGGAGCCGACCCGCGAGGGCCCGCTCCCCAAGGAAGTTCTCCATCCCCGCAAGGGCGATGTCACCTTCACCTACGGTCTGAAGAAGCTCAAGATTCCCGAGCTGCGCCAGGTCTACGGCCTGGACGGCCAGGGCGTCACCGTCGGCCTCATCGACACGGGTGTCGACTTCGAGCACCCCGACCTGAAGGGCAAGATGGTGACCTGGAAGGACTTCGTCAACAACAAGCCCGCGCCCTATGACGACCAGGGCCACGGCACGCACTGCGCCGGCACCATTGCCGGCAGCGCGACCAGCGGTCTGGCGATCGGCGTCGCCCCCGGCGCGAAGATCACCGCCGCCAAGGCGTTCTCCAGCTCCGGCAGCGCCGAGACAGACTGGCTCCTGGGCGCGATGCAGTGGATGACGGACCCGGACGGCAACCCGGCCACCAACGACGCCCCGCCCATCGTGAGCAACTCCTGGGGCGGCGGCCCGGGCCGCACGGTCTTCCTGGATGCCACCAAGAACTGGGTCCGGCTCGGCATCTTCCCGAACTTCGCGGCCGGCAACTCCGGCCCGGGCGCGGGTTCGGTCGGCACCCCCGGCGGATTCCTCGAGAGCTTCGCTATCGGTGCCACCACGTCTTCGGACTCCATCGCCGACTTTTCCAGCCGCGGCCCGGTCACCTGGGACGGCAAGCAGTACACGAAGCCCGATGTTTCCGCTCCGGGCCACGATGTCACCTCGGCCAAGCCGGGCGGCGGGTACCGCAACCTCTCGGGCACCTCGATGGCCACGCCCCACGTCTCGGGCTTGATCGCCCTGATGCTCCAGGCCTCCCCCGGCATGGCGATCAACCAGATGCGCGAGCTGCTGGAGTCCACCTCTGACGACCTCGGGACGGCGGGCAAGGACAACACCTTCGGCTCGGGCCGGGTCAATGCGCTGGCCGCGGCCCAGATCGCCGTCAGCGGAGGCAAGGTTGTCGGCAAGCTGACCGACGCCTCCAATGGCGCCGGGCTCAAGGGCACCATCCGAATCCAGGAGAACGGTTTCGTGATCCAGACCGGTTCCGACGGCGCCTTCCGGTTCGTTCTGCCGGCCGGCAACTACACCCTCCGGGCCAGCTCCTTCGGCTTCACGGAGTCGGGCCCGACGGGGATCACACTGCAGGCTCAGCAGGAGACCACGGTCAACGTGGCTCTGGCCCGAGCCGCCAGCGGCACCCTCTCCGGAAAGGTCGTATCGGCCGCCACCGGTGAGGAGCTGCAGGCGAAGATCACCGTCCTCGACACGCCGCTCGATCCGATCAGCACTGCGGCCAACGGCGGGTCGTTCTCGGTCAGCCTCCCCGGCGGCAAGTACAAGTTCCTGGTCCGGGCGTTCGGCTACGAGCCGCTCACCAGCGAGGAGCTGACAATCACCGCCAGCAACACCACCGACGCGACGTTCAAGCTGGCCAAGCTTCCGCCGATCCTGGTGGTCGCCGATGCCGGCGAGGGCGACTACAAGAACCACTACACGCAGGCGCTCGACGCCGCGGGCCAGAAGTACTCCTTCCTGAACAGCTCGGCCCTGGCCGGCGCGTCCGACGTGCTCAGCCAGTACTCGCTGGTGATCTGGTACACGGGCGAGGAGTACCGCGAGACCCTCACGGACGCCGATCAGGCTGCGCTCAAGGCCTTCCTGGCGACCGACGGCCGGCTCTTCATCTCTGGCCAGGACGTCGGCTACGAGCTGAAGGACAAGGACTTCTACAAGTCGCAGATCAAGGGCAAGTTCGTCGCCGACACGTCGGGCAGCAAGGAGATCTCGGGCAGCGGCCTCAGCTTCAAGATCGAGGGTGGGGACGGCGCCAACAACCAGCGCTATCCCGACAAGATCGAAGCGCTTGCCGGCGCCGAGGCCTACCTGAGCTACGGCGCCAACAACGGGCCGGCCGGGCTGAAGGTCAAGCACCAGAAGGGTCGCGTCGTCTACCTGGCGTTCGGCTTCGAGGGCATCGACAGCGCGGCTAGCCGCAAGGCTGTTATGGCCGACGCACTCTCGTTCCTGCTTCCGACGCAGGGCGAGCGGGTGGCCCGCATCCCCCTGATGCCGTCCGAGCTGCGCGCTGCCTACACGGACCTGATGGCCCGAGAGGCCACGGAGCTCTCCGACGAGGCCGCCCGGTCGCTCGGCGCATCTCTGAAGGGCGCTGACGCTCGGGTCTTCGGCAAGGTGCAGAAGGTCCTCTCCGCCCGGAGCCTCCAGGCGAAGTAAGGTCCACTAACGGTCATTGGAACCGCCCCGAGGAGCGATCCTCGGGGCGGTTTTCAATTACGGAGGCTTGCCTCGCCGAGGGCGAGGCCGAGGTCCCCGGACGTGGTAGACTCCGGCCGAAACCGCATGGATACACTGTTTTGGCTGTCCGCCGCGTGGATCGTCTACGCCTTCGTCGCGTATCCCGCCTTGGTCCTCGCGATGGCTGCCTTTGCGCGGCCCAAGCTGGCCAGCGGCTGGGGTTACGGCCGCCCGAAGGTCACGGTCACCTTCACCTTCGTGCCGCCCGGCGAACCGGGGGCCACCGCTCTCGAAGGAGTGCGCGAGCGGGTCCGGGACATCGCGATGAACGGCTATCCTGCGGAGCTGCTGCAAATCGTGGCGGTGAGCGACGGCCCACTGGCGGGCCGCGACGAGCTGCAAAGCGAGCTCTCAGCCGATGCGAAGCTGGAAGTGCTGGTTCTGGAGCTCACGGAGAGGGCCGGCAAGACGGCCGCCCAGAATCTGGCTGTCCGCAGCGCAACGGGAGACGTCATCGTCTTTACCGATGCAGACACGCGCCTCGCCTATCGCGCCCTCGAGGCGATTGTCCGGCCGTTGGGC